>CAIMZI010000036.1 GCA_903845935.1 uncultured beta proteobacterium | reverse complement strand
GCGGCCACCAGCTACAGTGTCAACGAAGTCATGGCCAGCGGCAGCTCCAGCGTGTCGCAATACGCACCCAGCGTGAGTTGCACCAACACTGGCGCCGGCGGCACCAGCGTCGCATCGGTAGCCAAGTTGGGCGACAGCTTCTCGGCGAACCTGGGCGATGTGATCAGTTGCACTGTCGCCAACGCGCCCAAGGCGCCCACCATAGCAATTTACAAAGTGATGGGTGGTAACCGCATCAACAACAACGACCAGTTTGTAGTCTCGATATATATTTTTGGAGCCGGTGTGCAGGCACAAGCTACAACGGGCGGTAGCGGCTCCACGGTGACCGGTGGTAGCACCTCATTCACGGCTCAGATTGGCACGTCCTACATGTTTGGAGAATTGATGGCTGCAGGCAGCGTATCGAGCCAGCAGCAATACGACATTGGTGGCAGCACCTGTACCAACAGTTTGAGCACAGCCAACGGCGGCACCGACGTCTCGGTCGGAATGGGCATCCGGTTTGGTCCGCTGGTGGCTGGTGATGACATCAGCTGTAGGGTCATCAACACGCCAAAACAGGCAAGCATCACGCTGGACCAAACCATTGGTTCCGGTATCGCCCTGCCAGTAAGTTACCAATACGCAGGCAGCAATGGCTGGCTTACGCAAAATGTCAGCAGCACGGTAGCCGGTGTAGCGGGCACGGCAACACCGCTGCAAAGCCTCACGGCTGCGGCGCTGGACACCGTCATCACACCGGCCCTGCCCGCCGGTCTGAAGATTGGCAATGCCTATTGCACCGACAGCAATTACGCCGCAGATGGCAATTCCAGCGGCAGTCTGGGAAACTTTACCGACAGCGTTTTCACCATTTCCGCGGCCAACGTCAAGCCCGGCGCGGTTTTGGTATGCCATGTGGTGATTGGGCTTGCCAACCCGACGATTGTGGTGAGCAAGCAGTTGAATGGAAACCGCATCAATAGCAACGACCAGTTCACCGTGCAGATCCGAAATGGCGCTGGCTCCACCACCTTGGCCAGTGCCAGCACGGCGGGAACCGGCAGCACCATCACCGGTGGAAGTACCGGCATTTATGTCGCCACCGCCGGCACGGCCTACAGCATCAACGAAGCCATGGTCAGTGGCTCAGGCTCCAGCCTGGGGCAATACGCTGCCACGGCGAATTGCAGCAACAGCGGCGTGGGTGGCAGTGTGGTGACGGCGGTGGCCAAGCCCGGTGACGGGTTCAGCGTGGCTGCGGGCGATGTGATCAGCTGCACCATCACCAACGGTGCGGCCCTGACCAAACTGACGGTGCGCAAGATCAGCATCGGTGGCACGGGCAGCTTCACCTTCAACGGTACAGCGGCCAACGCCAACGGCTTTAGCACCAACAACAGCTATGTGCTGAGCACCACCGCCCCAGCCACGCCCGCCAGCGGCAGCACCGTGAATCTGGCGGCCAGCAACACCTTGACCGAGGTGAGGGAGACGCTGCCTGCGAGCTGGGTGCTTAGCAGCGCCAGCTGCTTGGACAACCATGCAGCGGCCACCGGCAATCCGGCAAGCTTTGGCACTTTGAGCGGCACCACGCTGCAGATCCCGGCCAGTAATGTGCTGGTGGGTTCGGACCTGGTTTGCACGTTTACCAATGCACCTGCGCCCACATTGACGGTGTCCCAAAAAGCGATCGTGACCGCACCGGCCACCTTCAACCCGCCGGAGACCTTTGGCTATACCGGCAACAATGGCTGGATACCCCAGCAAAACAGCAGCACCATCCTCAATACGGTAACCAAAGGCCTGACCCAAACTCTGTCGGCGGTGAACCTGGCCACCACGCTGACGGTGAGCGTTCCCACGGTGGAGACGGGTTGGAAAATTGCCAGCATACGCTGCACGGACACCAATGCCGCAGTGTCCGGCAACCCTGGAACTGCTCTGACCAGCTCCATGACCAATACCGTCACTATTGCCGCGAACTACGTGGTAGCCAATGCGGCCCTGCAGTGCGCTGTGATCGCGACACGGCAGCAGCAATGAAGGCCAGCAATCAAGAATTGTGTTTCAGGGTGGTAAGGCCCCTTATCGGGTGTCGCCCTTGCTGGCGATAATCCCACCTCCCAGGCAGACGTCTCCGTCATAGACCACGGCTGACTGGCCGGGTGTGACGGCCCACTGCGGCTGCGCGAATGTGAGTGCAAGGCCCTCGGCGCTCAGGCTCTGAAACTGGCAGGGCGCATCGGCTTGCCGGTAGCGGGTCTTGGCGGCCAACGGGCCATTGGCCGGTGGCGCACCCGCACACCAGCTCGTGTCCTGTGCCGTGAGCTGGCTGGACTGCAGCCAGGGGTGTTCGTGGCCTTGCACTACCCAGAGTGTGTTGTGTTCCATGTCCTTTCGCGCTACAAACCAGGGTTCGTGCTCGCCGCCGCCGCGCTGTGCACCACGGGTCTTGAGCCCGCCTATGCCCAGGCCCTGGCGCTGGCCCAATGTGTAAAAGGACAGGCCCACATGCTCGCCAATGGTGTGGCCCTTGGGGTTCTTGATGGGGCCCGGTTCCTTGGAGATGTAGCGGTTCAAAAAGTCGCGAAACGGGCGCTCACCGATAAAGCAGATGCCGGTGGAGTCCTTCTTTTTGGCGTTGGGCAGATGCATCTCTGCGGCAATGCGGCGCACCTCGGTCTTGTGCAACTCGCCGACCGGGAACAGGGTTTTGGATAATTGGGCTTGGTTCAAGCGGTGCAAAAAGTAGCTCTGGTCTTTGGACGGGTCCAGACCCTTGAGCAGTTCGTGCAGGCCAGTGGCCGGGTTCTGCCGAACCCTTGCATAGTGACCGGTGGCGATCTTGTCCGCGCCCAGGCGCATGGCATGGTCCAGAAAGGCCTTGAACTTGATCTCGGCATTGCACAGGATGTCGGGATTGGGCGTGCGCCCGGCCTGGTACTCGCGCAGGAACTCGGCAAACACCCGGTCCTTGTAGTCGGCGGCAAAGTTGACATGCTCGATTTCGATGCCGATCACATCGGCCACGGCAGCGGCATCCACGAAGTCGATGTTGGACGAGCAATATTCGCTGTCGTCATCGTCCTCCCAGTTCTTCATGAAGATGCCGATGACCTCATGGCCCTGCTGTTTCAATAGGTAGGCGGTGACGGCGGAGTCCACCCCGCCGCTTAAACCGACCACGATTCTTTGTTTGACCATGCTTCGATTTTAGTTGCGCGATCGCAGCGCCTTCACCGGCATGGGCTTGCCACCGAGATTCGCGCTTCATTGAGGCAAGTCATTGTTATGTGCGTCGGGGGCCACGGTATTTTCAGTTAAGCTCGCGGACGCAGTCGCTCCGCTTTGCTGACCCGAAAGGGTTTGCCGCACGGGCTGTTTCCATAAATATGACGAGGAGTCCCTTCATGCAAACTGGCGTAGCAGCAACATCGGGTGATACCGCTGCCCCCGCGATTAAGGCACAACGCATAGGCGTGCCGCGCGAAATTTTCCTTGGTGAAAAGCGCGTGGCCACCGTGCCCGAGGTGGTTGAAAAGCTCATCAAGCTGGGCTTTAGCGTCTGCGTCGAAGCGAGCGCGGGCGACGCCGCCAATATCAGCGACGACGCCTATCGCGCCGCCGGCGCTACGGTGGAGGCAGGTGCTGCCGCCTTGTGGGGTGCCTCCGACATCGTGTTCAAGGTGCGCGCACCAACCCTGGACGAAGTGGCGCTGATGCACGTGGGGCAGACCCTGGTGAGTTTCATCTGGCCGGCGCAAAACCCTGATTTGCTCAAGGCGCTGGCCGAGCGCCGGATCACGGTGCTGGCTATTGACGCGCTGCCGCGCACCCTGAGCCGCGCCCAGAAGATGGATGCCTTGACCTCGCAGGCAGGCGTCGCCGGTTACCGCGCCGTGATCGAAGCGGCCAATGCCTTCGGTCGCTTTTTCAACGGCCAGATCACAGCCGCAGGCAAGGTGGCTCCGGCCAAGGTCTTTATCGCCGGTGCCGGTGTGGCCGGTCTGGCTGCCATCGGCACTGCCGCCAGCCTGGGCGCTGTCGTGCGCGCTAACGACACCCGCGCCGAAGTGGCCGATCAGGTGGTGTCGCTGGGCGGCGAATTCGTCAAGGTCGATTACGAGGAAGAGGGTTCGGGCGGTGGCGGCTACGCCAAGGTCATGAGCGAGGGCTTCCAGCAGGCCCAGCGCGCCATGTACGCCAAGCAGGCCAGGGAGGTGGACATCATCATCACCACGGCGCTGATTCCGGGCAAGCCCGCACCCAAGCTCATCACCGCCGAGATGGTGAGGAGCATGAAACCGGGCAGCGTCATTGTCGACATGGCGGCGGAGCAGGGCGGCAACTGCGAACTGACCGAGCCCGGCCAGTCCGTGGTCAAGCATGGTGTGACCATCGTCGGCTACACCGACCTGGTGTCGCGCCTGTCCACGCAGTCGGCCACGCTGTACGCCAACAATTTGTTCCGTCTGTCCGAGGAACTGTGCAAGACCAAGAACGGCGTCATCAACGTCAACATGGAAGACGACGCCATCCGTGGCCTGACCGTCACCAAGGACGGCGCCATTACCTGGCCCGCACCGGCGCCCAAGGTGGCGGCGGCAGCGCCTGCGGCGAAACCGGCGGCGGCACCCGCAGCGAAAAAAGCGCATGGTCACGGCGCACCCAGCGAGCCCATGGCGGGCAACAAACTGGCGGTGATGTTTGGTGTGGCAGCCTTGCTGTTCTGGTTTGTCGGCGCCAATGCGCCGCAGGCCTTCCTGGCGCACTTTACGGTGTTTGTGCTGGCCTGCTTCGTGGGCTATATGGTGGTGTGGAACGTCAAGCCTGCGCTGCACACGCCGTTGATGAGCGTGACCAATGCCATCAGCAGCATTATTGCCATCGGCGCCTTGGTGCAGATCGCGCCGCCCCTGGTTGTGGGCGCGGCGGGCCGGCCGGATGACTGGATTCGCTGGCTGGCGGTGGCGGGCATTGTGCTCACCTCCATCAATATGTTCGGCGGTTTCGCCGTGACCCAGCGCATGCTGGCCATGTTCCGTAAATAAAGGAGACGACTGATGTCTGCAAGCCTGGCCACCGTCTCCTATATCGGAGCTACCATTCTCTTTATCCTCAGCCTGGGCGGCCTGTCCAACCAGGAGTCCTCACGCCGCGGCAACCTGTTCGGCATGATAGGCATGACTATTGCGGTGCTCGCCACCGTATTTGGGCCGCAGGTCGGCGCCGCCGGTATTCCCTGGATCATAGGCGCCATGCTGGTCGGTGGGGCCGTCGGACTGTATGCGGCACGCACCGTGCAAATGACGCAGATGCCCGAACTGGTGGCGCTGATGCACAGCATGGTCGGCCTGGCCGCGATGTTGGTCGGTTTTGCCACCTTCATCGACCCGGAAGCCGCCAAGGAATTTACCGGTTCGGCCAAGTCCATTCATGAGATGGAAATCTACATCGGCATCCTGATCGGCGCGATGACCTTCTCTGGCTCCATCATCGCCTTTGGCAAGCTGTCGGGCCGCATAGGTGGCAATCCGATGTTGCTGCCGGGACGTCACTGGATGAACCTGGCAGGCCTGCTGGTGGTGATTTATTTTGGTGGCGTGTTCATGGAATCGCACAGCATTGCCGACGCCATGACACCGGTACTTGTGATGACCGTGATCGCCTTGCTGTTTGGCGTGCACATGGTGATGGCCATTGGTGGCGCCGACATGCCGGTGGTGGTGTCCATGCTCAACAGCTACTCCGGCTGGGCCGCTGCGGCCACTGGCTTCATGCTGTCCAACGACCTGCTGATCGTGATCGGTGCGCTGGTGGGCTCCAGCGGTGCCATCCTGTCTTACATCATGTGCAATGCCATGAACCGCAGCTTTATCAGCGTGATTGCGGGTGGTTTCGGCACCGCCAGCGCGGCACCCAAGCCGGCCGGTGGCACGGCCGAGCCGGTCGGCGAAGTGGTGCCTGTGAATGCCACGGAAGCTGCAGAGCTGCTGCGTGAGGCCAAGAGCGTGATCATCGTTCCGGGCTACGGCATGGCGGTGGCGCAGGCCCAGCACACGGTGTTCGAAATCACCAAGGTGCTGCGCGAAAAAGGCGTGAACGTGCGCTTTGGCATCCACCCGGTGGCGGGGCGCATGCCAGGCCACATGAACGTGCTGCTGGCCGAGGCCCGGGTGCCCTACGACATCGTGTTTGAAATGGACGAGTTGAACGACGACTTTCCCGCGACCGACGTGGCCATCGTGATCGGCGCCAACGACATCGTCAATCCGGCAGCGCAGGACGACCCCACCAGCCCGATTGCCGGCATGCCGGTGCTGGAGGTCTGGAAGGCCAAGACCTCGATCGTGATGAAGCGCAGCATGGCCTCGGGCTATGCCGGCGTGGACAATCCGCTGTTCTACAAGGAGAACAACCGCATGCTGTTTGGCGATGCCAAGAAGATGTTGGACGAAGTGCTGACCGTGCTCAAGGCCTGACTGCGCGTAGCTGAGAGACTGCACTTGGCTACTCGGTTCCACCCGTGCCATACAAAAACATGACACAGCGCATTTGGCTTGAAAGTTATCCCGCAGGCGTTCCCGCCGAAATAGACGTGGACGTTTACGGCTCGCTGGTGGATTTGATGGAGACCAGCTTCCGCAAAAACGCGAGTGCTGTGGCCTATAGCTTTATGGGCCAAGACGTCAGTTACGCGCAAACCGATAGCCTGAGTCAGGCCTTTGCCGCCTACCTGCAGAGTCTAGGTCTGGTGCGGGGCGACCGCGTTGCCATCATGATGCCCAATGTGCCGCAGTACCCGGTGGCAGTGGCGGGCATCCTGCGTGCCGGCCTGGTCGTGGTGAACGTCAACCCGCTCTACACCCCGCGCGAGCTGGAGCATCAGCTCAAGGACAGCGGCGCCCGTGCCATTGTCATCATCGAGAACTTTGCCGCCACCCTGGAGAAATGCCTGGCCGCCACGGCGGTCAAGCACGTGGTGTTGTGCGCCATGGGCGATCAGTTGGGACTCATCAAGAGCGTGCTGGTGAACTATGTGGTGCGCAACGTCAAGAAGCTGGTGCCGCCCTTTGAGCTGCCCGCTGCCGTGCGTTTTAATCAGGCGCTGGCGCGCGGTGCCAAGCTGCCCTTTACCAGGGTGGCGAGCAAACCGAATGATGTGGCGGTGCTGCAATACACCGGTGGTACCACCGGCGTCTCCAAGGGCGCGGTGCTGTTGCACCGCAACTTGATCGCCAATGTGCTGCAGTCCGAGGCGTGGAATGCGCCGGTCATGGGCCAGCTACCAGCGGACGTTCAGCCTGTCAGTGTCTGCGCCCTGCCGCTGTACCATATCTTCGCCTTCACCATCGGCATGATGCTGTCGCTGCGTCTGGGTGGCAAGCTGGTGCTGATCCCCAATCCGCGCGATATTGCGGCGGTGCTCAAGGAGCTGTCCAAGCACAGCATCCATATCTTGCCGGCCGTCAACACCCTGTTTAACGCGCTGCTCAATCACCCCGATTTTGAGAGCGTCGACTGGAGCCAGCTCAAGGTGTCCCTGGGCGGTGGCACTGCGGTGCAGAGCGCCGTGGCACAGCACTGGTTTGAAAAAACCGGCTGCCCGATTTGTGAGGGTTATGGCCTGAGCGAGACCTCGCCCTCGGCCAGTTGCAACCCGGTCACCGGGACCGAATACACAGCCAGTATCGGATTGCCGCTGCCCAATACCGAATTCAAGCTGCTCGATGACCAGGGGCGGGAGGTGGCCACCGGCCAGCCCGGCGAGATCGCCATCAAGGGTCCCCAGGTGATGGCGGGCTATTGGCAGCGCCCGGATGAAACCGCCAAAGCCATGACCGCCGACGGCTTCTTCAAGACCGGCGATATCGGCGTGGTCGATGCGCGCGGTTATTTCAAAATCGTGGACCGCAAAAAGGACATGATTCTGGTCAGCGGCTTCAATGTCTTTCCCAGCGAGCTCGAAGACGTTGTCGGCCAGATGCCCGGCGTGTCGGAGTGCGCCTGCGTCGGCGTGAACGATGCCAAGTCGGGCGAGGCCGTCAAGCTGGTGGTGGTGCGCAAGGACCCGGCCCTGAGCGAGGCCGACGTGCGCGCCTACTGCCGCGAAAACCTCACCGGCTACAAACAGCCCCGGGTCGTGGAATTCCGCGACGAGTTGCCCAAGACTCCGGTTGGCAAGGTGCTGCGCCGCGAGCTGCGAGATAAGTAATGTTTGCGGCCCACCGACCTAGTGGCCGGCCCTTAGCCATTCTGAGCGCGCTGGCCGAGGAGCAGGACGGCTTGGTGGAGCAGTTGCAGGACGGACAGCGCGTGCGCCATGCGGGGCGCGAATTCTGGCAGGGTCGGCTCGGCGGCTTGCACGTGGTGCTGGCGCTTTCGCGCATTGGCAAGGTGGCGGCAGCCACCACCAGCGTGGCCCTGATCGAGCGCTTTGACGCCGGCGCCATTGTGTTTACCGGCGTGGCCGGTGGTGTGGGCAGCAACGTGCAGGTAGGTGATGTGGTGGTGGGCAGCGCCTATGTGCAGCACGACATGGATGCCTCGCCCCTGTTTCCGCGCTACCAGATACCGTTGACGGGCCAGACCGCTTTTGCCGCCGATGCGGCGCTGGAGCGTGCCCTGCTGGCTGCCTGCGCGGTCGGGCTGCAGGGCCTGCAACACGCCGGGCGCACGCCCCAGATTCACCAGGGTCTGATTGCCAGCGGCGACCGCTTTGTCAATGGCCTGGACGAGACCCGCGGCATTGTGGAGGCCTTGCAAAGCCATGGCCACCAGCCCCTGGCGGTGGAGATGGAGGGTGCCGCAGTGGCCCAGGTCTGCCACGATTACGGCCTGGCCTTTGCGGCGGTGCGCAGCATCTCGGACCGTGCCGACGCTGCCGCCCATGTCGACTTTCCGCTTTTTGTGCGCGATGTGGCCAGCGTCTATGCGCGGCGCATCATCACCGAGCTGGTGCGCGCTCTGGCTTTGAACGACTGACCGGGCGCCGTTACGACGGTGCTAAATGAGCCCGGCATCCAGCAGCTCGCGCTTGGCATAGGCGTAGTACAGCGGTGCGGCCACCAGACCGGCGACGCCAAAAATGGCCTCGCCGATAAACATCACGCTCAGCAGTTCCCAGGCTGCAGTGTGGGTGCTTTTGCCCACCACCTTGGCATTGATGAAGTATTCAAACTTGTGCACCGCCACCAGAAACAGCAGGCAGGCCAGACCCACGGTGGGCGACACCGAGACCCCGGCAATGGTCAGCACGCTGTTGCACACCAGGTTGCCGACGATGGGCACCAGGCTTGCCACAAAGGTCAGACCCACCAGGGTGGCAGAGTAGGGAATGCTGACCCCTGCCCACGGCAAGGCGAGCCATAAAAAGGCTGCGGTGCAAGTGGCGTTGAAGGCGGCAATCCAGAACTGGGCCACCACGATCTGGCGAAACGCCGTCATGAAGTCGGTGCCGCGCTGGCGCAGTGCGCTGCGTAAGGGGCCTTTGGCTAGCGGCGCCTGGCTGCCTACCATCAGCGCGCCCACCACCAGGCCCACATACACCAGCAATCCGCCGCGCAATCCCGCCGTGCCAAAGCCGGTCAGTGCATGGGCCTGGGACTGCAGGTAGTCCACCAGCCAGCTTTGGGCCGCCAGTAGTTCATCGGGCAGATGGCTGGCCAGGTCGGGCGGCAACTTTTGCCGTATCTCCAGCACCGTGCCCGCCAGATGGTGCAACAGCGCCTGGTATTGCGCCACAGCGCCAAACGCCACGCCGCGGGCGTTGGCAAACAGGGCGATCAGGGCCAGAATGGGCAGCATGATCACCAGGGTCGCGGCCCAGAACGGGCTCAGATGCGGCCCGCGCAGGCGCTGCCTGCCGACCAGGCTGGATGCGAGCAGGAAGCCCAGACATAGGGCCAGCAGACCGGGCAGCAGGCCGTAAACCAGAATGGCTAGGCACAGCAGGATCGCCAGTAGGTAGCTGGCGCCGCGCGCGCCCTGGTGGCCCAGGGCAAGTGATAGGGGATTTTTAATGGACGTGACCATGGGCTTGGTTGTGGGGGCGATGGTCTGGATTAGAAGGCATGTCGTGGAAGAACGGCCGACAATGCCCCCAGGATGTTGCGGCGCATCAGAAATTGTCGTTGCAATGCGCCATGTTCGGGCGCATAGTGAATTAAACGATCTAGCATGAAAAAACCTTTTCCCCCTTGCGCCATGCCTGATGTGTGGAACGTTTTGCAGGCGCTTTTTCAACCTTGATAGCAATTGGAGGCTATGTATGAACCTGACGATCAGCGGTCATCACTTGGAAGTAACCCCGGCCCTGCGCAGCTACGTGACGACCAAACTGGATCGCATCACGCGGCACTTTGACCAGCTTGTGGACGTCAAGGTTCTGCTGACGGTGGAGAAGCAAAAGGAAAAAGAGCGGCGCCAACGAGCGGAGTGCAATATCCACGTCAAGGGCAGCGACATGTTTGCCGAAAGTTCGCACCAGGATTTGTACGCCGCGGTGGATGAATTGGTGGACAAGCTGGACCGGCAGGTGGTGCGCCACAAGGACCGGGTGCAAAACCACCACCACGAGGCGCCCAAGCGCCTGATGTAATCGACTTATCCCATCACGGAAAACCGCCCTACACAGGGCGGTTTTTTTGTGTGCATAATCGGCCCACCCATCATGAATCAACTCTCCCGCATCCTGCCCAGCGCGCAAGTCTGCGCCCAAGTGGAAGTCACCAGCAAGAAACGAGCTTTCGAAGAGGCCGGCATGCTTTTCGAGAATCAGCACGGGCTCAGCCGTGCCCTGGTGACCGACAGCCTGTTTTCCCGTGAACGCCTGGGCTCCACCGGGCTGGGCCACGGCGTTGCCATCCCGCACGGCCGCATCAAGGGCCTCAAGGCACCGTTGGCCGCGGTGTTCCAGTTGGCGCAGCCGATTGGCTTTGATGCGCCGGACGACCAGGCCGTCAAGCTGCTGATCTTTTTGCTGGTGCCCGAGGCGGCGACTCAAAAGCACCTGGAAATACTGTCGGAGATTGCCGAGTTGCTGAGCGACGCGGCCTTGCGCGACCAGATGGCTGACTGTTCGGACTCCCTGGCTTTGCATGGCTTGATTGCCGGTTGGCACTCAGCACGCGTAGCCTGAGTTCTTACCTTCGCTGAAGCACAGTGAAACCGACCGTAGTCAGTGCCGACGTCCTGTTTGAGGAGTTCCGCGGAACGCTGCGCTGGGAATGGGTGGCCGGTCTTGGCGCCTCCGAGCGCCGCTTTGACGAGGTGGCGGTGCGTGCGGCCCGCTCCGGCGCCGATCTGGTGGGCTACCTGAATTACATCCACCCCTACCGGGTGCAGATTCTGGGCGAACGCGAGGTGGCCTACATCACCAATGCCCCGCCCGAAGACTGCGCCCGGCGCATCTCCCGCATCGTCACGCTGGAGCCACCGGTGCTGGTGTTGGCCGATGGGCAACAGGCGCCGCAGGCCCTGTTGTCGATGTGTGAACGCGCACAGATTCCGATGTTCGCCACCCATGAGTCCTCGGCCTTTGTCATCGACGTGCTGCGGGCCTATTTGTCCAAACACTTTGCCGACCGCACCTCCATGCACGGCGTGTTTATCGACATTCTGGGTCTGGGCGTGCTGATTACGGGCGAGTCCGGCCTGGGTAAGAGCGAGCTGGGACTGGAGCTGATTTCACGCGGCAATGGCCTAGTGGCGGATGACGCCGTGGACCTGTTCCGCATCAACCAGACCACCATCGAGGGCCGCTGCCCCGAGCTCTTGCAAAACCTGTTGGAAGTGCGCGGCATTGGTCTTTTGGATATTCGCGCCATCTTTGGCGAGACCGCGGTGCGCCGCAAGATGCGCCTCAAGTTGATCGTGCATCTGGTGCGGCGCGAGACGCTGGAGCGCGAATACGAGCGCATTCCCTACGAACCGCTCACGCAAGACGTGCTGGGTGTGCCGGTGCGCAAGGTGGTGATTCAGGTGGTGGCCGGTCGCAACATCGCCGTGCTGGTGGAAGCCGCCGTGCGCAACACGATTCTGCAGCTGCGCGGCATCGACACCTACCAGGAATTCGTAGAGCGCCACCGCAAGGCCATGGCGCAAGGGGACTAGCTTGCTTTATGCGGGCATAGCTCGCGGTTGCAGGTGGCGTACAGGCTCAGGGCATGGTCTGAAATGGTGAAGCCCTTGGCCTTGGCCACCGCATGCTGGCGCTTCTCGATTTCGGGGTCGTAGAACTCTTCGACCCGTCCGCAATCCAGACACACCAGATGGTCGTGGTGCTTGCCATCGTCGAGTTCGTAGACCGACTTTCCGCTCTCGAAATGGCTGCGAATCAGGATGCCGGCCTGCTCAAACTGGGTCAGCACGCGGTATACCGTGGCCAGGCCCACGTCCGAGCGCTCTTCCAGCAGGATGCGAAATACATCTTCCGCCGTCATGTGCCGGACCTTGCCGCGCTGGAATACTTCCAGAATTTTTAGGCGCGGTATGGTCGCCTTGAGTCCGGTATTTTTGAGTTCGTCGATGTTGGTCATGGTGTCGTAGTTGCCGGTACAACCCAGCGTATGTTCCAGGGCGCCTGGCCAGGGCCCAAGGCTACAATGGAACTATCATATCGCCCAGCCACATACCCATGCTTGAATCTATCCGATTGCCTCTTCTGTTTCCATTGGCTCTGCTGATGGGTGGTTTGAGCGCGTGTAGCACGGCGCCGGAATCCAAAAGCTGGATCGACACCCTGTCGCCCTACCACTTTGACCGGGTGCAAGGCAATGTGGTGACGCGTGAACAGCTGGCGGCCCTCAAGCCCGGCATGCAGCGCGCCATGGTCAAGGACATTTTGGGCACGCCCCTGCTGACCAGCCTGTTTCATGCCGACCGCTGGGACTTTGTCTTTACCCTGTCACGACAAGGCACCCAGTCTCAGTCGCGCCATGTGACGGTGTTTTTCAAGGGCGATATTGTGGACCGCTTTGAGGCCGATGAGCTGCCCAGCGAGGCCGAGTTTGTCGCCACGCTCAAGTCCAAGCCGAAGATGGAAAAAATGCCGGCCATGGAAGCGTCGGCCGAGAAGCTGGAGCAATTCCCGCCGCCCGCCAAACCGGCAGCGCTGGCCACACCGGCAGTCAGGGTGCCCGCCGACTATCCGCCGCTCGAGTCCCAATAAGCGCGCGTTCGTTTTTAATACTACCTGACTATGACCCACAGAATCGCAGTAGCCGGTGCTTCCGGCCGTATGGGCCAGATGCTGATTGACGCCATCCGCGCAGCCGATGATTGCAGCCTGAGCGGCGCACTGGACCTGGCCAGCAGTACGGCCATCGGCCAGGACGCGGGTGCGGGCCAGCCCACCGGCGTGCTGATCAGCGCCGATCTGCGTGCTGGTCTGGCAAATAGCCAGGTGCTGATCGACTTCACCCGTCCCGAAGGGACGTTGGCGCACATCAAGGTCTGCCGCGAACTTGGCATCGCCATGGTGATTGGCACGACAGGTTTTACCGATGCGCAAAAGGCCGAGATCGACGCCGCGTCCAAAGACATCGCCATCATGATGGCGCCCAATATGAGCGTAGGCGTCAACGTGACACTTAAGCTATTGGAGATGGCGGCCAAGGCACTGTCCACCGGCTACGACATTGAAATCATCGAGGCGCATCACCGCCATAAGGTGGATGCGCCCTCGGGCACTGCGCTCAAGATGGGTGAGGTGATTGCCGACGCCCTGGGCCGCGACCTCAAGGACTGCGCGGTCTATGCCCGCGAAGGCGTTACCGGTGAGCGCGACCCGTCCTCCATCGGCTTTGCCACCATACGCGGCGGCGATATTGTGGGCGATCACACGGTGCTGTTTGCCGGCATTGGCGAGCGCATCGAGATCAGCCACAAATCCTCCAGCCGCTCCACCTACGCCCAGGGCAGTCTGCGTGCCGTGCGCTTTCTGGAGGGCAAGAAGGCGGGCCTGTTCAACATGTTTGACGTGCTCGGCCTGCAGTGAACCTGATGGCTTTTTTTCAGCAGCGCGACGCCATCAGCGGCACTGTCGCCATCCTGCTGCTGGCCATGTCGATTGCGAGCTGGGTGGTGTTGCTGTGGAAGAGCGGGATGTTGCGGCGCGCCGTTCGCGACGTCGGTCGCAGCACGCAGGCCTTCTGGCAAGCGGCGAGCTTTGAAGACGGTCTGACCGTGGTGCGCGCCATGGACCGGGACCAGCTGCTGCTGCCCCTGGTTGAGGCGGTGCTGTACCAGCCCTCGGGCAATTTGGCCGCTGCGGGCGATCGCTCCCAGCAACTGACCCGGGTCTTGCGCGATGCGCTACACGCGGTTTTGCGCAAGCTGCAGGCCGGTCAGGTGCTGCTGGCCACCGTCGGCGCCACTGCACCCTTTGTCGGTTTGCTGGGCACGGTCTGGGGCATTTACCACGCGCTCTTGGGCATCGCCGGTGCCGGTCAGGTCAGCATCGAAAAAATCTCCGGCCCGGTTGGCCAGTCGCTGATCATGACCGCCGCCGGTCTGGCCGTGGCGATTCCCGCCGTGCTGGGCTACAACGTTCTGGGTCGCTTGATTGGCCGCATCGAGGCGGATCTGGAAGGCTTTGCCCGAGACCTGCGTGAGCTGCTGCTGACGCACACGCCATGACAACTGGGACCTAGCATGGCCTCTTTCGGCCGTTTAGAGCGAAGCCAGGAAAGCAAACCGATGAGCGACATCAACATGACGCCGCTGATCGACGTGATGCTGGTGCTGCTGGTGATTTTCATGATCGCGGCACCGCTGTTGGTGAGTTCGGTGCAGGTGGACCTGCCCCACGCGGCAGGAACCAGCGCGTCGAGCGCGCCCCAATTTGTAGAGCTCACCATTGACCACACCGGTGCCGTGTATGTGGAAGATGTGCTGCAAAGCCCCGAGGCGCTGTACCAAATTTTGGCCAAGACTGCCAAGGCCAACGCCGATGCCGAAGTGCGCCTGCGTGCCGACACCAGCGTGCCCTATGGCCGGGTGGTCGAGGCCATGGGCGTGGCGCAAAAGGCGGGTTTAAGCCACATCGGCTTTGTTGCCGACGCGCCGCCCAGCGTAGCGCCCGCCAAGCCCTAGGGCCGCACAGAGCCAAACGCAGTGGGCAACATTCCACAGCGCCTAAAATCAGCGCAAGCTCCTATCCAGCGGTCACGCCGCCGCACCATATTCCATGCAAGACAAATACCAGCACCTTTCCGTTGAAAAAGCGGCGCAAGCCCATTGGGCCCAGCCTTTGTGGAACGGCCGCAACGCCTACCAGGTGGTTGAAAACGCGCTCGACGCCAACGGCCAACCGCGCAAGAAGTTTTACGCCTGTTCCATGTTGCCTTACCCCAGCGGTAAGCTGCACATGGGCCATGTGCGCAACTACACCATCAACGACATGCTGGCGCGCTACCTGCGCATGAATGGCCACAACGTGCTGATGCCCATGGGCTGGGACGCCTTTGGCCTGCCGGCCGAGAATGCAGCGCTCAAGAACAAGGTACCGCCCGCGCAGTGGACCTTCGAGAACATCGCCTACATGAAGACGCAGATGCAGGCCATGGGTCTGGCGGTCGACTGGAGCCGTGAGGTGGCCACTTGCGAGCCAAGCTATTACCAATGGAACCAGTGGCTGTTCCTGAAGATGCTGGAAAAAGGCATTGCCTATCGCAAGACCCAGGTCGTCAACTGGGATCCGGTGGACATGACCGTGCTGGCCAATGAGCAGGTGATTGACGGCAAGGGCTGGCGCACCGGCGCCACCGTGGAAAAGCGCGAGATCCCCGGCTACTACCTCAAGATCACCGACTACGCGCAGGAACTGCTGGACCATGTGCAGATGGGCAATGACAAGGCCACGCTCAAGGGCTGGCCGGACCGCGTGCGCCTGATGCAGGAAAACTGGATCGGCAAGAGCGAGGGCGTGCGTTTTGCCTTTACCCACAGCATCCCCGGCGCCGACGGCACCGCAATCGGCGATGGCCGCATGTATGTGTTCACCACCCGCGCCGACACCATCATGGGCGTGACCTTTTGCGCCGTGGCGCCCGAGCATCCGCTGGCCGCCCATGCAGCACTGACGAACCCAAAACTGGCCGCTTTTATTGAAGAGTGCAAGGCCGGTGGTACCACCGAGGCCGAACTCGCGGTCAAGGAAAAGCTGGGCATGAACACCGGCCTGCAGGTGCTGCATCCGCTGTCGCACCGTCTGGTCGACGTCTGGGTCGGCAACTACGTGCTGATGGGTTATGGCGATGGCGCCGTGATGGGCGTGCCGGCGCACGACGAGCGCGACTTTGCCTTTGCCAAGAAATACGGCATCGCCATTCACGACGTGGTGCATATCGACGGCCTGGTTTACGACCACGATCACTGGCAGGACTGGTATGGCGACAAGCAGCGCGGCGTGACGGTCAATTCCGACGTCTACAGCGGCATGTCCTGCAAGGAGGCGGTGGACGCGGTGGCCCATGCCCTGCATGCCCACGGCTTGGGCGAGAAGAAGACCACCTGGCGCCTGCGCGACTGGGGTGTGAGCCGCCAGCGCTATTGGGGCACGCCGATTCCCATCATCCATTGCGAAGAGCATGGAGCGGTGCCGGTTCCTGAAAAAGACCTGCCGGTGGTGCTGCCGCAGGACTGCGTGCCCGATGGCTCGGGCAACCCGCTGCACAAGCACGAAGGCTTTCACGCCGGTGTGGTGTGTCCGGTCTGCGGCAAGGCGGCGCGGCGCGAGACCGACACCATGGACACCTTTGTCGACAGTTCCTGGTATTACATGCGCTACTGCGATCCCAAGAACAGCGAGCAAATGGTGGGCGAGGGCACGGCCTATTGGATGCGCGACCAGAACCAAGCTGTCGGTGGCAGCGGTATGGACCAGTACATAGGCGGCATTGAACACGCCATCCTGCACCTGCTGTACGCACGCTTCTGGACCAAGGTGATGCGCGACATGGGTCTGGTGCAGATTGACGAGCCCTTTACCAAGCTGCTGACGCAGGGCATGGTGCTCAATCACATCTATTCGCGCCGTACCGACAAGGGCGGCAAGGAATACTTCTGGCCGGCCGATGTGGAAAACGTGATGGACGAGACCGGCAAAGTTACCGGTGCGCGCCTCATCAAGGCGGTCGGCGATCTGCCTATCGGCACGGCAATCGACTACGAGGGCGTGGGCACCATGTCCAAGTCCAAGAACAACGGCGTCGACCCGCAAGACCTGATCGAGAAATACGGCGCCGATACCGCGCGCCTCTACACCATGTTTACCGCCCCGCCCGAGGCCACGCTGGAGTGGAACGACGCGGCGGTGGAGGGCAGCTACCGAGTCCCGCGCCGGGTCTGGAATTTTGGATTTAAGCTCTCCAGCATGGACTTTTCCGGCACCGAATCCAGCGTCGCCAGGGCCGACAGCCTGCAGGCGGTGGAGTTTGGCAAGGAAGCCAAGGCGCTGCGCCTGGAAATGCACACCGTGCTCAAGCAGGTGGATTACGACTACCAGCGCATGCAGTACAACACCGTGGTCTCGGGCGCCATGAAGATGATCAACGCCCTAGAAAATTATGCCCCCACGCTCGGCACTGGCGTGTCCTCGCTGCCCCCCGAGGGGGCGCTCGCGGCTAGGGGCGGCCCGTCGCCGCTCGACTCCACGGCGCAGGACAGTGCCGGCCTGCAGGTCGCGCTGATCGAAGGCTTTGGCATTCTGCTGCGCTGCCTGTACCCGGCCACGCCGCACCTGGCACACACCCTCTGGTCCGAGCTGGGTTATGCCACTCAGCTCGGTGACCTGCTGGATGCGCCCTGGCCGCAGGTGGACCCGACAGCGCTGGTGCAGGACGAGATCGAGCTGGTGCTGCAGATCAACGGCAAGCTGCGCGGCTCCATCGTCGTGGCGGCAACTGCCGACAAGGCCGCGATTGAAGCTGTCGCGCTGGCCAGCCCCATCTTCATCAGCCATGCCGCCGGTGCCAAGCCCAAAAAAGTGGTGGTGGTGCCGGGGCGTCTGGTCAATGTGGTGGTTTAACGCATGAGCCTGCCGCGAAGTCTTGCCCTGGCCCTGTTGATCACCACGGTGCTGGCAGGCTGCGGCTTCAAGCTGCGCAGCAGCCAGGATCTGCCCTTTGCCACTATTGCGGTCACGCCGGAAAAAGGCAAGGGCGTGGCGGTTGATCTGATGCGCTATTTGGGACCCATTGTGCGGCCGGTGGCGCCGGATGCGCAGGGCCAGTTGCCGGACGTGATTCTGGATATTCTGGAAGAGGTCCGTGAGAAAGTGGCCGTCGGTGTGAATGCCTCCGGGCAGGTGGTGGAATATGACCTGCGCCTGAAGCTCCGGTTCAAGCTGCGCACGGCAAAGGGCGTTGAGCTGATCCCTGTTTCCACTCTGGAACAGCATCGCAGCCTGAGTTTCAACTCCACCGCCGTGCTGTCCAAGGACGCGGAGGAGGCCATGTTGTACCGCGATATGCAGTCCGAATGTGTGCAACAGCTGATGCGCCGACTGGCTGCGGTCAAGCTCGCGGCCAGCGTGTCCGCGCCATAGGCAAGCCATGCAAATCTCTGCCGCCCAACTGGCCAATCATCTGCAGCGCGGGCTCAAGAGTCTGTACACGCTGCATGGCGATGAGCCCTTGCTGCAACAGGAAGCGCTTGACACCCTACGCGCCCACGCACGCAGCCAGGGTTTTGGCGAACGTTCTTCCCACACTGTCAGCGGCGCCCACTTTGACTGGAGCGCGGTGTTGGCAGCCGGTGGCTCCATGAGCCTGTTTGCCGACAAGCAGATCATCGAGATCCGCATCCCCAGCGGCAAGCCCGGCAAGGACGGCAGCGTCGCCCTGCAGCAACTAGCCGCAGCGGCGCAGGGCAATGAAGAGGTGCTGACCATTGTGCTGCTGCCGCGTCTGGACAAGGCCACTAAGACCGGCGCCTGGTTCGCCGCGCTCGAGAGCTTTGGCATCACGTTGGAGGTGCAGCCGGTGGAGCGCAGCACCCTGCCGCAATGGATTGCCCAGCGCCTGGGCGCTTTCGGCCTGAAGGTGGAGGCGGGCGAGCCTGGCCAGCGCAGCCTGCAGTTTTTCGCCGACCGGGTGGAAGGCAACCTGCTGGCCGCGCACCAGGAAATCCAGAAGCTGGCCCTGCTGTTTCCGGCCGAGCAAGGCAGCTTGTTGAGCTTCGAGCAGATCGAGAGCGCGGTGCTCAACGTGGCGCGCTACGACGTCTTCAAGCTATCCGAATCGGTGCTGGCCGGAAACCCCGAACGCGTACAGCGCATGCTCGATGGCCTGCAGGCCGAGGGCGAGGCCGAGGTGCTGGTGCATTACACCCTGGCCGAAGACATACGCGCCCTGAAGCGCGTGAAAGACGCCATGGCTCAGGGCCGTCCGCTGCCCATGGCGTTGCGCGAGAACCGCATCTGGGGCAACAAGGAGCGACTGTTTGAGCGTGTGCTGCCGCGCCTGTCTGCTGCGGCATTGGCCGAACTGTTGCAGTCGGCGCATCTGGTGGATGGCATTGTCAAGGGCCTGAAGCAGCCCGACTGGCCCGCCGGCGGCTGGCAGGCTCTGCACCGGCTGGCGCTGCAGCTATGCGCCCTGTGTGCGGCCCAGCCTGCACCCAAGCCGCGCCCCCGTTAGGCGTAGTAGCGGCTTTTCATGCGCTGGCAGTAGCGCTCCAGCTGCGGATACTTTTGCGCGTGTTGCTTGAGCGCCGATTCCACTGGCACCCACAACAGATTGGCCAGAAAGGCATAGGCCACGGCGTCCAGCGAGCAGGGCTGCTCGCCCAGCATAAAGGCCTTGTCGCCCAGAAAGTTTGCCAACGCCGTGATGTCCTGGCAGCCCAGGGCCATGACTTCGTCACGGCTGTGCCGCCCCATGCCCTGGCCGTGCAGTGCCTTGGCCATGCCGCGGCGCGCCAGCGGCGGAATAATCCAGGACAGGGGCGCCGAGAGCGCGCTAAAAAATGCCGGCCGGGTCAGCGTCCAACCCTGCGGCGCTATCCAGCGGGTGTACACGCCGACCCAGTAAAAGTGTTCCTCCAGCAGGCGCTGCCAGGCCAGGGCGGTGGCACGCTGTTCGGCGTTCATCCAGCTGTCGACCGGGTCGCCATACGTTTCCTTCAGGTAATCGATGATCAGGCTGCTGTCTGCCACGGTGCGCTTACCGTCCACGATAAAAGGCATCTTGCCCTTGGGTGCCGCCTGCAGCCCCTTCATGGTGAAAGGCGGCAGCGCATAGGGCAGTCCCGCCATGCGCAAATAGGTTTCCAGCTTCATGCAAAACGGGCTGGCGTTGGGCAGGCCGAAGGTGGGAGCGAACTGGTAAAGCTGGATCATGCGGCGTACTCCTGGGTCTGTGGGCCGGGCACCATGGTAGCAAGCGCGCCCGCTTCAGTGTGTGAAGTTGCTGATCTGGTAGCTCAACTCTTCATCGGCGATCATGGTGCTGTAGTCAATAAAGACGCGCTCGGGGTAACCGTACTCCGGGTTCAGGGTCAGCGTGATGTGCTCGGCCGGTTGGGCGTAAGCCGCCTCAATTTTCTGCAAGATGCCGTCCAGGCTGGGTAAGCGGCCCAAAACGGACGCCGCGACTGGCGTGCCGTCTTTCAGATTGCGCGCACTCTGAACGGCATCGTTCTGAACCGTCACGCTTACCGGCTGCACGCCGGGGCACAAGCAGCTCTGGTCCAAGCTGAAGTTGTAGTCGTGGATGCCTGCCGCCCGCCATTTTTGCAACGCCGCCATGAAGTCCTGGCGATTGGTGTCGGCATGCACCGTGCTTGACAGCAGCGCTACCAGGATTGCGCTGGCGCAGGCCTGCCCAAAGTTCTTGAAGTGACGCATTGTTGTTTTGGGTGGAGTCATGGCAGCTAGCCCGATGTGGTGTGTCATCCAAGAACGTCTGCAGAGTCCCACCCGCTGACACGCCCATCTGCCAAAATGCGCTTATGAACTCCCTGAATATTGCCGAGACCACCCGAGCCCTGGGCCAGCAGGCCAAGGTCGCCTCCAGCATCATGGCTGCAGCATCCACAGCGATGAAGAACCAGGCCCTGCGCCGTCTTGCCGCCTTGCTGCGCGAGAACACCCAGGCCCTGCAGGTGGACAACGCCCGCGACCTGGAGCGCGCCGTGGCCGCCGGCCTTTCTGCGCCCATGGTGGACCGGCTCAAGCTCAGCCCGAAGGTGCTGGAAACCTGCGCCGAAGGTTGCGAACAGCTCGCTTCCATGGCCGATGTGATCGGCGAGATTATCGGTATGAAGCAGCAGCCCAGCGGCATACGCGTCGGCCAGATGCGCGTGCCCATAGGTGTGTTTGGCATGATTTTCGAGAGCCGCCCCAACGTGACCATTGAGGCGGCCAGCCTGTCGATCAAGAGCGGCAATGCCTGCATTTTGCGCGGCGGCTCGGAGGCGATTGAATCTAACAAGGCGCTGGCCCGGCTGGTGCAGCAGGCGCTGGTAGAAAGCGGCCTGCCGGCGGACGCCGTGCAGCTGGTACAGACCACTGACCGCGAGGTGGTGGGCCAGCTCATCACCATGCCGCAGTATGTGGACGTGATCATCCCGCGCGGCGGCAAGGGCCTGATCGAGCGCATCAGCCGCGACGCCAAGGTGCCCGTCATCAAGCACCTGGACGGCAACTGCCATGTGTATGTGGACGACCCCTGCGACATCGGCATGGCAGTCAGCGTGGCCGACAACGCCAAGACCAGCAAGTACAGCCCCTGCAACGCCGCCGAGGGCCTGCTGGTGGCGCGCGGCGTGGCGGCCGAGTTCCTGCCGCTGATCGGAAAGATCTATGCCGACAAGGGCGTGGAAATGCGCGTCTGCCCTGAAAGCCGGGCCATTCTGCAGGCCGTGCCCGGCGCGCAGCTGGTGGATGCCACTGAAGCAGACTGGTTTGAGGAATACCTGGCGCCCGTCATCAGCGTCAAGGTGGTGGACGGTCTGGATGAGGCGATTGCGCACATCAACCGCTACTCCAGCCACCACACCGACGCCATCCTGACGCGCGACCACATGCACGCCCAGCGCTTTCTGCGCGAGGTGGACTCGGCCAGCGTGATGGTCAACACCAGCACCCGTTTTGCCGATGGCTTTGAGTATGGTCTGGGTGCCGAGATCGGCATCAGCACCGACAAGTTCCATGCCCGCGGGCCTGTGGGCATTGAAGGACTCACCTCGTTGAAATATGTGGTGCTGGGCGAAGGCGAAGTGCGTCTGTAGTCCCTGCCTGAATCTAATGGCGCTTGAATCTGGCGCCTATGGCTCCATCTATCAGCGCTGCATATTCTTTATTTTGAAAGTCCCGCATGGTTCCGCACCTTGTTACCGCCCTGACCGGCCCCATCAATGAGCTGGAACAGCGCGTTCTGGACTCCATGCCGGCGATAGAGCGCTGGTTTCGTCTGGAGTGGATGGAGCACACACCACCGTTTTACTGCTCGGTGGATGTGCGCAATGCCGGCTTCAAGCTGGCGCCGGTGGACACCGACCTGTTCCCACGTGGCTGGCACAACCTGACGCCGGCCATGCTGCCGCTGGCCGTGCAGGCCGCCATGGCCGCCATCGAGAAGATTTGCCCGGAGGCGCGCAACCTGTTGATCATCCCGGAAAACAATCTGCGCAGCACCTTTTATCTGAGCAACCTGGCCCAGATGCGGCGCATCTTCCACATGGCCGGACTGAATGTGCGCATTGGCTCCATTAGCCCGGACCTGAAGAAGGCCACCACCCTCAAGCTGCCCGATGGCGAAAGCATCACCCTAGAGCCGGTGATACGCACCAAGGGCAGACTGGGCGTGAAAGATTTTGATCCTTGCACCATCCTGCTCAATAACGACCTAGTGGCTGGAGTGCCCGGCATTCTGGAAGACTTGAATGAGCAGTATTTGCTGCCGCCTTTGCACGCCAGTTGGAGCACGCGCAGACGCAGTACCCACTTCAAGACCTACGAAGACGTGACCAAGCGCTTTGGCAAGCTCATAGGAGTGGATCACTGGCTAATCAACCCCCTGTTCGACCGCTGTGGCGGCATCGACCTGGGAACGGACGATGGAATCGAGGCGCTCAAGGCGCGGGTGGATACGCTCTTGGCCAGGGTCAAGAAGAAGTACAAGGAATACGGCATCAAGGAGCGGCCGTTTGTGGTGGTTAAGGCCGACAACCTGGGCGGTAGTGCCGGTCTGATGTCTGTGCGCGACAGCAAGGACGTGGCGGCCATGGCCCGCAAGGCCCGTGATGTGGCGGGCAACCCGTTCCAGGGACTGCAGGAACTGATACTTCAGGAGGGCGTGCTGACGCTGGAGCGTATGAATGACGCGGTTGCCGAGCCGGTGGTTTACATGATGGATCGCTATGTGGTGGGCGGCTTTTATCGCATCCACGCCGAGCTCGGCATCGACGAAGACCTGAACGCACCGGGCTCCAGCTTTGTGCCCTTGGCCTTTGACCAAAGCATGCACCTGCCCCAGCCCGGCGTGCGCCCAGGTGCCAGCGCGCCGAATCGCTTCTATATGTATGGCGTGATTGGGCGCCTGGCCATGTTGGCGGCCAGCTACGAACTCGAAGCCACCGATCCCGAGGCCGAGAGGTATGACTAGCCCCCACGTTCGCTCATAACACTTAGCCTGGGGCGGCACAAGCCCAGTTGCTGCGCCGCAACATAGATTTTGCATAACAAATATATGGACATGCTGCGCTTGCGCTTTCCTTGACCGGGCGCAAAATGGCGATCCCGAATGGAATGGACACCGGCCTCTTGATGGGCCGGTAACACTTGTGTCAGCATCAAAATCGTCTTTAGCAGCGCTCACCCTGGGCGCCATTGGTGTGGTTTATGGCGATATCGGCACCAGCGTGCTGTACGCCTTCAAGGAAGTCTTTGTTAGTGGCCACGTGCCCATCACGGAACACAATGTGCTGGGCGTGCTGTCGCTGTTCTTCTGGGCGTTGACCATCATTGTTTCGCTGAAGTATGTGGTGCTGATCATGCGCGCCGACAACAATGGCGAAGGCGGTTTGATGGCCCTGCTGGCTCTGGCCTCGCTTTCCACCCGCGACACGCCCAAGGTGCGTGGCACCCTGGTGATCCTGGGGGTGTTTGGTGTGGCGCTGTTTTTTGGCGATGGCGTGATCACGCCCGCCATCTCGGTTCTCTCCGCCGTGGAGGGTATGGAAATCATCACGCCCGGCGCCAAACCCTATGTGGTGCCGATTTCCCTTTTTGTGCTGGCCTGTCTGTTTCTGGTGCAGCGGCGCGGTACCGGTGACATTGGCAAATTCTTTGGCCCGATCACGGTGGTCTGGTTTTTCTGCATTGGCCTGATGGGCCTGGTGCAGGTGGTCAAGAATCCGAGCGTGCTGCTGGCGGTATTGCCGACCTACGCGATCAGCTTCATGATCGACCACTATGCGCTGGCCTTTATCACGCTGGGCGCCGTCTTTCTGTGCCTGACCGGGGCCGAGGCCTTGTATGCCGACATGGGGCATTTTGGCAAGAAACCGATACGCATTGCCTGGTTTGGTCTGGTCATGCCCTCTCTGGTGTTGAACTACTTTGGCCAGGGCGCTCTGGTGCTGGCCCATCCCGAGGCTGCCAGCAATCCGTTCTTTCTGATGACGCCGGAATGGGCGCTGATCCCTCTGGTGGTGCTGGCAACGGCGGCCACTGTGATCGCCTCTCAGGCCTTGATCACCGGCGCGTATTCCGCCACCAAGCAGACCATACAACTGGGCTTTTTGCCGCGCCTGACGATCTTGCACACCTCCATCAAGGACACCGGGCAAATCTATATTCCGGCTGTCAACTGGGCCCTGATGTTCGGCGTGGTGGCCGCGGTTGCCCTGTTCGGTTCCTCGGACGCGCTGGCCGCGGCCTATGGCATCTCGGTGAGTCTGGTGATGATCATCACCACGGTCATGACCTTCTTTATCGTGCGCTACGGCTGGAAATATCCGTTGTGGTTGTGCATCGCCTCCACCAGTGTGTTCTTTGTCATTGACGCCGCGTTCTTTGCCTCCAACTCGCTCAAGATCGCCCAGGGCGGCTGGTTTCCCTTGGCCATGGCGGTGGGCCTGTACACCATCATGGCAACCTGGAAGGATGGCCGCCGCCTGATGAACCAGAAGCTGATGGCCGACGCCATTGACCTACCGAGTTTTTTGGAGGCGGTGTTTGTCAGCCCGCCGGTGCGCGTGGATGGCACGGCCGTGTTCCTGACGGCAGAAGCCGGCACCGTGCCCAATGCCATGCTGCACAACCTCAAGCACAACAAGGTGCTGCACAAAAACAACCTGTTTGTCACGGTGCGCAATCACGAGATTCCCTGGGTTGGCATGGACAAGCGCATCGAAATCGACGCGCTAGGCCACGACTGCTGGCAGGTGACGATCAACTACGGCTTCAAGAACGATCCCGATGTGCCCAAGGCGCTGCAGCAGATCAAGGCGCGCGGTTGCGACCTCAACGCCATGACCACCAGCTACTTTCTGTCGCGTGACACCGTCGTGCCTTCCCTTGGCGAGGGCATGGCGCCCTGGCGCGAAAAGCTGTTTGCGCAAATGCACCGCAATGCCAGCGCCGCCGCCGACTTCCTGAACCTGCCCAACAATGCCGTGGTGGAGTTGGGCAGCAAGATTGAAATTTAGGCGTTAGCCCGGCATGCGGTTTTTCAGGGACTGGAGCGTCTCGGCTTTCAGCGCCGGTTTTGTCGCCGTGCTGGTGGGCTTTACCAGCTCGATTGCCATTGTCTTTCAGGCTGCCCTTGCCTTTGGCGCCACGCCCGACATCATGGCCTCCTGGATGTGGGCGATCGGTCTGGGCATGGGCCTGTGCACCCTGGTGCCCAGTCTGTGGCTGCGCAAGCCGGTGATGGTGGCCTGGAGCACGCCCGGTGCGGCGGTGCTGGCCAGTGCGGCCGGTGGTTTCCACATGAATGACGCCGTGGGTGCCTTCATGATGTGCGCCGCGCTGATTGTGCTGGTCGGTGCTACCGGCTGGTTTGAGCGCCTGATGGACCGCATCCCCAGCGCAATCGCCTCGGCCCTGCTGGCCGGCGTGCTGGCGCGCTTTGGCATGAGCGCCTTCGCTGCCGCGCAGACCGCCTTGCCCTTGGTCTTGTTGATGCTGCTCAGCTATCTGCTGGGCAAGCGCTTTTTGCCGCGCTACGCCGTGCCGCTCACGCTGTTGGTGGCGATTGTCTTTGTTGGGCTGAACCATGGCTTTCTCAAGACCGAGATTCAATACGGTCTGACCCTGCCGGTGTGGGTGAGCCCGGCCTTCTCGCTGTCGGCCTTTGTCAGCCTGGCCTTGCCGCTGTTCATCGTCACCATGGCCTCGCAAAACCTGCCCGGTGTTGCTGCGATCAGGGCGGCCGGTTACGGCGACGAGCGCACCAACGGCGGCGACGCCGGTATCCCGATCTCGGCCACCATCACGCTCACCGGACTGTGCACGCTGCTGCTGGCGCCGTTTGGCGCGTTTTCGCTGAATCTGAGCGCCATCACCGCCGCCATTTGCATGGGGCCAGAGGCGCATCTGGACCCGAAGCGCCGCTACACGGCGGCCGTGTCCTGCGGCGGCCTGTATGTGCTGGTGGGCCTGTTTGGCGCCACCATTATCGGCGTGTTGACCGCCTTCCCCAAGGAGCTGGTGGCGGCGATTGCCGGTCTGGCGCTGTTGGGCAGCATCGCCGGTGGCCTGCGTGTGGCGCTGGACCGGGACCAGGACCGCGAGGCCGCCATCGTCACTTTTTTGGTGACGCTCAGCGGGCTAAGCCTGGGAGGTGTAGGCTCGGCCTTTTGGGGCGTGGTGGCCGGTGCGCTGGCGCTGGCTGTGCAACATTACCGTAAGCCCCAAACCACCTGAATTCTCAAGAGCCGTATGAACATTCTTTTCGTTGCCGATCCGCTGGCGTCCTTCAAGATTTACAAGGACAGCACTTTTTCCATGATGCGTGAGGCGCAGCGCCGCGGCTATAGCGTGGCGGCCTGCGAGCCACAAGAAATCGTCTGGCAGCGTGGCGGCGTGGTGCAGGCCCTGGTGCAAAGCATCCGTCTCACCGGCCATGCCGAGAACTGGTTTGAGGTGACGGCTACCGCCACGCAAGCCCTGCATGGCTTTGACGCCATCATCATGCGCAAGGACCCGCCGTTTGACAGCGAATTTTTTTACACCACGCATTTGCTGGAACAGGCCGAGCGCGAGGGCGCCAGGGTCTTCAATCGCCCGCGCGCCCTGCGCGACCATCCGGAAAAGCTGGCCATCATGGAGTTTCCGCAGTTTATTGGCCCGACCCTGGTCACGCGCGATCCGCTGGCGGTGCGGGCCTTCCATGCCGAGCACCGCGACATCATCCTCAAACCCCTGGACGGTATGGGTGGCACCGGCATTTTCCGCGTCAAGGACGACGGCCTGAACCTGGGTGCGATCATCGAGACGCTCAACGCCTTTGGCACGCAGACCATCATGGTGCAAAAGTTCCTGCCCGCCATCGAGTTCGGCGACAAGCGCGTGCTGGTGATAGGCGGCAAACCCGTGCCCTTTTGCCTGGCCCGAATTCCGCAAGGTGGCGAGGTGCGCGGCAATCTGGCGGCCGGTGGCAAGGGCGTTGCCCAGCCGCTGACCGACACGGACCGGGCCATTGCAGAGGCCCTGGGTCCGATCCTGGCGGCGCGTGGCCTGCTGCTGGTGGGCCTGGATGTGATCGGCGACAGCCTCACCGAAATCAACGTCACCAGCCCCACCTGCTTTCAGGAAATCACCGATCAGACTGGTTTTGATGTGCCGGCCATGTTCATTGACGCGCTGGAGTTGGCGCTTGAAAAGTCTGTGAGCTAGTGCAAGAATCCGGTTGCGGCGCTTCATTCCCAATTTTTATAACCTGCGCCGCATCTTTGGAGTACTCCCTATGCGTTTGATTTCCTGGATTTCAGCGGCTGTTTTGGCCGCAGGTTTTGGCGTGACAGCCCACGCGCAACTGATAGGCAGTGTGAGCGCCACACCCGCTAGCGTCAAGGTCGGCGAGCCGGTCACCGTCACCGCCAATGTGGATGTGGTCAACGGCAATTACTGCGGCTTTGCCGTGTTTTATGGCGACGGCAGGTCGGCCGACGGCTACAGCGATGCCAGCCATCCCACCCCTTCTGTCACCACCCATGTGTATGACAAGCCCGGTAGCTACAGCATCAGCATGGGTGGGCGCAATGTGGAGTCGCATCCCAATTGCGGCGGCGGCGATAAGTTTGCCAGCGTCACCGTGACCGGAACCGCCGCCTTGCCGATGACCGCCATTCCCGCTAAACCGGCAATGGGTGGTGGAATGGCAACGCTGTGCGTTGCGCCCTGGAAACTGTCCGGCAAGTTCAATGTCAAGACCGGCGCCTACACCTGTGTGGCCAAGGCCAAAACGCCGTTGCCCGAACGCAAGCAAATGTGCCAGGATGGTCTAACCTATTTTGAGAACGTCAAGAAGGGTCAGTTCGGCTGCAGGCCCTGAGTTGCTGGCGGGATGTGCACTCATTCGGTAGACTAGCGGAATATGCAACAGAGAGGTTTCCCTATGTCCATTCTTGCACGTCCCTTGAGCCTGGCTTATTTCTGGGTGTTGCTGGCCCTTGCCGGCGCACCCACTTTAGGGGCGGCACAGACGGCCGCACCGGGCTCGTGTCCTGCCATCCTGCAATACCAGTTCTCACGCCTGCAAGATGAGAGCCCGCAGAACCTGTGCCAATACGCCGGCAAGGCGGTTCTGATTGTCAACACCGCCAGCTATTGCGGCTTCACCAGCCAGTACAAGGGCCTGGAGTCGCTGTATGCCGAATACGCAGCGCGCGGACTGGTGGTGCTGGGCTTCCCCTCCAATGACTTCGGCAAGCAAGAGCCGGGGTCTTCGAAAGAGATTGCGGACTTTTGCGTCAACACCTATGGCGTGAAGTTTCCGATGTTCTCCAAGTCCGTCGTCACAGGATCGGGCAGGAACGCCTTGTATGCGGCGCTGGACCATGCAACCGGCGCCACGCCACAGTGGAATTTTCACAAATACCTGATTGACCGCAGTGGCAAGCAGATCAGCAGTTTTGCCAGCAACGTGGAACCGCAAAGCCCCAAAATGATTGCCGCATTGGAGCGGGCCTTGCAGTGAGTGCGGAAGCGGCTGCGCGTCCCTGAGGAACTGCTCGCAGGCCCCAGATCGGCGGCTTTGGGGGCAAGCTGAGCAGGCATGTTCAATTCGGCTGAATTGACGAATAATGCGCTTGTGTGAACACGGATTCATACTACTCCAATATACGAAACCATTGCGCATGTCTGCCTGTTTGTCCTCTTTCGTCCTGGCCCAGCGGAGCGCCTGCTAGCATGTGGCGCGCTCCCCGCTTGCAGCACCTGAGCGCGTTTCTGCTGTCCCTGTGCGTTTGCGGCTTGGTGCTGTTCACGCGAGACCAGATCGTGTCCACGCAACGCCTGGAGCGTCTGCGTCTGGAAACGCAGGCCATGGCTTCCCTGGTGGAGTCGGTCAGCAACAAGGGCGTAGTGATGAGCGGCGCGGCGCTGATCGGCGTGTTTGATGCCCATGCCAAGCGGCTGCTATCCAGCGCACAAGCACTGCGGGACTTCAAGGCCCTGGCGGATTTCGCTACCGTGATTGACTTACTCAACGTCAAGGCGGCCTCGGTTCTGGATGCCAAGGGCGTGACGCAGGCGTCGCTGGATGAAAAGGGTCGCCTGGGTGGACTGGGCGCCGACCTGTCCCAGAAAAACTATGTCCGCATGGCCTTGATGGGAGTGTCTGCGGTCTATCCGGAGCTGGATCCGGGCACAGCGGAACGCAGCCTGCACTTTAGCGCTCCCATTTTTGAGGACCGCAACACCAGCTCCAAGGTGATCGGCGTGTACCAGCTGAAGACCGGTTTGACCGATGTGGACCGGGTGCTGGCCAACTACCTGCCCCGCACCGCCTTGCTGGTATCTCCGCGTGGAGTAGTGTTCAGCAGCAATCGCAGCCCGTCGGAGGTGATGCAGATGCTGTCGCTGACTCGGGCTGCAAATACGGCTATTGCGCAGTTTGGACAGCTGCAGTTACCCCTGCAGCGCAAGGCTGGTGCCTATGGACTGGTTGGCGTGGAGCTGAAAAATTACCACGCTGCCAACGTCACCCTCAATTGGCCCGGCGAGCAGGGCTCCTGGCAGTTGGTGCTGTTGGAGCCCAGCCGCGATGCCACCGAGCACGGGACACGCATTGCCATGGGGCTGGTGGTGTTCGTTCTGCTGTTTGGTGGCTACTGCCTGTTGGCGCGCCACAATGCCGCGCAACGCAGATTCACGCGGGCGCTGCAGACCGCCAAGGAGGCGGCCGAAGAGGCGGGTGCCGCCAAGTCCGCCTTTCTGGCCAATATGAGCCACGAAATCCGCACGCCCATGAATGCCATCATCGGTTTGTCGGGCCTGGCATTGAAGAACGAATTGCCGGCGCGTATCCACGACTACCTCAGCAAGATCAGGCAAAGCGGTGAACACCTGCTGGGCATCATCAATGACATTCTGGACTTCTCCAAGATCGAATCCGGCAAGATGGAAATCGAGGCCGTGCCGTTTGAGATGGAGGAGGTAATCAACAATGTTGTCACCCTGATTTCTGAAAAGGTCGAAGACAAGGGGCTGGAGTTGCTTTGCAAGCTGAGTCCGGAGATTCCCAGGACTTTGATCGGCGACCCGCTGCGCATCGGTCAGATACTGATCAACCTGGCCAACAATGCCGTCAAATTCACCGATCATGGTGAGGTCAGGCTGGCGATAACCATCCAGCAACGACAGGACCAGAAAGTACTGCTCCGCTTCAGTGTGAGCGACACCGGCATCGGTCTGACAGCGGAGCAAATCGGCCGCCTGTTCAAGAGTTTTGAGCAAGCCGATAGCTCCACCACCCGCAAGTACGGCGGCACCGGACTGGGACTGGCCATCAGCAAAAGCCTGTCCTTGGCCATGGGTGGTGAGATCGGGGTGGACAGTGTGCCGGGCCAGGGTTCAAGCTTCTGGTTCACCGCCAGCCTGGGGGTGGGCTCGACCGAGGGCATGCTGCCCAAACCCGCCATCGACCTGCATGGCCAACTGGCCGCGCTGCGTGGCGCCCGCATCTTGCTGGTGGAGGACAACGAAATCAACCAGCAGGTGGCCAGCGAAATTTTGGGCAACGCCGGTTTTGCCGTGGACTTGGCCGACAACGGGCAGATTGCCGTGGACCTGGTGCAGCGCCGTTTTTCCGAGAACCTGCCCTATGACCTGGTGCTGATGGACATGCAAATGCCTGTGATGGACGGCTGTACCGCAGCCCAGCGGATACGCGAGCGCTACGCTGTCGAGCAAATCCCCATTGTGGCGATGACCGCCAATGCCATGAAGGAAGACCGTGAACGCTGCATGGCGGCGGGCATGAACGCGGTGGTGACCAAGCCTATCCATCCGGACGATTTGTGGAAGGCCTTGCTGACCTGGGTTAAGCCCAGGGACGGCATGGGCGTTGCGTCCAGTGTGCAGCCCGCCGTGCCAGTTGTCGTCACTGGCGATGCCGATGCCGTGCTGCAAGGTTTGCGCGCGGTGGATGGTCTGGATGTGGAGCTGGGCCTGGCGCGAACCACCCACAATCCGGACTTCTACGCCTCCATGCTGCGCAAGTTTGTGCTGGCCCAGCAAGACGCCATGCCGCGTCTTGAGCAAGCGCTGGAGCAGGCGGACTCTGGCACAGCGGAACGCATTGCCCACACCCTCAAGGGACTCGCCGGCAATCTGGGCGCCACGCTCTTGGCCGAGCACGCCGGGCGGCTGGAAATGGGCTTGCGCACGGGAACCCAAGGGCCTGAGTTTGACCAGGCCATGGCAGATACGGCCCAGGCACTGGAGCATCTGATCGGCGGGCTCAAGAGCGCTCCGGGTCTGCTTGATTTGATGCCATCCGCCGACACACGCAGATTGACCGACGCCGACCGCCACATGGCCCAGAGTGTGCTGGAGGCCATCAGGGGGATGTTGGCCCAAGACGATGCCGAGGCGGCGGCACTATGGGATTTCCATGCCGGGCTGTTGCGTGCCCTGGTTCCAAGCGCCGATCAGGTCGAGGCGGCGATTACCGACTATGACTATGAAACCGCGTTGAAACTGTTGCTGGCCGAGCTGGTTTGAAAAGCAGTCAGTTCTTCGGTTGGGTTGGAAACTCGATTTCCAACAAGTTCTGGATCTCTGCCGTTTCAGTGGAATGGTCCGGCTCTTGCGCCGCTATGCCCATCAGGGCCGTCTGCTGGTAGGACGCATCAAACCGGTCCAAAAAGGCGGGATCTTGGAACAGGTTGTCAATGAAATGGGTGTTGATTTCAGGAATGTCGAAGTCGGTACCGGCGCCCATCACGGGCTCCGAAGCAGCCGCCGTTTGCGTGTCTTGAGGTAATTGAAATTTGCGAACGATTGCCATATTGCCTCAATCAAATTGCGTAGGGCTTGAGTCTACCGGGCAGGGCGGCGGCCGTAAAGGCATTAAACCAGCAGCGCACCGTCGCAAAACGCCCGTAGCTCGCCCGGTGCCATAGCCACCCAGTCTTCGTTGGTGGTGAGCGGTTCGGTCACCACAATCGCCAGCCGGTCTTGCGGGCCGTTCAGGATCGACAGGTCCACGCTGACGTCCTCGTCCTTGAGTTGGACCTCGTGAAACGGATATTCGCGCAGCACGTAATGCAGCTTGGTGGAAGCATGGGCCCACAGCGCCTGGCCATTGCTGAGCAGGAAATTGAAGGTTCCATGCTTGGCGACTTTGGGCCCCAGTTCGGCCAGGGTGTGCGTCAACTCTTCCACCGAGGGCACATTGGCGTGCGACTTGTTGAGCTCCTGCATCAGCCAGCAAAACGCCAGTTCGCTATCGGTGCTTCCCACCGGCTTGAAGCTGCCGTGCAAGGCTGGATTGAAGTCCTTGAGGTCGCCGTTGTGGGCAAAGAACCAGTAGCGCCCCCACAGTTCGCGCACAAACGGGTGGCAGTTTTCCAGCGTGACCGCGCCCACCGTGGCCTTGCGCACATGGGCCACCACATTGTGGCTTTTGATCGGATAGCTGCGCAGCATCTGCGCGATCGGCGAGGTGGCGGCACTTTCCTTGTCGACAAAGTGGCGCGCCGCGCGCCCGGGCGTTTGCCCATCGGCCTCGAAGAAGGCGATGCCCCAGCCATCCGAATGGTGGTCGGTGCAGCCTCCGCGTTGCGAAAACCCGGTAAAGCTCAAGGTCAGGCTGGCTGGCAGCCGACTGTTCATCCCTAACAATTGACACATGGATTGAGTTTACTCTCGGCTGCTTGACTCCATTCCATTGGCACATCGGCCCTGAACGCGAAAGCCTGCCGCAGACAGTGCTGAAGGCACGGCAAGGCGGGCTGACAAAGTGCAGGGTTGATTTGACAGTGGAATTAACTTCGCGGTTCGGTCCAGAGCTTACCGCCGGTGGCCCAATTCTCGCGCTTCACGTCGGTAATCAGGATGTCCACCGCCTCGGGCGAGCCGCCCAGCACCTCGACGGTGACGCGGGTGATCTCCTGCACCAGTTTGCGCTTTTGCTCAATGGTGCGGCCTTCGAGCATTTCAATGTGATAAGTAGGCATGGTTTTATTTCCGGGAATTGGGCGTGTGCACAAAGCCTTGACACACGCGGTTTAGACTTCAGGCATTGTATGGATGGACTGCCTGTTTTGGATCTGAATAAATCGACTATGCACATGCGCATTGCGCCGCGACTGCGCTGGCTGCTGGCGCTGGTGTTTGCCCTGCATGCGCTGCTGGGCGCCAATTTGGGCCTCTCCGTGGACGAGGCCCATTACGCGCTTTATGCCGCACACCCCGCACTCAGTTACTTCGATCATCCACCGCTGGTGGGCTGGCTGCAGTGGCCGCTGGTGGGCTTTGGCGCGCCCACCGCGCTGCTGCGCTTGTTGCCGGGCCTGATGTGGTTGGGCACCGTGCTGATGGTGTACCGATTAACCCTGCGCATTGCGGAGGCGCCGGACACGATGCAGACCCAGCGCGCCGGTTTCTGGGCGGTGCTCGTGCTGCTAGTGGCGCCCTTGCTGCACATTTTGGGCGTAGGTCTGTTGCCCGATACCTTGCTGATGTTCTGGTCGGTGGCCTTGATGCTGCAGACCCTGCGGCTGATGGAGCGCGCGCAAGCCGAACGCCTTTCGCAGTGGCTGTTGCTGGGCCTGCTGCTCGGTCTGGCGGGCCTGAGCAAATACACCGCCATCTTCACTGCGGCCGCCGTCGCCCTGTGCCTGCTGAGCGCGCATGGCTCGGCGCTGTTGCGCAAACCGGGCCTGTGGCTGGCGGTCTTGCTGGCGCTGGCCCTGGTCAGCCCGGTGGCGATCTGGAATGCACAGAACCACTGGGTTTCCTTTCTCTACCAGGCCAAGCATGGTGCGGGAAGCAGCTGGCAGGGTCTGAATCTGCTGCGTTTTTTGCTGGTCCAGCTGCTGGCCTTTGGTCCGCTGCTGCTATGGGGCTGGGCCGGTGTTCGCAGCGTGGCCAGTACTGAACGCGTGTTGTTTGCCTTCTTCGCCATTCCCTTCCTCGTGCTGGCTTATCTGTCGGGGGGCGGCTCCAGCCTGCCGCATTGGACGGCACCGGCCTGGGTGGCGCTGGCGCCTTTTGCCGGTATCGGCCTGGCCCGCGGCTGGTATGCGGGCAAACGATTCGCGATAGGGGCACTGATGCTGCTGCAGGCCCTGGCCTGCGTGGCCCTGCCCGCCATCATGATCAGCGCCGGGATGCCGTTTCTGGAAGGCAAGACGGCCAGCGCCGAGTCCACCGATGCGCCCAACCCCTTTGCCGATTTGCATGGATGGGACGATGCCGGTGCGCGTGCCAAGCTGCTGGCCGCGCAGCAGGGGCTGGCTGCGGTAGCGGTGCAAAACTGGACCCTGGCCAGCCGCATCGGCTGGTATGCGCGGCCCCTCAAGGTACATGTGCTGGAGGACCGCTTCGACCAGTTCGACCTGTGGGCCGGCAAGTTGGCCGTGGGCGGCAGCGCGCTGCTGGTGGACTGGTCGCAACTGCCTTACGAGACACCGCTGGGCGCGCACGGTTTTGCCCAATGCAGCAAGCTGGACCACCTGGAGGTGCTGCGTTTCGGCTATGCGGTTTCCAGCTTTGACTTTTATTCCTGCAGTGGCTGGTCGGGCGATCCCCGGCCCCGGCTCAGGCCCGCAGCCTCCACAAAATAATATGCGCAGTCTTCCCTTCAAGATATTTCCCTTGTGGCTGTGGCTGCTGCCCCTGCTATTGCTGGCGCTGTCTGCCCCGCTGTGGCTGCATGTCTGGGAGCCCGGCATGTTCATGTTTCTCAACCAGCTGTGCCTCCCGGTTGCCGCACCGGTCTGGACCGGACTGTCGCTGCTGGGCAATGGTTGGGGTGTTCTGGGCCTGACCGCGCCGCTGCTTTTGCGTGCACCGCGCCTGATGTGGGCCTGGATTTGTGCTGCACCCTTTGCCATTTTGTTTGCGCGCCTTGGCAAGGGCTTTCTGGTCAGCCCGCGCCCGGCCGCCGAGATTGACAACGCCCAGATGCGCATCGTCGGCGAGGTGCTGCACAACGTCTCCATGCCCTCGGGTCACACCACCACTGCCTTTGCCGTGGCCAGCGCCATTTACCTGGCCCTGACACCGGCGCAGCGCAAACGCCACTGGTGGATGCTGTTGCTGGCAGCGGGCACCGGCCTGTCGCGCATCGCCGTGGGCGCGCACTGGCCGGGCGATGTGGCGGTGGGTGTCGGCCTGGGTCTGCTGTCCGGGCTGCTGGGCAATGTGCTGCTGGCAACCGTATCCGAGCGCTGCTTTTCGCCCGCGCACTGGAGCCTGCGCCTGATGGCCTTGCTGGTGCTTGGCTCGGCCTATGTATTGCTGACCGAGCCGTTGGACTTTGCCGAGAACCTGCCGCTTCAGTTCGTGCTGGCGGAGGTGGCGCTGGTATCGGTGGTGGCTTTTGCCATGCGCAGCGCCAGGGCGCTTAGGACTTCGTAGGCTGCACCAGCCTGGGCGTCCCACTGCGTGACGGCCACGGCCTGCTTGGCAATGGCAGTCACATCGCCGCGTGCCGCCGGTCCGGTCAATGCCCCGGCCGGGCCCAGGCGGGTGATGTTCGCCACCGCATTGCTCAGCAGCGAAGTTCTCAGGCCGGGCAGCAGATCTTGCGGCACACCGCTGGCTAGCCAGGCGTCCTCGGCCACGGCTTGAATCACCGGCAGAAAGTTGGTGGCAAACACGGCTGCCGCGTGATAGAGCAGCTTATTGCTGCTTTGAACCTCAAAACAGCGGGCCTGGATGGCGCTGCAGGCGGTCTGCAGCGCGGCAATGGCCGATGCGTCGCCTTCCAGCGCGCAGGCCGTGCCGGGGAACTGTTGAATCGCGGCGTCGGCGGAGGCAAAACTCAGGATGCAATGGGCACTTGCCGTTTGCCAGCCCAGTAACGCAAGCGGAGCCAGCAACGCCGAACTTTGCGCGCCGCTGCAATGGAAGACGATGGGCTCGCGATGATCGTTGGTCGCACCGGCATGGTCGGCCAGCGCCCCCGCCACCGACTCAATCTGCGCATCCGGCACCGCCAGCATCCAGACATCGGCGGGTCGCATCTGCGCCAAAGCGTTTACCGGATTTCCTGCGCCAATAAACCTGCAAGCCACTTCTGCGCTAGCGGCAGAATGGTTTAGCACATTCTGAATCGCGAACACTCCGCGCTCTTGCCAGAGCCGTCCCAGCGTTTGTCCGACGCGCCCGGCGCCAATGAGGTTGAGTGTCTGCATCCCAAAATTCCTAAACGATCAGCGGCGCCTCTTCCATGGCTTCGAGCTGCTCTTCGAGCATCTGCACCTGGCCCTGCCAATAGTCACTGCTGCCAAACCAGGGGAAGTTGGCCGGGAAGGTCGGGTCGGTCCAGCGCCGCGCCAGCCAGGCGCTGTAGTGAATCAGGCGCAGGGTGCGCAGCGGCTCGATCAGGGCCAGCTCGGTGCGGTCGAATTCGCGGAATTGCTCGTAGCCGTCTACCAGGGCGCCGAGCTGACGCTGGCGCTGTTGCCGGTCGCCGCTGAGCAGCATCCAGAAGTCCTGTATGGCCGGGCCGGTGCGGGCGTCGTCCAGATCGACAAAGTGCGGACCCGGCCCTAGGTCGGGCGCGGCGTCGGCAGGCGTCCACAGGATGTTGCCGGGGTGGCAGTCGCCATGCAGGCGCAGCACGCGGATGTCGCCGTTGCCCTTGGTGTCGGCATTCAGCGTGTCATACGTGCGGATCACGGCAATGGCTTTTTCCACGCCGCGCGTCCAGGCGCTCTGCACATCCAGCGGCACCATGTCGTGGCCCAACAGCCACTGCATGGGCTCCTCGGCAAAGGTCTGCAGATTGAGCGCCGGACGTGTCACAAAGGGCTTGCGCGCGCCCACGGTGTGGATACGGGCCAGAAAGCGGCCTATCCATTCCAGTACCTCGGCGTCGTCCAGCTCCGGCGGGCGGCCACCGCGTCGGGGGCTGACACTAAAGGCAAAACCGCCAAACTGGTGCAGGGTGGCGCCGTTCAGCACCATCGGACCAATGGCGGGCACCTCAAAATCCATCAGCTCGGCGGCGAATGCATGCTCCTCCAAAATCTGGGCCTGGCTCCAGCGTTCGGGGCGGTAGAACTTGGCCACCACGGAAGTGCCGTCCTCCAACTGAACCTGGTAAACCCGGTTTTCGTAGGACGACAGGGCCGTCAGCCGCCCGTCACCGCGCAGACCTACCGTCTCCAGGGCATCGAGAACCAGATCGGGCGTGAGGGTTTCAAAGGCATGGGTCATGGGCCATTGTCGCAGTTGCAACAAGGCACTGACGGCTGTGGTGTCGGCTGCGTGTCACCCTTTGGCGGCCCGGCGTCGTGTGCAACACGTGCGAAAAATCGGATAGTCTCATCACCGCAAACTCAGGAGTCAAAAAGTCATGTACGTGCAAAAACTCAGATTGAAAAAAGGCTGGTCCCAACAGCAACTGGCCGATTTCAGCGGCCTGAGTGTGCGCACCGTACAGCGTATCGAGGCCGGCCAAGCGGCCAGCACCGAGACCTTGAAATCCCTGGCTGCGGTATTTGAAGTTGATTTTGCAACCCTCAATCCGGAGCCATCCATGAACATTGCCACCGCACCCAACCACGCCGAACACGAGGAACTTGAGGCCTTTCGCCATGTCCGCAAGCTGCGCGGCTTTTACATCCACCTGATGCAATATGCATTGGTCATCCCCATCCTGTGGGGCATCAACCTATTTACCAATACGCATTACATCTGGGCGATCTGGCCTACTCTGGGTTGGGGGATTGGCATTCTGGCCCACGCATTCGGCGTGTTCCGGCCCACCGCCCTGCTGGGCCCGCAGTGGGAGCGGCGCGAGGTTGAAAAACGCCTGGGCCGACCGCTTTGATGATGCCAGTGCCGGGCCTCAAGCCTCGGGATCCGAGTCGGCTCCGCTTGGGCCGGCCTGCGATGCTGCGTCGCCCAGCAGTTCAAAGGGCAGTGCCTGCTTGACCAGAATGATGGTGCAGGGCGCGTCCATGGCCACCTTGATCGGCACGGTGGCGACAAAGCGCTGGGTCTTGAGCCCGTGGGTGGCTGCACCCATGACGATCACACTGACCTTGTTGCCGCGTGCATAGTCCAGGATGGCCTGGGCCACGTCGCTGGCCTCCAGCACATGGAAGGACATTTGCTGGCCCGGCTGGTCCAGCGGCTGGGCCCATTGGCGCAGCGTGGTCAGGTAGCGCCGGTGTACGGTGGATTCGCTCTTGTGCTCCTCGGAGGCGCTGGTCTGGCTGGACGAAATGATGGTGACGCAGGCCAGGCGGGCACCGGGCCGCGTGCCCAGGGAACGCGCCACCGCCTGGCGCAGGGAATACAGCGTGGCGTCGGTCACGTCCTTGTGTGGCACGGCCACCATCACGATGGGCACTTCTTCAATCTGCTGCGAGGCCATGGGGCTGGGCTGGTAATGCATGCCCGCAGCCTTGAGCCAGCGCTTGAAGTGGGTGCGAAAACGCGTGCCGGTGAGCTTGTTGCCGCGTTCTGTGACGCAGATCTGGTCCGGGTTGGACAGGTCAAACGCCAGATGTGCGCCCGAGGGGTAGCGCTGCGCAGCCTCGGGCTCCAGGCAGCGCATCACCACCTCCTGCAGCCAGGGCGGCAGCTCGGGCTTGAGTTTGCGCGGCGGCGGCGGGTCCATCCACAGGCGCTGGCGCATGCCGCCTGCGGTCTGCGGTTCGCCAAAGGGCAGCTCGCCGGTGCAGAGTTGGTAGAGCATGACGCCAATGGCAAAGAGGTCGCTGCGGGGGTCGCCGCGCACGCCCACCACCTGCTCGGGTGCGATCCAGGCGGGCGAGCCTATGGCCTTGCGCAACTGCTCGGCCAGCAGGTCGGGGTAATGAGCGTGGCAGGACAGGCCGAAGTCCAAGAGCACGGCGCTGTCATCGTCGCGGATCAGCACATTGGCGGGTTTGAGGTCCAGATGCACGGTGTTCTGCTGGTGCAGGGCATGCACGGCGTGCGCCATGGCCACGCCCAGATGCACAATTTCGCCCACTGAAGGCGGCATCTCGGCGTCCAGCCAGTGCTGCAGGGTGCGGCCATGCACATATTCCATCACCAGATAAGGCACCCGGCTGAGGTCACCGGCAGCGACAAAGCGCGGCACATGGCTGCCGGTCAGCACCTGCATGATCTGGCTCTCGACCTCGAAGCTGACGATGTTTTCGGCGCCGTCGCCGGCCGTCATACGCGGAATTTTCATGGCCATGGGAAAGCCGGGGCCGGGGCTGCCATCGGCGTAACGCACCTGGTAAATGTGCGCCATGCCGCCGGAGTGTATGCATTCCTCCACCGCGAAGCCGTCCAGCAGGGTACCGGGTTCCAGCAATTTCATAGTCCCTTCTCCAGCCGGTCGGCAAAGAAGTTGGGCAGGCCGGCCGCGCGTATCGCCCAAGCAGCGGCGGCGTAATCGTAGGCCACGCGGTGAAACGTGAGCTGCCAGCGCTCGGTGTCGATCAGCGCGTACATGGCCTCGGGTTTGCCGTCGCGCGGTTGGCCGACCGAACCTACCGTGGCCAACCACTGGCGATGGCTGGGCACCGGAACGGCCACGCCGGGCTGGGGTTTGAATTTCATCAGGCTGGCCGTGGAGCCCCGGTAGTACAGGCTTTGCTCATGCACATGGCCACCGAACACATAGCGCACGCCGGGAAAGTCGGCAGCGGCGTCCAGGCTGGCGGTGGCGGCGCGCTCATCGTAGACATAGCGCCAGAGTTCCGGGCCGTCCAGGCTGGCATGCACCAACAGAATTTTTTCGATCTGCGCTGTCAGCGGCAGGGCGTCCAGCCAGGCGCGTTGCACGTCGCTGAGCTGGCTGTGCGTCCAGGCGGCGGTGCTGCTGCCCACATTCTTGACCTCGGCCGGTGGGTGCACGGCCATCTCGTCATGGTTGCCCTTGAGCACGATGGCGCCCTCTTCGGCGAGCTGCATGACGCGCTCCAGCACCGCGCCGGGGTCGGCGCCATAACCCACCAGATCGCCCAGAAAGGCAAAGCGCTGAGCGCGCTGTTGGCGGGCGTGCTCCAAGCAGGCATCCAGTGCCTGGATATTGCCGTGGATATCGGACATCAATGCCAGTCTCATGCGGTCTCCGTACTTTTGTAGGAATAGTTATGCCGTCATCATGCCGCAGCTGGCTGACATGGAGTTTGCAGCGCACGGTGTCGCCCAGGCCTGACGCAGCTTTGCGGACTGCTTCAGTAGTGATAGCGCAGCTGGGCGATCAGCAATGCCCCATCCTCCATCTTGTAGACCATGCGGTGTTCGTCGGTGATTCGGCGCGACCAAAATCCGGCAAGCGCATGCTTTAGCGGCTCGGGTTTGCCGACGCCGTTAAAAGGGTCGCGCTGTGTCTCCTGAATCAGCTTGTTGATGCGCTCCACCATACGGCGATCTTGCTTTTGCCAATACAAGTAGTCGTCCCAAGCCTCATCCGCAAAAATCAGCTTCATTCAGTCAGCTCCCGCGGCACGCCCTTTCCGGCGCTGAGTTGGCTGGCGGCAGCGAGCAGGCGCTTGGCGTTGGCAGGGTTGCGCAAAAGGTAGGCAGTCTCTTCCATCGCCTGAAAGTCTTCCAGAGACAGCATGACGACTGACTGATCCCCATTGCGGGTGATGATCAGTGGCTCGTGGTCATTGCAGACCCGATCCATGGTGTTTGCAAGGTTGGCGCGGGCAGAAGAGTAGGTAATGGCATCCACGGTGTTGCTCCTGATTTGTACGGTTTATTGTACAACTACCGGTTAATCCTTGCCTTTCACCTCTACTTCCTGAATCGTTTACGCGTCAGCGCCAGCGCAATCCAGAACGACACGCTGGCGTAGGTCGCCAGCACCAGCAGATGGCGGGCGGCATCCTGCGGCCACTGGTCCATGAAGAGCGGGCGCACCAAGGCCACGGCACTGGCCAGGGGCAGCCAGGCAGCCACCAGACGCACGTTCTCGGGCAACTGCTCCAGCGGGAAAAACACGCCGCTCAAAAACATCACCGGCGTCAGGAACAGCGTGAAGTAGTAGGTGAAAAAGTCATAGCCCTTGGCCATGGCGTTAAATACCAGTGCCATACAACTAAAGGTCACACCGACGCCCAACAGGATCGGCCAGGCCAGCAGGATCTTGGGTGAGTGCGTGATTCCCAGCGCCAGCATGACTCCGATGATGGCGGTCACCGTGAACAGCGCCTTGAAGGCGGCCCACAGCATTTCGGCAAACACGATGTCGTCCAGACCGACCGGCGCATTCAAAATGCCGTCCCAGGTTTTCTGCACATGCATGCGCGAGAAGGCCGAGTACAGCGCCTCGAAGGACGCCGCCTGCATGGCGCTCATGCAGATGGAGCCACTGGCCAGAAACAGGATGTAGGGCACGGCCACCGCGCCATCCGGCGTCTGCAGCGTGATCTTGCCAACCAGCGCGCCCATGCCGTAGCCGAAGGCCACCAGCCACATCAGCGGCTCGGCGATGTTGCCGACCAGGCTGGGAATCGCCAGTTTGCGCCAGACCAGCAGGTTGCGCAGGAACACCGGCCAGAAGCGCAGCGTGATGCGAGGTGCGGCCCAAACGGATGGAGCGGTTGTGGAAGTGCTCATCATGCGTCCTCGCGGATTTGTCTACCCGTCAATTTCAAAAACAAGTCTTCCAGATTGGCCGGCCGGTGCAGGGTGCGCAGGCTGGGGTGCTTGCCCAGCGCCGCCAGCAAATCCTGGGCGTTGTGGGTGTAGAAAAACACGGTCTCGCCGCTCACCTCCACCCGCGCGGCATAGGAGCGTACCGGGCTGTCCACCAGACGCAGCGCGCCGGTGCCATAGACCTCCACCACATCGGGCTCCAGGTGCTGGGCGATCAGGTCGCGCGGCGTGCCCTCGGCAATTTTTTGGCCGTGGTCCAGCACCAAGAGGCGCGAGCACAGGCGCTCTGCCTCGTCCATGAAGTGGGTGGTCAAGAGGATGGATTTGCCCTGTTGCAGCAGCAGTTGCAGGCGCTCCCACATCAGATGCCTTGCCTGAGGGTCCAGGCCGGTGGTGGGCTCGTCCAGCAGCAAGAGCTTGGGGTCGTTGACCAAGGCGCGCGCCAGCGAGAGGCGCCGTTTCATGCCGCCCGACAGCTCCCCCGGCTTGGCTTTGGCTTTAGTGGTCAGCGAAGCAAACTCCAGCAGATCCGGGATGCGCGCCTTGATGTCCTTGTCCTTCATGCCGAAATAGCGGCCATAGACCAGCAGGTTTTCCGCACATGAAAAGTCTGGATCCAGCGTGTCGAGCTGCGTCACCACGCCCAGCTGCTGCTTGATGGCCAGCGCGTCGCGCGGCATCTCCAGGCCCATCGCGTGGATGCTGCCGCTGTCGGGCGTGGTCAGCCCCAGACACATGCGGATGGTGGTGGTCTTGCCGGCGCCGTTGGGCCCGATCACGCCCAGGCATTCGCCCGGCGCAATCTCAAAAGAGAGGTCTTTGACGACCTGGTTGTCGCCGTAGCGTTTGTGCAAATGTTGCACCTGAAAAAGCGGTGTAGCCATGCGCGCTATTGTGGCGCAGGGCCGCTGCTTGTGCCCGCAGTGGAAACTTGACCTTGGCATGCGCTTCAAATCACTTATTCTTGCTTCTTTTTCACCTTTTTGGACGCGGCAACGCGCTGGACCCATGACCACCCCTACCCCCGCCATCACCTTTGGCACGCCCTTGACCGCCAATGCCACCAAAGTCATGCTGCTGGGCAGCGGTGAACTGGGCAAAGAAGTGCTGATTGCCTTGCAGCGCCTGGGCGTGGAAACCATTGCCGTGGACCGCTATGACAACGCCCCCGGTCAGCAGGTGGCCCACCATGCGCGCACCATCACCATGAGCGACCCGGAACAACTCAAGGCCCTGATTGAAGCGGAGAAGCCGCTGCTGGTTGTGCCCGAAATTGAAGCCATTGCCACCCCCATGTTGGAGGCGCTGGAGGCTGCAGGCACGGTGCGCGTGGTGCCCACGGCACGCGCGGCTCGCCTGACCATGGACCGCGAAGGCATTCGCCGCCTGGCAGCCGAAACGCTGGGCCTGCCCACCAGCCCCTACCAGTTTTGTGATTCGCTGGCTGAGTTGCAAGCGGCGGTGGATGGTGTGGACGGCAAGCCCGGCATTGGCTACCCCTGCGTGGTCAAGCCGGTGATGAGTTCGTCCGGCAAGGGTCAAAGCAAGATCGATGGCCCCGCCGACGTGCAAAAAGCCTGGGACTACGCCATGGCCGGTGGCCGGGTCAGCCATGGCCGCGTCATCGTGGAAGGCTTTATTGACTTCGACTACGAAATCACCCAACTCACGGTGCGCGCACGCGGCGCCGACGGCAGCATAGAAACCCATTTCTGCGACCCGATTGGCCACATCCAGGTCAGCGGTGACTACGTGGAAAGCTGGCAGCCGCACCCCATGCCCATTGCGGCGCTGGAGCTGTCGCGCCAGATTGCCAAGGCCGTGACGGACAACCTGGGGCTGGGCCACGACGGCCAGCCCGGTGGCTTGGGTTTGTTTGGTGTGGAGTTGTTTGTGAAGGGCGACCAGGTGTGGTTCAGCGAGGTGAGCCCGCGTCCGCACGACACCGGTCTGGTCACCCTGACCACCCAGGTGCAAAGCGAGTTTGAACTGCATGCCCGCGCTATTTTGGGCCTGCCGGTGAACACCGCGCTGCGCAGTCCCGGTGCCAGTGCCGTCATCTACGGCGGTGTCGAGGCCCAAGGCATTGTGTTTGACGGTGTGGCCGAGGCGCTGCGCGTGCCCAACACCGACATTCGCCTGTTTGGCAAGCCCGAGAGCTTCACCAAGCGCCGCATGGGCGTGGCCCTGGCCTTTGATGCCGATGTGGAAGTGGCACGCAGCAACGCCAAGCTGGCGGCCAGCAAGGTCAAGCCGCGCGCGGTGTGATTTACTGGAATGCCACTTCGGCAAAGCTGCGCAGCTTGCGGCTGTGCAGCTGGTCTGCGCCCTGTTGGCGCAACAACTCCAGCGCACGAATGCCGATACGCAGGTGCTGGTCCACACGCTCGCGGTAAAAATGGTTGGCCATGCCCGGTAGTTTGATCTCGCCGTGCAGCGGTTTGTCGCTCACGCACAGCAGGGTACCGTAGGGCACGCGAAAGCGAAAACCATTGGCGGCAATGGTGGCGCTTTCCATATCCAGCGCCACGGCACGGCTCTGGCTGAAGCGGCGCTCTGCCTGGTTGTCGGGCAGCAACTCCCAGTTGCGGTTGTCGGTGCTGGCCACGGTGCCGGTGCGCATGATGCTTTTGAGTGCCGCGCCCTGGACCTGGGTCACGTCGGCTACGGCCTGCTCCAGCGCCACCTGAATCTCGGCCAATGCCGGGATCGGCACCCACAGCGGCAGCTCCTCGTCCAACACATGGTCCTCTCGCACGTACCCATGGGCCAGCACATAGTCGCCCAGTTGCTGGGTGTTGCGCAGGCCGGCGCAGTGGCCCAGCATGATCCAGGCGTGCGGGCGCAGCACGGCAATGTGGTCGGTGATGTTCTTGGCGTTGGCCGGGCCGACGCCGATATTCACCATGGTGATGCCCATGCAGTCTTCGCGTACCAAGTGGTAGCCCGGCATTTGCGGCAATCTGGGCGGCTCTTTGCCGAGGGCATCGGCGGGCTGTGCGGGCAGGCCTGCGCGGCGCGTCACCATATTGCCGGGCTCGACAAAGGCCACGTATTCACTATCCGGATCGGCCATGGCGGCGCGTCCCAGGGCAATGAATTCGTCTATATAGAACTGGTAGTTGGTGAACAGCACAAAGTTCTGGAAGTGCTCCGGGCCGGTGCCGGTGTAATGGCGCAGGCGGTGCAGCGAGTAGTCCACGCGCGGTGCGGTAAACAGGGCCAAAGGGAGCGCGTCGCCCGGACGTGGCGTGTAGGTCCCGTTGGCGATGCCGTCGTCCATGGCGGCCAGGTCGGGCAAGTCAAACACATCGCGCATGCGCGCTCGCCGCTCGGACGGCATATTGCCTTCCATATGGTCGTGCTCGGCAAACGAGAAGTGCACCGGGATCGGCTGCGAGCTGGTGCACACCTCCAACTCCACACCGTGGTTTTCCAGCAGCAGACGAAACTGGGTCAGGTAGTACTCGTGGTACAGCTCGGGGCGGGTCAGCGTGGTCTCGAAGCGGCCGGGCCCGGCCACAAAGCCAAAGCTCAGGCGGGCAATGTCGGCGGTGCTGGCGCGCGAGACCGTGGCGGTGTGGATACGCACCATCGGATAGCAGGCGCGCACATGGTCCATGCTGTCATCGCCGGCAACAAAGCGCTGCATGGTGGCGCGCAGGTGGGCAATGCTGCCCTCATAAATCCGGCTTACCTGGGCCAGAGCCTGGTCGGCGTTGGTGAATTTTTCGGGCGCAATAAAGGGAGGGCGTATGGGCATGGCTCTATTGTGCCTATGCCCGGAGCAGCCAGAGTTACGAGCGCCATTCGTACCACGTATTAAGGGCGAATGACCCGCAGCGCGCCCGGGTCCACCTGCACAGTGACCGAGTTTGCCTCACCCACATATTCCCCGTCGGTGGCCAGCGGCAGGGGTTGCGCAGAGCAGATGTCCATGGTTTTGAAGCGCCGGGTCCGCACGCGCGGGTGGCCCAGGTGCAGCGCCATGAGCAGGCGCGGCAGCATCAGCAGGGTTTGCAGCGAGTTGAATTCACCGGCCACCAGCACATCGAGCTCGCCGTCGTCGATCTGCGCATGTGGCACGGCCGGCATGCCGCTGCCGTAGGTGGGGGTGTTGAGCGTGGAGGCAAACAAAGTGGCGCCGCTGTGCAGCGGCTCGCCATCCAGCGTGATCTGCATGTCCCAGGTCTGCAGGGCCGAAAGTTCCCGCAGGGTGGCCAACAGGTAGCGCGGCAGGCCACGCAGCCAGCGCGGGCCGTTCAGGGCCTTAAAGCCGACTGCGGAATCGAAACCAACCGTCAGGCTGGACAGAAACGGGCGCGTCTGCGCGGTAGTGTGCACCCAGCCCACATCCATGGGTTGGGGCGTGGCGTGCTGGGCAAACTCCAGTGCCTTGCGCCAGTGCAAGCCGGCTACGCCCAGTGCGCGCGCCACATCATTGCCGCTGCCTTGCGGAATCAGGGCCAGGCACAGGTCCCTGGCCAGAAAACCGGGCAGCATCTGGTTGACGGTGCCGTCGCCACCCACCAGCGCCACGGTGGCGCCGCGTGGCACGCTGTCCAGCCAGGCCAGGGTGTCAGGTACTGCGCCTGCCACATGCAAGGTGACGGGGGTGCTGCGTGCGGCAGCCCACTGTTGTAGGTCGGGCAACAGATGCCCTGCACGACCACCCCCGGCGCGGGGGTTTATCAGCAGGTACAGGGCTGCCATCCGCTCTGCCCCGAAGCGTCTGCAGTTTTAAGCCGCCGCCTTCACCTTCAAACGCCAGGCGTGCAGCAGCGGCTCGGTATAGCCGCTGGGCTGCTCCAGACCCTTGAACACCAGATCACAAGCCGCCTGGTAGGCCATGCTGGTACCGAAATTGCCGGCCATTTTTTGGTACAGCGGGTCTCCGGCATTTTGCTGGTCCACCACGCCGGCCATGCGCTCAAAGGTTTCGGTGATCTGCTCTTTGCTGACCACGCCATGGTGCAGCCAGTTGGCCATGTGCTGGCTGCTGATACGCAAGGTGGCACGGTCTTCCATCAGGCCGATGTTGTGGATGTCGGGCACCTTGGAGCAACCCACGCCCTGGTCGACCCAGCGCACCACATAACCCAGAATGCCCTGGGCGTTGTTGTCCAGCTCCTGCTGCTTCTCGGCGGCAGACCAATTCGGTGTGGCGGTGACGGGGATGGTCAACAGGCCGGTCAACAACGCATCGCGTTCCTTGTTGGCGTTGATCTTTTCCAGTTCCTTTTGCACATCGCTGACCAGCACTTGGTGGTAGTGCAGGGCGTGCAGGGTGGCGCCGGTAGGGCTGGGCACCCAGGCGGTGTTGGCGCCGGCCTTGGGGTGGGCGATCTTCTGCTCCAGCATGGCGCGCATCAGGTCCGGCATGGCCCACATGCCCTTGCCGATTTGGGCCCGTCCGCGCAGGCCGCAGGAGAGGCCGACCAGCACATTGTTGCGCTCGTAAGAACTGATCCAGGCGCTGGACTTCATGTCGCCCTTGCGGATCATGGCTCCGGCCTGCATGGCGCTGTGCATTTCGTCGCCGGTGCGGTCCAGGAAGCCGGTGTTGATAAACGCGACGCGGCTCTCTGCGGCGGCAATACAGGCCTTCAGATTGACCGAGGTGCGGCGCTCTTCGTCCATGATGCCGAGCTTGACGGTGCTGGCCGGCAGGCCCAGCACCTGCTCTACGCGGCTAAACAGCTCGTCGGCAAAGGCCACTTCGGCCGGGCCGTGCATCTTGGGCTTGACGATGTAGACCGAGCCCTTGCGCGAATTGCGCACCTTGCCAGCGGCTGCATCCTTGGCGGTGCGCTGCAGGTCGTGCATGGAGATGGTGGTGGTCACCATGGCGTCCAGAATTCCTTCCGGAATTTCGCGCACCTCTCCGTCCGCTGCCGTGTACAGGATGGCCGGATTCGTCATCAGGTGGCCGACATTACGCAGAAACATCAGCGAGCGGCCATGCAGCGTGACCTTCTTTTGGTCCTTGGCGCTTGCGCCGCTCACTTCAGCCTGGGGTGCGTTGTAGACGCGGTCCGGGTTGAGGCCACGGGTAAAGGTCTTGCCACCCTTGCTCAACTCTTCGGTCAGCGTGCCCTGCAAAATGCCCAGCCAGTTGCCGTAAGCCTGCACCTTGTCGTCGGCATCGACCACGGCCACGGAGTCTTCCAGATCCAAGATGGTGGAGAGAGCCGCTTCCAACACCAGGTCGGAGACACCGGCGGCATCACTCTTGCCGATGACGGTGTCGCGGTTGATGATGAGGTCCAGATGCAAGCCATTGTGGGCCAGCAGCACGGAGGTCGGGGCCTTGGCCTCGCCTTGGTAGCCCACCAGTTGCGCTGCGTCCTTCAGCTTGGAAGTGCCGCCCTCGGCCAGGGACACGACCAGCTCGCCGGTCTTGCTGATGCGGTAGCCGGTGGAGCCGACATGCGAGCCCTTTTTGAGCGGCGCAGTGCGATCCAGCACATTGCGTGCGTATTCGATGACCTTTTTGCCGCGCTTGGGGTTGTAGCCGCCCTTTTTGCCGATCTTCTCGCAGCCCTTGTCTTCGGACAGCACGTCGGTGCCGTAGAGCGCGTCATACAGACTGCCCCAACGCGCATTGGCGGCGTTCAGAGCGTAGCGGGCGTTGGTGATGGGCACCACCAACTGCGGGCCGGCCTGCTTGGAGAGTTCGCTGTCGACATTGGCCGTGGTGATCTTCACCTTTTTTGGCTGTTCGACCAGGTAGCCGATCTTTTCCAGAAACGCCTTGTAGGCAGGCATATCGGTGATGGGACCTGGGTTGGCCTTGTGCCAGGCATCCAGCTCAGTTTGCAGGCGGTCGCGCTCGGCCAGCAGGGCAATATTCTTGGGTGCCAGATCGGCGATGAGGGCGTCAAAGCCTTGCCAGAAAGTTGCCGCGTCCACGCCGGTGCCCGGCAGAACCTTTTCTTCAATAAACTGGTGCAAAACCGTCGCCACTTGCAGGCGGTGGACTGGGGTGCGGGGGGTGCTGGAAGCAGTGGACATGGCTGGCCTTTAGAGATTAAACCGGATGCCATACTGTATTCGAACCTTATCCATTCACTATATGGAAAAATGGCAATCTATTCGTGACTTCAATGCAGGTACTGAAAATGACTGAATCCGCCACCCTCAAGCGACCGCTGCCACTGGAGGGCATCCGCGTCGTTGAGTTCACCCATATGGTGATGGGCCCCACCTGCGGCATGGTACTGGGCGATCTGGGCGCCGAGGTGATCAAGGTCGAGCCACTGGGCGGCGACAGCACGCGCAAGCTGCTGGGCGCCGGCGCCGGGTTCTACCCGCTGTTTAACCGCAACAAGAAGAGCCTGGCGCTTGACCTGCACAGCGAAAAGGGACGCGAAGTGGTGCAGAAGCTGATTGCCACCGCCGACATCGTCAGCGAGAACTTCAAGCCCAGCACCATGCAGAAGCTGGGGCTGGACTACGCCACGCTCGTCCAACGGCATCCGCGCCTGATTTACGTGAGTCACAAGGGTTTTCTGCCCGGCCCCTATGAGCATCGCACCGCGCTGGACGAGGTGGTGCAGATGATGGGTGGCCTGGCCTACATGACCGGGCGCCCGGGCGACCCGTTGCGGGCAGGCTCCAGCGTCAACGACATCATGGGCGGCATGTTTGGCGCCATTGGTGCCATGGCCGCACTGATGCAGCGCCAGCAGACGGGAAAAGGCCAGGAGGTGGAGACGGCGCTGTTTGAGAACAATGTGTTTTTGGTGGCACAGCATATGCTGCAGTTCGCTATTACCGGACGGGCGGCTGACCCGATGCCGCAGAAGATTTCGCCCTGGGGTATTTACGACGTCTTCAGCGTGAAGGACAAAGAGCAGATTTTCCTGGCTGTGGTCAGCGACACGCAATGGGCGATCTTCTGCCAGGCCTTTGGTTTTGCAGATCTGCAGGTAGATCCGCGTCTGACTAGCAACAATCTGCGCGTGCTGGCGCGGCACTGGCTGATTCCACTGTTGCGCGAGCGGCTGGCATCCACCCCGGCCAGCGAACTGGCAGCACTGTTCGAGGCGAATGGCCTGCCGTTTGCGCCCATCACCGATCCGCAGCATTTGTTTAATGATCCGCACCTGAATGCTACCGGTGGCCTGGCCCCCATGACCCTGCCCGATGGGCGCGAGACCCGTGTGCCGCTGCTGCCCTTGAAGCTGGATGGCGAGCGACTGGGCCTGCGGCTGGACCCACCCAAGCTGGACGAGCATGGCACGGAGTTGCTGCTGAGCCTGGGTTACTCTGGCGACGAAGTGGCGGCCCTGCGGCGCGATGGCATTTTGTTGCCGGTGCAGCCGGGCTCGGTGTCATGAGCAAGCTCAAGCAACTGGAATCTTTTGTCTCGGTGGCGGCGCGCGGCAGTCTGACCGCTGCGGCCCATGCCGAGGGCGTGGCACCGGCCATCATGGGGCGCAGGCTGGATGCGCTGGAGGAGAGACTGGGCGTCAAGCTCTTGCTGCGCACCACGCGGCGCATCACGCTCACGCACGAAGGCAGCGCCTTTCTGGAAGACTGCCAGCGCCTGCTCTCCGACCTTGCCAATGCCGAGGCCAGCGTCAGCGCAGGCGGCGTCAAGGCCAGTGGCCATTTGCGCATTACCGCCCCGGCAGGGTTTGGCCGCCGCCATGTGGCGCCGCTGATCCCGAAGTTTTACGAGCTGCACCCCGAGGTCACCATCTCGTTGAACCTGAGCGACCGGGTGGTGGACATGGCCGGTGAGGGCTTTGATTGCGCGGTGCGCGTCGGTGATATGCCCGACTCGTCCCTGGTCAGCGTGCGCATGGCCGACAACCGTCGCCTGTGCGTGGCCACGCCCGGCTATCTGGCGCGCCATGGCATACCGCAGACTCCGGCCGAGCTGTCGCGCTTTCATTGTCTGACGCTGTCGAGTGACGCCTCGCAGACGCGCGGCTGGGCCTTCAAGCTGTCGGCGGGGGCGCGGCAGGATTCAAAGGACGAGGAGGGCGCCAAGCGTTCCGGCGAGGTCAGCTATCTCAAACCGGGCGGCCCGCTGGATTGCTCGGATGGCCAGGTGTTGCATGACTGGTGCTTGGCCGGCCACGGCATTGCATGGCGCAGCATTTGGGAGGTGGAGGTTGACATCGCGGCCGGGCAACTGGTGCCGGTGCTGGAAGACTTTGCCGCGCCGCCCAACGGGGTCTACGCCGTGTTCCCGCAGCGCAAGCATTTGCCGCTGCGGGTCAGGCTCTGGATCGAATATCTCAAGAACCACTTTGGCTCGCCCGCCTTCTGGCAGGCGCGCCCGGCTTTTTAGTCCTCTTCGCTTGGGACGTCGAATTCGTCGTCCAGCGTATCGCTTTCCATCATGGCGATTTCGGCGCATTGCACACCGTTGAGCTGGTGGCGGTAGGCCAGCAGGGCGTGGCGGGCATTGGCTTCTTCATGGCCTTCGTCGTCGGCATCGGCAGCAGCCAGATGGTGCTTGGCTGCGGCGCTGAAATGGTGAGCCGCCATGCGGTGGTAATCGCCAATGGTCTCAAAGTCTTCGTCGGCCACTGCGTCGGTTTCGGGAGAGGTTTGGTCGTTCATAAGGGCTCGCTGGTAGGTGCAATGCGGCGACATGCCGCAAGCACAGCATCAGGCCCGGCCGTGAAACCTGTGTGACAGCTTCACGCCGACCGCGTGTCTAGGCCGCGCCGAATTCGTCGCCCATTTCGCGGGCACGATCCCGCGCCGCATGCAAGGCCTTGACAAAGCGATCCTTGATGCCGCTCTCGTCCATCGAGGTGATCGCCGCATAGGTGGTGCCGCCCTTGCTCGTGACGCGCTGGCGTAACACCTCGGGCGGCTCGGTGGAGGCGCGTGCCAGCTCGCCGGCGCCTATAAAGGTGGCGACGGCCAGCTGATAGGCCTGTTCTGCGGACAAGCCCATTTCGGCACCGGCGGCGGTCATGGCTTCCATGAAGTAAAACATATAGGCCGGTCCCGAACCGGAGATGGCGGTGACTGCATCGAGCTGTTCCTCACGTTCCAGCCACAGGAACTGGCCGGTGGTGGCAATCACTTCACCAGCCCAATGTCGGTCGGCTGCGGTGACGCCGTCGCGGGCCACCAGGGCCGTCATGCCCTGTCCGATCAGTGCTGGTGTGTTGGGCATGCAGCGGATGATGCGCTCGGTGCCCAGCCACGCGGCGATGCTGTCGCTGCGGATGCCGGCCGCCACGCTCAGGTGCAGGGCCTTGGCGGTGAACGCCTTGGTTTGCAGCGCAGCGTCCTTGAAGGTCTGTGGCTTGACCGCCCAGACCACCAGATTGGCACGCTCCAGGGTGGCGTCGGGGGCGCTGAGCGCCTCTATGCCGAACAGCTCTTTCAGCCTGGTGCGGGCCTCTTGAAAAGGTTCCACCACCAGGATCTGTTCGGGCCTCATGCCTTGTTTCAAGAGTCCGCCGATGATGGCGCTGGCCATATTGCCGCCGCCTATAAATGCAATGCTTGATGTCATGGTGTGCTTGAGAAAAAAGAGTGGCCCGAGCTTACAGGACGGTTTGTCTGACTGCATGCTCCCAAGCCGCCATCAGTTCCTGAGCCCGGGAGCGCGCCATGGTGGGGAGGAAGCGGCGCTCGGCGCGCCATAGTGCGCTCAGCTCTGCCGTGCTTTGATAGACGCCGGTGGAGAGGCCGGCCAGATACGCCGCGCCAAGCGCTGTGGTCTCGGTCACCAAGGGCCGCACGACCGGGATACCCAGCAGATCGGCCTGAAACTGCATCAGCAAATCATTGACGCAGGCGCCGCCATCCACGCGCAGTTCTGACACCTCTGCTGCGCCCGCGTTGACCGCATCCCGACCCATGGCCAGCAGCAGGGCGGCACTCTGGTAGGCGATGCTTTCCAGCGCTGCGCGGGCAATATGCCCCAGCGTGCTGCCACGCGTCAGGCCGGTAATCGAGCCGCGCGCATCCGGCCTCCAATAGGGCGCGCCCAGGCCGGTAAAGGCCGGCACCACCATCACGCCGCCGGAGTCCGGCACGCTTTCCGCCAGGGCCTGCACCTGGGCGCTGCTCTGGATCGCATGTAACCCGTCGCGCAGCCACTGCACCACCGCAGCGCCCACAAACACGCTGCCCTCCAGCGCGAACTCCGGCTGCAAACTGATTTGTGCCGCGCTGGTGCTGATCAGGCCGTTGGCCGAGGTCTGGAAGACGCTGCCGGTATGCATCAGCATGAAGCAGCCGGTGCCGTAGGTGTTTTTGGCCATGCCCGCCGTGAAGCAGGCCTGGCCGAATAGCGCGCTTTGCTGGTCACCGGCAACGCCGCCTATCGGAATCGCATGACCCATGAGCGCCGGGCTGACTTCACCGAACAGCGAAGCACTGGGCTGCACCATGGGCAGCAGGCTGGCCGGAATATCCAGCGCCGCCAGCAACTCGGCGTCCCATTGGTTGGAGTGCACATTGAACAGCAGGGTGCGCGAGGCATTGCTGACATCGGTGGCATGGACCCGGCCCTCGGTCAGTTGCCAGATCAGCCAAGTGTCCATGGTGCCAAAGGCCAGTTCGCCGTTTTCGGCCTGGGCGCGGGCGCCGGGAACATGGTCCAGCAGCCAGCGAATCTTGGTGCCGGAAAAATACGCATCGATTAGCAGGCCGGTCTTGGCGCGTATGGTGTCACTCAGACCGTGTGCACGCAGCTCGGCACACAGCGGTTCGGTGCGTCGGTCCTGCCAGACGATGGCGTTGTGAATGGGTTGACCGGTTTTTCGGTTCCAGATGACGGTGGTTTCGCGCTGGTTGGTAATGCCTAGAGCCTTGATCTGAGTCGCCGCGATGCCGACCTTGGCCAGGGCTGTGCGGACTGTGGCCAGTTGCAGGCGCCAGATCTGCAGCGCGTCATGCTCCACCCAGCCGGGTTGCGGGAAGATTTGCGGCAGCTCTTGTTGCGCCATGGCGACTGTCTTGCCACCTGCATCGAACACGATGCTGCGGCAGCTTGATGTGCCCTGGTCCAGGGCCAGCAGATAGCTCATTGCGTTGCCTTCGCGATAATCGGGCGAACCGCCCTGAACAAAGATCCCGCATGCTAACTCCACAGTTCCCCATGCCTACGCGCCGTGCCGATCTGATGGCGCGTCTGGCCGTGGACCGGGTCTATGACCTGGTGGTGGTCGGTGGTGGTGCGACCGGTCTGGGCGTGGCGCTGGACGCAGCTGCTCGCGGATTGAGTGTGCTGCTGTTGGAGTCGCATGACTTTGCCAAGGGCACCTCGTCGCGCGCCACCAAGCTGGTGCATGGCGGTGTGCGCTATCTCGCGCAGGGCAATATTTCCCTGGTGCGAGAGGCCTTGCACGAGCGCAGCACGCTGTTGCGCAATGCGCCGCATCTGGCCCAGTCCTTGGCCTTTGTCGTGCCTTCTTACCGCTGGTGGGAGGCGCCGTTTTACGGCATCGGCTTGACGCTGTACGACCTGTTGGCGGGCAAGGCAGGCTTGGGTAAGACGCGTTTTTTGGGGGCAGAGGCGACTGCAAAGGCCTTGCCCAACGTGCGCAGGGAGGGACTAAAGGGTGGTGTGCAGTATTGGGACGGGCAGTTCAACGATGCGCGCCTGGCTCTGGCGCTGACCCGCACTGCGGCCACGCGCGGCGCGCTGCTGGTCAATTACTGCGCGGTCACCGGACTCCTATATGAAGGCGGCAAGATCAGCGGCTTGCAGGCGCGGGACAGCATCAGCGGACAGACCTATCGCATCGGTTCCCGCTGTGTGGTGAATGCCTGCGGGGTTTGGGTTGACGCGCTGCGCGCTATGGATAGTGCGGCCCACAGCGCGGGCGGGGGCCGGGCGATTCAGCCCCTGGTGGCTCCCAGCCAGGGCGTGCACATCGTGGTGGAGCGCAGCTTTCTGGACTCCGACCGGGCGCTGATGGTGCCCAAGACCTCGGACGGCCGCGTGCTGTTTGCCGTGCCCTGGCTGGGTAGGCTGATCCTGGGCACCACCGACACGCCGCGCCATGATCTGGCGCGCGAGCCCTTGCCCTTCGCTGACGAAGTGGATTTCATATTGAGAGAGTCTGGGCGCTATCTGCTTCGGGCGCCCGGCCGGGATGACATCAAAAGCATCTGGGTCGGCTTGCGGCCCTTGCTCAAGTCACAACACGGCGAAAGTACCAAGGCGCTGAGTCGGGAACATACGGTGATTGCCAGCCGCAGCGGCTTGGTGACGGTCACCGGTGGCAAATGGACCACCTACCGGGCCATGGCCGAGGATGTGCTGGAGACCTGTGCGGACAAGGGCCTGCTCGAACGGCGCCCTGCCGGGCAGACCGTGGACCTGCGCCTGGTAGGTGCCCAGTTTGGGCCGGAGTTCTCGCCGGTCTCGATCGGAATGTCGGAAGGCGCCCATTCTTATGGCAGTGAAGCCGCATTGCTGCAGGCCTTGCCCGGCGCCTATGTGTGGCTCGCGGATGGCCTGAGCGAGGCCATGGTGCGCTTTGCCGCACGCTATGAATATGCGCTGACGGTGGAAGACATGCTGGCGCGACGTTCCAGAATGCTTTTCTTAGATGCCAGACTGGCGGCTCAACTGGCGCCTCGGGTGGCGGAAATCCTGTTGGAGGAGACTGGGCTCGATCCCCAGGAGCGCGAATTCACCCAGCTAGCGGCCCAGTATTTGCAAATTCCCTGAGAAAACCGTTGCCAACCCGTTAAATCGGATGCATAATCGAGGGCTTCGCTCGCAAGAGTATGAAGTTTCTGCCCAAATGGAGGCTGCTTGAGTGGTTCGAGCGGCGTACAGCGGGCCCAAGACTGATTTGTTGTGCTGAATTGCCATGAGGCGATTGGGTGCACCAGGTGCAAGTTGGGAATAATTGAAATGATCCAAACTGAATCTCGACTGGAAGTCGCCGACAACACTGGCGCTAAGTCCGTTCTCTGCATCAAGGTGCTGGGCGGTTCTAAGCGTCGTTACGCCAGTGTTGGCGACATCATCAAAGTTAGCATCAAGGAAGCTGCACCCCGCGGACGCGTCAAAAAAGGCGAAGTCTATAGCGCGGTTGTGGTTCGCACCGCTAAGGGCATCCGCCGTAGCGATGGTTCCCTGGTGAAATTCGACGGCAACGCAGCAGTGTTGCTTAACGCCAAGTTGGAGCCTATCGGCACCCGCATCTTTGGACCCGTGACGCGTGAACTGCGTACCGAGAAGTTCATGAAGATCGTGTCCCTGGCTCCTGAAGTTTTGTAAGGACCCGCCATGAACAAGATTCGCAAAGGCGACGAAGTCATCGTTATCGCAGGACGCGATAAGGGCAAGCGCGGCACCATCGCGCTGCGCAAAGATGATTCGCACGTACTCGTAGAGGGTGTTAACTTGGTGAAGAAACACACCAAGCCAAACCCAATGAAGGGCGCCGCCGGCGGCATCGTCGAAAAGACCATGCCTATTCACCAGTCCAATGTAGCTATTTTCAATGCTGCAACGGGCAAGGCTGACCGTGTTGGTATCAAGTTGCTTGCTGATGGCAAACGCGTTCGCGTTTACAAGTCCAGCGGCGAAGAAATCAAGGTGGCATAAGCATGGCACGTCTTCAACAAATTTACCGCGACAAAGTGGCGCCTGACCTGATTGCCAAGTTTGGCTACAAGTCGGCCATGCAAGTGCCGCGTTTCACCAAGATCACCCTGAACATGGGTGTCAGTGAAGCGGTTGCTGACAAGAAGGTCATGGACAACGCAGTTGCCGACCTGACCAAGATTGCAGGCCAAAAGCCTGTGGTGACCAAGTCCAAGAAAGCCATTGCCGGATTCAAGATCCGCGAAGGCCAGGCCATTGGTTGCATGGTGACTCTGCGCGGCGTGCAGATGTTTGAGTTCCTGGATCGTTTTGTTACCGTGGCTCTGCCCCGCGTACGTGACTTTCGTGGTATCTCTGGTCGCGCCTTCGATGGCCGCGGCAACTACAACATCGGCGTGAAAGAGCAGATCATTTTCCCTGAGATTGAATATGACAAGGTTGATGCCTTGCGCGGTCTCAATATCAGTATCACTACGACGGCCAAGACTGATGAAGAGTGCAAGGCACTGCTCGCAGCTTTCCGTTTCCCGTTCAAGAACTGAGGCGAACTGTGGCAAAAATGGCATTAATCGAGCGCGAGCTCAAACGTGACAAGCTGGCTGCTAAGTACGCAAAGAAATATGCGGAACTGAAGGCCATCTCTACCGACGCAAAGCGTACGGATGACGAGCGCGCTGCTGCCCGTCTGGGTCTGCAAAAGCTGCCCCGTAATTCGAACCCGACTCGCCAACGTAACCGTTGTGCGATCACCGGTCGCCCCCGTGGCACGTTCCAGCACTTCGGTCTGGCACGCGCAAAGATTCGTGAAATGGCCTTTGCTGGTGAAATACCCGGCATCGTCAAGGCCAGCTGGTAAGCGGCAGGAGAACCAATATGAGCATGAGTGACCCAATTGCCGACCTGTTGACACGTATTCGCAATGCGCAAATGGTGGCTAAGACTACGGTCTCCATCCCTTCATCCAAAGTGAAGGTTGCCATTGCAGCAGTGTTGCAAGAAGAAGGCTACATCGACGGATTCAAGGTTGTCACCGAAGGTGGTAAGTCTGAACTCGTTATCGCCCTGAAATATTACGCCGGTCGCCCCGTGATCGAACGTATTGAGCGTGTGAGCCGTCCCGGCCTGCGCGTTTACCGTGGCAGCGATGCCATCCCCCAAGTCCAAAACGGACTCGGCGTGGCCATCGTAACTACGCCCCAGGGCGTCATGACAGATCGCAAAGCGCGCGCTACCGGTGTCGGTGGCGAAGTGTTGTGCTACGTCGCTTAATGCCACAGAGGAGTATTTAACAATGTCCCGTGTAGGCAAACTTCCAGTCATGATCCCCGCCGGTGTGGATGTGTCTTTCAATGCAGGTCTGGTCAGTGTCAAAGGCACTGGCGGCGCTCTGCAACTGACGCTCAACACCCTGGTGACCATGACCAACGACGCAGGCAAGCTCAGCTTTGCTCCTGCCAATGAATCCCGTGAAGCAGATGCCATGAGTGGCACCATGCGTCAACTGGTGAACAACATGGTGGTCGGTGTGACCAAGGGTTTCGAAAAGAAACTCAACCTGTTGGGTGTGGGCTACAAAGCCGCAGCCGCTGGTACCAAGTTGAACCTGGTGGTGGGTTACTCCCATCCGGTGAATATCGATATGCCTGCTGGCATAACGGTGGCCACCCCCACACCGACAGAAATCCTGATCAAGGGCGCTGACCGTCAGCGCGTTGGCCAGATTGCTGCTGAGATACGTGCTGTTCGTCCTCCCGAGCCTTACAAGGGCAAGGGTATCCGTTATTCGGACGAAAAGATCACGATCAAAGAAACCAAGAAGAAATAAGGAGCTGCACCATGTTGACCAAAAAAGAGCAGCGTCTTCGCCGGGCCCGTCAGACACGTATCCGCATCGCCACACAAGGTGTTGCCCGTCTGACCGTAAACCGCACCAACCTGCACATCTACGCCAGCGTCATTTCTGGCGACGGCGGCAAGGTGATTGCATCTGCGTCCACAGCCGAAGCCGAAGTGCGTACGGCCCTGGGTGCAGCCGGCAAGGGCGGCAACGTCGCAGCCGCAGAACTCATTGGTAAGCGCGTGGCTGAAAAAGCCAAGGCTGCCGGTGTTGAAAAAGTTGCATTTGACCGCGCAGGTTTTGCGTACCACGGCCGTATCAAGGCGCTGGCTGATGCCGCACGCGCCGCTGGCTTGCAGTTCTAAGCAGATCGGAAATCAGAATGGCTAAAGTTCAAGCAAAAATGCAAGGTAAGGCCGAGGGTCCTGAGGACGGTCTGCGCGAGAAGATGATCGCGATCAATCGCGTCACCAAGGTGGTGAAGGGTGGTCGTATTCTCGGCTTCGCTGCACTGACCGTAGTGGGTGACGGCGAAGGTCGCATCGGTATGGGTAAGGGTAAATCCAAGGAAGTTCCTGCTGCTGTGCAGAAGGCCATGGAAGAAGCCCGTCGCAACATGCTCAAGGTCACCTTGAAAAACGGTACCATTTTCCACAAGGTAATGGGTCACCACGGCGCTGCCAGCGTCATGATGGCACCGGCTCCCAAGGGAACCGGTATCATTGCGGGCGGCCCCATGCGCGCTGTCTTCGAAGTAGTTGGTATTACCGACATCGTGGCCAAGAGCCATGGTTCGTCCAATCCCTACAACATGGTCCGTGCGACTCTGGATGCCCTGTCTGTGTCGACGACACCGGCTGCAGTGGCGGCCAAGCGTGGCAAGACTGTTGAAGAACTCTACGTTTAAGCGGAGTTTCAATCATGACAACACAACAAACCGTAAAAATCCAATTGGTGCGTAGCCCAATTGGCTGCCAGGAATCACACCGCGCCACCGTGCGTGGTCTGGGCCTGCGCAAGCTCAACAGCGTCAGCGAACTGAAGGATTCTCCTGAAGTGCGCGGCATGATTAACAAGATCAGTTACCTGGTCAAGGTTCTCTAAGGGATTGATGATGGAACTCAATGACATCAAGCCCGCAGCGGGTGCCAAGCACGCCAAGCGTCGCGTCGGTCGGGGCATTGGCTCTGGCCTGGGCAAGACAGCTGGCCGTGGCCACAAGGGTCAAAAGTCACGCTCTGGTGGCGGTCCCGCAGTCGGCTTCGAAGGCGGTCAAATGCCTATGCATCGTCGCTTGCCCAAGCGCGGTTTCAAATCGCATTTGTTGCAATTCAACGACGAAATCACTTTGACAGCCCTGGAAGCCCTGGGCGTTGCTGAAGTCGATCTGTTGACATTGAAGCAAGCCGGCGCCGTGAGCCAAAAGATCAAGGTCGTCAAGGTGATCAACACCGGCGCGATCACCAAGGCTATCAAGGTCACCGGTCTCGGTGCTACTGCTGGTGCCAAGGCTGCGATCGAAGCCGCCGGCGGCAGCGTCGCTTAATTGCTGACTGAAAGAAATCAAAGTGGCAACTAACGCAGCTGATATCGCAAAGACAGGCAAGTTTGGGGACTTGCGTCGCCGCCTCGTCTTCTTGCTGTTGGCGCTGGTGGTGTACCGAACCGGAGCACATATACCTGTGCCCGGTATCGATCCATCGCAGTTGCAACAGCTCTTCAAGGGCCAGCAGGGCGGCATATTGAGTCTGTTCAATATGTTCTCTGGCGGTGCTCTGTCACGCTTTACCGTGTTTGCACTGGGCATCATGCCGTACATCTCGGCGTCGATCATCATGCAATTGCTGACCTATGTGTTGCCCACCTTTGAGCAACTTAAGAAGGAAGGCGAAGCCGGGCGTCGCAAGATTACCCAGTTCACCCGCTACGGCACGCTCGGACTGGCCTTGTTCCAGTCCCTGGGTATCGCGGTGGCGCTGGAGTCATCTGCAGGCCTGGTGATTGCACCTGGATTTGGCTTTCGTCTGACGACCGTGGTGACACTGTCGGCTGGCACCATGTTCCTGATGTGGCTGGGTGAGCAGATCACCGAACGCGGTCTGGGCAATGGTATCTCGATCCTGATCTTTGGCGGTATCGCGGCGGGCTTGCCCAATGCGATTGGTGGCTTGCTGGAACTGGTGCGAACCGGCGCCATGAGCATCATCGTGGCCCTGATGGTGGTGGTACTGATTGCGTTGGTGACTTACTTCGTGGTGTTTGTAGAGCGTGGACAACGCAAGATCTTAGTCAACTATGCCCGTAGGCAGGTGGGCAACAAGGTCTACGGTGGTCAGTCTTCGCATCTGCCTTTGAAGCTGAACATGGCTGGTGTGATTCCACCGATCTTTGCCTCTTCGATAATCTTGTTGCCTGCAACGGTTGCGAACTGGTTCAGCACGGGTGAGTCGATGCGCTGGTTGAAAGACATCTCCAGCACGCTGAGCCCAGGTCAGCCCGTGTATGTGATGTTGTATGCCGCTGCCATCGTGTTCTTCTGCTTCTTCTATACGGCTCTGGTGTTCAACAGCCGTGAGACTGCAGACAACCTGAAGAAGAGTGGTGCGTTTATTCCCGGGATTCGTCCTGGTGACCAGACCGCCAAATACATTGACAAGATCTTGCTGCGTTTGACGCTGGCTGGTGCGATCTACATCACTTTTGTGTGTTTATTGCCCGAGTTCCTGATCTTGAAATACAACGTGCCGTTCTACTTCGGTGGAACGTCGCTGCTAATTATTGTGGTGGTCACCATGGACTTCATGGCCCAAGTACAAAACTACTTGATGTCCCAGCAATATGAATCACTGCTCAAAAAGGCTAACTTCAAGTCTTGATGAATCGGTGGTTGGGGATCAAACGGTTTTGGCCGGGTGACAAGTTAATCGTTGGGATGGGGATGCGGGAATTTATTCAAGCACCTTGTCCTGTGAGCAAAGTAACAGCGCAGGTTCCGCGCGATTCAAAGTCGGAACATGGCGAAGGTTTTTAGGAGAGAAATATGAAAGTTTCGGCTTCGGTCAAGAAAATTTGCCGTAACTGCAAAATTATCCGACGCAAGGGCGTTGTGCGTGTGATCTGTACAGATCCGCGTCACAAGCAGCGCCAGGGTTAATTGCAAGAGTTTTAGAGGACGAAAATGGCACGTATCGCTGGCATCAATATTCCGCCGCAACAGCATTCTGAAATTGGCTTAACCGCCATCTTTGGAATCGGTCGCACCCGCGCTCGCAAAATCTGCGAAGCTTGTGGCATCGCTTATTCCAAGAAGGTCAAGGATTTGACCGACGGGGATCTGGAAAAAATTCGCGATCAAATCGCCCAGTTCACTATCGAAGGTGACCTGCGTCGTGAGACGACCATGAACATCAAGCGTTTGATGGACATCGGTTGCTACCGTGGATTCCGTCACCGTCGTGGTTTGCCCATGCGCGGTCAGCGCACGCGCACCAACGCACGCACACGCAAAGGCCCTCGTAAGGCTGCTGCATCCTTGAAGAAATAAGGAATAGAGAACCATGGCAAAAGCACCAGCCAATAACGCCGCGCAACGCGTGCGCAAGAAAGTCCGCAAGAATGTTGCTGACGGCATTGCACACGTTCACGCATCGTTCAACAACACCATCATCACCATCACCGATCGCCAGGGCAACGCCTTGTCTTGGGCGTCGTCGGGTGGCCAAGGTTTCAAGGGCTCTCGCAAGTCCACTCCGTTCGCAGCCCAGGTTGCTTCCGAAGTGGCTGGCCGTGCAGCGCTGGAACAGGGTATCAAGAACCTTGACGTTGAAATCAAGGGACCTGGTCCTGGACGTGAATCCTCTGTGCGCGCTTTGGCCGCTCTGGGCATTCGCATCAACATGATTGCTGACGTGACTCCGGTACCGCACAACGGTTGCCGCCCACAGAAGCGTCGTCGCATCTAATTCATTCACAAGCCCACCGCCACCATCTCTTGATGGTGGCTCCCGCATTTCCGTGCGGCAGATGACATAAAAGGAAGTTCAAGTGGCACGTTACCTAGGCCCCAAGGCCAAACTCTCCCGCCGTGAAGGCACTGACCTGTTCCTGAAGAGCGCCCGTCGCGCTATCGGTGACAAGGCAAAGTTCGATTCCAAGCCTGGTCAGCACGGCCGCACTTCAGGTGCCCGTACTTCTGACTACGGTCTGCAATTGCGCGAAAAGCAAAAAGTCAAGCGCATGTACGGCGTGCTGGAACGTCAGTTCCGCCGCTACTTCGAAGAAGCCGACCGCCGCCGTGGCAACACCGGTGCCAACCTGCTGTTCCTGTTGGAATCGCGCCTGGACAACGTGGTCTACCGTATGGGCTTCGGCTCCACACGCGCCGAAGCACGCCAGCTGGTTTCCCACAAGGCCATCACGGTGAACAACTCTTCCGTGAACATCCCGTCGTACATGGTCAAGGCCGGTGACGTGATCGCTCTGCGCGAAAAGTCGAAGAAGCAGAACCGCGTCGTCGAAGCCCTGCAATTGGCCGCACAAGTTGGCATGCCAGCCTGGGTTGAAGTCAATGCTGAAAAGGCCGAAGGCGTGTTCAAGTCTGTGCCTGACCGTGACCAGTTCGCGGCCGACATCAACGAATCGATGATCGTTGAGTTGTATTCACGTTAATTCGTTTGAATATTTGAATTCGTTCCCTGATCCAGGCTTGCCCTGTGTCGGGGTGCTTCACCAGCCTTACCGATGTAACGAGTCGGGGGTATTGAGAGGAAGTCTGCATGCAGAACAGTTTGCTGAAACCAAAATCCATTAGCGTAGAGCAGCTCGGTCTTAACCGCGCCAAGGTGGCCTTGGAGCCCTTTGAACGTGGTTACGGACATACCTTGGGCAATGCGCTGCGTCGCGTTTTGCTGTCGTCCATGCCTGGGTTTGCGGCAACAGAAGTCACCATCGCCGGCGTGCTCCACGAGTACTCGTCGATTGATGGCGTGCAAGAAGATGTGGTCAACATCTTGCTGAATTTGAAAGGTGTGGTTTTCAAGCTGCACAACCGCGAAGAAGTGACCCTGAGCCTGCGCAAAGACGCAGAAGGTGTCGTGACTGCCGCTGACATTCAGACTCCGCACGATGTGGAAATCATCAACCCCGGTCATGTCATTGCCAATCTGTCGCACGGCGGCAAACTGGACATGCAGATCAAGGTTGAAAAAGGCCGCGGTTACGTGCCCGGTACCATGCGCCGCCACGCCGATGAGCCCAACAAGTCGATCGGCCGCATTGTGCTGGACGCCTCGTTCTCGCCCGTCAAGCGCGTCAGCTACACGGTCGAAAGCGCCCGCGTTGAGCAGCGTACCGATCTGGACAAGCTGGTCGTTGAAATCGAAACCAACGGTGCCGTGTCTGCTGAAGATGCAGTGCGCGCCTCGGCCAAGATTCTGGTGGAACAGCTGGCAGTGTTTGCGCAACTTGAAGGCAGCGAACTCGCCGCCTTCGATGCACCGGCACCGCGTGGCAATACGCAATTCGATCCTATCCTGCTGCGCCCTGTGGACGAGCTGGAGCTGACGGTTCGTTCTGCCAATTGCCTGAAGGCCGAGAACATCTACTACATCGGTGATCTGATTCAGCGCACCGAAAACGAGTTGCTCAAGACCCCTAACCTGGGTCGCAAGTCACTCAATGAAATCAAGGAAGTGCTGGCTTCCCGTGGTCTGACCTTGGGCATGAAGCTCGAGAGCTGGCCACCGGCTGCACTCGAGAAGCGTTAATTCAACGCGTCTCAAAAACGTTAACAAGAAACGCCCGAAAGGGCGTTGCGCCAAGGGCAGTACCTGATACGGCTGCCGGTAAATAACTCAAGGAAATCACATGCGCCACGGACTCGGACTACGCAAACTTAATCGCACCACATCGCACCGCCTGGCGATGCTGCGCAACATGATGAACTCGCTGATCGAGCACGAGGTCATCAAGACCACCGTGCCCAAGGCCAAAGAACTGCGTCGCGTGATCGAACCCATGATCACCCTGGCCAAGGTTGCTACCGTTGCCAACCGCCGTCTGGCGTTTGACCGCCTGCGCGACCGCGACAGCGTGACCAAGCTGTTCAACGACCTCGGACCCCGCTTCAACGCGCGTCCCGGTGGTTACACACGCATTTTGAAGATGGGTTTCCGCGTTGGTGACAACGCGCCCATGGCTTTGGTCGAATTGGTTGACCGTGCTGAAACTTCTGTTGAAGAAGCTGCACAAATCGCTGCAGAATAAGGTATACTAATGGCTTACCGCGCGATGGAGCAGTCTGGTAGCTCGTTGGGCTCATAACCCAAAGGTCGGAGGTTCAAATCCTTCTCGCGCAACCAATAAGTATGCGGTTCTCCGCAACAGTAAGGGCTCACTTCGGTGAGCCTTTTTTGTTATGTGACGAGGTTTGTGACGAGGTTTGTGTCGTCACAGGAATTTGCAAGAGCGTATCTGACCTTTGGGCTTGTGACGAGGTTTGGCCACGATAGTCGTTCAGAACTGCAGCCAATTCAGGTAGCGACGCACTATTCTGTTCAAACCGCTGAACCCAAATGCAAGCTCATTCAAGAAAACTCTCAGTTATGAATCAAGCAACTGATAGCGTTCTCACCCTGAAACTGCCCGAGGGCTTTTCCTTTTCTGATCTCAAGGTACGTCGCTGCGATGACGACGCCATCGATCTGGACATGGACCTGGTTAAGGTGATCTGCAATATCAACGACCTAAACTTTGAGAAGGTTCTACAGAATCCAGGCCCAGTGATAACCAGCATCCTGACGGTCTGGTACAAAAGCCATCTGGCCCAAGGCGGTGCGCCCGATGCCCTGATGGAAGAACTCAAATCCCAGGGGCAACGACTGAATTGACCAACCTTACTTCTGGGTGCCTGACTGCATGAGCCAGGCCCCCGCCATTAATTCGGGCTTAAAGCCCTCCGGTGGTCCAGCAGCCACTAACCCTCAAGTCGACATCAAACTACCCCGAGGCGCCCTGTTGGCGCTGTCTGTATCGGCATTTGGCAGTGGCATATCCATGCGGGTATCCGACCCCCTATTGCCGGGCTTGGCTAAAGAGTTCTCTTTGACCCTGGGTCATGCAGCCCTGGTCATTACTGTCTTCGCCATTGCTTATGGCTTTGCCCAGCTGGTCTTCGGTCCCTTGGGCGACCGTTTTGGCAAATACCGCGTTATCGCCTGGGGCACTATCGCTTGTGCCGTGACAACGGCAATCTGCGCTCTGGCGCCGACGTTTGAATTGCTGCTGGCGGCCAGAGTGATCGCCGGTGCTTCGGCCGCAGCCATCATTCCGCTGGCCATGGCCTGGATCGGCGATGTTGTGTCCTACGAGCGCCGCCAACCGATTCTGGCCAAATTCATGATCGGACAGGTGCTGGGTATTTCCAGCGGTGTACTGCTGGGCGGCTACGCTGCTGACCACCTGCACTGGCGAGTACCTTTTGAAGGCATTGCGGTGTACTTTGCACTGGGTGGCGCCTTCCTGCTGTGGAATAACAGTCGACTACCCCTTGAGGCCCGAAAGACCAACCCACCTCAGGGCTCCGCTTTCAAACGCATGGTGTTTGAGTTTGGCCAAGTTCTGGCCGTTCCCTGGGCCAGGGTTGTGCTGCTCACCGTGTTTGCCGAGGGCGCCAGCATCTTTGGCTCCTTCGCCTTCATGGTGACCCATATCCACCTGGTGCATTCCATCCCGCTTGCCATGGCCGGCCAGGTGGTCATGCTCTTTGGCCTGGGAGGGCTACTGTTCGCAGTCAGTGCCTACTATCTGGTTCACAGGCTTGGAGAGGTAGGTCTGTGCCGATGGGGTGGGGTGCTGGTAGCCGCCTCCTACGTGACCGTGGCCCTATCAAGCAATTGGTTGTGGGCAATGCCCGCTTGCTTTCTGGCCGGGCTTGGCTTCTACATGCTGCACAACACGCTGCAGATCAACGCCACCCAGATGGCTCCGGAACGCCGCGGCGCTGCAGTGGCGGCATTTGCGGCGTCGTACTTTATTGGTCAGTCCGCAGGTATCGCATTGAGTGGTGCCTTGATTCCATCCATTGGCACCAGCGGAGTTATTCTGATGGGCGCAGTCGGAGTGACGCTGGTCTCGCAGAACTTCGCACGCCTGATGCGCTTACACCGAAAAAAGGTCTAAACCCATGCAAACTGTTAATCCAACACCGGCGGCCATAGAAGCCTTCCAGAGCTTCTATCTGGCTGAACTAGACAGCCGGGTGAAGCGCAGCGAGGTGGTGGGTGCCATCACGCTGAAGAAGGGAAATGCCGCACTGTTTTATGAGCCCACAGAAGGCAAGTTCACACTGGTTGAGAAGATGCCGGATGTGGAAGAGGCAAACGTTTTTGACTGTGTTCCGCGCGAACAGTGGGGCCGCATGGTCATGCTCTTTGGGCATGCGACCAACACGGGTGGGTTCATTGCATCAGGCCACGCCGTAGTGGACGGCAATACCGTGAAGATCAAGCTCGCATCCGGCCACTATTACCGCATAGATGTGGACGGGACATTGCCCCACCTGCAGCCGTTTGTTGGTGAACCCGCTAAACCTAGACAAGCACAATCCAGGCAAGATCAACCCAGACAGCAACCCGCAAGGCGTGAGCAGCGCCAACCGGTCCGATCCAACAAGAATCAAGGACGGCAGTTCGGCAGTCAACCGTTTCAAAACAATGAAGCAGACCAGCAAGTGAGCGACCACTCAACGGCAAATGACGAAAGCGAGGACCTGACCGAAGAGGACTTGCGGCGTTTGAGGGGGGAGATGCCATTGACGAGCAATCCGAAGAAAAAGTGGAAACACTGAGCGAGCAAAAGTCAATCAAGAAAAGCATCAACTTTAAAAAAATAAAAGATCAACGAAAAACGATCTGCATCCTTTTTGAGCACGCTATCCCAGCCCAATAGGCATGCGGGTTTGACCTACCTGCCCCAGAGTTATCCCCAGATCAGCACACAGGTTCTGTGGATTGGCCGGGCAGCATCCTGTGGTAAGCGCATTCGGCTCGCAGGGCGTTGAAATGCAGTAAACCAGATCCATGTTCCATACAACAAAAAACAACCTTTCCAGGGCGATGACAAAAATCAACAAATGCCACCGATGTGGCGCAACGAGCTACAAGCCGGTGATCAAGCGCGATGAGAGCGGAGCCATGAATCCATCGGGCGAACACCAGTGCGTGGGCTGTGGGTTGGTCTTCACGGACATTGACGAGTGGAGAACTGCGCCAGTTCAAAAAGATGAACCACAAACCAAAGGTCAAGGCATGCAATAGGCCAAGGCGACAAGGAAGCAACGCAATGAGTACTCCAGTTAAAACATCACAGATTGTGAAGGATGGCCTGCGCTACAAGGCCAAGGTTTCAGGCTCACCGTTTGGCGAGACCAACCAATATGCCCACACCGCGACGATGTCGTGTTTCCTGTGTGGCAAGCACCGCCCACGCACGCAACTAATGACGCGTAAGTTGCTGGGCAAGGCGCAAAACGTTTGCTCGCCAAAGTGCGAAAAATAGGGAGTACCAATCAGTGTCTTCGTACCACGGCGGCAATCTGCTGAGTACATGGATGTGACTGGAGCGGTCGAGTGAGCAGTCACCGGATTTGATCGACTCTATGTCAACTGAGGGCTG
>CAIMZI010000035.1 GCA_903845935.1 uncultured beta proteobacterium | reverse complement strand
GGCCTGTCCGACAGCAATATGGTGATCGGCTTTGACGGTATTCCGTTCAACGATACCAACGGTGTGAGCCACCACTCGTGGGTCTTTTTCCCCAACGACTTCCTGGGCGGTGCGATCGTGGACCGCAGCCCCGGCTCGGCAGCGACCATTGGCCAAGCCACGTTTGGCGGCAATATCGATCTGCAATCCAGAATTCTGGAAGTCGAAGAAAGCACCAGCGTGATGGGCTCGGTTGGATCGTGGAATACCGATGTCATCGGCCTTGAGCACCAGACCGGCCAATTCGGCGCAGAGGGCAAATCCAGCCTGATGTTCAACCTGCAGGGCATGCATTCTGACGGCTACCAAACCTATAACAAGCAGGACCGCCAGGCCGTCTCGGCCAAGTACCAGTACGCCGCCAACGCGGACACCACCTACACCCTGTTTGCATCGGCCCTGGAGCTGAAGAACAATACACCCAACATCAAGGGCATTTTACGTTCCAACTATTTGGCCGGCGACTATGTGGACATGCTGAGCGCCGACCCAAAACGCGGCGATTACTACGGCTATAACTTCTACGACATCACCACCAATTTTGAATACGCGGGTGTCAAGACCAAGCTGGATGGCGGCTGGAACCTGGAAGACAAGGTGTACCACTACGAGTACCACAACAAGCAGAACTATTCGAATTCCGCAGGCGTTCTGCCTTTGCCGTCCACGCCCGCCACTGCCACTGACGCGATTAGAGCGGCTGGTACCGACAAGCTCAACTCTTACGTTACCAACGGCAACATTTTGCGTTTGAGCAACGAAACATCAAGTGGCATCTTGCGCACCGGCCTGTGGCTGGAGCAGGCAAGCAGCTACCGCTACCAAGTCCCTACCAATCCGACCAACTGGATTGACGTGGCACTGCCGAATTTCTCGGAAAACTACCTGACCACGACAGCTCAGCCTTACCTGGAATACGAATTCAAGGTAACGGACGATCTGCGTGTCACACCCGGTATCAAGTACGCTTCCTACAAACAGGAATTTGTGCATGCCCAAGACAATGGCACGGCCGTGGGGCTTTTGGGCGGCACGGGTCAAAATCCGATTAATAAATTGCCCACGTCAGCCACTGGCGGTGCAAGTAGCTTATCGAACTCCGTCACGTACACCGACTGGCTGCCCTCGTTGGATGTGCATTACAAGATGGCACCCAATTGGTCGGTGTACGGACAATATTCCATTGGCGATCAGATTCCAAGCACCAGCGTGTTTGACGTCAAAAACGCTTTGGTCGATCCGGCTCCAAAGGCCACCAAGTCGACTGCGGCTCAAATTGGCACGGTGTGGACTGCTCCAGGCTACACCTTTGCAGCCGACGTTTATTCCACCAAGCTCGACGGCGCCTACACACAAGTCGGCCCCGACAGCTTTGGCAACTTCGGCTATGTGCTGAGCGGAACTGAAGTCAGCCAAGGGATTGAAGTGGAATCCAATATCACCCTGGGTTCGGGCTTTAGCGTGTATGGGAACGCCACCTATGGCAGCGTGAAGTATGACAACGGCCAATGGGTTGCTGGTGCACCGCAAGATACCGAAACCTTGGCTTTGAATTACCAAGCCAATGAGTGGGACATCAACCTCTCGGTGAACCGCATCGGAACGATGTTCAATGACGACAAGGCTGGCAACCATGAAGCATTCGCGATTGACCCGGTCGTCATCACAAATCTGTTTGTGAACTACACGGTGAAGTCACCCTTTGCCAAGGCTAAAAAGGCCAAGCTGCAAGTTGGCGTGAACAACCTGACCGACAGCCATGCCATCACCAGCATCGCCAGCGCTACAGCAGGTTCCACCGGAGGCAATCCCCTCGGAACTGACTTGCTCAACGTGCTGCCGGGCCGCAGCGTCAACGTGACTCTGACGCTGGACTTCTAAGACCCGTAGTCAATCAGCCACGCAGGCGGCAGCGCCCGCGTGGCTGATTTTTTTTAAGGATGATTTCATGCTGAGGTCTGCTTCGTATGGCTCGTATGGCAGCGCCGGAAGTTCCAGGCGCTATGTGGGCCTGAGCTGGGTCGTAGGACTACACGCGCTCCTGCTGGCACTCATCGTCAGCGGCGTGTTTCAGACCACGGTTAACCACTTGTTAAAGAAGCCCCTGGAAGCCGTAGTGCTGCAGGAGGTCATCGTGCCACCGCCGCCCGCTCCGCCCGTGCCGCTGCCCAAACCGCAGCTCGACCAACCCAAGCCGAGTACCCCGGCCGTCGAGCGGACCGTGCAGCCAGCACCAGCCCTCGTGTCCTCTCCCGCCCCCAGCGAATCCCCGGTCCATGCCGCGCCCGAGCCCGCAGCGGCACCGACCAACAACACCCCGGTGGTGCATGCCGCGCCCGCGCCACCGCCAGCCGAAGCGCCGCATAAAAGCACCGCCTCTGCCGAGGCCGAATATGCCGCCCGGCTCAAGGCCTTGCTCAACGCCAACAAGCGCTACCCCACCGGCCGCCAGGCCAGCCAACAACGGCCACAAGGCGTGGTGAAGCTGTGGTTCACGTTGAACCGCGCAGGTGTTCTGCTGGAAGCCGGCGTGCTGGAAGCGGCCGATTCCAATTTACTCAATGACGCCGCATTGTCTACCGTGCGTCGCTCCAGCTACCCCCCGTTTGCTGCCGAACTCTGGCCCGGCCAGGAGCAGCACAAGTTCACGGTGGACATCGACTTTTTGCCTCCAGGTTAAGCCTTAAGCCCTTGGTTTTGTGTTTTGTGTTTTGTGTTTTTTATTTCCATATAAAGGTTTTATATATGTCACGCATTTCCCGAAAGAGCCAGCTTGCACTGCTGGTCACCGCCATCTGTGCCTCGCCCGCACTGTGGGCCCAATCCACTGCCGCCACCGATGTCGGCCGGATTGCGGTCGAAGGCGCGCAAGGCGGCACCAGCACCGGCCTGATCGTGCAGGAAGACACACCCAAGGCACGCAGTTCGGTCAACCGCGCCCACCTCGACACACTCAATCCCACTGCCAACCCGTACCAGGCGATTGAGTTGCTGCCCGGCGTCAGCACCTTTAGCCAGGACGCCACCGGCCTGTTTGGCGGCGGTCTGCGCGTGCGCGGTGCCAACAGCGACCAGATGGGCTTTACCGTCAATGGCGCGCCGGTCAATGACTCTGGCAATTTTGCCGTTTACCCGATGGAATATGCCGACACGGAAAACCTGTGCGAGATATTTGTCACGCAAGGCTCCACCGACACCGAAGCGCCCCACGTGGGTGCATCCGGTGGCAACATCGGCATGGTCACCTGCGCGCCCAAAGACAAGTACACCGTCAGCCTGACCGAGTCGGTGGGCGACCTGCACCTGAACCGCACTTTTGTGCGTCTGGACACCGGCAAGTTTGCCGACGACAGCACCAAGGCCTTTATTTCCTACTCCAAGGCCACTGCCGACAAGTTCAAGGGCATGGGCGGTGCACTCAAGGAACACGTGGACCTGGGCCTGGAATTTAAGCCCAACGACATCTGGTTTGCTTCCACCAGCCTGTTGTGGAACAAGGCTTACAACAACAATATCCGCACGCTGACCAAGGCACAAATTGCAGTCAACCAAGGCCTGGACTTCGGCACAACACCTCCCGCCCAGAACGCCGCCTCCGTGCCGACAGATGGTTACTACGCCGACAACATCAATCCCTTCCTGAACCTGCTGTGGACCGGCAAGGTGGAGTACAAGGCCAGCAAGGACACCAGTTTCTCGGTGGAGCCTTACTACTGGTATGGCCATGGCACGGGCGGCGGACAGCTGCAAACGCTCAATGAAAATGCCGCACCCGGCCTTCTAGGCGGCGGCATTGGCCAAGACCTCAACGGCAATGGCAATAAAACCGATCTCACAGCGCTGGTTTACGGCAGCAATGTGACCGAAACCAACCGTCCCGGCGTCACCTTCAAGACCAACACCCGCTGGGGCAATAACGACATCCTGGCCGGCTATTGGTATGAACAGGCACGCCATGTTCAAACCGCTCCACGCGAGTTGCTGAATGCCGCTGGGCAGGCACCAGACCCCTGGCAGTTCAACTCCGACTCCTACATCCTGCAGCAAAACGGCCAACCCGTCATGGCCCGCAATGAGATCACCGTCAGCACCGCCTCTTCGTTGTTTGTGCAGGACAGTGTCAAGCTGATGGACGACAAGCTGGGCGTCCAGGCAGGGCTGCGCAATGCGTCCATCCAGCGCGACTTCACGAGCTACGCCAACCTGAACGGCTTGCCAACGGCCACCGCCCTTTCGCCAACTGTGCTTACGTTCAAGAACACTACCACCAGTCAAGGTGCCGACTACAGCATCAGCAAGACCTACACCAAGTTGCTGCCCAGCCTGGGCCTGAGCTACCGCCTGGATGGCGAACAACAAGTCTTCGCCAACGTCGCGCAGAACATGAAGGCGCCTGGCAACTTCAGCTTCGAGAAGCTGCTGGTAGGTGGCGCTATCGGCACTATCACTCCTGGTGTGCTGAGCGGTGCCACGATGCGCAACCCCACAGTGGACCTAGAGACCTCCACCAACCTGGACCTGGGCTACCGAGTAGCCAAGGATGATTGGACGTTCTCCGGCTCGGTCTATTACATCGACTTCAACAACCGCATCGCCAGCGCCTACGATGCAGCGACCAGCCTGTCGATTGACACCAACGTCGGCAAGGTGATCACACAGGGTCTGGAACTGGAAACTGGCTACAAGCTGGCCAGCAACTGGACGCTGTATGGGTCCATGTCCTACACCAGCAGCAAGATGCAAAGCAATCTAATTAGCAGCTCCGGGACAGAGGCCACCAGCGGCAAGCAAATGCCCGATACCCCGGAATTCATGAGCGCTCTGAGCGTGGCCTACAACAGCAGCAACTGGTATGGCAATGTGGACCTCAAGTACACAGGTCAGTCGTACTCCACTCTGGTGAATGATGAGACCATGGGCGACTATTCGGTGGTCAACCTGACCGCCGGTTACCGTCTTGCTGGCGACACGTTCTTCAAGAAGCCATCCATCCAGATGAACATCGTGAACCTGTTCAACGCCAACTATCTGCGTATCAGCTCGCCAAGCGGTAGCTCGTTCACCACCCGTGCACAAGGTGCCGGTGGTTCCGCGCCCAGCTACTATGTGAGCGCACCCATGTTTATGTCCATCACCCTGCGTTCGGAGTTCTAAGATGCGCGCCTTTGCCTCTCCTTTGCTGCTGGCAGCAATCTGCATAGTTGCTTCCAGCAGCAGCCTGGCGGGGGTAAAGGCGCCATCTCCGATCAGCCTGTCGCTGATCGCCCTGAATGATTTTCACGGCAACATCATGCCGCCCTCGGGCAGCGTGCTGGTGCCGGACCCGGACCATGCCGAGGGCAGCCGCGTCTCGGCCGGTGGTGCCGCTTATCTCTCCAGCCTGGTGCGCCAGCTTAAAGGTCAGAATCCGCGCAACACCTTGGTGGTGGCAGCCGGCGACATGCTGGGCGCCTCGCCCCTAACTTCCGGTCTGTTCCACGACGAGCCGACGATTGAGGTACTGGATGCCATCGGACTGGATATTTCCAGCGTCGGCAACCATGAATTTGACAAGGGCCGCCTGGAGCTGCTGCGTCTGCAGCAAGGCGGCTGTTTTCCCAAGACGGCCGATGCCAGCGCCGGTGTGGTCGGTGTGGACACCTGCATGCACCAGGGCCATTTTTCCGGCGCGCACTTTCAATACCTTGCGGCCAATGTGATGGATCAGCGCAGCGCCAAGACCCTGCTGCCGGCCTACGCCATCAAGACCCTGAGCGGCGTGAAGATCGCCTTTATTGGCCTGACGCTCAAGGACACGCCCAGCGTGGTGACACCGGCGGGCGTGGCGGGTCTGGACTTCAAGGACGAGGTGCAAACCGTCAACGCCTTGGTGCCCGAGCTGCGGCGCAAGGGTGCCACGGTGATCGTGGTGCTGATCCACCAGGGCGGGCAGACCACCGCCAAGAAGGTGCTGGACAAATCCTGCCCCGGCTTTAGCGGTGAAATTGTGGATCTGGTGGACCGCTTTGACAGCGCCATCGATGTGGTGGTGTCTGGCCACACGCACCAGGAATATGTGTGCTTCCGGCCCGACGGCAAGCTGGTCACGCAGACCGGCTTTTATGGCCGCCTGGTGACCAAGATCGATCTGACGGTGGATGGCGCAAGCAAACGCGTGATCGCCAAGGACGCCAACAACCGGCTGGTGCTCAATGATGTGGGCGTGAAAAATTCCGATGGCAAGCTCCTGCCCTTGCCGCGCGGCTACCAGACGCTGGCACCGGACCCGAAGATCGCCCGCATTGTGAAGCGCTATGGCGACCTGACGGCCAGCATCTCGGACCTGGTGGTGGGCCGCGTGTCGGAACCGATGGACCGCAAGCGCAATCCGGCCGGCGAAAGCCGCCTGGGCGCCTTTGTGGCCGATGTGTTTCTGGCCGGTTCCTCCGACCCGAGCTACGGTGACAAGGCAGCGCAAATTGCCTTTACCAATCCCGGTGGTTTGCGCAGCGACCTGTCCGCTGGAGGTGCGGTGAGCTTTGGCCAGTTGTTCAATGTGCTGCCGTTTAACAACAACCTGGTCACCATGACGCTGAGCGGCGAACAGATTGTCCGTCTGCTGGAGCAGCAATGGGAGAAGCCACAGCCCCAGGGCGGACGCATTTTGTCGGTGTCCCAGGGTTTTAGTTACAGCTGGAACGACCAGGCACCGGAAGGTGCGGCGAGCGGCGCCGGTGCCCGCATCGTGCCGGGCTCGGTGCAGCTCAACGGCGTGCCGCTGGAGCCGCAGCAAGACTACCGGGTGACGGTGAACAACTTCATGGCCAGTGGCGGCGACAACTTCCCACTCCTGCGCGAGGGGCGCGATGTGCAAAACGGTGAAATCGATCTGGTGGTTGCCAAGATGTATTTACGCACCAAAGGCGTGGTGCGTCCAGCGCCACTGGGTCGCATTACGCGCCTGCCTTAAGGCTGGTACTTAAGGCTGGTAGTGGTCTGGCATGGGTCGGCGTAGGCGTGCATTCGCTAGCCAGATCAGCAGCATGCCACCGCTCACTAGCAGCGCAAAACCCAGCACCAACAGGGACAGCGGCAGGTCCAGCGCAATCGCTGCGGCGTAAACGCCCAACATGATCAGCATGCCACCGTTCTCGTTGAAACCCTGAACAGCGATGGAGCGCCCGGCGGTGAGCAGGGTGCAGCCGCGGTGCTGCAGCAAGGCATTCATGGGCACGACAAAAAAACCGGCCAAGCCGCCCACCACGATCAGCAACAGGGCCGCCGTCCAGGGGCTGGAGATGCACAACATCAGTGGCACCAGCAGGCCCATGGCGATGCCCACCGGAAGCAGGCGTTGGGCGTGGGCCAGGCGAACATAGCGGCTGGCCAGCGCGGCACCGGCCACCACGCCCAGCGCGGTTACGCCCTGCAAATAGGCCGCCTGTGCCAAGGGCAGACCGAGTGCCTCATGGGCCCAGCGCAGCACGATCAGTTGCAGCGTGGCGCCCACACCCCAGAGCAGGGTGGTAACCGACATCGACAGCCCGCCCAGCGGATCGCGCCAGAGCAGCGCGTTCTCCAGCCAGAAGCGCTGCAACAGCGCCCGTGGATGGATGGAATGCGGGTCGTAGCGGGCGCCGCTGTCCACCACGGCAATGCTCAGCAGCATGGCCAAGGTATTCATCGCCAGCAAAACCAACATGCCCGCGATCAGCGCCGTGGGCGTCACACCGGCAGTCAGTGTCACAAAGGGCAGCTGGAACCGCGGCATCCAGGGGCTGACCAGCAGACCCCCCAGAACCGTGCCAAAAATCACCGCGCAGACGGTGGTGCCCTCGAAGAAGCCATTGGCGCGCACCAGGTCGCGCGGCGGCAGCAGTTCAGTGATCAGTCCGTACTTGGCGGGCGCGTAAATGGCCGAGCCCAGTCCCGCCAGTCCGATGGCCAGCACCGGGCTGCAACCAGCCAGCAACAACAACATGGCTACCACCTTGAGCGCGTTGGCCAACAGCATCACCCGCCCCTTGGGAAAGGCATCGGCCAGCGGCCCGACAAAGGGCGCCAACAGCACATAAAACAGCGTGAAGCTGATTTTCAGCAGGGGAATGAGCCAGCCGGGGCCAGACAACTCCAACACCCGCGCAATCGCCACAATCAAAAAAGCGTTGTCGGCCAGCGTGGAGAGGAATTGCACCCCCAGCAGCAGAAAGAAAGCGCGCGGCATGGGCCTATTCGCGCGGACGTCTGAAAGCAAGCCAGGCGGCAATGCCCGTGAAGCTAGCGATGATGGCCACCACGATCCAGAAACCATAGGGATGCTCATTGAGTGGGATGCCGCCCACATTCATGCCCAGCAGACCGGCAATGATGTTGATGGGCAGGGCCAGCACCGTCACCACCGTCAGCACAAACAGCGTGCGGTTGCTGGTCTCGGCCACACGCCCGGCAATTTCTTCCTGCAGCAACTTGATGCGTTCCTGCAACGCCGCCATATCGCTCAAGGCCACGTTGAATTCTTCGGTGGATTGATGCAAGTCCTGGAGGTCGCCTTCCAGCACCCAGGAAGGCGGCTTTTTCAGCAGGCGAAACAGGGCCGCCGGTTCGGGTGCCAACAGGCGTTGCAGCCGCACCAGCAGGCGCCGCAGCGAACCCAGATCGGCACGCTTCTTTTCCAGCCGCCCGGACAGCAAGCTGTCTTCAATGCCATCCACCCGCGTCGTCGTTTCGCGCACGATGTGCACTAGGACATCGCCCTGGTCGTGCATCAGATGCACCAGCAGTTCCACCGACGAATTCAGCCTGGCGCCACGCTTAACAGCATCGCGCAGTCGATCAATGGAGCGCAGGGGTTGCAGCCGCGCGCTGACCACCAGGCGCTGCCCTACCGAGAGCCACAGGGTGGAGATATCGGAGGGCTCGAACGCGAAGTCGTAATGCACGTCGTTGACCACCGCCACCAGGGTGTCGTCATCGAGCTCCACCCGGGTGGAACGCGAACCGTCGCGCAGGGATTCATAAAACTGGTCGGACAGGCTGAGGTGCTCGCGCATCCACTTCTGCGCCGCCGCATGCGCCAGGTTGAAGTGCAGCCAGACAAAGCCGTGGCGAGCGTCGGCGCCTTCGCCATGCAGGTAGCGCAACACCTCGGCCGCTCCAAGCGCCACAGCTTGGCTCTCTGCGCCGAAGTAAAAGCCGCAGATCAAACCGGATGCATCGGCTCCGTAGGGGGACGAACCGACCGCGCTCAGAACAGTTCACCCGGCGCTAGGCGCGTGGACTTGGCTGAATCGTAGTCAAAATACATGGCTTCTATTTTTGCCGCCCCACGTGACGGAATCGTGACAGGCAGACAAAAGAAAGCCCAGCACGGGGCCAGGCCAAAACCCATCTTTCGATGGCCGCGCTCAGGGAGGTAAAGCGCAGGGGCCTGTGACAGCCCAAGCGCGTGGTAGCTGCCTATGGTTTAGAGCGCAATCATGCGCCGCAACATGGCGCAAGCACAGTGAGAGCGGCGGCCAGCGCCCGTTCCAACTCCGGGGGAATCTCCGGTCGCCCGCGCTCGTTCAAGGCGGTGCCGGTCACCACGGCGCTCAGCATCAGCCGCTGATCTGCTAAGCGGTGGATGCTTTGATGGAACTGAAGGCGAATGCGACCCTTGCGTACGAGTGCAGTTCGGACGCAAAAGCTGTCGCCGCTGACCAGTGAAGCCTTGAAGTCAGCCTCAATCCGGGTCACCACCAAACTGATTCCGCGCCTGGACAGTTCGCCGAACTGTACGCCCAGACCCATCAGAAACTCGTGCCTTGCGTGTTCCAGATAGTTGAGATAAACGGCGTTATTGACCACATGGTCCATATCGCACTCGTAATCGCGCACCTTCAATTCCAGATCGACCACGTTCACTTCCATCCAGGTGGACTGCGACTCGCCCTAGGCGCGCGCCAACTTGTCGGTAAAGTACTTGTGCACCAGGAATTCGAGCTTCGTAAAATTGACGGGCTTTTGAAAACAGCTGACGCCATCGGGCAGGCCGCCGCGCTCCTCAATCTCTTCGGCGCTCAGCGCCGACACTACCAACAGCTTGAGGCTGGCAAATCCGGAGCCAGGCTTTTTGAGCGCGCGCAACATTTCGAAGCCATCCATGCCCGGCATGATCAGATCGCTGACCACCACGTCCGGACGCATTTCACCAATCCGCACCAGGCCCTCAAAGCCATTGGTGGCGGTCACTAGGTCCACCGGGAAATTCCAGGTGGCTACCACGCCCTTGAATAGGCGCAGCAGCAGCGGGTCGTCCTCCACCACCAGCAGCCTGAGTCCGGGCAGCGCGGGTTCGTCTTCATTCGTTCCGGGCGACAGTTCATGCCTGCGCTCGGCCATCAACTTGTCCACGGCGCTGCGTGCAATGCGCCTATGCCCGCCAGCCGTGCGCCAGGCCGGCAGCACACCCGCTTCCACCCACAGCTGGATGGTGCGCACGGCAACCCCCAGGGTTTCACCGGCTTCACGGGTGGTCATCACATCTTCGTTGGCGGAAATTTTGCGCATGTTCTTATTTCGTAGTACGGGCTGATTTTATCGGTTCACCCTGCTCTGGGTGGCACCAATATACCGCCCCGGTACACTTTGGCACACAAAATGATTGTCGGCAATCCACAAATAGGCCTTTCATGTCGCTGCTTTCCAAACTTCTCAACCTATTGGCCCAACCCCTGAACCTGGTGCTGCTGATGTTGGTGCTGAGCCTGCTGCGCGCACCAAGCAGTCCCCGCAGCAGCCGCGTGCTATGCGCCACGGCCCTGCTGTTGCTGGCACTGACCGGTGTAAAAACCCTGCCTGACCTGCTGGTGACGAGCCTTGAAAACCAGTACCCCGAAATGCCACCGGATGCCGACCTGCGCCCCTATGCCGGTGTCATCATTCTGGGCGGCGCGCTGGAGCCGGGCCACCTGAGCCAGCACCATAGCCAGCCGCTGCTCAACAGCTCGGCCGAGCGCATGACCATGGCCGTGGCGTTGTGGCGACGCAATCCTGCGTTGCGACTGGTGTTCACGGGCGGCGAAGGCGAGCTATTTGGCTCAGGGCCCAGTGAGGCCGAGCGGGCGATCCGGTTTTTTGACAGCATGGGCGTGCCGCGCCAGGCCCTGACGCTGGAGAGCCAATCGCAAAACACCTACGAAAACGCGATCTTCACGGCGCGGCTGCCGGGCCTGGAGCCGCGCCAGCGCTGGCTGCTACTGACCTCGGCCTGGCACATGCCTCGGTCCATGGCCACATTTCAAAAGGCCGGCTGGAATGTCACCGCCTATCCGGTGGACTACCGCACCGGTGGCATCACGCCGCTGAGCACGTACAACCTGGGCGAAGGCGCCGAGCGCTGGGAACTGCTGCTGCATGAGTGGCTAGGCATTGTCAGCTACCGCATCAGCGGACGCAGCTAACGCAGGCGCTCAGACCAGTGCGCGGGCCAGCACCTTGTCGATGCGCCGCCCGTCCAGCTCCGTGACTTCAAATTGCCACTGGGCGCAGGCTATCTTTTCACCGGCTTGCGGTATGTGGCCCGACACGGTCATCAACAGACCGGCCAGGGTGTTGTAGCGGCCCCGGTTCTCCTGCGGCAGGTCCATGTCGATGTCCAGCCGCGCCTTGAGTTCCGCCACCGGCATCAGCCCGTCGAGCAACCAGTTGCCGTCGGTCTGGCGCATGGCCCAGGCATCCTCCTGCAAATCGGGTTGCAGCTCACCGGTAATCGCCTGCAGCAGGTCCAGCGGCGTTATCAGGCCTTGGACCACGCCGTATTCGTCCACCACAAACACCATGCGCGCGGCCTTGGTGCGAAACTGGGCAATCAGCTCCATGCCGGTCAGGGTTTCGGGCATGAACACGGCCGGCTCCACCAGCGCGCCCACTCCATAAGGGTAGCGCACGCCGCGCTCCAGCAGGCGCGCCACGCTGACCACGCCAACCACATCATCGAGCGAGCCGCGGCATATCGGATACCAGGAATGGGCCGATTTCTCGGCGGCACCGCTGGCCTGCTGCAGCGCATCGGCCACGGTGCAGCTGGCGTCCAGCCATTCAATGTCGGAGCGCGGCAGCATCATGGAGGTCAGCGTGCGGTCATCCAGGTGAAACACGTTGCGCACCATCTGATGCTCATGCTCTTCAATGATTCCGGCGTCCACCCCCTCTTCCAAGTGGGCGCTAATCTCGGCCTCGGTGACGCTGCGGTTATCCGTGGTGTCGATCTGCAACAGGCCCAGCATGCCGTGGGTACACAGGGACAACAGTCGCACAAAGGGCTTGGCCGCTGTGGCAATCCACTGCATCGGCCGCGCCACCACGCGCGCCACCGGCTCGGGGTAAAGCTGGCCTATGCGCTTGGGCACCAGTTCGCCAAACAGAATCGTGATGAAGGTGATCAGGGTGACCACCAGCACCGTGGAAGTCACTCCGGCCGCCTTGTGCGAGAGCGTGAAGCTGCGCTCCAGCCAGGCCGCCATACCGTCGCCAAAGGCCGCCTCGCCGACCACGGCGTTGAGCATGCCGATGCCGGTAATGCCAACCTGCACCACCGACAAAAATTGGGTCGGATTGTCCAGCAGGTCCAGCGCCGCCTGCGCCCCCCGGTCGCCCTCATCGGCCATCGCCTGCAGGCGTACCTTGCGGCTGGCTGTGAGCGCCAGCTCCGACATGGCAAAGCCCCCATTGAGCAGGGTCAGCACCAGAATAAGCAAAAAGTCCATGCAGCCTTGAGCGAAAATAAAGTCATGTCACTTTACCTTATCGGCGATCTGCAGGGCTGCGATGCCGCATTGCAAGCTTTGCTGGAAAAAATCGCCTTCAGCCCCAGCCGCGATACCCTTTACCTGCTGGGCGATCTGGTCAACCGTGGGCCGTCATCCGAGGCGGTGCTGCGCCGCCTGATGGGCTATGGATCAGCGGCCCGCTGCCTGCTGGGCAACCACGATCTACACCTGCTGGCCGTGTCCTACGGCGTGCGCAAGCCCGGCCGCAAGGACACCCTGCAGGGCATTTTGAATGCGCCCGACCGGCACGCCATGTTGGAGTGGCTGCGCCACCAGAACCTGGCGCTGCTGGAACGCTGGGGCAAGCAGGATTTGCTGATGGTCCATGCCGGTGTGCTGCCCGTCTGGAGCGCCGAAAAAACCCTGCAACTGGCGCGCGAGGTGGAAGCTGCACTGCGCGCCAGCCATGTGGCCGAATTCTTTGCCACCATGTATGGCAATACGCCCGAAGCCTGGAGCGAGAATCTGCAGGGGCCGGAGCGCCTGCGCGTGATTGTCAATGCGCTGACCCGCATGCGGATCTGCACCGCCGATGGGCGCATGGAGTTTGCCTATAGCGGCGACCCTGGCTCGGCGCCAACCGGTTACCTGCCCTGGTTTGAAGTGCCGGGACGGCTAAGCGCCGATACCACGGTGGCCTTTGGTCACTGGTCCACCTTGGGTTGGTTGAACCGCAGCGACGTGCTGTCCCTGGACACCGGCTGCGTCTGGGGCGGTTGCCTGAGCGCGCTGAAAATTGTGCCACTGGCCGTCGGCTGGGACAGCGAACTGATTCAGGTGCAGTGCGAACAGGCGCAAAAGCCGGGGGAGTAGCCCCCACGCTCGCCCTTATTCCGACTTGAAGAGTGCGGCCACTTTGCGTTTGGGCTTGATGTTGGCGGACACGCTGCGCGCTGCAGGCCGGGCTGCTGCCTCCCAGGACGGTGCGGCATCGGCAGCAGCACTGGGCTCATAAGGCTTGTCAAAGAAGGGATCGCGTGACTGCTGGGGTGGGCGCGCATAGTCACGCCGACCCTCAAAGCCGCCTTCGCGGCGACGGTCACCACGACCACTGCTGCGGGAATCACCGCGCGGTTCGTTGCGTGTGCCACCACGCGGCTCGCTGCGGCCATTGTCGCCGCCACCATCTTCGTGGTACATGCGACGGCCGTCGTTGATGCGGCCCTGTTTGCGGATGTCGGGCTGGTCTTCGTCAAACTCCAGCGCCTCGATCTCGATCTTGGACTTGATCAGCTTCTCGATGTCGGCCACCAGGCGCGCATCGTTGCCGCCACCGACAAAGCTCACGGCCAGACCGGCAGCGCCGGCGCGTCCAGTGCGGCCAATGCGGTGCACATAATCTTCGGCATTGAATGGAATGTCGAAGTTGAACACCGCCGGCACGTCCTTGATGTCCAGACCGCGAGCTGCCACATCGGTACACACCAGCAGATCGACCTCGCCCTTCTTGAAAGAATCCAGGGCCTTCAGGCGTTCGTCCTGGCTTTTGTCGCCATGCAGGGCGGTGGTCTTCAGGCCTTCGCGTTCCAGCGAACGAGCTAGCCGGGCGCAGCCCAGCTTGCTGTTGACGAACACAAAGGCCTGCTTCATGCCGCGGGTCTTGAGGATCTGATGCAGCGCGTGGCGCTTGCCGTCCTCGTTGACGCTGTAAAAATGCTGCTCGACCGTGGACGCCGTGGCATTGGAACGCGCCACTTCAATCGTGACCGGGTTTTGCAGGTAGCTGCTGGCCAGGCGCTTGATTTCAGGCGAGAAGGTGGCCGAGAACAAGAGCGTGATGCGCTGCTTGGGCAGGTAGGACAGGATGCGCTGCAGGTCGGGCAAAAAGCCGATGTCCAACATGCGGTCGGCCTCGTCCAGCACGACGTATTCGACCTGATTCAGGACAGCGGTCTTGGCTTCAATATGGTCCAGCAGGCGGCCGGGGGTGGCCACCAGCACCTCGACACCGGCTTTCAGCTCAAGGGTTTGCGGCTTCATGTCCATGCCGCCGAACACCACCGCGCTGCGCAGGTTGGTGTACTTGGCGTAGAGCTTGACCTGTTGCGCCACCTGATCGGCCAGTTCGCGCGTGGGCAGCAGCACCAGGGCGCGCACCGGATGGCGAGCGGGCGAGGTGGAGGGGTTCTCGTGCTTCATCATGCGCTGCAACAGGGGCAGGGCAAAGGCAGCGGTTTTGCCGGTGCCGGTCTGGGCCGCGCCCATCACGTCACGGCCTTGCAGCACCACGGGAATGGCCTGCGCCTGGATCGGCGTCATGGACTCGTAGCCCATTTCGGCCACGGCGCGGGCGAGGGGCGCCGCGAGTTGCAGCTGGGCAAAGGCCATCACCGGGGTTTCCTGGGTCACGGTGGTGGCGGTCTCGGGGGCGGATGCTGCTGCGGGGGTTGCGCTCATCTCAGGGGAATTCAGTTCGGTATTCAAGTCGGTAAGGCATAGCCAAAAGTTGTGCTATCCATCCGATAGCAGGGCGCCCCACGGCACTGGGGCAAACCCGCATTATCCTCTATGTGCCGGTTTCGCGGGTGAAACCTGCGCATAGCTTTAGGCCCTGGGCAACGTCACGCCGACCTGGCCCTGGTATTTGCCGCCGCGGTCCTTGTACGAGACCTCGCAGACATCGTCCTTGTCGCTCTCAAAGAACAGCACCTGGGCGCAGCCCTCACCGGCGTAGATCTTGGCCGGGAGCGGCGTCGTGTTGGAAAATTCCAGCGTCACATAGCCCTCCCACTCGGGCTCAAACGGCGTCACATTGACGATGATGCCGCAGCGCGCATAGGTGCTTTTGCCCAGGCAGATGGTCAGCACATTGCGCGGAATGCGAAAGTATTCCAGCGTGCGGGCCAGGGCAAAGCTGTTGGGCGGGATGATGCAGACGTCGTCGTTGAAGTCGACAAAGCTTTTTTCGTCAAAGTTCTTGGGGTCCACCACGGTGCTGTGGATATTGGTGAAGACCTTGAATTCGGGGGCGCAGCGGATGTCATAGCCATAGCTGCTGGTGCCGTAGGAGATGATTTTCTGGCCGTCGCGCTGGCGGATTTGTCCCGGCTCGAACGGTTCGATCATTCCAGTGGTTTCGGCCATGTGGCGAATCCACTTGTCGCTCTTGATGCTCATCGGGTCAACTCCTAAAGTGGAGTCGATTGTAAGCAGGCGCCTGCCCGTAAATAACCGTGCATACCGTTTAAGCCTGCGAAATCACCGTGCGCTCAATCAGGCGGTCGTCGCCCAACACAATCATTGAGAACAGCAACTCATCGAGGTTGGAGGCCAGGGCCGTCTTGCGCGCCAACAGCGGTGTGGCCTTGGGATTGAGCACCACAAAGTCGGCCTCGCAACCCGGCAGCAAATTGCCCACCAGCGGCTGGCCGTCCGTGCCCTTGACACCAAGCACCCGCCCTGCCCCTGCCGTGTGCTGCCACCACAGATGCTGGGGCGACAGCGATAAGCCGGCCTTGGTCTGCCCTTCGCGCCCCACGTTGTAGGCCGCCAGCATGGTGTGAAAGGGGCTGAAGCTCGTTCCACCGCCCACATCGCTGGCCAGACCGTAGCCAAAGCCGATGCGGTCGGCTCCCTCGTAGTCAAAAAAGCCGCTGCCCAGAAACAGATTGCTGGTCGGGCTGATGGCGGCACTGGCGCCACTCTCGCGCATCAGGGCGCGGTCGGCGTCGTCGAAGTGAATGCAGTGCGCATAGACTGCACGCTCGCGCATCAGGCCAAAGTCGTCATAGGTGGACAGGTAGCTGCGCGACGCGGGAAACAGCTCGCGCGCCCAGGCAATTTCGTGCAAATTCTCGGCCACATGGGACTGGATCCAGACATCGGGATAACGCTCGGCCAGCTCGCCGGCGCCGCGCAGTTGGGCGTCGGTGCTGGTCGGGGCAAAGCGCGGCGTGATGGCGTAGCCCAGGCGGCCCTTGCCATGCCATTGCTGGATCAGGGCCTCGCTGTCGAGCAGGCTTTGCAGAGTGGCGTCCACCTGGCTGCCAGGCTGATTGAGCAGATCGGCCGGGGCGTTGCGGTCCATCAGGCACAGGCCGGTGATCAGGCGCAGGCTGCGCTTCTGGGCCTCAGCAAACAAGGCGTTGACCGAGGTGCTGTGCGAGCTGGCAAAGGCCAGTGTGGTGGTGACGCCATTGCGTAGCAACTCGTCGACAAAGAAGCCGGCTGCCTCGGCCGCGTAATCCATGGAAGCGAAGCGCTTTTCTTCGGGAAAGGTGTAGTTTTCCAGCCAGGGCAAGAGGCCGCTGGCGGGCGAGCCGATGATATTGGTCTGCGGAAAATGCACATGCAAATCGACAAAGCCCGGCGCGATGATGCGCCCCGGCAGGTGTTCCACCGGCACCTGGGCACACTGCGCGTACAGTTCGCGCCAGCTGCCAATGGCCTGCACCACCTGCAGGCCCGCCGCATTCGGGCCGACCAGCAGCAGGCCGTCTTCCTCATACAAGGCCTGGGGCGGGCCCTCGTGGTGCGGGGCAAACCAGAGCAGGGAGGCGCGGTAGGCTTTCATGTGTCCGAGCTTAATGGCTGATCTTGCCCTGCACGCCGGCCACCAGCCAGTTCATGCCCAGAATTTTTTCGTCGCTGAGGGTCTCGCCCTTGGCAATCACCACATGGCCCTCGTTGTCGCGCACCGGATCCACAGCGTGGAAGGCATTCAACTTGCCCTGTGCCATGGCTTTTTGCGCGCTCAGCACCTCGGCCCGCACCGCCTGCGGCACCTTGGGGCCAAAATCGCCGACGCGGATCATGCCTTCCTTGACACCGCCCCAGACATTGCCCGGCTTCCAGCTGCCATCCAGCACGGCCCTTGCGCGCGCCGTGTAGTAGTCGCCCCAGCGGTGCGTCACGGCCGCAATCTGGGCATCGGGTGCCACGCTGCGCATGTCGGAATGGTAGGCAATCGCCATCTTGCCGCGCTCCTGGGCCGCGGCCATCACGGCGCTGGAGCCAGTGTGAAAGCTGACCACGTCCACATTCTGGTTAAACAGCGTCATGGCCGCGTCATGCTCACGCGTGGGGTCAAACCAGGCATTGAGCCAGACCACCTTGACTTCTGCACGGGGATCGACCGAGCGCATGCCCAGGGTGAAGGCATTGATGCCCTGCAGCACCTCGGGAATGGGAAAGCCCGCCACATAACCGGCCAGGTGGGTCTTGCTCATGCGCCCGGCGACGATGCCCGACAGGTAGCGGCCCTCGTAGTAGCGCGCGTTGGCCACCGCCACATTGGCGGCAGTCTTGTAGCCGGTGATGGACTCGAACTTCACGTTCGGGAACTCCTGCGCCACCTTGAGCGTGGGCTCCATATAGCCAAAGCTGGGAGTAAAGATGAGCGTATTGCCCTGCTGCGCCAGATCGCGGATCACGCGCTCGGCGTCCGGCCCTTCGGCCACGTCCTCCACATAACTGGTTTGCACGCGGCTGCCCAGGGCGGCCTGCAACTCCTTGCGCCCTTCCTCATGCTGGCGCACCCAGCCGGCGTCAGACAGCGGCGCGACATAGACAAAGCCGATTTTCAGCGGCTTGGCAGCGTCTGGGCTCTTGCTGGTGGTTTGGGAAAAAGCACCCAGGGGTGCGAGCGTTATGCAACAAGCGGCCACGGCTGTGGCTGCGAGGTTTTTAATCATGGTAGTCCTCTACATGGCTCCAAAAAGAAACAAGGCCCGCCGGAGCAGACGGGCCTTGTGCGCATTTTAGCAAGCCTGCCGCCGGCAAGCGGCACAGCCTGGGTCAGGGCGTCAGGCTGGCATAGATCTGCTCAAACAGCGCATGGTTGGCCGTGAATGCAGCAAGCACCGCCGGGTCAAAATGGCCGGGGTGGGTGCGCCCGTCACCGACGGTAATAATATCTACCGCCCGCTGGTGGCTAAAGGCCGGCTTGTAGGGGCGCACACTGCGCAAGGCGTCGTAAATGTCGCAGATATTCATGATGCGCGCCGCCAGCGAAATGGCCTCGCCGCGTTTGCCATTGGGATAACCCGAGCCATCCCAGCGTTCGTGGTGATCGAGCGCGATTTCGGCACCCAGCCTCAGGTAAGGCGATTTGCTATCACCCAAAATCTCGGCCCCCATGGCCGCATGGGTTTGCATCACCGCCCATTCCTGCGGAGTGAAGCCGCCGGGCTTGAGCAGAATGCTGTCGTGGATGCCAATTTTTCCTATGTCGTGCATGGGGCTGGCGATGAAAATGCTTTCCACAAACTCAGCGTCCATGCCCATCATCAGGGCCAGATCGCGGCAATAAAAGCTGATGCGCTTCACATGGGCACCGGTGTCTTCGTCCTTGTGCTCGGCCGCACGGGTCATGGTGAAAATGGTTTCAACATAGCCATCGTGCAAATCGGCGGTGCGTTCGCGCACCCTGGTTTCCAGCGCATCATTGAAGTGGCGCAAGGACTTGTGCAAGAGCCGCACCTCCAACATATTGCGCACGCGTGCCAGAACTTCGGCCATGTCAAAGGGCTTGCTGATGAAGTCCTTGGCACCGGCGCGCAGGGCGCGCAACTTGTGCTCGGGTTGCGCGGTGATCACCAGCACCGGAAGATAGCCGTCGACCTCAATCTCTTTGAGGCCTTCCATCACCTGAAAACCATCCATGTCGGGCATTTTCAGGTCCAGCAGGATCAGGTCATATCCGTGTTGGGCATGCAGGGGGCAGACGTCGGCGGAAAAGGTGGTCGACATCAGCGCGGTGTAACCGGCAGCGGCCAGCATGCGCTCCAGCAGCAGAATGTTGCTGGACATGTCGTCCACAATCAGGATCTTGCCGTTCAGAATGTCTTGCGGAATATTCATGCCAGCACCTTCGCTGCGCGCCGCAAGCTGAACTCCAAATAGCCGCTGTCGCCATCCTGCTTCACCAACTTCAGGTCGCCGCCAAAGGCGCGCAAGATATGCCGCGCCACAACCGGTGAAAGTCCCAGTGGCTCCGCACTCGACACCGCCCGCGCGGACGATCCAATGTCAAAAAAGCCATGCGCCTGTGGCTCCGACAGAATCAGTTGGTTGAGGTCCAGGCGCAGGCACAGAGCCTGTTCCCTGGCCTGTGCCTGCAGCCGCAAATGCACACCCTTGGCGGAAAACGCTGCACCCATCAGCAGCAAGGTTTTCAAGGCCCGCAGCAGCAGCTCCGGAGTTCCTTTCAGGGGTGCGGTAGCCAGCGCATCCGCTGCATCCAGGGCAATCTGCAGTTGCGGCAATGCGACGCGCGCCCGCTCCAGCAGCTGCGCCAAATCGCTGCCCACCCCGGCGCTGGGTGCCATACGGTCGGCTTGGGAAATCAGCGACACATCGTCGAACAGACCGGTCAAGCGCAGCGCACTCTGCTCAAACAGAGCGACGTAGCGGCTCAGCTTGTCGGACGGTGGACATAGGCGAATCAGCAGCTCACCCAAGCCCAGCAGGCCGTGGGCGGGGGTGCGCATCTCATGCGAAATCATGCTCAAGAACTCACCCTTGAGCCGACTCAGCTCCTGCACACGCTTATAGGAGGCCGCCAGCTCCGCCATGCGCTGTGCCACCTGGTGTTCGAGTTGCTGGTTATGCGCGGCCAGTTGCCGCTGCAATTGCCGCAGCCTGAGATGGGTGTCGACCCGCGCATAAACCTCTTCAAGTTGGAAGGGCTTGGTCACATAGTCCACTGCGCCCAGCGCAAAGGCACGCATCTTGTCGGTCGTGTCCTGCAACGCACTGATGAAAATGACCGGGATGGCAGCCCAGTCGGGCTGGGACTTCAGGCGCTCGCAGACCTCGTAACCATTCATCAACGGCATGTTGATGTCCAGCAGAATCAGGTCGGGCGGAGCATCACGCACCGCTTGCAGAGCCTCTTCCCCGCTGGCTACCGCCCGCACCCCATAGGCCTTGGCCGTCAGCATGCGGACCAGCAGTTGCACATTGGCGGGCGTATCGTCCACCACCAGAATGCGCGCCGCGCCTGGCTCCGGGATCAGGCTCATGGCTTGTTTCTTTCTGAAAATTCCAGCGCCACATTCAGCGCCAGCATGAATTCATCGACCTTGATGGGCTTGGTCAGGTAGCGCATAAAGCCGGCCTCCTGGCCCTTTTTGACATCGCTGGCCATGGCATTGGCGCTGATGGCCAGGGCCGGTATATGGGCCGTCAGCGCATCTTCGCGCAAGAGTTTGAGGGTCTCAAAGCCATTGATGCCGGGCAGATTGATGTCCAGCAGAATTACATCCGGCAATGCCGATCGGGCCAGTTCAATGCCGGCCAGCCCGTTGCTGGCCATCAGCAGGCGCAGCTCGGGGTGGCGCTCAATAATTTTTTGCACCAGCTTCATATTGGCCGGGTTGTCCTCTACGTACAACAGCGTGCGCTCGGTAGTGGGCCGCGAAACCAGTGGCAGGCTCAGTGCCACGTGGTTGCGGTCCATAGCCAGCACCGGTGCATCCACCGCGTCCAGTTCAAACCAGAACACGCTGCCCACGCCCACCGTGCTCTGCACACCTATGGTGCCGCCCATCAGCTCAACCAATTGCTTGGCCACCACCAGGCCGATGCCGGTTCCCTCCACGCCGCCGGCCTCCTGACCCAGCCGGTTAAAGGCCTGGAACAGCTGCGCCTGCTGGTCGGGCCGCAATCCGATTCCGGTGTCTCGAATACTGACCCGAATGCGTCTATGCGCCTCCTGCGTGCAGTTCACCTCCACCGTTCCTTGCAGCGTGTTGTACTTGATGGCATTCGTCAGCAGGTTGATGAACACCTGCTTGAGCCGGGTGTGGTCGGCCAGCACATACAGGGCGGCATCGTGCTTGGGGAAGCGCATGACAATGCCGCGCTGCTGCGCCTGTGGCTCAAACATGCCCTGGCATTCCATCAGGATTTCGCCCAGCAGCACCGGCTCCTTGGACAGCGGAATCTGGCGCGACTCGATCTTGGTCAGGTCCAAAATCTCGTTGATCAGCTTGAGCAAATGCCAACCGGCACGCAGGATTTGCCCAATGCTTTCCTGCTGGGAGCTGCTGGGCGCGGGCGACTCTGACTCCATCAGCTGGGCAAAGCCGAGAATCGCGTTGAGCGGGCTGCGCAGCTCGTGGCTCATGCTCGATAAAAAGTCCGACTTGGCCAGATTGGCCTTTTCGGCCAGCGCACGGGCCGCCTCCAGCTCCACATTTTTGTCTTCCAGTACGCCGTCCAGTCGCTTGCGCTCGGTCACATCGCGCGCCGCCGCAAACACGCCTTGCAGGTTGCGGTCGCGGTCATAAAAGGTGGTGGCGTTGTAGGACACCACGGTTTCCAGCCCACCCCGGGTGCGGGCGGTGAGCTCGTAATTTGTCACCTTCTTGTCATTGAGCGCCAGGTTGATGGCGGCCTCGGCGCGCTCGGGGTCGGTAAAGTATTTTTTGAACGGCGCACCAATCAGCTCGTCGCGCGTGCAATCGGTGAGCGACTCCATCTGCTTGTTGACGTCGGTGATGATGCCCACCGGATCGGTGGTCATGATGGCGTCGATATTGGCCTCGATCAGCGAGCGCGTGTAGAACTGCTGGTCGCGCAGGCGCTGGTCCAGCTTCTTGCGCTCCTCTTCGATTTGCTTGCGCGCAGTGTTGTCGGTGCCAATCAACAGGTAGCCAATGATGGCTGCCTCGTCGTCGCGCAGGGCCGTGACCGACACCACCGCAGGAAAGCGACTGCCATCCTTGCGGATATAGGTCAGCTCGTAAATATCTTCAATGCCGCGAGAGGCCTTGAACACCAGCGCCTCAAAGCCCGGCGTGATGGCGGTGTCGAGTTCAGCGCTCAGGCTCTTGGCACGGGCAATCACCTCCTGCGGATCGGAAATGTCGGCCGGGGTAATGGTATTCATGACCTCCAGCGCGGTATAGCCCAGCATGCGCTCGGCACCGACATTGAAAATCTGGATCACGCCCTTGGCGTCGGTGGCAATGCTGGAAAAATTGGCGCTGTCAAAAATCGCCTTTTGCAGCGCTCCGGCCTTGAGCAGGGCTTCCTCTGCCAGCTTGCGCGCGGTGTTGTCGGTGCCAATCAACAGGTAACCGATGATGGCGGCCTCGTCGTCGCGCAGAGCCGTGACCGAGACCACCGCTGGGAAGCGACTGCCATCCTTGCGGATATAGGTCAGCTCGTAAATATCTTCAATGCCGCGCGAGGCCTTGAACACCAGGGCCTCAAAGCCCGGCGCAATCGGCGTCTCCAGCTCGGCACTCAAGGCCTGGGCCCGTGCAATCAGCTCCTGCGGGTCGGAGATATCGGCCGGGGTGTTCTTGTTCATCACCTCCAGCGCGGTGTAACCCAACATGCGTTCGGCGCCGACATTGAAAATCTGGATCACACCTCTGGCATCGGTGGCAATGCTGGAAAAATTGGCGCTATCAAAAATCGCCTTTTGCAGCGCTCCGGCCTTGAGCAAGGCCTCTTCGGCCAGCTTGCGTGTGGTGTAGTCGCGCAACACGCCGGTGTAGTGAAGTTCACCACCTAACCACATTTCATTGAGCGCAATCTCCAGGGTAAACAGGCTACCATCCTGGCGACGCCCCTGTGCCTCACGCGCCGACTTTGCGGCAGGCAGCAGCGCATGCCCTTGCATGTCCGCATCGTCGACTGCCACGGGCACAGATGAAAATCCAGGAATCAGCAGCCGGATATCCCGGCCTACCATGTCCGACGCGGCATAGCCGAACATCTCTTCAATCGCCGGATTGACGGTCTCCAGCAGAAAGCCCTCGCCATGCAGGGTGAGAATGCCGTCGGCCACAGTGTTCAAAACGGTTTGCATCAACACGCCGCTGTCGCGCGTGGCCTGCTGCAGGGCATATTCCTCGGTCACGTCTCGGAACACCAGCACCGAGCCAATCACCTGCTCGTCGCGCGCCCGGATCGGGGCACAGCTGTCGGCAATGTCGTACTCACGGCCATCCCGCGACAGCAGCACGGTATGGTTGGCCAGCGCCTGCACCGAACCATGCAGCAGGGCGGCCATCACCGGTATGACCACCGG
>CAIMZI010000034.1 GCA_903845935.1 uncultured beta proteobacterium | reverse complement strand
TACTGAAGAAGCACAAGTCGCGCCGAAATGGGATGCTCGCATATTCCTACGAGTATCTATTCCAGACCCTCGGTCTGGTAAGCATGACGAGACGACACAGTTACCAGCCGTGGGCGAAGGTATGAGTTCTTTGTCCGAGAGCCCGGTGCCGGAAATCGGCACGCCGGGTTCGATGAGCGGGGTGTGGAAACGGGGATTCCTGCATGGGCGACCAAAGGCACCGAATCGTAGCTACGAGGCGGACAACAGAAACTGCTGCATGACGGAGCTACCGCGCCACATCTCGACTCTACAGCTAATCAACCCGAACCGCCACAAAGCTCAATGAAATCAAGGAACTTGCCGCCAGAAATTTGAATTTTGTAATGGCGCGATTGGCGGTTTTTAATCTTTTTTCCCACTGTTAATTTCCTGTGATAGAGTAGTGGCGTGTTTATCAAGCTAACCCGTCGCGGCCCCAACCAATACGTCCAACTCGTTGACGCCTACCGCGACGATGAGGGGCGGCCCAAACAACGCACCGTTGCAACGCTGGGTCGTATCGACCAGCTCAACACCGAGCTCAAATCCGTCATCTCCGGCTTGCAACGCGTGACTGGCCAAACCCCTGATGTGGCCGCGCCCGTGGTGCCGCCGACTTTGAGTTTCGAGTCTGCGCGTGACTTTGGTGATGTCTGGACATTGACTGAGCTGTGGAATGTTTTGGGCTTTGATGGCCTGCGCCGCGTGTTTCGCAACACCCGCCACAGCATTGATGTCGAGGCCCTCATTCGCGTGATGGTGTTCAACCGCCTGTGCGATCCGGACTCCAAGCTTGGCGTGCTGCGATGGATGGAAACGGTGGCCTTGCCAGGCACCTCACTGCAAGCCATTGACCATCAGCATCTGCTGCGCGCAATGGACGCCCTGGTCGATCACAAGGGCGCGGTTGATAACGTGATGGCAAGTTTGCTGCGTCCGCTGGTGGATCAGGATTTGGCAATCGTTTTCTATGACATGACCACCATTCGTGCGGCCGGTTTGTCTGAGCAAGATGGCGACCTGCGCCACTACGGCATGTCCAAAGAAGGCGTGGTGGCTCGCCAAGTGATGCTCGGTGTCGTTCAGACGGCCGAAGGGCTGCCGCTGTACCACGAGGTGTTTGACGGCAACACAGCCGAGGTGACCACCATCAAGGGTGTCATCGAGAAGATTGTTGCAAGGTTCCCGATCAAGCGCGTCATTGCGGTGGCCGACCGGGGCCTGCTGTCCACCGACAACCTGGCCAGCTTGCAGGAGATTGTGCTGCCCGGTGGCAACAAGCTCGAGTTCATTCTGGCGGTGCCCGGGCGGCGCTATGGCGACTTTGTTGAGCTACTGGAGCCGTTTCATTCAGAGCAGTGTGTACCGGCAAAAGGTGAAGTCCTGGGAGAAGTGGTTTGGAACAAACTGCGCTTGGTCGTCGCCCATGATCCGCAGGTAGCACTTGATACAGGCGCCAAGCGCGATGCGCGTATTGCTGAGTTAAAAAAGCAGGCAGATCAGTGGGTTGGCAAACTAGATTCTCAGGATGATGGCAAGAAGCAGCGCGGGCGCAAGCTATCCGATGGCGGGGCGCGGGCCAAGTTTTATCACGAGGTCTGCGAATCCCATTTGGCACGCATTGTGAAGGTGGATCTCAAGAGCGAGTTGTTCAGCTACGACATTGACGAGCGCGCTTTGAAGCACGCGCGCCTCATGGATGGCAAGCTGCTGCTGGTGACCAATACCCAGGACCTCCAACCTGATGAAGTGGTGAGGCGCTACAAATCACTGGCCGATATTGAGCGTGGGTTTCGGGTGCTCAAGTCCGAGATAGAGATTGGGCCGATCTATCACCGCCTGCCCAATCGGATTCACGCCCATGCGGCCATTTGCTTTATGGCGTTGATCCTGTACCGGGTAATGCGTGCGCGGCTCAGAGACAGCGACACAAAAATATCCCCGGAGCGGGCACTGGCAAAGTTACGCCGCATTCAGCATCAAAAGGTCAAAGTAAACGACCTGGAGCCAATCGCCGCGCTCTCGAACATGACCCAAGAACATACGGATATCTTGCAGGCACTGACAGTCAAAAAGCCGACCCTTCCAGCCCAGTTGACCCTCTTGTAGTGGCGCGACAAAGTCGCAAACCTATATGAATCAACGTTCTTTTGCATTTAACTGTTGAACCCGGGTGTTCACGCGTAAGGTGTCCCATATGTGTTCCGCTGGATTGATTTCGGGGCTGTAGGGTGGCAAGAAGACTAAGCGCATGTTGGCCGGCACTTCAAGCCCGGCGGGAATGTGCCAACCAGCTTGGTCCATGACCATGATGACAAACTCGCTCTCGTGGCGCTCGGAGACCATGGTCAGAAACATCGACATGGTCTCGGTATTCACCCACGGCAGAACCAAGCTGTCATGACGCCGTCATGTGGGCTGACCGCTGGCTGTGAGTTGGCACAGGGCTACGGTATTGCCCGACCAATGTCGGCCGAACAGTTGCTTTTGTGGGCGGCAACCTGGCGTCCCAATGCTGCCTGGTGTGAACGGCCCTGACGACGACTTGGCAAAACCACTTGGAGTCGCGGATCAAGAGTCCTTAATCAGGACTCCAAGCCAGGGCGCTCCTTGAACAACATTTTGCGCCCTTTGAAAGCAATATGGACCAGTCAGTGGAAGCTAAAAGTCGATTAAACCAGTTGAGCGCGAGCAATATGTTTGATGGTCTATTGGCTGTTTCTGATCAAGATAGTTGAGGTTCTTTAGGACGGTGACCTCATAGACCTTGACTGTCGAGCTGTGCGGGTTGACCCTGTGTCTCCTACAACCGTTGAGACGTTGACTGCCATGAGCCAATCCACTTTGCTGAGCCCGGTGTTCTTCCAGTTCCTAGAGGCAATTGATCGCGAGCACGCGCAGGTGATTCGCTTGCAGGGCTGCTCTTGCGGCGGACCTCTTCATCAAGGCCACTTTCAGCGCAAGCCCAGGTGGGGCGGGGCACATGCTGCTGGCACTGTCGACACGACCCGGTTTAGCTTTTGTTGCGGGGCTTGCCGACATCGCAGCACACCCGCATCTGTTCGTTTTTTGGGGCGCCGCGTGTATTGGGGCGCGACCGTCGTCCTAGCCACAGCCCTGTGTGCTGGACTGAGCCTGCGCCGAGGCAAGCAGCTCAGCGAGCAATTTGACGTTCCGGTTTTGACGCTACTGCGTTGGCGTCAATGGTGGCTAAACGACTTCGCTGCGAGCCCACTGTGGCTGGCCTTGCGTGGACTGTTTCTACCACCGGTTGTCGCCAGTGACTTGCCGGGCGAATTGCTGCGCCGCGCGCTACCCGCCGATGAGTGCGCCAGGGTGGCGGCAGTGTTGCGATGGATTGCACCGCTGAGCACGCTCACTGAGGGTCGTTAAGAGCCGCACAACGACGCGCAGAAGTTGATTTCCTGCTGAGAGTGAATCGCCAATAGGCTCTGGGTTATCGAGGAATTTGTCCCGTAGCCCAGAAAGAGATTGACCCATGGCATGCCAAGACGACTCAAGCATCCGAGACCGATGGGCACGCCTGCGCCTGCTGATCATCGGCCAGTTATTGGCAGCCCCGCCACCCCGCGGCGAGCTCAACAAGCGCTTGGTAGAACTGAGCCAGCAGGTCTGGCGCCACCCGATCAGTGGAGTCGACGTGCGCTTTGGCGTGTCCACACTGGAGCGCTGGTTGGCCCTGGCGCGCAGCACACCCAACCCCAGCGCGATGCTCGCCACGGTGGCGCGTGCCGACGCCGGCAGCATGCGCGCTATTGACGAGACGCTGGGAGATGCGATTCGGGCCCAGTACTGTGCCCATCCCAAATGGACGGTTCAGCTGCACTACGACAATCTGGTGGCCGCGCACAGTGCGCAGGCCTCGCTTGCCCCGCTGCCCTCCTATGCAAGCGTTTTGCGCTACCTTCGTGCCCAAGGGCTGTGGCGCGAACGCGAGTCGCGATGTGGACCCAAACGCGCCGCCGTGCCCGATGGCACACGCGAGGTGCGCAGCTTTGAGGCTACTCACGTGGGCTCGCTATTCCATCTTGACGGCCACCAGGGCTCGTTAAAGGTGCTCAACCGCCAGGGTGAATGGATAACGCCCATCGGCCTTTGCGTCATCGATGACCACTCGCGCCTGATCTGTCATCTGCAGTGGTACGCCCATGAGAACACCCAGTGTTTAGTGCACGTCGTCTCGCAGGCCTTGCAGCGGCGCCAGTTGCCTCGTGCCATCTACAGCGACAACGGCTCGGCCATGATCTCGGGCGAATTCACCGCCGGACTGGAACGTCTGGGAATTCTTGCGCTGACCACGCGTCCGCGCAGCGCCTGGATGAACGGCAAGCAGGAGACCTTGTGGGGGCGCATTGAACGCCGCCTCATGGCCATGCTCGACGCCGTGCCTAATCTGACGCTGGCCCAGCTCAACGAGGCCTCCTTTGTCTGGGTTGAACAGGAGTATCAGGTCAGCGTGCATCGCGAGCTCGGTGGGGCCACTCCCCTGGAACGCTTCACCAAGGCTGCCAGCGTGCTGCGTACTTGCCCGGACTCCGAAACACTGCGCACCAACTTCCGCATCGAGGTGCGGCGTAAGCAGCGCACCAGTGACGCCACGGCTTCACTAGACGGAGTGCGCTTCCAGATTCCGCAGGCCTTCGCCCACCTGCGTGAGCTTCACCTGCGCTACGCACGCTGGGACCGCTCCCAGGCCGACATCGTGGACTCCCGCAATGGCACCATCCTGGCCACCATCTATCCGCTGGACAAGGCACGCAATGCCCGTGGACAGCGCCGCCTGATCGGCCCCAAGGCCCCGTCATCGCGAGCCCTGTCATTGAGCACCTCTGCGCCGCCTGTGCCAACGGGTGATGGGCAGGCCCCACTGATGCGCCAGTTGCTTGCACAGTTCGCCGCCACCGGACTGCCCCCTGCCTATCTCGAACTTGAGGAGATACCCACCACAACCCCGTCCCGCCCACCACAACCACAGGCCAACCCATGAACCACACCCTGCTCAGCCCGTTTGGCCTGAAGTGGAATCCCTTTGGCAGCGAGCTCCCCACCGAAGCCTTGTACCTGTCGCCCAAAATCAACGACTTCTTCTGGCGCGTGGAGAACGTACATGTGCCCGAGGGCGGCTTCGTGCTTATCCACGGCGATCCGGGCACCGGCAAGAGTGTCGTGCTACGGGCCTTGGCCGAGCGCCTTGAACGCAATAGCGAACTTACCGTGGGCGTGCTGAACCATCCCCAGAGCAATCTGGGCGACTTCTACCGCGAATTGGCCGAAGTATTCGCCGTACCCCTGGTTTCGAGCAACCGCTGGGGGGGCTTCAAGGTATTGCGCGAGCGCTGGCTCAGCCATTTGCAATCCACCCGGGTGCGCTGCTGCCTGCTCATCGATGAGGCCCAGGAGATGAGCCCCAAGACGCTGCTGGAGTTGCGATTGCTGGCATCCGCGCGATTTGATTCGCAGCCGCTGCTGGCAGTGGTGCTGGTGGGCAACACGCGCCTGACCGAGTCGCTTGCCACCGAAGAACTCCTGCCCCTGGGCACGCGCATTAGGGCGCGCCTTTGCCAGGACTACGCCTCGCGCGAGGAGCTCGCTGCCTGCCTGGATCACCTGCTCAACAGCGCCGGGGGTGACGCCCTTATGAGTAGCGCGCTCAAACGCACCTTGTGCGAGCGCGCCGGGGGCAACTATCGCGTCATGACCAACATGGCAGCCCAGCTCCTGTCGCTGGCCGTGCAGCGGCAAATCACCACGCTCGATGAGAAGCTGTACTTGGAGGCGTTCGCCGCGCCCGGACCCACCTCCCAAGCCGCTCGGCGCAATGCACGAAATCCACATTGAAAGCACACCCATATCATGACCAAAAAGAAGATAACACCCACTGCACGTCGGCGCCCCCGGGCATCCGTCATGCTGGAGATTGAACTGCCTGAACTCTCCGACGAGGCTGCATCGGCCATGGCCGATGTGCTCGTGCAGCTGTATCACCGTTTCGAGGCGACCTACTACGCACAGATCCTGAGCCACCATGCCGAGCGGGCCCTAAACATTGACCTCGCCTGTGCGGGCTGCAGCAAAGCAGACCCCGACAATGAACTGTTCTGAGCCACAAGCCGCGCGCAACCAGCGCGTGGGCACTGGCGCATTCAGGCGTGTGTTTGCGCTGCATTGTTGGTACAGTACATCATGCAAAAGACCGGTCGAAACGAGCCCTGCCCATGTGCCAGCGGCAAGAAATACAAGCACTGCTGCATGGCCAAGGACCAGGCCGCACAACACCTTACCTTGGGGGCCCAAAGCGCAAAGATTGAGGCACAGAACGCCCAACACAGTGCCAACATGCAAGCGTTCAAGGAATCGTTTTACGAATCAGACCAACTGGACCAGGCTTCCAATGCAGTCATCCCTCTCATCCGCGCCGGGCGCCTCGATGAGGCAGAGGCCGCCGCCCGCGAACTCCTGGTTCGCTACCCCGAGGTCCATGATGGTCATGACCGCCTGGGCATGGTCTACGAGGCTCGCGGTCAAAACCGCGAGGCTGCCCAGTGCTACCGCCAAGTCGTCGAATTCATGCGCGCCGCACCCGAGCACTACGCCCCGGAGATGATGATCGTCTTCACCGAACTTATAGACCGTCTGGACCCACCGCCCACGACCGCCTGACAACTGACACTGCACCCTCTGACTGAGTCCCAGCACAAATCCGCCGGCACCAATACCCGAATGAGCACGCTCTGCGTATTGGCTTTGGATATCTGACTTCAACGTATTAATGCCAAACAGCTGCTTGGCAAAGCATCAGGCCGTAGGCGTCAATCGGCGGGCACGCAGTCTGATCTGCCGCATAAGTCCCAAGCCCTCACATAGCGTGCAAATCAAGCCATCAAACATATTGCTCGCGCTCACCAGTGACGTAAATTCCGTAATTTGCGGAATGTAATTCCGAATTAAACGTATTTATATTCCAGAATATGCGGTATCATGGATGGATGAACATCCAAAGGCTTTACCCACGCCATATCGAGCCGCGTATTGCCGAGGCGATGCTGGATACGCCTGTGGTGTTGCTGGCGGGCCCACGCCAGGCCGGCAAGACGACCCTTGTTCGCCAAATGGCAGAAAAAGGACTGCGCTATTTGACGTTGGATGACGAGCTGACGCTGCTTTCTGCTCGTGAGGACCCGGTTGGAATGATTCGTAGCCTGGACCGAGCTGTGATCGATGAAATTCAGCGTGCACCGCAGTTGCTTCTGGCCATCAAGAAAAGCGTGGATGAAGACAGACGACCTGGACGCTTTTTGCTCACTGGCTCGGCTAACCTGATGGCGCTGCCAACGGTGGCTGACTCGCTGGCCGGTCGGATGGAGACTTTGTCCTTGTTGCCCTTGGCACAGAGTGAGATCGAAGGTGGCTCGCAGAACTGGATCGACAGTGTGTTTTCCGGTTTGATTCCAAAGTCAGGCACCCTGGCAAAGGACAGTGATCTGGTGGACCGGGTCCTTCGTGGGGGATATCCAGAAGCGATCTCACGCCCTTCGCCTAAACGGCGAGCAACATGGGCAAAGCAGTACCTTGACGCCATCATTCAGCGTGATGTCCGCGATGTGTCTGGTATCGAGAAACTGGATCAGTTGCCG
>CAIMZI010000033.1 GCA_903845935.1 uncultured beta proteobacterium | reverse complement strand
GCGATCAGGTGTCCGGCCATGGGCGCGCCCATGATGCCCAGGCCGATAAATCCAATGGTACTCATGCTTGATAAATCCAAAAGTTAAATAGTTATGCTGTGTAACGGTCTTTGAGCGCCTGTGTCGCGCTGCGGAACACGCCGAGGTCACTGCCCACGGCCACCAGGGTGGCGCCCATTTCCATGTAGCGGCGTGCGTCGGCTTCCAACGGCGCGAGGATGCCGCTGGCAATGCCGGCTCGCTTGCAGGCCGCAAAGATATGGGCGATTGCGGTCTGCACCTCCGGGTGCGCGGCATTGCCCAGATGGCTGTAGGTGGCAGCCAGATCAGATGGGCCGACAAAGATGCAGTCCACGCCGGGGACGGCTGCAATCGCGTCGGCAGCAGCCACGCCCTGCGGGCTTTCGATCTGCACGGCCATGGTGATGTGGCGGTTGATTTCCTGAAAGTAATTGGGCACGGTGCCGTAGCGGTTGCTGCGCTGGGAAACCGACACACCGCGTATGCCTTCTGGCGGATAGCGGGTGGCGGAAACGGCGGCGGCGGCGTCTTCGGCGCTGTGCACCATGGGGATCAGAAAATTGTAGAAACCGGCATCCAGCAGGCGCTTGATTTCCACCGCGTTGTTGCTGGTGGGGCGAACCACCGGAGCACTGCTGCTGTCCTTGAGCGCCATCAGTTGCGGCACAAAGCTGATCACGTCATTGGGCGAGTGTTCACCGTCCAGCAGGATCCAGTCGAAGCCGGCCACGCCCAGCACTTCGGTGGCAATCGGGCTGGCCAGCGAGCACCAGCAACCGATCAGCGGTTGGCCTGCGAGCAGGGCCTGCTTGAAGGTATTGGGAAAGGCCTGGTAGGGAATGGGTTGTGTCATGGAATGTTCGTTTATGTAATGGGATTCAGGTAATCGGCGCCGGGTTGAACAGCACCAGCGCGTTGTGCAGCTTCCAGTGCTCGGCCCAGGTTTTCTTCTCACCGCTGGCAACTGCCAACAGCAGGCGGAACAGTTCCCAGCCAACGTCGGCAATCGAGGCGTCGCCATCGGCAATGCGGCCGGCGTTTATATCCATCAGGTCGTGCCAGCGCGTGGCCAGATCGGTGCGCGTGGCCACCTTGATGACCGGGCACTCGGCCAGGCCATAGGGTGTGCCACGCCCGGTGGTGAACACATGCATGTTCATGCCGGCGGCCAGTTGCAGCGTGCCGCAGATGAAGTCGCTGGCGGGTGTGGCGGCGTAAATCAGACCCTTGGTACTCGCCTTCTCACCCGGCGACAGCACGGCGCTGATGGGCACCGTGCCGGACTTGATGATGGAGCCCATGGCTTTTTCCACGATGTTGGAAAGTCCACCGGCCTTGTTGCCGGGCGTGGTGTTGGCGCTGCGGTCGGCACTACCCCGCTGCAAGTAGGCGTCATACCAGGCCATCTCACGGGCCATCGCTTGGGCCACCTCGGGCGTGGTAGCGCGGGCCGTCATTTGGTCCACCGCGTCACGCACTTCGGTAGTCTCGGAGAACAGCACAGTGGCACCGGCGCGCACCAGCAGGTCGGTGCAAAAGCCCACCGCCGGATTGGCGGTAACGCCGGAGAAGGCGTCGCTGCCGCCGCACTGCACACCCACCAGCAGTTCGCTGGCCGGAACGGTCTCGCGGCGACGTGCGTTGAGGCGCGCCAGATGCGTTTCGGCCGAGGCCAGGATGGAGTCGACCATGGACATGAAGCCCACGTGCGCTTCGGCCTGCAGGCAGACCACGTCCAGCGCCTCGCCGGATTTCAGTTCAATGCTGCCGGGGGGCAAGAGGCGCTCGGGTTGCAGTTTTTCGCAGCCCAGGCTGACCACCATCACCTCGCCACCGAAATTCGGGTTGCGGCTGATGTTGCGCAGGGTGCGGATCGGGATGATGGCGTCGGGTGCGTCAATGGCCACACCGCAGCCATACGTATGCTCCAGGCCCACCACATCGTCCACCTGGGGGAAGCGCGGCAGCAGTTCGGCCTTGATGCGCTTCACCGCAAACTCCACCACACCGGCCACGCACTGCACCGTGGTGGTGATGGCCAGGATGTTGCGTGTGCCGACCGAACCGTCGGCGTTGCGGTAACCCTGGAAGGTGTAGCCCTCCAACGGCTCCAATGCTGCAGGCTGGTTGGTGGCCATGGGCAGGTCTTCCAGGCTGCGCGCTGTCGGCATGTGCAGCAGGCGCTCATGCACCCAGGCTCCAGCCGGGATGTCCTTGATCGCGTAGCCGATGGGGACGTTGTAGCGGACCACGGCTGCATCCTTTGCTATGTCGCACAAGGCTACCTTATGACCTTGTGGCACGCGGTCCAGCAGGCGTAAGCCCTCGGCCAGCAGCGTGCCGGGTGGCAGGCCACCATCATTGGCTACGATGGCGACGTTATCGCCTTCGTGCATCCGTATCGTGAGTGGTTTCATAAGCTCGCTCACAGCACCAGATGTCCGGTAATCAGGGTGGGCAGCCAAGTCGAGAAGGCCGGCACATAGGTCACCAGAGTGATGGCCACGCAGATCGCGATGTAATACGGCCAGGCGGTCTTGGTGGCCTCGCCGATGGAGATGTTGCCTATGGCGCAACCGACAAACTGCACCGAGCCGACAGGAGGATGGACCAAGCCCAGCGCGCAGTTGAGCAAGAGCATCATGCCAAACTGCACCGGGCCAACGCCCATCTGGATGGCCAGTGGCAGGAACAGCGGCGTGGTGATCAGGATGTGCGCGGCCATGTCCAGGAAGATGCCCAAGACGATCTGGATGATGTTGATGTAGAGCAGCATCAGCCAGGGCTGCTGCGTGGCCGACAAGAGCGCAGCTTCAATCGCATCCGGAATTTCCAGATAGGCCATCTGGTAGCGCAGCATATTGGACACGCCGATCAGCAGCAGAATAACGCCGGTGGTCTTGCTGGCCTTGGCCAGGGATTTGAGCAGCTTGTCCTTGTTCATGGTGCGGTAGATAAACACCGTGAGCAGCAGCGAATAAGTCACCGCAATGGCCGCCGCCTCGGTCGCCGTGGCCACGCCCTTCATGATGCAGACCAGGATGATCACCACCACCATCAGCCCCGGCATGGAGGCAATAAAAGTGCGCAACACGGCCGACCAGCCAGGGAATTTTTCCAGCATGGTGGAGCCGTCGGCGCGCTTCGGGAAGCCGAACTTCACGGCCTGCCAATAGGCCGTGGCCAGCATGCAGACCATGATCCAGAAACACGGAATCAGACCGGCAAACATCAGGTCGCCAATCGACACGCCTTTGATGACATGGCCGTCAATCATGCCGGTGGCGGCTTGCGCGGCAAAGGCGTAGATGATCATGTTGTGCGAGGTCGGCATCAGCGCACCCGTTAGCGAGGCGTGCGTGGTCACATTGACCGCATAGGCCGCGCTATAGCCTTCACGCTTCATGATCGGAATCATCACGCCGCCCATGGCCGAGGTGTCTGCGACCGGCGAGCCGGAGACGCCGCCGAACAGGGTCGATGCCACCACATTGGCCAGCCCCAGACCGCCGCGCCAGTGACCGACCAGGCTGCGGGCAAAGTCCACAATCTTGTCGGCAATGCCGCCGTGCAGCATCAACTCACCCGAGAAGATGAAGAACGGGATGGCCAGAAAGGAAAATACATTCATGCCAGAGACCATCATCTGAATGGCGGTCTCAAACGGCAGGCCTTCCACGGCAAAGGTGGCCAGGCAGGCCAGGCCGATCGAAAATGCTACGGGCACGCCCAGCAGCAAAAAGGCAACAAAGCCCAGACAGAGTACGGTCAGTGCCATGAGGGGACTACCTTTGTGCCGGAGAACTGAGCCAGCAAATGTTCAATGGAAAAGAGAATGATGAGCACGCCCGACATCAGCACCGGAAGGTAGCGAAACGCCTCGGACAGACCCAAGGTGGGGATGGTGCTGGCATAGGTGGAGATGGCCATCAGCGTGCCACCGGCCAGCAGGGCCAGGGCAAAGCCGATCACCAGCAGGTTGACCAGCAACTTGCACCAGAATTGCACCTTTGCAGGCAGCACCTTGACCAACGAATCCAGCCCGATGTGACCGGCATCCCGCACACCAGCGGAGGCGCCGAACATGGCCACCGACACCACCAGCAGCAGGGCCACCTGTTCCACATAGGAGGGTGCATCGTTAAACACGTAGCGCATCACCACGCCATAGATGACCACGCTCAGAAGGCCGGCCAGGCATAGGCAAGCCAGGTACAAGGTCCAGCGCGACAGGATACGGTTCAGTCGGGTTAGGGGGTTCATAAAACTTATTTGGTGTTGGCGATTTCCTGCACCAGGGCCTTGAGCTCGGGCGTGTTGGCAAACTTGTCCCACACCGGGCGTTCCACTTCGACAAAACTCTTGCGGTCAATGTCCTTGGCCTCTACGATCTTGGCGCCACCCTTGATGACTGCGGCCTTGGCTTCCTTCTCTTTGGCTTCCCACAGCGTCACGTAATAAGGCACGGAGGCTTTTGCCGCCTTGCGCAGAGCGCTTTGCTCTTGGGGTGTCAAGGTTTCCCAAATTTTCTTGGAGAACACCAAAACTTCGGGTGCCATGGAATGCATGGTCTCGGAATAGACGGGTGCCGACTCGTAATGCTTGGCCTCTTCATAGGATGGATAGTTGTTTTCGGCGGCGTCCAAAAGACCGGTCTTCAGTCCGGTATAGACCTCGGCGTAGGGCATGGGCGTGGCCGATGCGCCCATGGCGCTCATGGTGCTGACCCATAGGTCGGAGGGCTGCACACGAATTTTCATGCCCTTGGTGTCGGCCAGAGACTTGATCGGTTTGTGGGCGTAAATGGAACGCGCGCCACTTTCGTAGAGTGCCAGTCCAATGAATCCGGCCTTATCAAAGGCGGCCAGAATCTTTTCGCCCTGCGGTCCGTAAATGGTCTTGCGGAAATGCTCAATGTCGCGAAACAGGAAGGGCAGCGCGGGAATCATCGACTCCGGCACGATGCCGTGGAACGCCGAGGTATTGACACGCACCATGTCCAGCGCGCCGATCTTCACCTGTTCAACCGTGTCTTTTTCGGAGCCCAGTGCGCTGTCACCAAAGACCTTGACAGTGTCCTTGCCATCAGTTGCCTTGTTGAGCTCCTCGCCCATGTGCTTCACCGCCATATTGGTGGGGAAGTCCTTGTTGTGGACATCGGCGGAGCGGAAGGTCCGCGCCATACCGGTGGTGGCCGACAGTGCCAACACGGCAATCGCGATCTGGGTGCTCAAAAGCTTGAATGGGAAGCGCATGATTTCTCCTCTTGTGTAAATGGAAACAGTGGAACGGTTGGGAAACTAAAAAACTAATATGTGGCGCAGACCGGCTCTGGCAGGCCCTGAACGCACGGCAAATGGATGGCAAACAGGCCACCGTCAAGCGCTTGCGGCAAGCTGCCCGCAGGACGGATGGAGGTGACGAACAGGGTACGCAAATCGGCTCCGCCAAAGGCGCACATGGCGGGCTTGGCTACCGGCAGTTGGATCGACATATCCAGTACGCCTTGTGGCGTGTAGCGGTGCACCAGACCCGCATCGTTGCCACAAATCCAGTAGCAGCCATCGGTATCCATGGCGGCACCGTCGGGCCTGCCGGCAAAACCGCTCATATCTATAAAGTCGCGTGGATTGGAAGGAACTCCCACCGCGCAGTCATAGTCATAGGCCCAGACCTTGCGGACCGAGGGATGCGAGTCCGACAAGTACATCGTGCGTCCATCGGGGCTAAAAGCCATGCCGTTGGGTGTGGTGAAGCCGCTCAACAGTTCGCGCAAGGCGCCACCCTGCTGCAACTGGTAAATGTTGCCGACGGCTTTCGCCGCTGCCATGTCCATCAACATGGTGCCGGCCAGAAAGCGGCCCTGGCGGTCGCAGCGGCCGTCGTTGAAGCGCATGCCGGTCATGGCGTGGTTCACCGTGGCAAGGCGCACAAAACCCAGCGATTCGTCGCTGCTGGTATCCAGCGCAAACATGCCGCTCTCGGTGCCTGCGATCCATTGACCAGCCGCGCCGCGCACCATGCAGGCCAGCATCTCGGGGGCCAACCAGCGGTGGTGCCTACCGGTTTGCGACTGGTAGCGGTGCAGCGTCTTTTCGGGTATGTCCACCCAGTAGAGCGCCTGTTCACCCGCGTGCCAGACCGGGCTTTCGCCGGTACTGTTGCGTGCGCCAAGCAGCAGTTCGGCACTGAGGAGAGTCGCAGCAGACATGGGCCTATTTGCGGTGCGCGGTCATGGGAATGCCGGCCATCAGAAACGTGCCGCCCTGGTATTGCACCGTAGGGTCGCTCGCATCCGGCTCGGGTGTACGCGCGTAAATCGCTTCACGAAAACCGTCTGAGCTGTCCTGCGGCACATAGCCCACATGGCGCACGCTGGCGTTGTCGTACCAGGACACGGCGTTGTCAGACATGCCGAAGATGATGCTGTGGCCCAGCACCGGCGTGGTCAGACAGGCGGTGATCAGGCGGTGCAGATCGTCAAAGCTCAGCCAGCTAGCCAGCATGCGACGGTCGCGCGGCTCGGCAAAGGCGGAGCCAATGCGCACGCAGGCGGTCTCTATGCCGTAGCGATCAAAATACATGCGCGACAGATCTTCACCGAAGGCCTTGCTCACGCCATACAGACTGTCGGGGCGCGGCGGATGCGCCGGCGTGATGGTCTCGCACTGGCGGTAGAAACCGGTCACGTGATTGGAGCTGGCAAAAACCACGCGCTTCACGCCATGGATACGCGCCGCCTCATACAGGTTGTAGACGCCAACGATATTGCCCTGCAAAATCGGATCGAAAGCCCCTTCGGTGGAGACGCCGCCCAGATGAACAATGGCCTGGCAACCCTGCACTGCGTTGGACACGGCGGAGGCATCCGATAAATCAGCCAGCGCCATTTCCTCACCGTCCAGTGCCGGACCGAAATCCACGCGATCGGACAGGCGCAAGACCGTGCAATTGGCCTTGAGGCGCTCACGCAATGCGGTTCCAACGCCGCCGGCCGCACCGGTCAGGAGCAAAGTGTGGTGTACTTTGGTGGTCATATGCTCAAAAATCTTGCCTGTTGTATGTTGTCTGATGTGTTAGTGTCGAGAACCGCAGCAGCCAAGTCAAGGACTTTTCAATGGACCTAGTACAAACCCCTAGTTCGATGTCGAACGGTGCGCCGGTCGATCCGTCGATGGCGCGCCCGCGCCGCGCCCGTGGCCTGGTCAATGAAGTCATGGAAAGCCTTGCCACCAGCATCCGCGACGGTGCGATCAAACCCGGCGATAAGTTGCCCACCGAATCCGAGATCGTGGCCCGCTTTGATGTCAGCCGCACCGTGGTGCGCGAGGCCATTTCCAGGTTGCAGGCGAATCGCCTGGTGGAGACGCGCCATGGCGTGGGCACCTTTGCGTTGGCGCCTGCGCAGGACAGCGGGAACTTCAAGATTACCGACGTCGATTTCGCCACGGTGGCCGATGTCATAGCCCTGCTGGAGCTGCGCATCAGCCTGGAAACCGAGGCCGCGGGCCTGGCCGCGCAGCGCCGCACCGAACAAAACCTGCAGTCTATGCAGGACATGCTGGATGCCTTTGCCGCCGCGGTCGAAGACAACTCCGACGCCCTGCCTTCGGACTTCCAGTTCCACATGGAGGTGGCCCGCGCCACCGGCAACCGCCACTTTGCCGACCTGATGAATTACCTGGGCACCATGATCATTCCGCGCGCCAGAGTGAACACGCCCAGCAGCGCACCCGAGGGTCGGCTTGCCTATCTGAAGCGCGTGCACGGCGAACATGAAAGCATCTTCAGCGCCATCCGCAACCAGGACAGCGATGCCGCCCGCGCCGCCATGCGCACCCACCTCTCGAATAGCAAGGACCGGCTGAAAAAGTCCCAAGCCGAAGCCATCTAGTTGTATGATGACTGACTTTTAACAGCGCCCTTGAGCGATTCAAGGAGCGCCACAGCAGGAGACAGTCCATGCCCGAGTCCACTTCCTCAGCCTCCCCCACTTTCCCGATGGCCGTTGGTGCCACGCCCACCATCAGCGCCATGCGCGTCATCCCGGTGGCCGGGCGCGACGGCATGCTGCTCAACCTGAGCGGCGCCCATGCACCCTTTTTCACCCGCAATCTCGTTCTGCTGACCGACAGCAGTGGCAACACCGGCGTCGGTGAAGTGCCGGGCGGCGAAAAAATCCGCCAGACCCTGGAAGACGCGCGCCCCCTGCTGATCGGCCGCCCGCTGGGACAGTGGAACGCCCTGCTCAACAGCATGCGCGAGGCCTTTGCTGCCCGCGACAGCGAGGGCCGTGGCCTGCAGACATTCGATTTGCGCATTGCCATCCATGCCGTCACCGCTGTGGAAAGCGCCCTGCTCGATTTGCTGGGAAAGTTTCTCCATGTGCCGGTGGCCGCTCTGTTGGGCGAAGGCCAGCAGCGCGCCAAGGTGGCGGTGCTGGGCTATTTGTTTTATGTCGGCGACCGCAGCGCCACCGATTTACCTTATGCCAGCGAGCCGGACCAGGCCGATGACTGGAAGCGCCTGCGCCACGAAAAGGCCATGGACGCCGAATCGATAGTGCGCCTGGCCGAGGCGGCCCATGCGCGCTATGGCTTTCAGGACTTCAAGCTCAAGGGCGGCGTGCTGCGCGGCGAGGAAGAGATTGAGGCGGTACAGGCCCTGCATACGCGCTTTCCCAAGGCCCGCATCACGCTGGACCCGAACGGCGGCTGGCTGCTCAAGGACGCGGTGCGCCTGTGCCGCGACCAGCGCGATGTGCTGGCCTATGCCGAAGACCCCTGCGGTTCTGAGGGCGTGTTCAGCGGGCGCGAGGTGCTGGCCGAATTCCGCCGCGCCACCGGCCTGATGACGGCCACCAACATGGTGGCCACCGACTGGCGCGAGCTGGCCCATTCGCTGGCGCTGCAATCGGTGGACATCCCGCTGGCTGACCCACACTTCTGGACCATGCAGGGTTCGGTGCGCGTGGCACAAACCTGCCAGACCTGGGGGCTGACCTGGGGCTCGCACAGCAACAACCACTTCGACATTTCGCTGGCCATGTTCACCCATGTGGCGGCTGCCGCGCCCGGCAAGGTGACGGCCATCGACACGCATTGGATCTGGCAGGACGGCCAGCGCCTGACCAAGAATCCGCTGCAGATTGTGGACGGCAGCATCATGGTGCCCACCCAACCGGGACTGGGCGTGGAGCTGGATATGGTGGAAGTTGAAAAGGCGCAGCAGTTGTATCTGCAAGAGGGACTGGGCGCGCGCAACGATGGCATGGCCATGCAGTACCTGATACCCGGCTGGAGCTTCAACCCCAAGTCGCCCTGCCTGGTGCGTTAAATTGCAGCCATGACCATGCACGCTCTCAACACCGCCTCTGCCGCGCCTGACCCTGTCAGTGCCCCACTTGAATTCCTGCAGCAGCTGTATGCCGCAGCCGTGCGCCGCGCCATGCCGCTGCATACCTTGGGCGCCTTTTTGCCTGCGCCGCCCAAGGGCCGTACCGTGGTGGTGGGTGCGGGCAAGGCGGCCGGTGCCATGGCCCATGCCGTCGAAGCGCTGTGGCCTGCGGATGCGCCGCTCAGCGGGCTGGTGGTGACGCGCTACGGCCACACGCCGCCCCGCCCTGAAGGGTTGGCGCAGCGCATTGAGGTTCTGGAATCCTCGCACCCGGTGCCGGATGCTGCAGGTGTAGCAGCGGCGGAGCGCATCATGGCTTTTCCCCAAGGCCTGAGCAATGACGATCTGGTGCTATGCCTGATCTCTGGCGGCGGCTCATCACTCTTGACGCTACCCGCCGATGGAATGACGCTTGCCGACAAGCAGCGCGTCAACCAAGACCTGCTGGACAGCGGCGCCAGCATCGTGGAGATGAACTGTGTGCGCAAGCATCTCTCTCGCATCAAGGGCGGACGCCTGGCAGCTGCCTGCGCTCCGGCGCGGGTGCTCACACTCTTGATCAGCGATGTGCCGGGCGACGAGGCAAGCGTGATTGCCAGCGGCCCCACCGTGCCCGATTCCAGCAGCTGTGCCGATGCGCTGGCGATTTTGAGCCGCTACCAGATTGAAGTACCCGAGGTAGTGATGGCGCAACTGCAAAGCGGCGCACTGGAAAGCCGCAAGCCAGGTGACACCATTTTTGCGAACAGCGAAGTGCATTTGATTGCCACGCCGCAACAGTCGCTGGACGCAGCAGCCGAAGCCGCACGCGTCGCAGGAATCGCCGCCTACATCCTGAGCGACGAGATGGAGGGCGAATCGCGCGAGGTGGGCAAGGTCCACGCAGCCCTGGCCCGCGCCGTGGCACTCAAGAGCCAGCCGTTTCAGAAACCCTGCGTGATACTGAGCGGCGGCGAGACCACGGTCACCATTCGCCCGCGCAAAGCGGGCGCAGCCAAGGGACGCGGTGGCCGCGCCGGCGAATTCTGCATGGGTCTAGCCCAGGCACTGCAAGGTCAGGCCGGTGTCTATGCGTTGGCAGCGGATACCGACGGCATTGACGGCGTGGAAGACAACGCCGGTGCCTTTGTCACGCCCGACACGCTGGCACAGGCTGCAGAGAAGAACATGAAGCTTGCCGACTATCTGGACCGCAACGATGCCTACGGCTACTTCGACGCGCTGGACGCCCTGTTTGTGACCGGGCCAACGCACACCAACGTCAACGACTTTCGCGCCCTGCTGATTGTTTAGCCTGACAGGTCGTACAGGGGAAGGGGCAAAGCTTGCGTACACTGGCAGGCAGTGACTCAAGCCATGCCCTCCTACTCCGAACCCGTCCCCAGCCTGGACCAACTCATGCGCAGCCCGGCGCGCGCTGTGCCGGTGACGGTGCTGCTGATCGCGCTCAACATTCTGCTGTTTTTGCTGATGGCGCGCCTCAGCCTCTCGCCCTGGAGCCTCACACATGCCGACCCGCTGGCCTGGGGCGCCAATTTCGGGCCGGCTACGCAGGATGGGCAGTGGTGGCGCCTGCTGTCTGCAGTGTTCGTGCATTTCAGCTTCATCCACATCGCCTTCAATATGTGGGCCCTGTGGGACGTGGGGCGCTTGCTCGAACGCCTGCTGGGACGCTGGCGCTACGCCCTGCTGTACCTGGGCACGGGGGCGGCGGGCAATCTGCTGTCGCTGGCGGTGCAGGGCAATGAAAAGATCACTGGCGGCGCATCAGGCGCCATCTTCGGCCTGTATGGCGCACTGATCGTGTTCCTGTGGCGCGAACGGCGCCAGGTCGACCCAGCGGAATTCCGCTGGCTGTTTACCGTGGCCGTGGGCTTTTCGGCCGTCATGCTGGGCCTGGGCTTTTTCATTCCGGCCATCGACAACGCCGCGCATGGCGGCGGCCTGCTGGCCGGTGCCCTGTTGGGCAGCCTGCTGGCCAGGCCCTGGAAGCCTGGCAGCCCTTTGGCGCGCGAGCAGGCACCCTGGGCCGGCGCGGTTTCCATCATCGGCCTGCTGGCCCTGATGGCCAGCATCTCGCCGCCGCTTTACCGCTACCAGGAGGAGCTGCGGGCGCGCGCCGCCATCCAACGTTTTGATGCAGAGGAACAGGCACGCAGCGCACGCTGGGATACGCTGCTGCGCGCCGACGACCGAGCCGCCCTGTCCTTTGACCAGGGCACAGGCGCGCTGGAACAGGAAATTGCTGCATCCTACCGCCACAGCTTTGAGGAACTGGCAGCGGTACGCCCGGCCACACCGGTGCCATCCAAGGACGCCTTGCTCAAACTGGAGAGCTACGCCGCCAGCCGCAGCCAGGCCGCACGCACGCTGGCCGAGGGTTTACGGGCCTGCGCTAATCCGGCATCGACGGGCCCAGCACATGCTTCGGGTCGCCCGGAGGAATGTCAGACAACAGCCAATCAAACTCCCGCTTCACGACGGCATAGCATTCGCACACCCGCTGCTCCAAGCCGGGGCGATCCAGCACCGTGATCCGCCCGCGGCTATAGCGTATCAATCCGGCCCGCTGCAGCTTGGCGGCCGCTTCGGCCACACCCTCGCGGCGCACGCCCAGCATATTGGCAATCAGGTCCTGCGTCATAGAGAGCGTATCGGATGAAAGTCGGTCCATGCTGAGCAAGAGCCAGCGACAGAGCTGCTGATCGATCGAATGGTGGCGGTTGCAGACGGCGGTCTGCGTGATCTGGCTGATGAGTGCCTGGGTGTAGCGCAGCAGCAGGCGCATCAAGGGCCCGGCACGTTTGAACTCGGTGTTCATGCGCTCGGCCTTGAGCCGATAGCCCCAGCCGGCACTTTGAACCACGGCACGGCTGGGCGTGGTTTCACCGCCCATGAACATGAAAATACCCAGCATGCCCTCGTTGCCGATGATGGCCACCTCGGCCATACCACCGTCTTCCAGCACGTAAAGCAGGGACACAATCGCGCTGGTGGGGAAGTACACATGGCTTAACTTGCACCCGGATTCATACAACACCTCGCCCAAAGAAAGCCGTACCCGTTCCAGATCTCCCTCCAGTCGGTTGAATTCAGCGGCGGGAAGTGCAGCCAGCAGGTGGTTTTGTCGTGGTAGGGGGCTGGTGGGCATAGCAACATCTTACTGTGCGACAGTGAAGCGGCCACCAGGCTTGGCCGCTCAGGCCTTTCCGTGCCGACCTTCCACCATGCGGTAGCAACTGCAGGCAGCGGCCTGAAGGCCTATGCCATCCACGATATCGATGGCGCCGCGGCTGTAGTCGATCAGGTGCCGCTGCTTGAGCGCATGGGCGGCATGGGTCACCCCCACTCGGCGTACACCCAGCAGATTGCCCAGCATTTCATGCGTCATATGAAAATGGTCCGAAGACAGGCGGTCGCGCGTCATCAGCAGCCAGCGCGCCAGGCGCTCTTCAATCACGTGGAAACGGTTGCAGGCGGCAGTCTGGGAAATCTGCAGAGTCAGTTGCAACACATAGGCCAGCACCACCTCGCGCAGCGCTGCCGTTGCGCGGAATTCCGCGGTGAACACCCGGGCCTTCATGCGCATGGCCGTGCCTGGGCTTTGCACCAGAGTGCGAAACGGCGAGGTTTGCGATCCCAGAGCACAGGCCACGCTGCTCACACCTTCGCGGCCCACCAGTGCCACCGCAAAAACCTCGACCTCGTCCACCCGCGTCAACAAAGACAGCAGGGCGGTGCAGGGGAAATAGACGTAGCGCATCAGCGTTCCGGCCTCACACAAGACCTCCCCCTCGGTCAGTTGGACCATTTCAAGCTGCGGCAGTAGGCGTTGGTATTCCGATCGGGGCAGGGAGGCAAGTAATTTGTTGGCGATCGGCAAATGGCTTGGCAGCATGGGTCTAGAAGCTCTTTTATCTGGTGGCAAGACAGTACAGGTTAAGCTGAAAAGTACGATTGGATGTCTTATGTACTGGGCCGCACAAAGCCACGAAACAAGCAACCGCTGTGCCAATGGGCTCATCGCAGGCCACAGCGGCCGGCCGGAATGCCTATCTTTGTGACACTGCCGGGCAGGAGGCGTTGTCGAACATGCCGCCGTTGACCACCATCATGGCCACATCGGCAGAAATAATTTTCACCGGCGGCGCGCTGCCCAGCTTAATCCCGGCGTCCCGGTAGTCGTCCCAGACAATGCGGTCGTCGATCACCGTGGTCAGCACCGCGCCCTTGGGCGTGGCAAAGCGGATTTCCCTGGCGCTGGGTCTGAAGCTGATCGACATGGCCGGTGCCTTGCAAGCATAAGTGATGAAGCGTTCCGGCACCGGCGGCTCGTAGGCATTGAGCATATAGTACAGAATGCCGCCGCTGAGCATCATGAACAGGCCCAGGGCGATCAGCACCCGGTGCTCACCACCGGCCGCGGGCGTGCCCGCTGGACGCACGGGCTTGACAGCCAGCACCGCAGCGGCAGAAGGCTGAGCAAGCTGCGGCGGCGGTGCTGACGGCATAGGCGCTACCAGCTTTGCATCGACCTGCGCAGGCGCAACAGTTTTCTCGGCAGGGGCTAGCTGCTTGGCGACGGGCGAGGCGCCGCCGTTCCAGAGAATGTCCCAGAGCGGGCGCGGCTTTTCCAGCATCCTCAGGCTGGCTGCGTTCTCACCCATCACGCGGCTCATTTGCAGCACAAAGCCAGCGGAGATCACCGGCACCACCAGGTTGGCCAGGGACGAGGCGCTGGCGCCGCCGAAGATGGGGTCGTCAATGATGAGCGCGCCGGAGACGCCCCCCAGAATCGCGCCCCCCACCCACAGCAGATACGGGAACACATCCAGCAAGCGCGCGATATACAGGCTGCCAAACATCAAGATGGGAATGCTCAGCAACAGCCCGGCGATCAGCATCTGGAAATTGTTCTGGGTGACGGCGGACAGAGCCACCACATTGTCCAGGCTCATCACAATGTCGGCCAGGATGATGGTGCGTGCAGCGGCAAAAATATCTTCTGCCGTGGAGCCCTCCGGATCAATCGGCAGCCCATCCTGAGCGGCGTTGTCCACGATCAGGTCGATGGAAATTTTCAGCAGCAGCAGGCCGCCAATCAGCTTGATCAGCGGCAGATTCATGGCCATGCTGGCCACCGTGGTCAGCACCAGGCGCGCGCCAAAGGCACCCAGCACGCCCAGCCACAAGGCCTTGGTACGATGCGCTGGCGACAGGGAACGGCACACCAGCGCGATGACGATGGCGTTGTCGCCGCTGAGCAGAATGTCCACCAGCAGCACGCCCAGCGCCACATTCATGGACCAAATCGAGGCGTCAACTTCCATCACGACCCCGGACTACTGCGAAACCCGCGCATTCACCGCACATGCTATTTGCGACCAGCACCCGCAGGCCCGGTCTTCAGGTCGCGCAGGAACTCGGTGTCGGGCGACAGGAACAGGGTAGGCGCGCTGTCTGCCAAGGCCTGTCTATAGGTTTGCAGCGAGCGGTACAGGCGATAGAACTGCGGATCGCGGCCAAAGGCGTCGGACAGGATCTGATTCGCCTGGGCATCGGCCTGACCGCGGCTGATCTTGGCCGTGCGCTGGGCTTCTGAGAGGATGGCGGACTTTTCCTTGTCGGCCTTGGACTGAATTTGCTGCGCCCATTCGGCACCCTGGGCGCGCAGCTCCTTGGCCTCGCGCTGGCGCTCAGACTTCATGCGCTCGTAAATCGCCTGGCTGGTTTCCAGCGGCAGGTCGGCCTTGCGAAAGCGCACCTCCGAGACTTCCACGCCCAGCGATCTGGCCTTGGCCTGCACCTCGGCCTCGACCCTTGCCACAATTTTTGTACGCTCCGGCGACAACAGCGCCGGCAGATTGACCTGGCCGAGTTCCCGGCGCAAGGAGGAGCTGACCAACTGGCCGAGCTGGGCATTGGCCTGGTCTGGCGTGCGCAGCGACTGGTAAAAGCGCAACGGGTCGGCAATGCGGTAGCGCGCATAGGTCTGCACCTCGATGCGCTTTTGGTCGCCCAAAATTACCTGCTCCAGGGGCGGCTCCAGCAGCAGCTGGCGGCTGTCGTACAGCACCACCGAGTCGATCAACGGCGCCTTGAAATTCAGTCCCGGCGTGCTGACCAGCCCGGCCGGTGCACCCAGGCGAATGATCAGCGCCTGCTCGGTCTCCGACACCACATAGCTGGTGATGGACAGCAGCCACAGCACGGCCACGGCGCCCACAGACGCCCACAACACAGGGCGCTTCAACACAGGGCGCGTCATTTAGCAGCCTCCTTAGGCAGGGCCTTGTCGCCCAGGTTCATGTAAGGCATGACAGCGGAGGCGCCCTTGCCGGTGGTGTCCACCACCACCTTGGATGCCTTGCGCAACAGCTCGTCCGTGCTTTCCATGTAGAGGCGCCAGGAGGTGACGTCCTTGGACTTCACATAGCTGTTGTAAACCGACATAAAGCCCTTGGCATCGCCCTCGGCCAGCTTGACCGCCTGCTCCTTGTAGGCCTCGGCCTCCTGGGTGATCTTGGAGGCCTCGCCACGGGCACGCGGCAACATGTCGTTGGCATAAGAGTCAGCCTCGTTGCGAGCACGCTCCTGGTCGGCCCGGGCGCGCTGCACATCGTTGAAGGCATCGATCACGGCGGCCGGTGGATCGACCCGCTGCAGTTGCACCTGCAACACCAGAATGCCGGCGTTTTCCTTGTCCAAGAGGGCCTGCATCAGCTCGCGCGTCTGGTCGGCAATCTGCTGGCGCTTGTCGGACATGGCGGCCTGGATCGGCGTGCGTCCAATCACCTCACGCAGCGCGCTTTCGGCCGTGATGCGCACCGACACTTCCGGATTTTTTACCCGGAACAAAAACTGCTTGGCGTCCTTGATCTTCCAGAACACGGCGCACTCGGCCTCGACGATGTTCTCATCGCCGGTCAGCATCTGGCGCTCATGCGAATCTTCGCTGGACACCGTGGCGCCGCTGCCGGAGCGTGCCACACCCAGCTGCAGCTGGTTTACCTGCGTCACCTTGGGCAAGAGCACGGCCTCCACCGGATACGGCCAGTGATAGTGCAGTCCGGCATCCACCGTCTCCTGGAACTTGCCAAAGCGCAGCACTACGCCCTGCTCATCGGGCTGCACCTTGTAGATGCCGGAGTTGATCCACAGCAGACCGATCACGGCGGCAATCAGCAGGCCGCCCTTGCCCTGCAGGCCCAGCAGTCGCGCATAGTAGGCGTACCAGAGTTGGAGCTGATGGAGCCGCGACGGCGCCTCGGGTGCGGGCGTGGTGGATTCGGTGTGCATAGCCCCCGATCTTAGACTGTGCTTTATTGGTTTAGGCCAGCCAGCCCTGATTCAGCGCCAGCAGCAAAAAGCAGCCCAGCAGCGCGCGGTAGGCCACAAACAGCCAGGTCGAAAATTTCTCCAGGAATTTCATCAAGGCCCAGATGGCAACAAAGGCCGACACGCTGCCCACCAGCAGCCCGACCGCCAGATGTTGCCAAGCCTCTAGCGGAATGTGCGCATGCCACAGCACCCAAATTTCCTTGAGCCCGGCCAGCGCGATGGCGGGTAAGCCCAGCAGGAAGGAGAAGCGCGCCGCTTCTTCCCGCTTGAAGTTCAGGAACAGGGCGCCGGTTAGGGTGGAGCCCGAGCGCGACACGCCGGGTATTAGGGCGCCTACCTGGGCCAGGCCGACCAGCACGGCATCGCGCAGACGCATGCTTTCCATAGGCCTTGCATGGCTGCAGGTGCGCTCGGAAATGGCCAGCAACACGGCCATCACGATGCAGGCGATGGCAATTACATTCAGGCCGCGCAGCGGCGAGCCACAGGCATTGAGAATCGGCGACAACAGAATGCCAACGATGCCGATGGGAATGGTGGCCAGAATAATGCCGACCGCCATGCGAAAGGCCGGTGCCTGGTAATCCTTGCGCTTCAGGGCGATCTGCGTACCAAGGAGCAGCTCCCGCACATCCTTGGCAAAGTAGGACAACACCGCAGCCAAGGCGGCCAGTTGCATGATGGCCGAGAACGCCGAACCCGGGTCGGTCCAGCCCAGCAGGGCCGGCATGATGCGCATATGGGCGGTGGAGGAGATCGGCAGCAGCTCGGAGATGCCCTGCACCACTCCCAGAAAACTGATCTGTAAATAATCCAACGAGGCGAAACCTATATCTATTCCATGGGTGCAAGCTGCTGTCACTGAATTTTCCTGTTTTGGGGGTGGCCTATGGTACTGGTCAATTCTTACGGACCCACCTGCCGCCCTCAGAATCGCCAGGGTTTTACACCATCGCCGCAGTCGCCATTTCAGTGTCACGAAAATGTCACGCTGCATGGTGGATAATTACGCCTCTTGACGCAGGAATACTCTCATCACCATGCCTAGCCAGAAAACATTCTTTCCGCGTCAGGTCGTGGAAGCCGGCGGCAATCGCTGGGACTGGGCCTTGCTGCCCCTGGTGCTGGCCGTCATCGTGGTGATGGCCTTTGGCGCACGCCAGATGGCGACGCCCTACCAGATTGGCACCGAGCTACCCATCTCGCTGGACATGAGCTACCTGCCCTATTACCTGCTGCGCACCACCTTGCGCATGTTCATGGCGCTGATCGCGTCGCTGATATTCAGCGTGAGCTTTGCGGTGCTGGCCAGCAAATACCGGGCCGCCGAGAAGTTCCTGGTGCCCATGCTCGACATCCTGCAGTCGATTCCGATTCTGGGCTTTCTGTCGATCACCGTGACCGGCTTTATCGCCCTGTTCCCGGGCAGCCTGTTTGGCGTCGAGTGCGCCGCCATCTTTGCCATCTTCACCTCGCAGGCCTGGAACATGGCCTTTAGCCTGTACCAGTCCTTCCGCAATGTGCCGGCCGAACTAGCCGAGGCCTCGCGCGTATTCCAGTTGTCCGGCTGGCAGCGTTTCTGGCGGCTGGACATGCCGTTTGCCATGCCGGCGCTGCTGTGGAACATGATGATGTCCATGTCGGGTGGTTGGTTCTTCGTGGTCGCCTCCGAGGCCATCTCGGTATCGAACCAGAACATCAAGCTGCCCGGCATTGGCTCCTACATTGCCGTGGCCATTGAAGCCAAGGACCTCAGCGCCATCGGTCTGGCCGTAGGCGCCATGTTATTTGGCATTTTGTTGTACGACCAGCTGTTCTTCCGCCCCCTGCTGGCCTGGGCCGACAAGTTCCGCTTTGAAGAAATCGGTGGTGGGCAGGAACAGAGCTCCTGGCTGCTGACCTGGCTGCGCCGCACCGAGCGCCTGCAAACCCTGGGCGACGGCGCTGCCGGCTTGCTGAACCGCAGCTTCGGCTGGTTTAGGCGACACCACGATGGCACCTCGATCAAGGCGCGTGCGCTGGAGCCTTCGCAAAACCTGGTGCGGGCCTGGGATGCGGCGCTGGCCGCACTGATTCTGTTTGCCACATGGCGCCTGGGTGAGTTCATCCTGTCGGAGGTCGGTTTGTCCGAGGTTGCTCACGTGTTTGTGCTGGGCTTTTACACCTTGGTGCGCGTCATGCTGCTGATTCTGATGGCCGCCCTGATCTGGGTACCGGTGGGCATCTGGATTGGCATGAACCCCAAGATCGCGGCCAGGGTACAGGCCGTGGCGCAGTTCCTGGCGGCCTTTCCGGCCAATCTGATGTTCCCGGTGTTTGTGCTGGGCATCGTGCATTTCCATCTGACACCCGACATCTGGCTGTCGCCCTTGATGATCTTCGGCACCCAATGGTATTTGCTGTTCAATGTGATTGCCGGCGCATCCACCATCCCCACCGAGCTGCGTTTTGCTGCTCGCAATATCGGACTGCGCGGCTCGCTGCGCTGGCGCCGTTACCTGCTGCCGGCGGTGTTCCCCAGTTTTGTCACCGGCGCCATCACCGCCAGCGGCGGCTCCTGGAATGCCAGCATCGTGTCGGAATATGTGAGCTGGGGCGACACCACGGTGCAGGCCCACGGCATTGGCAGCTACATCGCTGAGATGACCGCCAGCGGCGACTTCCCGCGCATTGCGCTAGGCATAGGCGTGATGTGCGTGTATGTGATGACGCTCAACCATTTTGTCTGGCGCCGGCTCTACCGCATGGCCGAAGACCGCATGCATTTCTAAGGACCTAGCCATGAACCAGACCATTGTGAGTCTCAAGGGGGTCGTCAAGTCCTTCAGCTCGGCCGATGGCGCACCGCGCGTCGTGCTGGACAACGTCGACTTCACCCTGCGCGAGCGCGAAATTGTGGCCCTGCTGGGTCAATCCGGCTCCGGCAAATCCACGCTTTTGCGCATCATGGCCGGCCTGGTCATGGCCGACGGTGGCGACGTGCTGTACCGCGGCCAACCCCTGTACGGACCGGCGCGAGGCATCAGCATGGTGTTCCAGTCGTTTGCGCTGTTTCCCTGGCTGACGGTGCAGCAGAATGTGGAGATTGGTCTGGAGGCGCGCGGCGTGCCCGCGGCCGAGCGCGAAAAGCGCGCCGAGAAGGTCATTGACATGATTGGCCTTTCGGGTTTCGAGGGTGCCCTGCCGCGCGAGCTTTCCGGCGGCATGCGCCAGCGGGTGGGCATTGCCCGCGCCCTGGTGGTGGACCCCGATGTGCTGCTGATGGACGAGGCCTTCTCAGCCTTGGACGTGCTGACCGGCGAGCGCCTGCGCGACGACATTCTGGAACTGTGGGAGGAAGAACAAATCTCCACCAAGGCGATTCTGGTGGTGTCGCACAACATCCAGGAGGCCATCATGATGGCCGACCGCGTGCTGATATTTGCCAGCGACCCGGGCCGCGTGCGCTACGAGATGCGGGTCGACCTGCCGCGTCCGCGCGATGCCGACAGCCCGGAGGTGCGCATGCTGGTGGACGAGATTTATGCCGTGATGACGGCCGGTCGCGTGCGCACCGGCAAGACCGTGGAGCCGCTGCGCCTGGACGAACGCCTGCCCGAGGCCGATATTGGTCTCATGGAAGGCCTGCTGGAGCGGCTCATGGACGACCCGTTTCTGGGACATGCCGACCTGCCGCAACTGGGCGAAGAAACCGAGCTCACCGACGAGGAACTGTTGCCCGCCGCCGAGGCCCTGGCCTTGCTGGAATTTGTGCTACTCGAGGGCGGCGATATGGCCGTCACCGATCTGGGCAAGCAGTATGTGGCCGCCGAATACGATGAGCGCCAGGCCCTGTTTGCCAAGCAACTGCTCAAGCGCGTGCCGCTGGCGGCCCACATCCAGCACAGCCTGTTGCAAGATCCCTCGGGCGAGCTCAAGGAAGAGCATTTCCTGGCCCTGTTGCGCGACAGCCTGGACAAGGAAGAGGCCGAACGCGTGCTCAATGTGGCCATCGAGTGGGGACGCCATGGCGAGGTCTACCGCTACAACTACCACACCGGCATGATCCAGTTGCCCGAGGCGGACGAGGTCACACCAGACTGATCAGTTCTGAGCGCATTTAACTGCTATGGTGCACAAATGAACGCTCGCAGCAAATGCCTGTACCGGATGGCCGCAATCGGCCTGGCCCTGCTGCTGGGCGGCTGCGCGGCGCCCCAAGCACCGGGCCCCTTAGCCGGCGACCCCTACCCGCTGCTCAACCGCCTGAGCTGGGGTGCCAGCAGCAGCGCCATGGCCCAGCTCCAGCAACAGGGTTGGCCACAGTTTCTGCAGACGCAGTTGCACCCGGACGCGCTGCCGCTGCCAGACGAACAGCAGAGCCAGATCGACGCCATGACGATCAGCAAAACACCGCTGGTCGAGCTGGTGCAGCAGTTGGAGCAAAGGCGCCGTGACGCCGATGCGATTGCGATCGACGAGGACAAGAAGGTCGCCCGTCAGGCCTATCAGCAGGAACTCAACCGCCTGCAGCGCGAGGCCGCCACCCGCCACCTGCTGCGCGCCCTGTATTCCCCGAACCAGGTGCAGGAACAGATGAACTGGTTCTGGATGAACCACTTCAGCGTGCACCAGGGCAAGGGCAATCTGCGCGCCATGCTGGGCGATTACGAAGAGCACGCCATTCGCGCCCATGCCCTGGGGCATTTCCGCGATCTGCTGGGGGCGGTGGCCACCCACCCGGCCATGCTGCGCTATCTGGACAACGAGCAGAACGCCGCCGGTCATCTCAACGAAAACTATGCCCGCGAACTGATGGAGCTGCACACCCTGGGCGTGGACGGTGGCTACAGCCAGCACGATGTGCAGGAACTGGCGCGGGTGCTCACCGGTGTCGGCATCAACCAGAATGGCAAGCCGGGGCAGAAAAAGGAATTGCAGGCCTATTATGTGCGCCACGGCCTGTTCGAGTTCAACCCGGCCCGACACGACTTTGGCGACAAACAACTGCTGGGCCAGCCGATCAAGAGCAGAGGGCTGGATGAGCTCAACGAGGCGCTGGACCGACTGGCCACGCATCCGGCCACGGCCCGTTTTATCAGCCGCAAGCTCGCTCTTTTCTGGCTGGATGACGATCCACCGGTCGCCCTGGTGCAGCGCATGGCGCAGCGCTTTGAGAGCAGCCAGGGCGATATCGCTGCCACGCTGGAGCTGCTATTCAAGTCTCCCGAATTTGCCGCTGCAGCAGGAAGCAAGTTCAAGGATCCGATGCGCTATGTGGTCTCGGCCGTGCGCCTGGCCTATGACCAAAAGCCAGTGCTCAATGTCGGGCCGATGCTGAATTGGCTGAACCGCATGGGCGAGCCGCTGTACGGCCGCGTCACCCCCGACGGCTACCCGCTGCCGGGCAGCGCCTGGGACAGCCCGGGCCAGATGGCCACCCGCTTCGAAATTGCCCGGGCCATTGGTTCGGGCAGTGCCGGCCTGTTCAAGACCGACGGGCCGCAGCCGCAGGAACGCACTGCCTTTCCTCAACTAGCCAATGCGTTGTACTACCAGTCCATCGCCAAAACACTGGCACCGGCCACCGCAAAGGCCTTGGACCAGGCCGCATCGCCCCAGGAATGGAACAGCTTTTTGCTGTCCGCGCCCGAAATGATGTTTCGCTGAACCCGCAGCGCCGCCCCAAAGCTTGTCGGAATCCACCATGCAGCGTCGCCAACTTCTCGCTTCGAGTCTGATGCTGCCGATGGCCTGCGGCCCGGCGCACCTGTGGGCGGCAGCGCCCGCCACCTCGCGCCTGCTGGTGGTGTTTTTGCGCGGCGGCTATGACGCGGCCAGCCTGCTGGTGCCCGTCTCCAGCCCGTTTTATTACGAGGCGCGCCCAGACATCGCGCTGGCCAAGCCCTCGGCCGATCTGGCCTCTGCCCTGGCACTGAACACCGACTGGGGCCTGCACCCGGCGCTGCGCGACAGCCTATATCCCTTGTACCAAAACGGCGAGCTGGCCTTTGTGCCCTTTTGCGGCACCGACGACCTGTCGCGCAGCCACTTTGAAACCCAGGACAGCATAGAACTCGGCCAACCGCTGGACGGCCACCGCGACTACCAGTCCGGCTTTTTGAACCGCCTCGCCAGCGTGGTCGCAGGCAGCAGTTCCATGGCCTTTACCGACCAGTTGTCCAGTATCTTCCAGGGGCAGGCCAAGGTGGCGAACATGGCACTGAAATCCCTGGCCAAACCGGCGGTGGACGCGCGCCAGAGCGACATCATTGCCTCCATGTACCAGGGAACCAAGCTGGCCGAGCCGGTGCAGCGGGGCTTTGCCGTGCGCAATGACATCATGCGCGAGATGGCGACCGAGATGGACGCCTCCAGCCGCAACGCCATCAGCGCCAAGGGTTTTGAGCTGGAAGCTCGGCGCATAGGCAAGCTGATGAAGGACAGCTACGGCCTGTGCTTTGTCGATGTCGGTGGCTGGGACACCCATGTGGGCCAGGGTGCTGCAACCGGCTATCTGGCCAGCCGTTTGGACGAACTCGGTCGCGGCCTGGCCGCCCTACCGCAGGAAATGGGCAGCGCCTGGAAGAACACCACGGTGGTGGTCATGAGCGAATTTGGCCGCACCTTCCGGCAAAACGGCAACCGCGGCACCGACCATGGCCACGGCAGCGTGATGTGGGTGCTGGGCGGCGCGGTGCGCGGCGGGCGCATTGCCGGTGAACAGCTGGCGGTGCAAAAGAGCACCCTGTTTCAGGACCGCGATTTCCCGGTGCTCAACGAATACCGCGCCGTGCTGGGCGGCCTGTTTCAACGCCAGTTTGGCTTGTCATCCAGCCAGCTCGATCGCGTGTTTCCAGGCGCCCGGCCAAAGGACATCGGCCTGCTCTGAGCGCCCGCTTGATGCACCCCTGTGATGCATGGGCGAATGTGATCAACAATGCATGAATCCAACCGCTTTTCTCAGGAATTCCATGCACCTTCACCCTCCAGCGACCAACGGCTTGCCCGGTGACTTGAACCTGCGTGTGGGTTTTGAGATGGAATACCTGTGCCCACAGCCCACGCCCATGATCCTGGCGCTCAATGTGCATTACTCGCGCTCGGCCGATCTGCTCTACCCCGACCGCCTCCTCACCAGCCCCGCCGTGCCGGTCATGGCCTATCGCGACCTGTTTGGCAACTGGTGCAGCCGTCTGGTGGCGCCGCAAGGCCTGTTCATTTTGAGCAGCACGGCGCTGCTGCGCGACTCCGGCCGTGCCGACGACGTGGCCTGGGACGCGGAGCAACACCCGGTGGAGCAATTGCCAGAAGCGACCCTGGTCTATTTGCTGGGCAGCCGCTATTGCGAAACCGACCAGTTGTCGGATGCCGCCTGGGCGCTGTTCGGCCACGGCCCGACCGGCTGGGGCCGGGTGCAGGCGATTTGCGACTTTGTACACCAGCACATCACGTTTGGCTACGAACATGCGCGGCGCACCCGCAGCGCCTGGGAGGGCTTTCAGGAGAAGGTCGGCGTGTGCCGCGACTACGCGCATCTGGCCATCGCCTTTTGCCGCTGCATGAACATACCGGCGCGCTACTGCACCGGCTACCTGGGCGACATCCGCATCCCGGCCGTGCCGGGGCCTATGGACTTTGCCGGCTGGTTTGAGGCCTATCTGGGCAACCGCTGGTATACCTTCGATGCGCGCAACAACACGCCGCGCATAGGACGGGTGCTGATGGCGCGCGGACGCGACGCCTGCGATGTGGCGCTGGTCAGCACCTTTGGCCCCAATACCTTGCAGCGTTTCACGGTCTGGGCCGACGAGGTGCACGAGACCCTCTAGCTCGCTAGCAGCGAGGCGGCTAGGTCTGCGCCTGGATGTGTTGCTGTATGTGTTCCTGTACGGCTATAAATGCCTGCTCGACACGTCCCACCCATTGCGTGCAATCCTGCGCGTTGCCGGCCAGACCCGCCATCTCCAGGGCTTCGCACAGGCCACCCAGTCGCATGCCACCCACGGAACGGGCCGAGGACTTGAGCTTGTGGCCCAGGGCGGCCAACTTGGCGCAGTCTTGGGCTGCGCTAGCGTCAGCCATCTGGGCCAGGGACTGCGTGGCACTGTTCACAAAGGTCTGCAGCAACTTGCCGTGAGCCGCTGGTTTATTGCCCATCAACTTCTGCAAGGCCTGCGCGTCCCACTGCGGCAGCGCATCGAGCGCATCCGGCGTCGGCTCGGGGCTGCTGAGCGCTGACGGCGGCTCTGCGGGCCGATCGACGGCGCTTGCAACACCGGTCCAATGCGCCAGGGTCTTGAACATGCGTGCCGGATCGATAGGTTTTTTGATGACATCCTGCATGCCGACCTGCAGACACCGGAGCTGGTCCGCACCGCTGACATTGGCGGTCATGGCAATCACCACCTGGCCCTGCAGCGCGGGTTCGGCGCGGATCAAACGGGTGGCCTCATAGCCATCCATGACCGGCATCTGCACGTCCATCAGCACGCAGTCACAGCGCTGCTGGCGCAGCATGTCCAGGGCCAGCGAACCGTTGGCGGCGGTGCGCACCTGCACGCCCAGGTCTTCCAGCAGGCCTCGCGCCACATCCAAATTGAACGCGTTGTCGTCCACCACCAGCATGCTCTTGCCATGCAAGGCATCCATGGCCTGCTGCAGATCGCCGCCACCGTCCGCCAAGCGCGACACCGTTTCGGCAATCGGAAACTGCGCCCGAAACCAAAAAAGGCTGCCCTTGCCAGGCGTGCTGCTGACGCCGACCTCGCCCTCCATCAAATGCGCCAGCTGGCGGCAAATGGCCAGACCCAGGCCGGTGCCACCAAAACGGCGCGTCGTGGACTTGTCGCCCTGCTCAAACGACTGGAATAGGCGTGACACTGCCTCGGCCGTCAGCCCGACCCCGGTGTCTGTCACTTCAAAGCTCAGCGTGCAACAGTCCTCGTTGCGCTGCAGGCAAAGCACCTTGAGCAGCACGCCACCCTGCTCGGTGAACTTGATGGCGTTGTTGATGAAGTTGAGCAGAATTTGCTCGATGCGCAAGGCGTCTCCCTGCAGCAGGGTCGGCACGTCCGCCTCCTTCTCCAGGCGCAGACTCAAGCCCTTTTCCTGCGCCCTACCCTCGGTCAGCCGCAGCAGCTGTTCTAGTGCCTGGTCCAGATTGAAACCGGCGATTTCCAGCTGCAGCTTGCCGGCGTCGATCTTGGAGAAATCCAGAATGTCGTCAATGATGCGCATCAGGTGCACACCGGCGCTCTGAATCCGCTCCAGGTATTCGCGCTGCTGCGGGTCGGTATTGGTCTTCAGCGCCAGATACACCATGCCCAGCACCGAGTTCATGGGTGTGCGGATTTCATGGCTGGTATTGGCCAGAAACTCACCGCGGCTGCGGTTGGCCAATTCGGCGCTTTGCAGGGCCAGGGCCAGTTCCTGCGTGCGCTCGGCCACACGCAGCTCCAGCGATTCGTTGAGTTCGCGCAGCTGGCTTTGCGCCTCGACCCGTTCGGTGGCGTCGGCAATAAAGCCGTACCACAGCGTGCTGCCATCGGCCTGCCGCTCCGGACGTGCCTGACCCAGGCGCCAGCACAAACCCTTGCCAGGCAGCTCGACACGGAACTCACCGACCCAGTCCATCAAGGTGATGGCCGAGCGCTGCACCGAGGCAAAAAACTCCGCACGGTCGGCCGGCGCCACCATGGCGAACAAGGCGCCGGCGTCTTCTCTGAGCGCGCCGGAAGCCAGGCCAAACAGCTCGGCGCCGGCCTTGCTGGAAAACGGCACCGAGAAATGGCCACCTGCATCCATGCAGGCCTTGAACAAAACGCCGGGTACCTGGTCAGAAATCTTGCTCAGCAGGTCATGGCTTTGCTGCAGTTGCGCCTCTGCCTGCACGCGGTCCGTGATATCGCGGGCCGAGGCAAACAGCAGTTTCTTGCCATGCATGAGCATGGGCAGCACACTGACCTCAACCGGGAACTCCGAGCCATCCTTTCTGCGGTGACGGGTCACCAGACTGGTCCGCCCCTCCTGCATCAGGCTATGGACAATCGTCCCGATTTGGGCCTGTGGAAATTGCGCATCCCAATCGCGGATATTCAGGGCCATGCCCTCTTCGCGGCCATAGCCCAGCATGTCGTAAAAGGAGTCGCTGGCCTCCACCAGATTGCCATTGCCATCGAGCACATGAATGCCATCGCTGGCGCCGCGCAGCAGGGCACTGCTGCGCTCGTTTTCCATTGCCGTGCGCAAAATGGCGCGCCAGATCATCCAGGCGCCAGACGACGTGATCAGCAGAAACACCAGCCATTGCGCAGCACGAATGCCGAGCTCGCGCTCAAAGTCACGCAGGTAGTCCGGCGCGCCCAGACCTGCCAGCAGGTGAAACGGCAGCTTGCCCAGGCGACGGTAGGTATCGATGCGCTCCACGCCGTCGGACGTTTTGAGCGCATGGTAGGTCACCGTGCGTTCACCCGAGGCAATGGCGGCGGCCAGCTCCGGGGAAAACACATTGTGTCCAATGACGCCCGAGGGACCATCCACCTTGGGGTAACGGACGATCAGGCCCTGCTTGGAATCGCGCAGCACGGCGGTGCCAAACTTGCCAAGCTCCATGCTGGAGAGCAGGCTCTCCAGGTACTCCACCGGCACCGATGCCGCCACGATACCGGCGAAGCTGCCATCCGGATGGTTGTAGGCCCGCGCAAAGGCAATCACCCAGCGCCGCGTCACCCGGCCCAGAACCGGGTCAGAAACTAGCATGCCGCTCTGCGCACCCGTTTGCAGGCTGGTGAAAAAATCACGACTGGCCCAGCTGGCCTTGTCCTGCGGCCTGACATCGACACCCCACAACACGCTTCCGCTGGCGTCGCTGGCCCTGATGCCCTCCAACTCCGGAACGCGCTCCTGCTGGGTCTGAAAAAAGGCATTGATTTCCGGGCCTAGCAGCGGTTGACCCGCGCGCAAACGGTCTTGCAAAAAATCCACCGCGGTCAGCAGCACCAGATCGATCTTTTCGGCACTGGCGCTGACGTTCTGGTCCAGCGCCAGTGCCATGTTTCTTGAGGCCAGGCGGGCCTGTTCCTCGTGGTTCTGGCGGCTGCCGGATAGGTCCAGGGCCATCCAGGCAAGGGCCAGGGCGTTCAATAGCAACAAGCCCGCCAGCAGCCTGCGCCCTATCCCATGCCCTGCCATCCTGCTTGCCTGCATTGTTGACCCTTGTTTATGACCCGAACCGGCCAAGGACTCGGTCGCAACGGGTGTCTCGGCCGAGCATACCGCTTATGGGCACAGGCTGGGGCCTGTTGGCGCAGTTCACACAGCTGCACCGGCAACCCCTATTTTTCGAACGAATACCGGCAAAACGGTATTCGAAATATGCGTTTCAAGGTATTACAAAAAACCACCGCCTGCGCAATAGTTGAGCATACGTTGCGAATGTGGATCGGCAAAATGAAAAAATGGATGTTGAAATGAAAACTTGGTCTGAACCCCTAGCGATTAGCCTGTCGCTGGCCTTGTGCCTGGCGACCTTCAGCGTAGGCGCGGCAGGCGCATTGGATCAGGGAACCATCGCCCAGGGTGCTAAAACGCTAGCGACCGGAAGCCCATCGCCCTGCCTGCAACTGCCCGCCGGTGGCAAGGTGCTGCCGCCCATGGACCTGTATTCCGCCAACGGCCGACTGCTGGTCAACGCCAGCTATTTCACCGGACTGAATGCCAGTGGCGCCACGCAATTTTGCTTTGTCACGCCCGAGGGCTATGTCAACCCAACCCTGCATGTGAAGCCTGGCGACACCTTCACGCTGAACCTGACCAACCGGGTTCCAAAGGGCAGCCTGATGGGGACGGTGAAAACCGCCTGCGGTGAGTCGACGGTTTTTGACTCCTCATTGAACCTGCACTTCCACGGAACCCTGGTGTCTCCCGCCTGCCAGTCGGATGACGTGGTGGACACGGTGATCAACTCCGGCGACACCTTCCAGTACAACATTGCCATTCCGGCCGACGAGCCGCCCGGCATGTACTGGTACCACACTCATCTGCACGGCTTGGCCGAGAGTGCGCTGCTGGGTGGAGGCTCTGGCGTTTTCATTGTCGATGGTCTGGAGAACTTTCAGAGCTCGGTGGTGGGCCTACCGGCCCGCGTGCTGGTGATGCGCGACTCCAATACCGTGGGTGCCGCCGTGGCACCGGGACTCAAGGACGCGTTCGGTCAAATCGTCCCCACCTGGGATATCTCGCTCAACAATGTGCCCATCAATTACGTAGCGGGTGTCATCGCACCGTCCCCCGTGATCGAGATGAAGGCGGGTCAGCCGGAGTTGTGGCGTGTGGTGAATTCGGCCGCTGATTCGATTCTGGATTTCCAGATTTTGTATGATGGCCGGGCGCAGGCGCTGTCGGTGGTGGCACTCGATGGCGTGCCCACCGGCTCACAAGACGGCACCCGCGTCGGCAAACCGGTCACTCGCAGCATGATCGCCATGGCGCCCGGAGCGCGCGCCGAGTTCGTGATTACGCCGCCTGGGCCGGGTGTAAAAACGGCCGTGCTGCAAACCCAGACGATTGGGACCGGCCCGGCCGGTGACAGCGACCCGAGCCGCACCATGGCCCAGATCGTGACCTCGCGTGCTGGCACCAGCCTGCCCGTCATACCTGCTGCAAAAAAGGCCTGGGTGCAGCGCTTTGAGGGGCTGGATGCAGCGCCCATCAGCACCAAGCGCAAGCTGTATTTCTCGGAGAACATTTCCAACCCGGCCGATCCATCAAGCCCGACGGATTTCTTCATCACCGTCGATGGCGCGACTCCAACCAAGTTCGCCATGGGTATGGCACCGGCAATCACCACCACCAACGGCGTGGTGGAGCAGTGGACGATTGAGAACCGTTCGCCGGAAGTGCACGCCTTCCACTTCCACCAGATCCACTACAAGTTGCAACAGGTGAACGGCGTTGCCGTGTCTGCGGCGGATGCGCAGATGTACGACGACTACGACATTCCCGCCTGGTCGGGTAGCGGGCCCTATCCTTCGATCACGCTCAGGATGGACTTCCGCTCGCCAACGATTGTGGGTGACTTCGTCTACCACTGCCACATCCTGGGCCATGAGGACAACGGCATGATGGCCGTGATTCGCGTCCTGCCGCATCCCTGATCGGGCAGGGTATGAAGCACGCTTCAAACGGCATGCGTACGCGTATTGCCACCTGGCTTGCAGCTGCAGTTCTGCCCTGGGCCGCCCTGTCGACTCAGGCCCAGCAAACCAGTGCGGCGCCGAACGCCGCCACAGCCAAGGTCCCCATAGGCGGCAAGTTCGCCCTGGCCGACGCTTCCGGCAAGCTGGTGACGGACAAGACCTACATCGGCAAGTGGCAACTGATTTTCTTCGGCTTCACCAGCTGCCCGGATGTGTGCTCCACGGTCATGGCCGAGGTGGCCGCAGCGCTGGCCGAGCTCGGACCGGATGCAGCCAGAATCCAGCCCCTCTTCATCACCATGGACCCGGAGCGCGATACGGCCGAGCGCATCAGCGAGTACCTGAATGCCTTTGACAGCCGCATCGTGGGGCTGCGTGGGTCGCAGGCGCAGACGGAGCAGGCGATCAAGGCCTTCCATGTCTACAGCAAGCAGCGCCAGACCGGCAAGGGCTACACGCTGGACCATAGCGCCTTGTTGTATTGGATGAAGCCCGATGGCTCATTCGGAAAGCTGCTGTCGGGTGACAGCGGTGGACACAGGCTCGGATCGGAGCTCAGAGCCACTCTGCTCCAGGGCCATGCCAGCTAAGCGCTTTTTTCCGCATGCTGCGCCTGGCCTGTTGGCATTCCTGCTGTGCTTAGGCGGGACGCTGGCCCTTGCAGCCGACGTGGAACCGATCGAATACCAGGCAAGCGTGGATATTGAATCCCTACTGAACGACGCGCAGGCTGCGGATACCGCCCAGGGCAGCGGCCATTTTGCCGATGCCACTTCGGCCAGTGACGTGCGAGCGGGTTTGCAAATTTACAAGATTCAATGCAGTTCCTGCCATGGCCGTCAACTGCAGGGGCAGGCGCTTTGGCAGGCACAGGACGCTTATGCAGGCTTGCGGGCTCCGCCACATGATGAGTCCGGACACAGCTGGCAACACAGCGATGAAGAACTGTTTCGTAAGGTGCGCACGGGACACATGGGAGAAGCGTCCGAAGGCCTAGCCAGCGCGCAAGGCCTTGTGCGCCATGCGTTTGGGGCAGTTCTTTCCGACCAACATATTTTGCAGGTGCTGGCCTTTATCAAGGCCCGCTGGCCGCTGGGCATCCGGATTGCTCAGAGCACACTGAACCCGCAATTTCAGGGTATGCCCAAGGACGCAGACACTGCGACATGGACGTTTCCGCCCACTTGTCTTGCCACTGCTGGTGCAAATTAGTCCGAACGGACTACATTCATTTTTATCAAACTTGAGCACAATAGCCTCATGCACATAGACATAGGCTTTTTTTCATGAAATCACCGTCCTTCAGCCCACTGCCAGCCAAAAGCCTGCTGTCACTGAGCCTGCTCATGGCCTTCGCGCCCGCCTTTGCCGCCACCAGCCGCATTGGCCAAGGCCAGATTGTCAACGGCTTCAACGGCGATGTGGGAGTCAATCTCAAAAGCGATGACAGCCTGAACGTAACGGGCACCGGCTCTCAGTGGAATATCCAATCGGCTCTGACCATTGGCAATCGCGGCAATGGCACGCTGAACGTTGCCGATGGGGCGGTGGTCAACAGCTACACCGGCGAGATCGGCTCGGCTGCAGGCTCCTCTGCCACGGTCAGCGGTGCTGGCTCGCAATGGAATAACGCAAGCACGCTGAAGCTCGGCACCCGCGCCGGCCAGACTGGCAGCCTGAACATACTGGACTCGGGCCTGGTCAACACACAATCATTGAGCGTAGGCGCACGCAGCGTGGTCAAGCTGGACGGCGGAACGCTGCAGCTGGCCAGTGGCACTGTGGCCAACGGTGGTGTGTTCAATTGGGTCAAGGGCGTCTTGGGCTTTACCGGCGATGCAGCCGTTGGCACGGGCCTGCTGGCCAACACCACCACGCTGGACTCTGGCATGGCGCTGAAGGTTGCCAACACCCTGAGCATTGGCAATAACGCGATCTTGCAAATCAATGGCGGCAGCGTCAGTGCTGCAACGCTGACGCTTAACGGTGGCACCCTGCAAAGCAGCGGCGGCTTCACCGCAGGCGCCGCGTTCAACTGGATCAAGGGCACTCTGGGTTTCACCGACAATGCCAGCGTTGGCACCGGCCTGCTGGAAAGCAACACCACGCTGGGCGATGGACAAACACTGAACGTAGCCAAGGACCTCAGCATCACCTCGGGCAAGAGCTTGGCGGTTCAGGGCGGTAGCGTGAAAGCCGCAACGCTGACGCTTAACGGTGGCACCCTGCAAAGCAGCGGCAGCTTCACCGCAGGGGGCCTGTTCAAGTGGCTCCAGGGCACGTTGAATCTGACCGGCAATGCCAGCGTTGGCTCCGGCCTGTTGGACAGCCACACTGCGCTGAGCACGGGAAAGACGCTCACGGTCGAAAACAATCTGAGCATTGACAGCGGCAAAATCTTGGAGACCAACGGCGGCAGCGTCACTGCCGGGATGCTGACGCTGAACGGTGGAACCCTGCTGACGCACGGCAGCTTTACCGCAGGCGGCGTGTTCAACTGGATCAAGGGCACTCTGGGTTTCACCGACAATGCCAGCATTGGCACCGGCCTGCTGGAAAGCAACACCACGCTGGATGCAGGCAAAACACTGAACGTAGCCAAGGAGCTCAGCATTACCTCGGGCAATAGCTTGGCGGTTCAGGGCGGCAGCG
>CAIMZI010000032.1 GCA_903845935.1 uncultured beta proteobacterium | reverse complement strand
TTATGCCCCAAACCAAAGGCCAGATCACGCCGCAGCAAGCCCTGCAACGCACCATTGAACACCGCGAAATTTTCCACGACGAAATGCTGCACCTGATGCGCCAGATCATGTCTGGTGAGGTGTCGCCGGTGATGATCGCCGCCATCACGGCGGGTCTGCGCGTCAAGAAGGAAACCATTGGCGAGATCACCGCCGCGGCGCAAATCATGCGCGAGTTTTCCACCAAGGTGGAGGTGGCCGACAAGACCCATCTGGTGGATATTGTGGGCACTGGAGGCGATGGCTCTCACACCTTCAATATTTCCACTTGCGCGATGTTTGTGGCGGCCGCTGCCGGTGCACGCGTCAGCAAGCATGGCGGGCGCAGTGTCAGCAGCAAGAGCGGCAGTGCCGACGTGATGGAGGCCCTGAGCGTCAACATCAACCTCACGCCGGTCCAGATTGCTCAATGCCTTTTAGAGACCGGCGTTGGTTTCATGTTCGCGCCGAATCACCATCCGGCCATGAAAAACGTGGCACCGGTGCGCCGCGAAATGGGCATCAAGACCATCTTCAATTTGCTGGGGCCGCTGACCAATCCGGCCGGTGCGCCTAACATCCTGATGGGCGTTTTCCACCCCGACCTGGTGGGCATTCAGGTGCGTGCGCTGGAGCGCCTGGGGGCCGAACATGCGGTGGTGGTCTACGGCCGCGACGGCATGGATGAGGTGTCCCTGGGTGCGGCCACCTTGGTGGGCGAACTCAAAGACGGCGTGATCCGCGAATACGAAATCCACCCCGAAGACTTCGGCATGACCATGGCCAGCAACCGCGCCCTCAAGGTGGAGGATGCCGAGAGCTCACGCGCCATGCTGTTGGGCGTGTTGAATAACCAGGCCGGTGCGGCCAGGGACATCGTGGCGCTCAATGCCGGTGTGGCGCTGTACGCGGCCAATGTGGCGGCCAGCATGCAAGACGGTGTGGCGCTGGCCTATGCTGCAATCGAATCCGGCGCGGCCAAGGCCAAGCTGGATGCCCTGGTGGAACTGTCTGCTAAGTTGGTGAAATAAGGAAACTATGAGCGATATTCTGGACAAAATTGTGGCGGTCAAGCTGCAGGAAGTGGCTGCCGCCAAGACGCGCAAGTCGCTCGAACTGGTGCGAGCCGACGCCGAGTCGCGGGTGTTGACGCGCGACTTTGTCGGTGCCATCCGGGCCAAGATGGCACAGGGTAAGCCAGCGGTGATTGCTGAGGTGAAAAAGGCCAGTCCGTCCAAGGGCGTGATCCGTGAAGACTTTATTCCCGCCGACATCGCCCAGAGCTACGCCGAGTTTGGCGCTGCCTGCCTGTCGGTGCTGACCGATGCGCAGTTTTTCCAGGGCAGCGTGGACTACCTGAAGCAGGCGCGTGCCTCGTGCCAGTTGCCGGTGCTGCGCAAGGACTTTATGGTTGACCCGTACCAGATTTATGAGTCGCGCTGCATGGGCGCTGACGCCGTGCTGTTGATCGCAGCCTGTCTGGATGATGTGCAGATGAAGGAGATGGAAGCCATCGCATTCGATCTGGACATGGCAGTGCTGGTGGAGGTGCACGACCAGGCCGAACTGGAGCGCGCCTTGAGGTTGAAGACCCCGCTGATCGGCATCAATAACCGCAATCTGAAGACCTTTGAGGTGTCGCTGGACACCACACTGGGCTTGCGCAGTCAGGTGCCGTCGGACCGTATTCTGGTGACGGAGAGCGGCATCCACACGCGCGATGACGTGCTGCGCATGGGTGCGGCCGGAGTCAATGCCTTTTTGGTGGGCGAGGCCTTTATGCGGGCGCCAGAGCCGGGCGAGGCGCTGGCCCAACTGTTCGACTGAGGCACTGGGTGCAACAAAGCCTGTTGCCGCCCGTGGCCGACCAGTTGCAAACAGCCAATCCGGCGGATTGGCCGGTGGCGGCGGGCTGGCAAGCGCTGGTCAGCGACTTTTTCACGTCGGAGCAGGGCGTCGCGCTCCTGCAATTTTTGCAGGAGCGTTTGCACTCCGGTGCCAGTATCTTTCCGCCGCGACCGCTGCGTGCGCTGCTGCTGACGCCGCCTGAGGTGGTGCGTGTCGTCATTCTGGGGCAGGACCCCTACCACGGGCGCGCACAGGCCGAGGGCCTGGCGTTTTCGGTATCGCCTGGCGTGGCCATTCCGCCCTCGCTGCGCAATATCTTCAAGGAAATTCAGCGCGACCTGGGTACTCCTGCGCCCGCGTTTCCCCAGCCCGGCGGCAGTCTGGTGCAGTGGGCGCGGGACGGCGTGCTGCTGCTCAATACCTGTCTGACGGTGGAGGAGGGATTGCCTGCCAGCCACGCCAAACGCGGTTGGGAATGCTTGACCGATGGCATCATTCGCCAGGTGTCCGAGCATGGGAAGCCCTGTGTCTTTATGCTCTGGGGCTCCCATGCCCAAGGCAAGCGCAGCCTGATCGATGCGTCCCGGCATCTGGTGCTGATGGCCAATCACCCGTCGCCCTTGTCGGCCCTTCGGCCCCCTGTTCCTTTCATTGGATGCGGACATTTTTCAAAAGCCATGAAATGGAAAGTGCAACATCCCTAAATCCATGGCATAATTTGCGGCTCACCTGGAGAGGTGGCCGAGTGGTTAATGGCAGCAGACTGTAAATCTGCCCTCTTACGAGTACGCTGGTTCGAATCCAGCCCTCTCCACCAGTGATGTGTTGACTGTCGAGTGTTGGGCGTGCCCATTGGGGCGCAAGATTCTGCCTCGCTTAGCGAAGCAGGTTTGTGCGGGGTTCGTATAGTGGTAATACCTTAGCCTTCCAAGCTAAAGCGAGGAGTTCGATTCTCCTACCCCGCTCCACAGTTGGTACGTTACGGTTTGTGATTGAAGAATTTGCCCTTTTGGCTCAGTGGTAGAGCACTCCCTTGGTAAGGGAGAGGTCGCGGGTCCGATTCCCGCAAAGGGCACCATTTATGCGCTTCCAAATGTTTGGAGGCGCTGTGTGTTTGACGGTTTTATCTCGTAACTTCTCGGAGTCTGATAATGGGTAAAGAAAAATTCACACGTACCAAGCCTCACGTCAATGTGGGCACTATTGGCCACGTTGACCACGGCAAGACCACGCTGACTGCGGCCATCACCTCGGTGCTGGCAGCCAAGTT
>CAIMZI010000031.1 GCA_903845935.1 uncultured beta proteobacterium | reverse complement strand
TTGGACCCGCTGGCCATTAAGAATTTTCGCAAGCTGGCTGCCAAGAGCCGCCGTCTGGGTGTTGACGCCTTGGCCGAGAGCGATGCCGTGTTGGTTGAAAAGCTGCATTTGACCGAAGGCCCCTATCTCAAGCGGGCGGCTACTTTGCTTTTTCATCCAGACCCAGAGAAGTTCACAAGCGGTGCCACTGTCAAGATTGGTTTGTTCCAAACCGATTCCGCCTTGCTCTACCAGGACGTGGTTGGCGGTGACTTGTTTACCCAGATCGATAAGACGCTGGATCTGTTACAGACCAAGTACCTGCGTGCGGGCATTTCGTACGAGGGCGCTCAGCGCCTGGAGCGTCTACCGGTGCCGGAGGAAGCCCTGCGCGAGGCGGTGATCAATGCCATCGCCCACAAGGACTATGGTGCTTTGGTTCCCATCCAGATCAGCGTGTATGACGACAAGCTGATGATCTGGAATGCTGGGGCCTTGCCGCCGGACTGGTCAATGGAGCGCCTCATGGGCAAGCACCCCTCACAGCCGGCGAATCCGGACATCGCCCGGACGTTCTTTTTGGCCGGAAGGATCGAGTCCTGGGGCCGCGGCATTGACATGATGTGCCGCACCTGTCTTGACTATGGCAGCCCGGCACCGAAGTTCGACTGTGATAGCACCGGATTCTGGGTGGAGTTTGCGTTTGCCGGACCGGAGCTCACCGAAAAAACTTCGGTGAAAACTTCGGTGAAAACTTCGGTGAAAACTTCGGTGAAAACACCCGTTGAAATTCTCCGCATCCTGGGTTTGAACCCGAACCTGACCCTGACCGAGGTTGCTGCCGAGATCGGAAAAACCCCGCGCACCATAGAGCTTGCGACCGCCAAACTGGTGAAAGAAGGCAAACTGAAGTACGTGGGTCCGCAAAAGGGCGGTCACTGGAAGGTATTGGCATGAACACCGTCGGCCAGATCAATGAGCGCAGCCAGGCCAAGCCGGTTGCGGCGGTGATCAACCTTTTCCGCCTGCTGGAGAGCCACCCGGAATTGCGCAGTGAGTTGCGGGTGTGACGGTGGCATTCGTGGTTCAGCGTCTGGATGGAAGATTTACCCGTTGTCTGAGAAGCACAATCTGATTGCAGAAGACATCGACACCGTTTGCAGATAATCATTTCGCGGCGAAAAGCCAAGGCATTGTTTTTGAAAGATTTTTTGCCGTGAATTCAACATCCTGTTTGCCACCCAATAGAGATAACTTGATGCGCGGCGTGATTCATGCACTCTCGCAAGATGGCTTTATCTCCGCAACCCTGCAAGGCAGCCCATGACAACCGTCGGCCAGATCGAAAAGCGCACCCAGGCCCGCATCGTCGCGCTGTTTCAGCAGCGCCTGGGTTACGACTATCTGGGGGACCGGCAGGACCGCGACAACCGCAACATCGAGCCCAAGCTGCTCACCGCCTGGCTGACGAAGCAGGGCGTGGGCGAGGCGCTAATCACCCGCGCCCTACATGAGCTGACCCGTGTGGCTTCTGACACCAGCAAGAGCCTGTATGACCGCAACCGCGAGGTCTATGAGCTGCTGCGCTATGGCGTGAAGGTGCTGCCCGCCATGGGCGAGAACAAGGTGACGGTCTGGCTGCTGGACTGGAAGCAGCCGCAGAACAACCACTTTGCGATTGCCGAAGAGGTGAGCGTCAAGGGCGCCGACATGGCCAATGCGGCCAAGGCCAGCAGCAAGCGCCCGGACATCGTCCTCTACGTCAACGGCCTGGCGCTGGGCGTGCTGGAGCTCAAGCGCTCCACTGTGTCGGTGGCCGAGGGGATTCGACAGAACCTGGACAACCAGAAGAAGGAATTCATCCAGCCGTTTTTCTCGACCCTGCAGTGGGTGATGGCGGGCAACGACACCGAGGGGCTGCGCTACGCCACCATCGAGACGCCCGAAAAATATTACCTGCGCTGGGTGGAAGACACCGGCCCCTATGCGGCCGAGGATAACTTGCTGGACCGGCACATTCTGCAGGTTTGCGACAAGGTCCGCTTGCTGGAGCTGATGCACGACTTTGTGGTGTTTGACGCGGGCACCAAGAAGCTGTGCCGCCAGAACCAATACTTCGGCGTGAAGGCGGCGCAAGACTTCATCCACCGGCGCGAGGGCGGCATCCTCTGGCACACCCAGGGCAGCGGCAAGAGCCTGACCATGGTCTGGCTGGCCAAGTGGATTCGCGAGAACATAGCGGGCGCGCGGGTGCTGGTGGTGACCGACCGCACCGAGCTGGACGAGCAGATTGAAAAGGTCTTCAAGGGCGTGAACGAGCACATTTGCCGCACCGCCAGCGGACAGGATTTGGTGGACAAGCTCAACGGCACGGCCGAGTCGCTGATCTGCTCGCTGGTGCACAAGTTTGGCGGCAAGGGAGGTGACGAGGATGAAACCGCTGCCGGAGCCAAGGAATTCATGGCGTCGCTGCAGCGCCTGCCGCCGGGCTTCAAGGCAAAAGGCGACCTCTATGTGTTTGTGGACGAGTGCCACCGCACCCAGAGCGGCGACCTGCACAAGGCCATGGCGGCGCTGCTGCCCAGCGCGGTGTTCATCGGCTTTACCGGCACGCCGCTGCTCAAGGCCGACAAGCAGAAAAGCATTGAGGTGTTTGGCCGCTACATCCACACCTACAAGTTTGACCAAGCGGTGCGCGAGGGCGTGGTGCTGGACCTGCGCTACGAGGCGCGCGACATAGACCAGACGCTGACCAACCGCGACAAAATCGACCAATGGTTTGATGCCAAGACCCAAGGCCTGAACGACTTGGCCCGTGCCCAGCTCAAGCAGAAGTGGGGCACCATGCAGCGCGTGCTGTCCAGCCAGGACCGGCTGAAAAAAATAGTCGATGACATTTTGATGGACATGGCAACGCGCCCCCGTCTGATGGATGGACACGGCAACGCCATGCTGGTGGCGGGCAGCATTTACGAGGCCTGCAAGTTTTACGAGTTGTTTGCCAGGACCGAGCTGAAGGGCAAATGCGCCATCGTCACCAGCTACAGCCCCAGCGTTGCCGACACCAAGGGCGAGACCACCGGCGAAGGGCTGACCGACAAGCTCTTGAAGTACGCCGTCTATGGCCAGATGCTGGGCGACTGGTTCAACGAGACGGCTGATAAGGCCATCAACAAGGCCGAGCGCTTTGAGCTGGAGGTGAAGAAGAAGTTCATCGACCAGCCCGGCCAGATGAAGCTGCTGATCGTGGTGGACAAGTTGCTCACCGGCTTTGACGCGCCCTCGGCCACCTACCTCTACATCGACAAGCAGATGCGCGACCACGGTCTGTTCCAGGCCATCTGCCGGGTGAATCGGCTGGACGGTGACGACAAGGAATACGGCTACATCATCGACTACAAGGACCTGTTCAAAAGCCTGGAAGGTGCCGTGGGCGACTACACCAGCGGCGCGCTGGATGGCTATGACGTAGACGATGTGAAGGGCCTGCTGGAAGACCGCCTGGACAAGGCGCGCGAAGACCTGGAGGACGCACGCGAGGCGCTCAAGGCGCTGTGCGAGCCGGTGCCGCGCCCACAAAGCTCGGCTGCCTTTTTGCATTACTTTTGCGCGATCGAACCGGGCAATGCCGCGCAGCTGAAAGACAACGAGCCCAAGCGCCTGAAGCTGTACAAGTTTGTCGCCGCCCTGGTGCGCGCCTACGCGGCCATTGCCAGCGAGCTGGCCGAGGCCGGTTACACGCCAGACCAGGTCAAAAAAGTCCAGGCCGAGGTGGACCAGGCCAGCAAGCTGCGCGACGAGGTGCGCCTGTCCAGCGGCGACTACATCGACCTCAAGGCCTACGAGCCCGCCATGCGGCATCTGATAGACAGCTACATCCGCGCCGAAGAGAGCGAGAAGATTTCAGCCTTTGATGATATGAACCTGATCCAGCTGATCGTGGAGCGCGGCCCCGATGCGGCGCAGGCCAAGATCAAGGGCGTGATGAAGACCGACGAGGCGGTGGCCGAGACGATTGAAAACAATGTGCGCAAGCTCATCATCAACGAGTCGCCGGTGGACCCGGCCTATTACGACAAGATGAGCCAGTTGCTGGACGCGCTGATCGCGCAGCGGCGCAAGGGCGTGATCAGCTACGCCGACTACCTGAAGCGGATTGCGCAACTGGCCAGGGACGCGACCCAGCCGGGCGGGCCAGCGGCCTATCCCACTGAGCTGCAGACCGCCGCCCAGCGCGCGCTGTTCAACAACCTGGACCGCAACGCGGCGCTGGCATTGGCGCTGGATGCAGCCGTGCGCTCCAGCCTGCAGAACGACTGGAAGACCAACGCCATGAAGACCAAACGCGTGCGCTTGGCCATCCGCGCGGTGCTGGCGCAAGCTGCAGCAGAGGCACAGGCCGGCGCGCAGCCGGGCGTGAGTGAGCCCGAGTCCAGCTACAGCCTGGAGGCGCACACCACGCGCATGCTGGACCTGGCGCTGCATCAGAATGACTACTGAGACGCGCCGCATCCAGATACGCGGCATCCCGGTGGAGCTGGTTCGCAAGGACATCAAGAATCTGCACCTGGGCGTCTACCCGCCCCAGGGCCGGGTGCGGGTGGCCGTGCCCCTGGTGATCAGCGACGAGGCCGTGCGGCTGGCGGTGATCGACAAGCTGGGCTGGATCAAGCGGCAGCGTGCGCAGTTTGCCCAGCAGCCGCGCCAGAGCCAGCGCGAAATGGTCAACGGCGAAAGCCATTACTTTTTGGGCCAACGCTACCGGCTGCGCGTGCACGAGGTGGATGCCCCTGCCCGCGTGGCCCTGCGCGGCATTGCCAGCCTGGACCTGTTTGTGCGGCCCGGTGCCTCAAGCGCGCAGCGCGAAGATGTGCTGGCGCAGTGGTACCGGCTGCAGCTCAAGGAACGCATTCCGCCGCTGCTGGCCCAATGGCAGCGTGTGCTGGGCGTGCAGGTCACAGCCTGGGGCGTGAAGAAAATGAAAACCAAATGGGGCAGCTGCAATCCCAAGGCCGCCCGCATCTGGCTCAATCTGGAACTGGCCAAGAAGCCCGAGGCCTGTCTGGAATACATCGTGGTCCACGAGTTGCTGCATTTGCTGGAGCGCCACCACAACGCCCATTTCACCGGGCTGATGGACCAGCATGTGCCGCATTGGCGCCAGTCCCGGCAGTTGCTCAACGCCGGAGTGCTGGGGCACGAGCGGTGGGACTACTAAGAATGAAGCAGGCTATTTGCTAAGGTGCCGCATGGCCTCTTCCAGACCTTTGAGCGTGAGCGGGAACATGTGCTGCTGTACCAGTTGCTGCACCAGGGCAATGCTCTGGCGGTATTGCCAGACGCCTTGGGGCTCGGGATTGATCCAGGCGAACTTGGGGAAGGCGCTGGTCAGGCGGCCTATCCATTCGGCACCGGCCTCGGCGTTGTTGTATTCCACGCTGCCGCCGGGTTGCAAAATCTCGTAAGGGCTCATGGTGGCGTCGCCCACGAAGATCAGCTTGTAGTCCTTGTTGTACTTGCGCAGGATGTCCCAGGTGTCGAACTTTTCGGCAAAGCGGCGCCGGTTATTTTTCCACATGAAGTCATAGGGGCAGTTGTGGAAGTAATAAAACTCCAGGTGCTTGAGCTCGGTCTTGGTGGCGCTGAACAGCTCCTCCACGCGGGCGATGTGCTCGTCCATGGTGCCGCCCACGTCCATCAGCAGCAGCACCTTGACATTGTTGTGGCGCTCGGGCCGCATCTTGATGTCCAGGTAGCCGGCGTTCTCGGCCGTCTTGCTGATGGTCTCGTCCAGATCCAGCTCTTCCACGTGGCCTTCACGGGCGAATTTACGCAGGCGGCGCAGTGCCACCTTGATGTTGCGCGTGCCCAGCTCCTGCGTGTCGTCGTAGTCCTTGTAGGCGCGCTGGTCCCAGACCTTGACCGCGCTCTTGTTGCGGCCCTTGTCCTGGCCGATGCGAATGCCCTGCGGGTTCTGGCCGTAGGCGCCAAACGGCGAGGTGCCGCCCGTGCCTATCCATTTGCTGCCGCCCTCGTGGCGCTCCTTCTGCTCTTCCAGGCGCTTCTTCAAGGTCTCCATCAGCTCGTCCCAGCCCATCTTCTCTATTCTTGCCAGCTCTTCGGGGCTGAGGTTGAGTTCCAGGTTCTTGCGCAGCCACTCCAGCGGCAATTCTTTAGTGAAGTCGGTCACCAACTCCACGCCCTTGAAGTAGGCGGCAAAGGCGCGGTCAAATTTGTCGTAGTGTTTCTCGTCCTTGACCAGCGCGGTGCGGCTCAGGTAGTAGAAGTCATCCACCTGGTAGCCCACGCCGTCCTCGTCACTTCCGGCGGGTGCGGATTGCGGGCCGACCACACCTTTTTGCAGCGCCTCGAGCAGCATCAGGTATTCCTTGACGGACACCGGCAACTTGGCCGCGCGCAGGGTGTAGAAAAAGTCGAGCAGCATGGCGTTATGGCAGTGGCTTAAGTGTCTTATCCGCGCGGCTTGTTCAGCGAATGCAGCAGCTGCGCTTTCACTTCGGGCCACTCGCCGCTGCGCAGGCTGTACATCACGGTGTCGCGGATGGTGCCGTCGCGGCGCAGGGCGTGGCCGCGCAGCACGCCGTCTTTTTTGGCACCCAGGCGCTCAATGGCCGCTTGCGACGCGAAGTTGAAGTTGTCGGTGCGCCAGCCCACCACATGGCAGCCCAGCACCTCGAAGGCATGCGTCATCAGCAGCAGTTTGCAGCTGCTGTTGACATGGCTGCGCTGAACACTTTTGGCATACCAGGTGTAGCCAATCTCCACGCGCTTCAAGGCGGGCACGATGTCGTGGTAACTGCTGCTTCCAATCACCTTGCCCGTTGCGGCTTCCACCACCACGAAGGCAAAACGGTTGCCGGCCTCGCGCATGGCCAGCGCATCTTTGATGTACTGAAGCGTCTGCTCGGGCTCGGGCACCGAGGTGACGCGGATATTCCAGAGTTCACCGTCGGCGGCGGCAGCGCGCAGTCCAGCCTCGTGCTCCAGGGTCATGGGGCGCAGCTCGATACCGCGTGCAGCGAGGGTGACGGGTTCTACAAAGGCCATGGCTTTCCTTGGGTGGTGTGGACGTTCTTGACGCTTGCTTTAGCGGTTGTTGCGCTGCATGAACATCAGCTTTTCAAACAGGGTGACGTCCTGTTCGTTCTTCAGCAGGGCGCCCACCAGCGGCGGCATACTGGTTTTGTCGTCCTTGGCGTGCAGGGCTTCCAGCGGGATGTCTTCGGCCAGCAAGAGCTTGAGCCAGTCCAGCAGCTCGCTGGTGGAGGGCTTTTTCTTCAGGCCGGGCATGCCACGGATCTCGAAGAAAGTTTTCATGGCCGCGCTGACCAGCTCCTTTTTCAGGCCGGGGAAGTGCACATCCACGATGGCCTGCATGGTTGCAGCATCGGGAAACTTGATGTAGTGGAAAAAGCAACGGCGCAAAAAGGCGTCTGGCAGTTCCTTCTCGTTGTTGGAGGTGATGAACACCAGCGGACGGTGCTTAGCGCGGATCAGCTCGCGCGTCTCGTAGCAATAAAACTCCATGCGATCGATTTCGCGCAGCAGGTCGTTGGGGAACTCGATATCGGCCTTGTCAATCTCGTCGATCAAGAGCGCCACCTGCTGGTCGGCGGTGAAGGCCTGCCACAGCACGCCGCGGACGATGTAATTGTGGATGTTCTTGACACGCTCGCCGCCGTCAATGTCCGACAACTGCGAGTCGCGCAATCGGCTGACCGCATCGTACTCATACAGGCCCTGCTGGGCCTTGGTGGTGGACTTGATGTGCCATTGCAAGAGCGGCATGTCCAGCGCCTGTGCCACTTCCTCGGCCAGCATGGTCTTGCCGGTGCCGGGTTCGCCCTTGACCAGCAGGGGGCGCTGCAGGGTGATGGCGGCATTGACGGACAACTTCAGGTCCTGGGTGGCGACGTAATTTTGGGAGCCGTGAAATTTCATATCGGTACCGAGGGCATAAGGGTTGATCAGGATCAATAAGTGTTCGATTCGCGGGGTCGGGCCGATATAATGCGCCCAGTCAATTTACCCAATCACTCTTGGATTGTCCGCGCAAAATGAACAAAGCCTTCTCTTTCGTAACCGCCGCGCTTGTCGCGTGTGTCACCTTGGTGTCTGCGCAAGCGCAGGAAGTGCAGGGCGACGCCAAGGCGGGCGCCAAGAAAAATGCCATGTGCATTGGTTGCCACGGCATCATCGGTTACCAGGCCAGTTTTCCCGAGGTGCACAAGGTGCCCATGATCTCCGGTCAGGGTGCCAAGTACATCGTCAGCGCACTGAATGCCTATAAAAAGGGCGATCGCAAGCACCCGACCATGCGCGGTATTGCGGCCTCGCTGAGCGATCAGGACATGGCCGATCTGGCGGCGTTCTATTCCACCAACGGTGTGGTGGAAGGCACTGCCGCCCTGGCCACTGCACCTGCTGCAACCGGTGCTGCCGCCGCCTTGGTGGCCAAGGGCAATTGCATGTCCTGCCATGGCAACAGTTTTAGCGCTCCGATCGACCCCAGCTATCCGCGCATTGCCGGTCAGCATGGCGACTATGTGTTTGTGGCGCTCAAGGCCTACAAGTCCGACGGCAGCAGCGCCCAGGTGGGCCGCAGCAACGCCATCATGGGCGGCATTGCCAAGCAGTTTTCCAATGCCGAGCTCAAGGAGTTGGCCGCCTATGTGGGCAGCCTGCCGAGCGACTTGAAGACGGTTCCAGAGAGCCGATTCCGCTAGTCCCGGGTGGCGTGGCGCTGCACACAGGCAATGTAGTTGTTGCCGTCGGGTGGGCGCCCGGCCTGCTGGCTTTCCCAGAGCATGGTGCCCAGGCACTCCATGGTCTCGTGGTGCGCCTGGTGCAGCGAATTGCGCTTGTGCGTCAGCAACTCCACCGCCTGGCGTATGCCACGCGGCTGGTCGATGCTGCATTGCTCGCTGATCGACAGGTGCATGGACAGATGCAAAAACGGGTTGGTTTTGCCCGGGTCCACGGTGAGCATGGAGGCGAGGGCTGCGTCCAGATCGGCAAAGTCTGCATGGTATTCGGGGTGCTCGTCCATCCAACGCGCGGCGATGGTTTCAATGGCTTCCAGGGGCTGGCCGTCACGGGCCTTGGCAAAGGCTTCGCAAAAAAAGCGGCGCACGTCTTCTTGTGAGGGGCTAAACATAGACCTGAGCGTAGCACGCCGCTGAAGGCCCTAACATAGGGCCCCGTAGCAAAAACCAAAGGAGACTCCCATGTCCGTGGTCGTTATTGCCAACCCCAAGGGGGGCGTAGGCAAGTCCACCCTGTCCACGCAGGTGGCAGGCTATTTCGCTTCTCAGGGTCACGCAGTGATGCTGGGCGATGCCGACAAACAGCAATCCAGCAAGTTGTGGCTGAGCTTGCGCCCGCCTGCGGCACGGCCTATCAAGACCTGGGAGTTCGATGCCGACCAGATCGCCAAGCCGCCCAAGGGCACCACCCACGTGGTACTGGACACGCCCGCCGGCCTGCATGGGCGGCGCTTCAAGGACATCCTGAAGCTGGCCGACAAGCTGCTGGTGCCCTTGCAACCCAGCGTGTTCGATATCTTCGCCACGCGCGCTTTTCTGGACGAGCTGGCGCAGAACGCCCGTGCCGCCAAGCTGCAAATTGGCATTGTGGGCATGCGTGTGGATGCGCGCACCCTGGCGGCCGAAAAGCTCAAGGAGTTTGTGCAGTCTCTGGGTCTGGAGATGCTAGGCACGCTGCGCGACACGCAAAACTATGTCCACTTAGCGGCCCAGGGGTTGACGCTGTTCGATGTGGCGCGCTCCAGGGTGGAACGCGATCTGGCGCTGTGGCAGCCGATCGGCGATTGGCTCGATCAGGCTTAAGCGAAGCCACATTGGCGCCAGGCCTCAAACACCGTCACCGCCACCGCATTCGATAGGTTCAGGCTGCGCTGGCCTTCTCGCATGGGCAGCTTGAGGCACTGCGCCGGGCCGAAGCTGGCGCGCACCGCGTCGGAAATGCCCTTGGTTTCGGAGCCAAACACCAGCCAGTCACCGGGCTTGAATGCCACTGCATAGGGACTATGCGTGCCGCGCGTGGTGAGCGTAAACAGCCGCAGCGGGTCCGGTGTTTCGGCCTCCAGAAAGGCCTGCCAGTCGGCATGGCGCTTGACCGGTGCGTACTCGTGGTAATCCAGCCCGGCGCGGCGCATCTGCTTGTCCTCCATGGAAAAGCCCAGTGGCTCCACCAGATGCAGTCGGCAGCCGGTGTTGGCGGCCAGGCGGATGATGTTGCCAGTGTTGGGTGGGATTTCGGGCTCTACCAGAACGATATGGAACATGGCCCGATTATTCCGTACGCGCAAACACCAGGGCCGTGATGTGCGCAGCTCCTTGGCGGCGCAAGACCTTTGCCGCCTCATGCAGGGTGGCCCCGGTGGTCATCACATCATCCAGCAGCACGATGCGCTTGCCCCGCACGGCTGCCGCATGCGCTGGCTCCACTGCATAGGCGCCCCTTACCGCCAGCCGCCTTTCCCGGCGTGACAGGCTACTTTGTGGCGGCGTTTCCCTGACCCGCAACAGCACCTCGGCGCGCAGCTTGTCGGGTTCCAGCGCACGCGCCAGCACCAGCGTCTGGTTAAAGCCGCGGGTCTGCAGTCGCTGCGCCGACAAGGGCATGGGCAGCAGCCAGTCCGCAGCCTCCAACGCGGGCTCCACCCAAGGCGCGCTGCGCATCAGCAGGGCCAGACTGCGGGCCCAGCCGGTCTGCTCCTGGAATTTGAATTGCGTCATCAGCCCGGCCCAGGGATAGTCGTAGGCCACGGCTGCCAGGGCCTGGTCCACGGGTGGCGGTTGGCGCACGCAGGCGCCGCAGCGCAGCATGCCGCTGGGCACCGGCAGTGCGCAGCTTCGGCAGCGGGCTACCGGTTGGCCAAAGCGCTGCACGCAGTCGTCACACACCGGGCGTGCCGGCCAGGCATGGCAGACCGCGCATTGGCTGGGGATGTGGCGGGAGAGCCCCGATAGCAGCTGGCGAAACATGGCGCCAATATACTGGCCTCTCACTTTCTGCAAAGCCATGAGCACCCAACGCCCTCCCACCATTGACCCGCAGGCCGCCAGGCGCTGGGCCGCGCAGCAGTCTGCCCAATCGCCCTGGTTGCACGAAGAGGTGGCGCGCCGCATGGAAGAGCGGCTGCAATGGATTGTGCGCAGCCCGGCAAGCTGGCTGAACTGGGGCCCGTTGCAGGGCGGCAGACAGATTCATGAGACATTGCTGCGACGCTATCCCAAGTCGAGCAGTTTTGTGCAGGAGGGCAGCGCGGTGCAGATGCAGCGTGCGCGCCAGCAGTTTCAGCAGGCCTGGTGGCAGCGCTGGCTGGGTGCTGCCACGCAGTTTGCTGAGCCAGCACAGCCGGTCGACATGCTATGGGCCAATATGGCCTTGCACATGGACGCCGATCCGCAGGAATTGATCCAAACCTGGCATGGCGCGCTGGCGGTGGATGGCTTTCTGATGTTTTCCTGCCTGGGGCCCGATACCTTGCGTGAGTTGCGCCCTGTGTATGCCGGCTTGGGCTGGCCCGCGCCCAGCCACGATTTTACCGATATGCACGACTGGGGCGACATGCTGGTGCATGCCGGTTTTGCCGAGCCCATCATGGACATGGAGCGCATCACGCTCACCTATTCCTCGGCCGAAAGCCTGCTGCAGGAACTGCGCGGGCTGGGACGCAACCTGCATACCCAGCGTTTTCCCTCATTGCGCGGACGCGGCTGGCGCAACACACTTAGCCAAGCGCTGGAGCAGGGCTTACGCAGGCCCGATGGTCGACTTGAATTGACGTTTGAAGTGATTTATGGACACGCCTTCAAACCCCGTCCAAGGCTGACGGTTTCGTCAGAAACGCGCGTCTCTCTGGAGCAAATGCGTGATTCTTTGCGGCAGATCAAACCCTAACCTCGGGTTTTCCTGACATTCGTGCTTGACATCTCTGTCTGAATTCGTCTTTTGACCTGATGCGCTGGGCTACAATCTCGCTCAAATTGAGACGGGTCAATAGATGTGAGCGACCCCCTTGGCGCGGGCTGCCAACGGCGGTAAATGAGACAAATTCTGAAGCGAAAAGAGGTAGAACGATGAAGAGCGTTGTTAATTGGCTGGCTTCCTGGCTGCTTTGCGCAATGGTTTGGGCGACTAGCTCGGTGTTCACGCTGGCACATGCTGTCACCGATTTGCCCGGCGGCCCGGCGGTAAATCAGGTCAACTTGCCGCAGGGCGTGACCCGCATTTCCGCCGACCAGGCCTGGCTGCACTGGTTTATGCTGATCGTCTGCGTGGTGATTTTCGTGGCCGTTTTCACGGTGATGTTTTATTCCATCTGGGCGCACCGAAAGTCCAAGGGCTACAAGGCCGCCTTGTTTCACGAGAGTGTGGCGGTGGAAATCGCCTGGACGCTGACGCCGTTCATCATCGTCGTGGTCATGGGCCTGATGGCGACCAAGACCGTGGTGGCCATGAAAGACACCACCAATGCGGACCTGACCATCAAGGCCACCGGCATGCAGTGGAAATGGGGCTATGACTACCTCAAGGGCGAGGGCGAAGGCATTGGTTTTGTTTCCATGCTGGACCCAGAGCAGCGCGAACTGTCCAATAGCGGCGGCCCTAAAAAGGGCGAGGTCGTGAATGACTATCTGCTCAAGGTCGATCATCCGCTGGTAGTGCCAGTGGACAAGAAGATTCGCATCATCACCACCGCCAATGACGTGATCCACGCCTTTATGGTGCCGGCCTTCGGTATCAAGCAGGATGCGATTCCCGGCTTTGTGCGCGATACCTGGTTCCGCGCTGAAAAAGTGGGTGACTACTATGGCCAGTGCGCCGAGCTGTGCGGCAAGGAACACGCCTACATGCCCATCCACGTGAAGGTGCTTTCGGCACCGGATTACTCCGCCTGGGTGGCTGCGGAAAACAAGAAGATGGCAGCGAAGCTGGACGATCCAAGTAAGGTCTGGGCCCTGGACGAAATCCTGGCACGTGGCGAAAGGGTTTACAACAACCCCGGATCCTGCGTTTCCTGTCACCAGGCCAATGGCAAGGGCGGCGGCACGGTCAAGCCCCTGGATGGCGCGGCCGTGGTGCTGGATGCTGACAAGAGCAAGCAGGTTCATGTGTTGCTGAACGGTCAGAACAACGGTGCCATGCCGTCTTGGAAGGCGCTCAGCGATACCGATATCGCGGCGGTCATCACCTACACCAAGAACCATTGGTCCAACAAGACCGGCCAGCTGGTGCAGCCTGCCGAAGTCATGGCCTTGCGCAAGTAATCGCTGTCACAGCATTGCCAACAAGCCCTCCAGAAGTGAAATGAGAAGGAAGAAATAATGAGCGCAGTCCTAGGCCATTCCGAGCACGCCCATGAGCACCATGATGAGCACCACGACCACCATGCCCCCACCGGCTGGCGGCGCTGGGTGTTTGCCACCAATCACAAGGACATCGGCACGCTGTACATGATGTTCAGCCTGACCATGCTGATGATTGGCGGCGTGCTGGCCCTGTTGATACGCGCCGAGCTGTTCCAGCCCGGCCTGCAATTTGTTAACCCCGAGTTGTTCAATTCGCTGACCACCATGCACGGCCTGATCATGGTGTTTGGCGCCATCATGCCGGGCTTCGTGGGCTTTGCGAACTGGATGATTCCGCTGCAAATTGGCGCCGCCGACATGGCATTTGCCCGCATGAATAATTTTTCATTCTGGCTGATGATTCCGGCCGGTGCCATGCTGGCGGGTTCCTTTTTCATGCCCGGTGGCGCACCCGCTGCCGGCTGGACGCTGTACGCACCGCTGACCCTGCAAATGGGCCCTTCGATGGATGCTGGCATTTTTGCCATGCACATCCTGGGTGCTTCTTCCATCATGGGCTCGATCAACATCATCGTCACCATCCTGAACATGCGCGCTCCCGGCATGACGCTGATGAAGATGCCGATGTTCTCCTGGACCTGGCTGATCACCGCCTACCTGCTGATCGCCGTGATGCCTGTGTTGGCCGGTGCTATCACCATGACCCTGACCGACCGCCACTTTGGCACCAGCTTCTTCAATCCCGCCGGTGGCGGCGACCCGGTGATGTACCAGCACATCTTCTGGTTCTTCGGCCACCCCGAGGTCTACATCATGATCTTGCCGGCCTTCGGCATCATCAGCCAGATCGTCCCGGCCTTTGCCCGCAAGAAGCTGTTCGGCTATGCCTCCATGGTCTATGCCACCTCGTCGATCGCGATTCTGTCGTTCATCGTCTGGGCCCACCACATGTTCACCACCGGCATGCCGGTGACCGGCCAGTTGTTCTTCATGTACGCCACCATGCTGATTGCCGTGCCCACGGCCGTGAAGATTTTCAACTGGATCGCTACCATGTGGCGCGGCTCCATGACCTTTGAAACCCCGATGCTGTTTGCAGTCGGCTTTATCTTTGTGTTCACCATGGGCGGCTTTACCGGTTTGATCCTGGCCATGGCACCTATCGACATCCAGTTGCAGGACACCTATTACGTGGTGGCCCACTTTCACTATGTGCTGGTGGCCGGTTCGCTGTTTGCCATGTTTGCCGGCTTCTACTACTGGTGCCCGAAGTGGACCGGCGTGATGTACAACGAAACGCGCGGCAAAATCCATTTTTGGTGGTCGCTGATTGCCTTCAATATCACCTTCTTCCCGATGCACTTTTTGGGACTGGCCGGCATGCCACGTCGCTATGCCGATTACCCCATGCAGTTTGCCGACTTCAATGCCGTGGCCTCGGTGGGCGCCTTTTTCTTCGGTTTTGCCCAGGTGTTTTTCATCTTTTTCATCGTCATCCCAGCCATGCGTGGCAAGGGCGAAAAAGCTCCCCAACGCCCCTGGGAAGGCGCAGAAGGCCTGGAGTGGGAAGTGCCATCGCCCGCACCGTTCCACACCTTTGAGCAGCCGCCCAAGCTGGACGCTACTGCAACCCGCGTGATTGGCTAAGACCGTGGCTTTGACCCCCGAACAAAAGAAGTCCAACCTGCGCCTGGGCCTGATCCTGGCCTCGGTGGCAGCGGTGTTCTTCATTGGCTTCATGGCCAAGATGATCATTTTGGGCCTGTAAGCCATGAATTTGCAGCGCCTGAACCGTCAGATGCTGGGCAAACTGGCTGTGGTCACGGCCGGGATGTTCGGCTTCGGTTATGCGCTGGTGCCCCTGTACAAGTCGATTTGTGAGCTGACAGGCATCAACGTGTTGGCGCTGGAAGAGCAGACGGTGCAGGGTGTCAAGGCCAGAATGCCGGCCAACACCCAGGTTGATTTGAGCCGGACCATCACGGTCGAGTTTGATGCGAATTCACGCGGCGTCTGGGACTTCAAGCCGGCCCAGCGTTCGGTGCAGGTGCATCCGGGCGAGCTGACCACGGTGATGTACGAATTTCAGAATACGCAAAAGCGCCGCATGGCAGCGCAGGCCATCCCCAGCTATGCACCGCAGCAGGCGCAGGCCCATTTCACCAAGGTGGAATGTTTCTGCTTCAACCAGTACACGCTGGAGCCGGGTGAAAAAAAGACCTGGCCGGTGGCCTTTGTGGTGGATTCCAAGTTGTCCAAGGATGTCAACACCATCACCTTGTCGTACACTTTTTTTGAGGTCGGCAGTGGCACACCACCGGCGCCGGTGGCGAGTGTGAAACCGGCCGCGCTGCTGGGCCAGGGAACGTGATGACAGATACACCGCAAGCCCCGCAGAAGGCGTCTTTTGTGCGCAGCATGAAGCTGGTGGCCTGGTCGATGCTGGGCATACGCAGTCGCAAGGGTTACCAAGACGACCTGGCAAGGGTCAATCCCTTGCACGTGGTGCTGGTGGGCCTGGTCTCGGTGCTGTTGCTGGTGCTGTCGTTGATCGCTTTGGTTCATTGGGTCGTAGCCAAGTAGGCATGGACCAGGACCAAGTTACAAAAATTTGAAGGAATGGAGACGAAATGAGTTCAAACACCACCACCACCCCGTACTACTTTGTACCCGGACCATCGCGCCATCCGGCCATGGCGGCTCTGGGGCTGTTCTTTGTTATTCTGGGCGCTGGCCAGTGGGTCAATGGCGCCGAGTGGGGCAAGTATTCGCTGATGTTGGGCTTGGCTTGGTGGCTGTTCGTGCTGTACCAGTGGTTTGGCGACGCCATTTCCGAAAGTGTGAGCGGCCAGTACGGACACAAGATCGACATGTCGTTCCGATGGAGCATGAGCTGGTTCATTTTCTCCGAGGTGATGTTTTTTGGCGCCTTCTTTACCGCCCTGTGGTGGGCGCGGGCCCACTCGGTGCCTGCCCTGGGCAGCCTAGACAACTCGCTGCTATGGCCCGGCTTCAAGGCAATTTGGCCGAGCATGGCGGCAGGCGCGACAGCGTCGCCTGCCGGAACCATTGAGCCCTTTTCCACCATGGGCCCCTGGCCACTGCCCACCATCAACACCGCCTTGCTGTTGACATCCGGTGTGACCCTCACCATTGCCCACCATGCCCTGCTGGTGAATAACCGCAGCAGGACGATTGCGTTTATGTGGGTCACGGTGCTGCTGGGTGCCACTTTCCTGTGCGTGCAGGGCTTCGAGTACCACGAGGCCTACACCGAGTTCAACCTCAAGCTGAGCTCGGGCGTCTACGGGTCCACCTTCTTCATGCTGACCGGCTTTCACGGTTTCCACGTGTTGGTGGGCATGCTGATGCTGCTGTTCATCACCCTGCGCCTGCAGAAGGGCCACTTCAGCGCCGACAACCATTTCGGCTTTGAAGGTGCGGCTTGGTACTGGCACTTTGTGGACGTGGTCTGGCTGGGACTCTATGTTCTGGTGTACTGGCTCTAGGCTTCAGTTGCCCCAGCAAAAAGGCACCGCGAGCGGTGCCTTTTTGATTGGTGCGGAGTTCACCTGCTCCGCCTATTGCCCTGCGGCAATGCCGGTAGGATGGATCCAGCCCATGGACCAGGACAGCAAAATGCACAGGAATAGCAGCACCGAAAAGCCAACACGCAGGGCCAGCGCACGCGCCATACGTTGGGACTTGTCCGGTGCTTGGGCATTACCGCCCCTCAGCATGAAAAACAAGGCTGTGGCTAGGCTGGCAATGATGGCCAAAAATGCAAGTGCGACAAGGTACGACATGGGCCGGATTATCCCGTGAATCCGCGCGCGCGTTTTGCTCTGATCACATTGGCCACGCTGCTGGGTATCAGCCTGACCACTTCTCTGGGGTTCTGGCAACTAAACCGCGCCGACCAGAAGCAGGCTCTGCAGGCCAGCATGGACGCTCCTGGCAACAGTCGGCTGGTGGACAGCCGCAGCCTGCTGGCGGCAGCAGATCCGGCCAGCTTGCAGTACCAACACGCGAGCCTGACTGGCCAGTGGTTGGCCGAGCAGACGCTGTACCTGGACAACCGGCAGATGAATGCCCGGGTCGGTTTTTTTGCCGTCACGCCGCTGCGCCTGGAGGGCAGCGACCAGGTCATTCTGGTGCAACGTGGTTGGGTGGCACGCAATTTTGAAGAGCGAGCCAAGGTGCCAGCCATTGCGACTCCGCTTGGAAGCGTCACCATTCAGGGACGCATTGCCCCGCTGCCCGGCAAGCTATTCGAGCTGGGTCAGCCCTCGGTCACCGCGATACGGCAGAATCTAGACCTGCAGCAGCTGCGGTTGCAGATCGGCGCGCCGGTGTTGCCCGTGATTCTGGTGCAGATCGGGCCGGCCAGCGAAGGCCTGGTGCGCGAATGGCCCGCCGTCAATCTGGGGGTCGAAAAACACTATGGCTATGCCTTGCAGTGGTTTGGCATGGCTGCCCTGATGGCACTGCTCTACCTGTGGCACCAGATTTTCAAACCCTATTCCCTTAGCCCCAAAGACTCCACACCCCATGCATAGCGACCGCCCGCAAGACGACCAACCCCTTGGCATGACCGTGTACTCCATGCCCACCGCAGCACAAATGGCGGCCGACCCGGTCGAGCGGACCCGCGTGGGCCGCTGGAAGATGATTCTGGTGCTGCTGATTTGCGCGGCGCCGGTGATCGCCTCCTATTTTTCTTACTATGTGCTGCGCCCTGAAGGTCGCCGCAATTACGGTGAGTTGATCGCCCCGCAGCGCCCCTTGCCGGATCTGGTGGCCACCGGCCTGGACGGCCGCAGCGTCAATTTGCGCACGCTCAAGGACCAGTGGCTGCTGGTGATTGTGGCCGGTGGCGCCTGCGACGCGAGCTGCGCCAACCACCTGTATTTCCAGCGCCAGTTGCACGAGGGCCTGGGCAAGGACAAGGACCGGGTGGACCGGGTCTGGCTGGTCGATGATGCCGCGCCCATCAATGAGGCGCTGCTACCCGCCTTGCGCGACGCCACCGTGCTTCGCGTGCCCAAAAAAGATTTGGCGCAATGGCTGGAGCCGCAGGTAGGCCAAGCGCTGGAAAACCATCTGTATGTGGTCGACCCCATGGGCAACTGGATGATGCGCTTTGCGCCTGGCATTGATCTGTCTACTGCGCCCAAGATCAAGAAAGACCTGGAGCGTCTGATGCGCGGCTCCGACGGCTGGGATCAGGCCGGACGCCCCTGACCCCATGAGCGTGCCGCTGTACAACCTGTCGCCGCTGCTGGCCATCCTGGCCTGCGGACTGCTGCTGGCTTTTGTGCCCCTGCTCTGGGTGCGCAGGCGTCAGCCCGGATCGCGCCTGCGGGCGCTGACTTTGCTGACCTTGTTCCTGACCCTGGACCTGGTGCTGTTTGGCGCCTTTACCCGCCTCAGCGACAGCGGTCTGGGCTGCCCGGACTGGCCCGGTTGTTACGGCGAGGCCAACCCCTGGTCGGCCCATGGTCCCATCAGCGCGGCGCAAGAGTTGCTGCCCAGTGGCCCGGTCACGGTGTCCAAGGCCTGGGTGGAGATGCTGCATCGCTACTTGGCCACTGGCGTTGGCGCCCTGATTACGCTGCTGATGCTGGCGTCATGGCGGGAAATCAAGAATGCCATCAAGCCGCGCAGGATGGGCGACTGGCTGCCCACGTTCACCTTTGTCTGGGTCTGCGTGCAGGGCGCCTTTGGCGCGCTCACCGTGACCATGAAACTGTTTCCAGCGATTGTCAGCTCCCACCTGCTGGGTGCCTATTTGCTGCTGGCCTTGTTGACGCTGCAGGCAGTGCAGGCCGGAGCCTTGCGCGCGCATGTTGGCAGCCAGGCGGAAGTTGGCGTTTTTGCAAAGGTCCGGGCCCTGCGTCCGGTGGCAAGAATGCCGACCTTTTGGATCGCCGCCGCCCTGGCCCTGCTGGTTTTGCAGGCAGCAAGCGGCGCCTGGGTCAGTACCAATTACGCGGTGCTTGCCTGCAGTGAATTTCCCCTGTGCCAAGGCCAGTGGTGGCCGGCAGTGGACTTCGCACGCGGCTTCGAGCTGTGGCGGCCCCTGGGCGAAAGCGCGGACGGCAGCGTGCTGAGCTTTCAGGCCTTGACGGCCATCCATATCGGGCACCGTCTGCTGGCCATGCTGACGCTTAGCGTTTTGGCGCTGCTGGCCTGGCGTTTGCGCAAGAGCCCGCTTGTGCAGATCCAGGCGCGCTGGCTGGGTGGATTGGTTCTGCTGCAGCTGGCCACCGGCCTGAGCAATGTGGTACTGGGCTGGCCCATGGCAGCTGCCATTCTGCACACCGGCGGCGCGGCCGCCCTGGTGGCGGTGCTGGTCTGGATGATTGCCGTTCATGCCCAATCTGCCGCCGCCCCATCGAAAATTCCATCGCCTTCGCGCATGCCAGCCCGACTGACTCCATGACCGAGACCCCCTCCATGTTCAATATGACGGTGCTGCGCCAGTTCTACGCGCTGACCAAACCCCGTGTGATCCAGCTCATCGCGTTCTGTGCCCTGATCGGCATGGTGCTGGCTGTGCCCGGTCTGCCGACTGCTGCCGAGCTGCGCTTAGCCCTCATCGCCTGCGTGGGAATTTACCTGGTGGCCGGTGCCGCCGCCGCCTTCAACTGCCTGGTGGAAAAAGGCATTGATGCCAAGATGAAGCGAACCTCCTGGCGGCCCACGGCACGCGGCCAGTTGAGCGACACCCAGACCCTGGTGTTTTCGGCCGTCCTGTGTGCGGCGGGATCGGCCCTGCTGTATTTCTGGGTCAATGCGCTGACCATGTGGCTGACCTTTGCCACCTTTGTCGGCTATGCCGTGGTCTACACCGTGATCCTCAAACCGCTCACCCCCCAGAACATCGTCATCGGCGGCGCCTCGGGCGCCATGCCGCCGCTGCTGGGCTGGGCCGCCATGACCGGCGACGTGGGGCCGGAGGCCATCATCCTGTTCCTGATCATCTTTTTGTGGACACCGCCGCACTTCTGGGCCCTGGCCCTGTACCGGGTGGAGGACTACCGCAAGTCGGGCCTGCCGATGCTGCCGGTCACGCATGGCAGTGAGTTCACCCGCCTGCATATTCTTCTCTACACCTTTGTGTTGTTTGCGGCCTGCCTGTTGCCCTTTGTCTATGGCATGAGTTCCTGGCTGTACCTGGTGGTGGCCGTGGGATTGAGCATCGGTTTCAGCTGGTACGGATGGAGGCTGCTGCGCAATTACTCGGATGAGCTAGCGCGCAAGACCTTTCGGTTTTCGCTGATTCATCTGAGCGCGCTGTTTGCGGCGCTGCTTTTGGATCACTACCTGATGTAATGCAGCTATGAACAAACGAAATTTTATGCAGCGCCTGTTAGTCGGCGCCATGACATCCGCTTTGCTGGCGGGAACCGGCAGCCTTCTAGGCGCCTGCTCTGAATCCAAGCCCAGCTTTACCTCGATTGACATTACCGGCGCCGATTACGCCAAGGGCTTTGAGCTGAGCGACCACAACGGGCGGGTCCGCCACCTGACCGACTTCAGTGGCAAAGTGGTGCTGATGTTCTTTGGCTACACCCAGTGCCCTGACGTCTGCCCGACCACCATGACGGAAATGGCCGAGATCAAAAAGGCCCTGGGCAAGGACGGCGAGCGCCTGCAGGTGTTGTTTGTCACGGTAGACCCGGAGCGCGACACGCCCGAGCTGCTCAAGGCCTATATGGAAAATTTTGACCCGAGTTTTCTGGCCCTGCGCACCACGCCGGAAAAACTGGTCGAGCTGGCAAAGGACTACAAAATCTATTACAAAAAGGTCGATGGCAGCACACCCACGAGCTACACCATGGACCATTCGGCCGGCAGCTACCTCTACGACCCCAAGGGCAGCCTGCGCCTGTTTACCCGCTACGGTAGCCCCAAGGAAGCGCTGACCAAGGACATACGGATTCTGCTCCAGGGCGCCTGAGTTCCAACCGTTATAAAAAAGCCCCTGCGGTCGAAACCGGCAGGGGCTTTTTGCTGGGGGAGCCTGAAGATCAGGCGTAGGCCGCCAAGGCCGTCTTCATCTTCTTCATTGCCGCAACTTCAATCTGGCGGATGCGCTCGGCGCTGACGCCGTATTCGGCCGCAAGGTCGTGCAGGGTCATGCCACCAGAGTTGTCGTCATTCACCTTGAGCCAGCGCTCTTCGACGATGCGGCGGCTGCGCGCGTCCAGGCTGTCCAGTGCGGTGGCAATGCCGTCGGTAGCCAACACGTCGCGCTGGCGCGCCTCGATCATGGCCATGGGTTCATGCTTGGTGTCGGTCAGGTAGGCAATTGGGCCGAAGGCGTCCTCGCCATCGTCGGACGGGCTGGGGTCCAATAGCACATCGCCGCCGGACAGGCGCATTTCCATCTCCAGCACCTCTTCGGGCTTGACCTTGAGTTCGCGCGCCATGGCACTGACCTGCTCGGGGTTGAGCGTGTCACGATGTGTGCCCAGATCGGCAGCGGCATCGTCGCTCTTGAAGCGCTGCTTCATGGAGCGCAGGTTGAAAAACAACTTGCGCTGGGACTTGGTGGTAGCCACCTTGACCATGCGCCAGTTTTTCAAAATGTATTCGTGGATTTCGGCCTTGATCCAGTGCATGGCGTAGCTCACCAGACGCACACCCTGGTCCGGGTCAAAGCGCTTGACGGCCTTCATCAGGCCCACATTGCCCTCCTGGATCAGGTCGCCATGGGGCAGGCCGTAACCCAGATACTGGCGCGACACAGAGACCACCAAGCGCAGGTGCGAGAGCACCAGTTTTCCGGCGGCTTCCAGGTCGTTGTCGTTCTTGAACTTGCGCGAGAACTCCTGCTCTTCTTCGAGGGTGAGCATGGGCAGGCGATTGGCCGCCGAGATATAGGCGTCCAGATTGCCCAGCGGTGGCACCAGGGACCAGGGGTTGGCCAGGCTCACAGCATTGCGGGGCGCGGTCAAAGACGCAGTCAGGGAAGTAGTCATAGCAGAACTCCTTGTGTTCATGTCTATGATATTAGCACTCATGCTAAGAGAGTGCTAATACATCGTTTCAATGGTGTAAAGCGTTTGGGGCTATCGAGGCAAAGGAGCTAGCTGCCAATGCTCCTTAAAATCCGCCCACACAGCCAAGGTTTCCTTTTATGACAACTCCCGCAATCCACCCCGTTCTCTCCGCCATCGAAGCCCGCGTGCTGGGCACGCTGATGGAAAAGGCACGCACCGTGCCCGACAGCTACCCGCTGTCGCTCAACTCCCTGATGCTGGGCTGCAACCAGAAGACCACGCGCGATCCGCTGATGGACCTGGACGAGGCCCAGGTGGCCGGCGCCGTGGCCCACTTGCGTGAGCTGGGCCTAGTGCATGAGACGACCGGTGGGCGCACCACCAAATTCACCCACAATTTTCAGCGCGGCATGAATGTGTTTGAGCAGTCTGCCGTGATTCTGGGCATGCTGATGCTGCGCGGCCCACAGACCGCCGGCGAGCTGCGCCTGAACACCGAACGCTGGTACAAGTTTGCCGACATCTCCTCGGTGGAAGGCTTTTTGGACGAGCTGTTGGAGCGCTCGGTAGAAAAGGGTGGTCCGTTAGTGGCCAAGTTGCCACGCCTGGCTGGCACGCGCGAACAGCGCTGGGCGCATTTGCTGTGCGGCCCGGTGGATTTGTCCGAGCTGGAGGCCGCGCGCAGTGGGCACGCCGGCGGCAACGCCGAACGCATAGACCGGCTGGAGCAGGAAGTGGCGCAGCTGCGCCAGGTGGTGCAGAGGCTGTGTGCGGAGCTGGGTGTGTCGTCGGATGCGCCTGCCGCACAGGATTGAAAGGGTCGGCCTTGGCTCGCGGCCTTAGCGCTGAATCCAGTCCAAGGCCCAGGCCACGGCCGCTGTGAGGTGGGCTTGGGCTGCATCAGTCATCGGTTCGCCCAATTCAAACGCCTCGCCACGTATTGCCAGCAGCGTAGCCGGTGGCGCAGCGTGACCCTGCAGGTCCACAAATACCTGCAGCAATGCTTCGGGTGACAGTGCGTGGCTGCTGAAGCTGCTGTCGCGCCGGGGCAGCGCGCTGCGCACCTCAAACGGCGCTCTACAGTCCAGGCTGGCGTCAATAAACAGAATGCGCTCTCTGCCCACCAGATCCAGCGCGAATTCAATTTGCAGTTGGTAGTCTTCCAGAAATTCCACCTGGCGCTTGAGATGTGTCGGCAGGGCATCCTGCAGCGCCTCCACGCACAGCGGCCCCAGGGCATCGTCGCCGCGGCTGCGGTTGCCCCAGCCCAACACCAGCAGCGAAGCAGTCTCTGCGCTCATGCCTCCAGACCAATGGCGCTGGCGATTTGGCGGTTTAACTGGCCATCCGAGGCCTTTTGCACCCGGTCCAGCACATGGCCGTCGGCACCGATCAGCGTCACATCCAGTGGCATCTGACCCAGCGCATGGGTGGCGCAGGACAGGCAGGGATCGTAGGCGCGAATCGCCACCTCAATGTGGTTGAGCAGCCCTTCGGTGAGTTCATGGCCGCTCAAATAATCGCGTGCCACGGCGCGCACCGCCTCGTTCATGGCCTGGTTGTTGTGCGTGGTGGAGACAATCAGATTGCAGCGCGTGACCAGGTCGTCATCGCCCACGTCGTAATCGTGTATCAGCGTTCCGCGTGGTGCCTCGATGATGCCCACGCCACTGCGTTGGCGCTCTCCGCTGGCAACCATGTCGCCGCTCAGCAGGGCCGGGTCATCCAGCAGTTCGGCAATTACTTCGACGGAGTGCAACAGCTCGATCATTCGCGCCCAGTGGTAGGCAAGCGACGCATGCACCAGGTCGCCCTGGCCCCAAGCGACAAAGGCCTGGCGTTCAATTTCGGCAAGCGGCGTGGCAATGAAGTCGCAGTTTTGCACCCGGGCCAGCGGGCCGACGCGGTACCAGCCTTGTTCGCGCCCCAGGCTCTTGAGATGTGGGAACTTCATATAGCTCCAGTTGCGCACCTCTTCCTCGATCAGCTCCAGGTAATTCTGGTCGCTGACCTGGTCGAACAGGATGCGTCCCTGGTCATCGCGCACCCGCAGCACGCCGTCGTACAGCTCCATGGCACCGTCGGCGCGCACCAGCGACAGCAGGTTCGAGCGGAAGCTGCCGAAGTTGTTGTAGAGCGCTGGGTTTTGCGCATGCAGCTGCTTGGCAATGTCCACTGCATCCTGCGCCCAGGCCAGGATTTGCGGCAGTTGGCGCTTGAGCAGATCGCGCTCCTCAGGCGTTACCAGTTTGTTGATTCCACCTGGCACCGCGCCGGTGCCGTGCACGCGTTTTCCTGCCGTGATGCGAATCACCTCCTGGCCGAACTTGCGCAGCAGAATGCCCTTCTTGGCCACCTCGGGATGGGCCTGCGCTACACCGACGATATTGCGCTGGGCCACGGCGGAGTCAAAGCCAAACAGCAGGTCGGGCGAAGACAGGTGAAAGAAATGCAGGGCGTGCGACTGCAGCATCTGTCCGTAATGCATCAAACGGCGCACGCGGTCGGCGCTGGCCGGCACCGGGTAGCCACCCACCACGCGGTCAAAGGCCTTGGCGGCAGCCAGGTGGTGCGACACCGGGCAGATGCCGCACAGGCGCTGCACCATCACCGGCACTTCCCAATAGGGGCGGCCCTCGATGAATTTCTCGAAGCCACGGAACTCCACAATGTGCAGGCGTGCCTGTTGCACCACGTTGTTTTCGTCCAGCAGCAGCGTCACCTTGCCGTGGCCCTCCACGCGCGAGACCGGGTCGATGGCGACGCGGCGCAGGCCCTCGGGATTGGCTGCGGTTTCCAGTGCAAAGGTCATTTTTTATTCTCAGTCATAGTGCATGAGCCCATGGCCCAGCTGCGGCGTGCGCCCGGCAATCAGGTCGTTCAAAAAGCTCCAGATCGCGTCGCCTGAGGGCGGGCAGCCGGGCAGAAAATAATCCACATGCACCACCTCGTGGATGGGATGCACCCGGTTCAGCGGCAGCGGCAGTTCGGGATCGTTCGGCACGGTGTTGCCGGGGCTGCCGCCGGTCTGGTGGCAGTACACATCGCGCAGCATCTGGCCCACATCGCGCTGGTTGCGCTGCGCCGGCAGGCCGCCGTTGATGGCGCAGGCCCCCACTGCCACCAGCACCTTGCAATGGGCCCTGAATTCGCGCAGCACCTGCACGTTTTCGGAATTGCACAGGCCGCCCTCGATCAGGCCGATGTCGCAGTGGCCTATGTGTTTGATGTCGGTGAGCGGCGAGCGGTCAAACTCCACCAGATCCAAAAGCGGCAGGATGCGCTCGTCAATGTCCAAGAGCGACATGTGGCAGCCAAAGCAACCGGCCAGCGAGACGGTGGCTAATTTGAGTTTGCGCGGCGCATGCAGCAGTGCGGGTGCCGGTTCAACATGCGGCGCTTGTGACACGTTGCCATTCGCATTGCTGGCGCTGGCATCATTAAGGCTGACGCTCATACCGCACCCCCTTCCACTTGTTCGGAGATCGGTTTGGCATCAAATTTCCGCTGGCCTATGGGGATGACAAAGCCACGCCGCTTGTGCAATATGACGCCGGTGGGGCAGATGTCGGCCGCGCGGTCCGTAGGCAACAAGGCGCTGTCCACCAGTTTGCCGCTGGGGCTGTTGACCAGCAAATGGGTGTGAATGCCGTGGCCGCCGATGGCAAACACGCTCTTGTGATCGGCCTGTTCACTGGCGCGCACACATAGGCCGCAGAGGATGCAGCGGTTCAGGTCCAGCAGCAGGTCCGGGTGCGTGGCATCCACCGGTCGGTCGGGGTAAAGCTCTTCAAAGTGCGGGCCTTCCATGCCCATGGCATAGGCCGTGGCCTGCAGGCTGCAGTTGCCGCTTTTTTCGCAGGAGGGGCAGAAGTGGTTGCCCTCCACAAACAGCATTTGCAGCATGGTCTTGCGCTGATCGTTGAGTTCGGCCGTGTTGCTTTCCACCTCTTGGCCCGATGCCGCCAGCACGGTGCAACTGGCACCGGTGCGACCGTTGACCTTGATGGTGCAAATGCGGCAGGAACCGGATGCGCCAAAATCCGGATGCCAGCACAGGTGGGGTATGTAATGTCCGGCGCGCGTGGCGGCCTGCAAAATGGACTCGCCTTCTCCAAACTCCACCTCTTCGCCGTCCAGCGAAAAGGTGCCCGGTGTCAGAGCGTCAATGCGCAAGGTGGTACTCATGCCAGGTTCTCCAGGTGGGCGCCGCTGTCATCACGGCCGGTGGCCATGCGCGCCTGCGAGAGTTCGGCGTCCATATCAAAGCCGGGGGCGAAGTGCAGCGACTTCAGATGTTGCTCGTAGGCCGGGCGAAATTTGGCGATGGTGTCGCGCAGCGGGTTGCATGCGGCAGCACCCAGGCCGCAATGGGTGGCGCCATGCATCAGCTTGTCCAACTCGTAGAGCACCTGGATGTCCTCGCTGGAGCCCCAGCCGTTTTTGAGCTTGTCCATGCGCCGCACCACCAGCTCGGTGCCGACGCGACACGGCGTGCAAAAGCCGCAGCTTTCGTGGGCAAAAAACTGGGCAAAGTTGCGCGCTACCTCGAACATGTCGCGCCTGCGGTCAAACACCATGAAGGCACCTGCCGTGGGCACATCCTCAAAGCCGATATGGCGGCCGAAATCGGAGTTGGACAGGCAGACCCCGGAGGGTCCGCCCACCTGCACCGCCTGGGTGTTGCTGGCGCCGCAGTCTTCCAGAATACGGCCTATGCGCGTGCCCATCGGGTACTCGTACAGACCGGGGCGTTCGCAGTCGCCCGACACCGAATGGATTTTGGTGCCGGTGGATTGCGGCGTACCGATCCTGGCCCACCAGTCCCCGCCATTCACCGCAATATGGGTGGCAGCACAGAAGGTCTCGACGTTGTTGACGGTGGTGGGCTGGCCCAGGTAACCTGCCTCTACCGGGAAGGGCGGGCGTATGCGGGGCGTGCCGCGCTTGCCCTCCAGCGATTCGATCAGCGCCGATTCTTCGCCGCAGACATAGGCACCGGCGCCGACGTGGATTTCAATATCAAAGTCAAAGCCGATTCTTCCCTGTATGTCATTGCCCAACAAATGCAGTTCGCGGCGGCGCTGCAGTACCTCCTCCAGAGGTTCCAGCAAATAGCGGTACTCGCCGCGCAGATAGACAAGGCCTTGGCGCGCGCCCACCACCAGCGCAGCGATGGTCATGCCCTCAAATACCGTATCGGCATAGCTGCTCAGCAGCACCCGGTCCTTGAAGGTTCCGGGCTCGCCCTCGTCGGCATTGCACACCACATAGTGGGTCTGGCCATTGAAGTTGCGGCACAGCTGCCACTTGGTTCCGGTGGCAAAACCGGCCCCACCGCGCCCACGTAGTTTGGAGCGTTTGATGTCATCGAGCATGCCCTGCGGCCCACGCGCTAGGGCCGCAGCGATGCCCTTACCGGGTGCGGGTTGCATGCCCAGTTTGATATCGGCCAGGCGGATCTGGTCGTCCACCCGCGACCATTCGGCAGGCCACTGTTCCACCGGCACCTGTGCCTCTATGAGTGCCGCCATGTGCTCGATGCGGGAAGGCGTCAATCGGGTCACCACCTGGTGGTGGTTGATCAGCAAGGCCGGGCCCTGGTCGCACAGGCCGGTACACGAGGTGGTGGCCACGCTGACACGGCCATCCGCACGCATGATGCCGGGCTGCAGCTTGAGCCGCGTGCACAGTGCCTGCAGCAAGGCCTCGCTGCCCAGCATGCGGTCAGTGATGTTGTCGCTGAACAGCACGCGGTACTGGCCTACCGGTTGCGTGTGCAAGAAACGGTAAAAACCGGCCACGCCCTCCACATGGGCCAGTGGCAAATGCAGCGCTTCGGCGATCTGGCGCAGGGCCGGGCGCGAGATCCAGTGCTGCTCTGCTTGCACTTCGCGCAGCACCTGCACCAAGCGGTGTGGCGATTGCTGATGGCGCGTGAGAAGCGTATCAAGCCAGGCATGGGAGCGACGCATAAGGGTGGATTCCTGCAGGAGTTCAGTGGACTGCGCCCACTTTTGTACCACGGACTCGGCCTTTTGTTCTGATCATTGTCATGTCCGCTATGGAACGCGGCAGTTCGGCTGCCCTGCGCCAGCCGGCGATGTAACTCTTTGGTAATTGACCCAACTCAAGAATGGCCCTGATTCTTGCCCGCATGATGTGGCATCGACGTACCATGCAAGGGTAAACCCTAGGTTTCGGGCGCAGCCGCCCGGTGTCGCATGGGGCCTGCACATTCACGCTACCCGCGTGCTTCAGAAAAGAGTTATCCGTGACTAAAACCAAAACCATAGACATCACCGAACTGTGCCTGCGCGACGCGCACCAGAGCCTGCTGGCCACCCGCATGGCGATGGAGGACATGGTGCCGGCCTGTGCTGATATCGACCGGGCCGGCTACTGGTCGGTTGAATGCTGGGGTGGCGCGACCTTCGACGCCTGCATCCGCTTTCTCAACGAAGACCCCTGGGAGCGCCTGCGACAGTTCCGCACGCTGCTGCCCAACTCGCGTCTGCAAATGCTGCTGCGCGCGCAAAACCTGCTGGGCTACCGCCATTACGAAGACTCCGTGGTGGACCGCTTTGTCGACAAGGCGTCCGAAAACGGTATGGATGTGTTTCGCATCTTTGACGCGCTCAACGACATCCGCAATATCAAGCAATCGGTCAAGGCGGTGCGGCGCAACGGCAAGCACGCCCAGGGCACGATTTGCTACACCGTCAGCCCGCTGCACACCACCGAGACCTTTGTCGAGATGGCCGAGCGCCTGCTGGAGCTGGGTTGCGACTCCATCTGCCTCAAAGACATGGCGGCGCTGCTCAAACCGCAGGCCGCCTATGACATCGTCAAGGGCATCAAGACGCGCTGCGGCGAGAGCACGCGCATCCATGTGCACACCCATGCGACCACCGGCGTCACGCTGGTGTCGCTGATGAAGGCGATTGAAGCTGGCGCCGACTGCGTGGACACCGCCATCAGCTCGCTTAGCTTAGGGCCGGGCCACAACCCGACCGAGAGCCTGGTCGCCATGCTGGACGGCACTGGTTATGAGGCCCATCTGGACAAGGCCTGCCTGCATCGCATCAAGGAGCACTTTGCCGTCCTGCGTCCGCGCTACCAGGCCTTTATGTCCAACATCATTGGCGTGGAGACCGACATTTTTGATAGCCAGATTCCCGGTGGCATGATTTCGAACATGGAAAGCCAGCTCAAGCAGCAGGGCGCCGGCGACCGCCTCGCCGAGGTGTTTATCGAAGTGCCGCGCGTGCGCGAAGACGCGGGCTTTCCGCCCCTGGTCACCCCATCGAGCCAGATTGTGGGCACACAGGCCGTGTTCAATGTGCTGATGGGCCGCTACAAGGTGCTGTCCAGCGAGTTTTCTGATTTGATGCTGGGCTACTACGGCAAGACGCCGGGCGAGCGTGACCCCGAGGTGCTGGCGCTTGCTGAGGCCCAGGCAAAAAAGCCGGCGATTACCGAGCGCCCGGCCGATCTGCTCAAGCCCGAATGGGAAGCGCTGCAGGCTGCCGCCGCGGCCCTGCCCGGCTTCAACGGCAGCGAGGAAGATGTGCTGACCTATGCCATGTTCCCGCAGGTGTCCGCCGCCTTCTTCGCCAAGCGCGATCAGGGCCCGCTGAACCTGGGGACCGACCCCGAGGCCGCCAAGCCGGCAGTCGATGGCAAGGGTGCTGCCGACAAGGCCATCAAAACCCCGGTGACCTATGACGTCAAGCTCAATGGCCGCTCGCACCGCGTGTCCGTTACCCCCATTAGCCCCGTTAGCGCTTAAGAAGAACCACCATGACTGTGATGCAAGACAAGATCGAAGAACTGCGCCGCCGCCAGGCCGACAACGAACTGGGCGGTGGTGCCGACAAACAGGCCAAGCAACGCAAGGCGGGCCGCATGACAGCGCGCGAACGCGTGGCCGAGCTGGTGGACGCGGGCAGCTTTGACGAGGTGGGCCAGTTCGCTACCCACAACTCCACCCTGTTTGGCATGCAGGGCAATGCCCTGGCGTCCGATGGCGTGGTCACCGGTGCCGCCTCCGTGGGCGGGCGCCTGGTACACCTGGCCAGCCAGGACTTCACCGTGGCCGGTGGCTCGGCCGGCGAGGTCCACTCCATCAAGGTGGCCGACATCATGAAGGCCTCGCTGCGCGCCGGTTCTCCCTTTGTCTTCATCAACGACTCGGGCGGCGCCCGGGTGCAGGAGGGCATTGGCTCGCTCTCGGGCTACGGCAAGGTGTTCCATGCCAATGTCTTGCTGTCGGGCGCGGTGCCGCAAATCTCGCTGATCTGCGGCCCCTGCGCGGGTGGTGCGGCCTACAGCCCGGCACTGACCGACTTCATCATCCAGACGCGCCAGGCGCAGATGTTCATCACCGGCCCGCAGGTCATCAAGCAGGTCACCGGCGAAGACGTGAGCGCCGAGCAACTCGGCGGCGCCGATGCGCACATGGTGCATTCCGGCGTGATCCACTTCATTGCCGAAGACGACCACCACGCCATCCAGCTCTGCCACAAACTCTTGAGCTTTCTGCCCTCCAACAACCTGGAAGATCCGCCGCAGGTCGAGGGCGACCTGTCGGTCGAACCCAACCCCGCGCTGGAAGCCATCATTCCCGAGGAGAGCAAGCAGGGTTATGACGTGCGCGACGTCATTGCGCAGATTGTGGATGGCGCAGACTTCCTGGAGGTGCAGTCCGGCCACGCCATGAATATCGTGGTCGGCTTTGCCCGCGTCTGCGGTGGCTCGGTCGGCATCATCGCCAACCAGCCCTCGGTGATGGCCGGTGCGCTGGACATCAATGCGTCGAACAAGGCCGCGCGCTTCATCCGCTTCTGCAACGCCTTCAACATTCCGCTGGTCACGCTGGTCGATGTGCCCGGCTTTATGCCTGGCGTAGAGCAGGAATATGGCGGCATCATCCGCCACGGCGCCAAGCTGCTGTTTGCCTATTCGGCCGCCACCGTGCCCAAGATCACCGTGATTTTGCGCAAGAGTTATGGCGGGGCGTATCTCGCCATGTGTGGCAAGGACCTGGATGCCGACCGCGTATTTGCCTGGCCCACCGCCGAGATTGCGGTCATGGGCGCAGAGGGCGCAGCCGAGATCGTGTTCCGCAAGGAAATCAACGAGGCGGCCGACCCGGTCCTGCGCCGTGCCGAGCTGATCAAGGAATACCGCGACACCTTCTCCAACCCCTATGTGGCCGCCGAACTGCGCTTGGTCGATTCCGTGATCGAGCCCAAGCACACGCGCCGCCACATTGCGCAGGCGCTGGAATACCTGCGCATCAAGCGCGTGCCGCGCCCGCACAAAAAGCACGGCCTGATGCCGCTGTAGGACGCCGCCATGACAGTACACAACAACGATGCGCTGGCACTGGTTGCCGAAATGCGTGCGGAAATCGCGGCCCTCACGCAACGCGTGCAGGCGCTGGAACTCAGCGCCGCCAAGGCCGCCGCCGCACCGGCACCCGTCACAGAAGAAGACATGGTCGCCATCTCTGCCGCCGTGGCGGCCTTTCTCGGGGTGCGTGCGCGCATCCGCCAGGTGCGCCTGGTGCACTCCAGCGCCTGGGCCCAGGTCGGGCGCATGGGCACGCACGCCTCGCACCACACACACTGATTGGAAGCACCGTGAAATTACGCATTACCCTGGATGAACGCACGTTTGAGGTCGAGGTTGAGGTGGCCCAAGAAGACCACGCCAACTTGCCGCCGGCCTATCCCGTGGGCACCGCCCGCCTGTCCGGCAGCGCCGCCAGTGGCGCACCCGGTGCCGCCGGCGGTGGTCCGTCCGCCGCCGTGGCCGATGAAAGCAAGGCCTGCCGCAGCCCGGTTTCCGGCATGGTGGTGAAGGTGATTGCCGCCGCCGGTGACAAGATCAAGGCGGGCGACTCGATCCTGGTGCTGGAGGCCATGAAGATGGAAACCAATATCACCGCGCCGCAGTCCGGCGTCATCGCCTCCATCAAGGTGGCGCAGGGCGCCCGCGTGCAGACCGGCGATGTGCTGGTGGAGTTCGTTTAAGTCCCGGCGCGCTGGTGCAACAGGGCCGCAAACGCATCAAAGGCCTTCTGCATCACCGCCGGTTTGTAGGGAAATATGTGGACCGGGTCGGCAGCGTGAATCAGGCCGCGGCTGTCGGCCTCAAACACCAGCAGCTCCCCGTCACGGCCCTGGGTGCAATCAATCGTCACGTAGTCCAGTTGCAAAGCCCTGGCTATTTGAGCTAGCGGTTCCTTAAAGCGAGCAGCAAAGCCCTGCTCAAAGCCTTCCATCGCGCGCTGTTCTTCCAGGCGTTTCTCCGCGCTCTCGGCCATCCCGGCGGACAGGTAGTGCACCATCCAGTGATCGGATATCGCCATGTGGCAGATGTAGGCTGCGCCATCAATCAGCACGATGCGCAGCTTGCGAAACAGCCCATCGGCAGACTGGTAATCCACATACTGCGCCGCGTAATAGGCCGGGGCGGGATGGTCGGCATAGTAGGCCGCTAACTCCCGCACACTGTTGATGCGTTGCAGGCCCTCACCACCCTGGGTGTCTATGGGGCGCAGCGTGATGGGAAAATCCATATCCAGCGCATCGCCCGGGCTCAGCCTCTGTGTCCTGGCCATGTATACGCCGGGAATGGATTTCAGCAACTGGTAGCAACTGTCCCGTGCGCAGTGGGGAATGGCCTGCGGCCGGTTGATCACCGGTCTGGGCCAGCGCTCCATTTGGGTCTCCAGCAGGGCCAGCAGCGGGGCATTCTTGTCGGACTCGCCGACGGCAATAAAGGCGATGTCGTGCTGGGGCAGCGTCTGGGGAAAGGCTTCGCCGGGCAGCAGAAACAGGATGTCGGTCTGTATATCGCTGCCATCCAGCACAAACTCAATCGGCGTGTTGTTCTGCATATTGCCGGGCCCCATGATCACCAGCAGCCGCAAGGAGGGTGTCCGCTCGCTGGCGATGCGGTAGAGGCGCTGGTGCTGCAAGGCACGGGCCTGCATTTGCGCCGCCGCCTCATGCTGGTTGCTCAGCATAAAGACGTGGGCCATTTGCATATAGGTTGGGCCCAGATCGGCATCCTGGTGCACCTGTGCAATCAAGGCCTGCAAAGCGGGCGGGGTCAGGCGCAGCAGGGCGGCCATGGGAAAGACGGTGGGCGGTGTGAACTCGACGAGGGGAATCGCTTGCATGGGACTTGGGCTTTGGCGCGGCGCTCCGGACTATGCCGTCAAGGCGGCCAGTTGCCGACGCAGGCTGGCATTCTCGGCAAGCAAATCTGCAATGCGGGCCTTGAGTGCATCCAAGCTGTCAGCTTCGTCGGCTTGCGCGGCGTCCGTCTTCGCCCGCTTTTTGGTATCGCGTACGCGCTTGGCGGCCTGACGCAGTTCGTCCCTGCCGCCCAGGGCCGCAGCAATCTGTTCCTGCTCCGGCAGGGTGGCGACTGCCGCGGCCGCGTTGATCGAGATCGTGCCGGACTTCACTGCGGCCACTACTTCTGCTGCGGCCTGCTTTTGAATTTTCTCGATCATCAGCACCTGGTTGCTGCTCAGTCGCGCTACTTTGGCAAGTTCTTCCCGGCTTTGAACCGGTCCGGCCGTCGTACTGTGGGTCACGCTCGCGGTGGCGAAATGCTCGGTTGTGCCAGCTTCTTCTTTGGACAGCGCCGATGTGCTGGCTGCTTGTCTGTCGGCCAGAATTTCGCGCTTGCGCAGGGCCAGCACGCCGCGTTGAAAGTCCGACACGCTGCGCCGCCCCAGGTGCTGGTCAATCATCCACAGATGCACATCTTCGACCGAATGGAACAGGCTGCTTTGCAGGGTTTGAAACGGGATGCCATGCTTTTGGCAGATGCCATAGCGGTTGTGCCCGTCCACCAGGGTATCGCCCCAAAGCACCAGCGTGTCTCTGCAGCCCTCCTTGAGCAGGCTGCGCTCCAGCGCGTCATGCTCATCGGCGGTGAGCGGGTCGATATAGGCTTTAAGGTCTTCGTTTACAACAATAGGCATGGCTTTTCACCGGATGGGAGCTGAAAATCCCTTGGCTTTGAAAACCGCAAGAGAAGGCTCCCGCAGGACGAATTGCACGAAGTCTTGGGCTGCTTGTGCATCGCGTGCCGAGCTGGCGACTGCGATAGTGTAGGTGGTGGTCTTTTGAAGCGGGGCAGGAAGCGGGCCCAGCAGTTTGACACCGTTGACGGGCAAGATTTCGGTGATTTGCTGGATGCCAAGTTCGACCTCGCCGCGTGCGACAGGTTCGACCACGAAACCAGCCTCTCCCAGCGTAGTCTTGGATTGGACCTGCTGCGCAATGCCAAGCTGCTGCAGCACCGAGGCAAAGTGTTTGCCGCTGGTGCCTTTGGCCGGATTGATATAGGTGATGCTTTTGGCATTGAGCAGGGTGGTGCGCAGCGCATCCGCGCTGGAAATGTCGGGCTCCACTGCCCCAACGCGTATGGCTATGCCCACGCCCACGCTGGCGAGGGGAGTGCTTGCGCTGGGCGCAGTCCAGCCAGAGCGTTCGACTTCACTGGCAACATCCTGCGACAGTATGAGAACGTCGGGCTTGCCGCCCTCGGACAGTCGTTTCAACAGCGACCCAACCGGTGCGAATTCAATCTGCACCCGGTTGCCAGAGTCATGGATGTATTCCTTCACCAGCGCTGTCATGGGAGCCTGCGCCGCGCCGGCACTCCAGACTAAAAGCTCTGCAGCTTGTGCGTCGAGCGCATGCGTTGCGGCCATAAGCAGCAAAGTTGCTCCGACGACGATCTTCTTTGCCTTATGGGACTTTGGCGTTTGCTGGTTCATGCAGTGGTCCTGGAAATTGGGTAGTGGGAAGCCCATCATGCACGACGGATGGGGTAAGTAATTTTTGCATCCAACCGCGCGCCTGGATGGTGGCCCTGCACTGATGCAATAGTGCCCACTTCGCCGCCAGGCCATTCCCAGCAAGGGCTGGAAAATGGCCGCTGTTCGGGCTGGTACTGACCCCGATTTATTTCAAAGGAAAGTGGTGAATTCTTTGTGACCTGGCGCAAGAAGGGGTACCCCAAATGGTTGAAAATGGGGTTGGCCGTGCGCGTGGCGCACCGGCAAAGGCGCGTGCTTTTGCCATGGGCCTATGAATAACCGAAAGACCCGAACCATGAAACGCGATCGTTCCACAAAAAACTCTAAAAATAGTGAAGTACAGCCCATCAGTCACGATGTGCTGAAAGAAAAATACCTGAAACCCGGTGAAACCGGTTACGCCGACGTTTTTAAACGCGTCGCCCGGGCCCTGGCCAGCGTCGAGAAAGAAGCCGATAGGGCGCGCTATGAGGCCTTGTTCCTGGAAAACCTGTACGCCGGTGCGATTGGCGCCGGGCGCATCATGAGTGCCGCGGGCACCGACATTCAGGCCACCCTGATCAACTGTTTTGTGCAGCCCGTGGGCGATTGCATCCAGGGCGTGGACGATGGCGGCTACCCCGGCATTTATGAGGCCCTGCGCGAGGCCGCCGAGACCATGCGCCGTGGCGGTGGTGTGGGTTACGACTTTTCGCGTATCCGCCCCAAGGGTGCGGACGTCAAGGGCACGCATTCCCAGGCCTCCGGCCCTTGCAGTTACATCAATGTGTTTGACCAATCCTGCTCCACCGTGGAGAGCGCCGGCGCCCGCCGTGGCGCCCAGATGGGTGTGCTGCGTATTGACCATCCGGACGTGCTGGAGTTCATCACCGCCAAGCGCACACCAGGTCGCTGGAACAACTTCAATGTGTCGGTCGGCATGCCCGACGCCTTTATGCGCGCACTGGACGAGAACCAGCCTTGGGAACTGGTGCACCGCGCCAAGCCCGGCGCCGACCTGATGGCCAGTGGCGCCTACCAGCGTGCCGACGGCCTGTGGGTCTACCAGACGCTGCAGGCGCGCGCGCTGTGGGACACGGTGATGAAGTCTACCTACGACTTTGCCGAACCCGGCATCCTGTTCCTGGACCACATCAACCAGGACAACAACCTGTCTTACTGCGAAGACATTGCCGCCACCAACCCATGCGGCGAGCAACCCTTGCCGCCCTATGGTTGCTGCGACCTTGGCCCCATCATCCTGACGCGCTTTGTACGCCACGCCTTTGGCTTCGACGGCATTGCAGACTTTGACTTTGACGCCTTTGCTAAGTCGGTCGCCACCCAGGTGCGCGCCCTGGACAATGTGCTTGACGTGACCTTTTGGCCGCTGGAGCAGCAACGGGCCGAATCCGCCGCCAAGCGCCGCATCGGCGTCGGCTTCACCGGCATGGGCAACGCCCTGACCATGCTCTGCCTGCGCTATGACTCGGCCGAGGGTCGTGAGATGGCCAAGAAAATCGCCACCTGCATGCGCGATGCGGCCTACCGCGCCTCGGTCGAGCTGGCCCAGGAAAAGGGCAAGTTCCCCAAATTCGATGCCGACGGTTATCTAGCCCCTGGCACCTTTGCCAGCCGCCTGCCGGCCGACATTCAGAAGTCCATTCGCAAGCACGGTATCCGCAACAGCCATCTGCTGTCCATCGCCCCCACCGGAACGGTCAGCCTGGCCTTTGCCGACAATGCCTCCAACGGCATCGAGCCGGCCTTCTCCTGGATGTATCGCCGCAAGAAACGCGAGTCCGACGGCACGACCAGTGAATACGCGGTGGAAGACCATTCCTGGCGTCTGTACCGTGAACTCGGTGGCGACGTCAACAAGCTGCCCGAGTATTTTGTCTCGGCGCTGGAAATGGCGGCCTCCGACCACATCGCCATGATGGAAGCGGTGCAACCGCTGGTAGACACTGCCATCTCCAAGACCGTCAATGTGCCCGCCGACTACCCCTACGACGACTTCAAGGGCCTGTATCAGCAAGCCTGGCGCGCGCGCCTCAAGGGCTTGGCCACCTACCGCCCCAATGCCATCCTGGGCTCGGTGCTCGACACCGGTGCGGTGACCAAACCGGCAGCACCGGTGGAAGTGATCGTGGATCCCATGCGCACCGTGATCGACAAACGCCCCAAGGGCGGCCTGTCGGCCGTGGCTGAGAAGGTGGAGTACTGGACGCAAGAAGGCCACAAGACCCTGTACCTGGTGGTGTCCTTCCTGCCCGTCGCCAAGGCTGACGGTAGCGGCACCCTGCAGCGCGCCATTGAATTCTTTATGCCCCTGGGCCAGAGCGGCGAGTCGCAGCAGTGGATCACCTCCAGCATGCGCCTGATGTCCCTGGCCGCCCGCGGCGGCTTTTTGGAGCGCGCCCTGGGCGACATGCGCAAGGTCGCCTGGGACCGTGGCCCGGTGCGCCTGGGTACCTACCAGAAGGCCGATGGCTCCCTGGTGCCGCTGTGGCACGACTCGGAAGTGGCGGCCATTGCCTATGCGTTGCAGCAAATCATTGCCCACCGCAACGAAAGCCCTGCCGTCCATGCAGAGGCCGCCGCTGCCGCCGAAAAGGCCCTTAGCATTCCCGCCTCGCCTCCGGCCATGGTCGGCAAGAAGTGTGGTGAATGCGGCGCCTACGCCGTCATCCGAAAGGACGGCTGCGATTACTGCACCCAGTGCGGCCATGTCGGGACTTGTGGATAAGGCTGGTCTTGTGTCCGCCATGGACATGGCGGACCTGGCCGCGACGTTGATGCAGTCGCGCCAGACCATATTGCCCAAGCGCCTGACCGAGCCTGGGCCGGATGCAACACAACTGCAGCAGATCTTGAACGCTGCGGCCTCGGCACCTGACCACGGGCAACTGCTGCCGTGGCGCTTGGTGCTGGTGCCCACCGATGTGCGCGGCCTGCTGGCCGAGCAGTTTGCCGCTGCCCTGCAGGAGCGCGATGCCGCGGCCCTGCCCGAACAAATGGAGCAGGCGCGTGAAAAAGCCTTTCGTGCGCCCTGTCTGATGCTGTTGGTGGTGGATGGCGCAAAGGGCGACCCGGAGGTGGGTCTGGCCGAGCGCCTGCTGTCGGCCGGTTGCTCCGTGCAAAACCTGCTGCTGATGGCCACGGCTCTGGGCTTCGGTTCGGCGCTGACCAGCGGCAAAGCCCTCAAGGCCGCGGGCCTGCGCCGCCTGTTTGCACTTTCCGCAAGCGATCAGGCCCTGTGCTTTGTCAGCCTGGGAACGGCCCAATCACGTAAGCCCGCCCGCCTGCGGCCTACAGTGAGCGACTTCGTCAGCCACCTCACACCGGAGCAGGGTGTGCAGCCTGGCTTGGACCTTTCCAAACCGGAGGCACCGTCTGGGCTTTTCTAGGCCAGCGTCTCTAATCTGCTGCGCTGCAGCAAAAAAGTCTTGCAGGCGGGGGAAATCGACGTAAGATGCGTTCCATGCTGCACTGCAACATTAATTCCCAAAGCGGGTATGTAGCGCAGAATTTTCTTAACCCTTTTGGAGAATTTTATGACCGCTACGACCCTGAACGTTGAACAAATCCTGGCCGCCAACAAAACCGCTGTGGCCGACGCCCAAGCCCTGGCTGCTTCCGCTTTCGCCGGTTTTGAAAAGCTGGTGGCCCTGAATCTGGCCACCACCAAGTCTGCCCTGTTCGACACCAGCGCTGATTTCACTTCCGCCTTCAGCGCTAAGAACCCAGCCGACGCTCTGGCTGCCCAGGCTTCCCTGGTCAAGCCCCTGGCCGAAAAGACCATTGCCTATGGCCGCGAGGTCTACGCCATCGCGACCGGTACCGTCGCTGAACTCAGCATAGCTGCCGAAGGCAAGTTGGCTGAAGCACAAAAGACCTTGGCAACCTCGCTGGAAGAAATGGCCAAGAACGCACCCGCCGGTACCGAATCCATGCTTGCCGTGGTGAAGTCGGCTGTGGCCGCCAGCCAGAACGCGATGGACTCTGCCAAGGCTTCCGCCAAGAAGGCAGTTGAAGCCGCCGAGAAGCAAGTCGCCGCAGTGACCGACAACGCCCTGAGCGCAGTCAAGACCACCAGCCGCAAGAAGTAATTCCTACGCGTGTTCGGGGCCTTGTGCCCCGACAAAAAAAGCCGCCAGATGAGAAGTCTTGGCGGCTTTTTTGCGGCCGTTTTTCGTCCCTGCGTTTACAGGGTCAGGCTGGACGCCACGTCGCGCTCAAACTGGGCCATCGCCGCATCGGTCAGGGCATCACCGGCCCAGGCCGCCAGACTGGCCGGGGGCAGGGTGACGGCGGCGCCGCCGCAGGCAATGAGTTGGGTCAGCACCTCGGGCGATTTGATGCTGGCGGCCAACAGCGCCGGGCCACCGGCTTGTTGCACCGCTACGCAGGCCTGCATAAACGGCCAGACATCGCGCCCGTCCGCCGCCAGACGGCCGACATAGGGCGCCACATACTGCGCCTGCTGCGCCTGCGCCCACAGCAGTTGAACCGGGTTGGAGAGGCCGGTCAGCAAAATGGGCTGTTGCTGGGTGCGCATGGCCGCTATGCAGCCCAACCAATCCGAGTGGCAGGGCAGCTTGATGGTGAGCGTGACGCCCGCGTCGGCGGCCGTGCGCTGCAGGCTGGTCTGCCACTGTAGGGCCTCGCTCACATCGGGGCGGGGCAGTTGCAGCATCAGCTCGGCCAGGCCGACATCGGCCACCGCCTGCAGCAGGCCGGTGTAGGTGGCCAGCGTGACGGGAAGGCCGGCCTGCAGCACCAGGGTCGGATTGGTGGTGACCCCCTGAGCCTTCGGGCAGCCTGCGGGCAGTGCCCAGGAAGCCGCGACTGCGGAGTCGAGAAATACTTTCAAACCAGAGCCTCGTGTTGGAAAAAGTGATTCCTTAATGTAGTGGCAAAATCGCCCCTGTCCGACCCTCAGTCGGCGTGCAGCAATGCTGCTTCTCAATCCTCAACACCTGTTGGCAGGCACACCATGACCTCGATTTACGTACTCGGCGAAGCTTTGATGGACTGCGTCGCCACGCCCGACGGGCTGCTGCGCCCCCATGTGGGCGGCAGCCCCTTTAACCTGGCCCGTGCCGCTGCCCTGCGTGGTGCCAGCGTGGCTTTTTTGAACCGTTTCTCGCAAGACCAGTTTGGCGAGCAAATGCAGGCGCAACTGAACAAGGACCAGGTTCAGATGGTGTTGGGCAGCAGCCGCTTGCCGACCTCGCTGGCGGTGGTGCAGGTCAAGGACGGCCAGCCCAGCTACGGCTTCTACCGCGAGGGCATTGCCGACCGCGACTACAGCGTGGACGAGGTGCTGCTGGCACTCTCGCAACAGACGCCTGGCGTGCTGCACACCGGCTCCCTGATGTTGGTGCCGCCCGAACACCACAAGGTGCTGGCCGTGCTGCAAGGTGCCAAGGCGCAGGGTTGGACCATTAGCGTGGATGTGAATTTGCGGCCCAAGCTGGCGGCCGACCTGGGAGCCTATGTGGTGGCGGTGCAGCAGGTGGCGGCCCTGGCCGACTGGATCAAGGCCAGCGACGAAGACCTTGAACTGCTGGGTTTTGGTGCGGCCAACAAGAACACGGCCGCCGACATTGCCAAGTCTTTTGCCGCCCAGGGTGCCAGCCGCATTGCGCTGACCTTTGGTGGTGACGGCGCCTGGCTCAGCGTGAACGGACAGACCGCGCAGGATGGCGTGCCGCAGGTGCGCGTGGTGGATACCGTGGGTGCGGGCGACACCTTCTGGGGCAATTGCCTGGCCGACTGGACATTGCAGCCAGACAACGCTGCCGCGCGTGTGCAAGACACCCTGAAAAATGCCATGCGTGCGGCTGCTATCAACTGCAGCCGCGCCGGTTGCCAGCCGCCTAGCCGGGCCGAGCTATTCGGACAGGCGCAGCAGCAGCAATAGCAGCAAACACCACCGGGGCTCACGATGCAACTCACCATTAATGGCCAGACCCTGGAGGTGGATGCCGAACCGGAAATGCCGATTCTGTGGATGCTGCGCGATGTGCTCCATCTTACTGGTACCAAGTTCGGCTGCGGCATTGCCGCTTGTGGCGCCTGCACCGTGCAGCTTGATGGACAGGCGGTGCGCTCCTGCGTGCTGCCGGTTTCCGCCGCTGCAGGCAAGACCATCACCACGATTGAAGCGCTGGCCAAAGACGGTGTGTCCCATCCCCTGCAGACCGCCTGGATTGCCGAGCAGGTACCGCAATGCGGCTACTGCCAAAGCGGCATGCTGATGGCCGCTGCCGCCCTGCTGGAAAAGAACAAACATCCGAGTGACGCCGACATCGATGCTGCCATGACCAATATTTGCCGCTGCGGCAGCTACCAGCGCGTGCGTGCCGCCATCCACCGCGCAGCGCTTGCCATGCGCGGGAGTGCCGCATGAGGCGCCGCAGCTGGATCTTGAGTGCCCTGGGTGCCACCGGTGCCTTGGTGGTGGGCTGGGGCATTCTGCCGGCGCGCTCGCGCCTGGGCACACCGGCCACCATGCTGCCCACCGAGGGCGATGTGGCACTCAATGGCTGGATCAAGATTGGCAAAGACGGCGGCGTCATCCTGGCCATGCCGCGCAGCGAAATGGGGCAGGGCGTACATACCGGCCTGGCCATGCTGGTGGCCGAAGAACTGGATCTGCCCTTGAGCCGGGTGCGGCTGGAGCAGGCCACGGCCGACAAGATTTATGGCAACGTCCGCATGCTGCTGGCCTCGCTGCCGTTTCATCCGCTGGAGTCCGAAGGTACAAACAAGCCTGCAAAAGTGCGCCTGGGCGAGTGGATGGTGGGCAAGATTGCGCGCGAGCTGGGTATCAACGCCACCGGCGGTTCCTCCAGTCTGGCCGACGCCTGGGATGTCGTGCCGTTGGCCGCGGCCGCAGCCCGTGCGGCATTATTGGGTTCGGCTGCTGCGCGTTGGCAGCTACCGCTGTCGGAACTGCGTGTGGTGGAGGGTCGGGTGCAACACCCCTCCGGCAAAAGCGCGCACTTTGGCGAATTGGTGGCAGACGCCCTGCAAAACCCCGCACCCACCGTGCTAAAGGACCGCAAGGACTGGAGGCTGATTGGCCAGAGCGCGCCACGTCTGGATATTCCGGCCAAGGTCGTTGGCCGGGCCCGCTTCGGCATCGACGTGCGTCTGCCCGGCATGCTGTTTGCATCCGTGCGCATGTGCCCCATGCTGGGTGGGACGGTGGCCACGCTCGATGACAAGGCCGCGCTGGCCCTGCCCGGAGTGAAGCAGCTGGTGCGCCTGGATGCGGTGGCCGGTTCCACCGAAGGTTTCGCCGTGGTGGCAAAGACCAGCTGGCATGCCCGTACCGCCGTGCAGGCGGTGATCGTGCAATGGCAGCAGCGCAAGGAGGGCGGTCTGGATTCGGAGCGCATCCAACAAAACCTGCTGAATACGCTGAAGACCGAGTCCGGCCATACTTTTTATGAAAAAGGCGATGCCGCAGCGGCCGAAACCGGCGCTGCCCGCGTCATTGAGGCCACGTACACCGCACCCTATCTGGCCCACGCCACCATGGAGCCCATGAATTGCACGGCGCGGTTCTTGGACGGCAGGCTCGAGGTCTGGGCGCCCACCCAGGTGCCCGGCTTTGCCCGCGGTGTGGCGGCCAAGGTCGCCGGTATCGATGTGGACCATGTCACCCTGCACGTCAGCTACATGGGCGGCGGTTTTGGCCGCAGGCTGGACATCGACTTTGTGGCGCAGGCGGTGCGCGTGGCCATGGCCTGCAACGGTCTGCCGGTGCAACTGCTGTGGTCGCGTGAGGAAGACACCACGCACGACTTTTACCGCCCCCTGCATGTGGCGCAACTGAGTGCGGCGGTCGATGCCCAAGACCGGATCAGCAGCCTGCGCATCCACTCCGCAGGGGATGCCATCAGTCCTCGCTGGATGGCGCGCGGCCTGCCCGCGTTGGCCGGTCCATTCGATACTCCGGACAAGAGCACGGCCGAGGGCCTGTTTGATTTGCCCTACGGTTTTGCGCACCAGCACATGGCCCATGTGGCCACACGCTCCGGCGTGCCGGTGGGCTTTTGGCGCTCGGTCGGGCATTCACACAACGCTTTCTTTTCCGAGTGTTTTATCGACGAGCTGGCCTTTGAAACCCAACAAGATCCGTTGGCCTTCCGACGCGCCCTGCTCAAGGACTCGCCGCGCCATCTGGCGGTGCTCAATCTGGCCGCCGAAAAAGCCGGCTGGGGAACGCCGCTGCCCGCAGGCCATGCGCGCGGCATTGCTCTGCACGAATCCTTTGGCTCCATCGTCGCCGAGGTGGCCGAGGTGTCGCTGCAGGACGGCAAGCCACGCGTGCACCGTGTGGTCTGCGCCGTGGACTGCGGCACCGTGATCAACCCGGCCCTGGTGGCGCAGCAAATGGAAAGCGCCGTGATCTTTGGCCTGACGGCGGCACTGTATGGCCGCATCGACATTGTGGACGGCGTGGTGCAGCAGCGCAATTTCGACAGCTATTCCATGCTGCGGCTGGCACAGGCGCCGCTGGTGGAAACCTGGGCCATGCCCAGCAGCCTTGCGCCTACTGGTGTGGGCGAGCCGGGTCTGCCGCCGCTGGCACCGGCCGTAGCCAATGCCTTGTTTGTGCTGACCGCCAAGCGCCAGCGCGCACTGCCCCTGCAGGTCTGAGCCGGCTCACGCCGAGTACATTCAGGCCCAGCAGATCGTACCCATGCGGGCGTACCAGTCTGGTAGGCGCTCATGCACGGCCGCCTCTATGCGGTTGCGCCGGATCTTCATGGTCGGGGTGAGCAGCCCGTTTTCTATGGACCAGGGCTCGGGGGCTATCACCAGCATGCGCAACTGTTCCTGGTCAGAAAGCGCTGCGTTCACCTTTTGCAGCAGCTGCGTGAGTTCGCGCTCCACCTCGGCGCGGATCTCGGCTGCACCCAGACTTGGGCGCAATTCCTCGGACAGCACCACCATGGCATAGGCCGAGGGCTGGCCCACACCCGAGACCATGCTCAATTCGATCATCGGATGGGCATTGAGCAGGTTTTCTATCGGCGCCGGTGCCACGTATTTGCCCTTGGAGGTCTTAAACAGTTCCTTGACCCGACCGGTGAGCCTGAGCAGGCCCTGGTCACTGCGCTCACCCCGGTCACCGGTGCGGAAAAAGCCGTCGGAGGTAAACACCTCAGCATCGAGTTCCGGCTGCCGGTAGTAGCCCACCATGGTGCCGGGTGACTTGATCAGGACTTCTCCCTCCTCACTGAGTCGCACCTGCACGCCGGCCATGGGCACGCCGACACAGCCCGGCGCGTTGAAGTGGGGCGTGGATACATGCGAGTAGGCAAAGTCCTCGGTCATGGCGTAGCCTTCCATCAGGTTCAGGCCCAGACGGCGGTACCAGTCAATCAGCTCGGGCGGAATCGGCGCCGAGCCGCTGGCTGCCAACTGCACCTGGTCCAGACCCAGGCCCTTGAGCACCTTGCGCCCGACGATGCGCCCCAGGATTGGAATGCGCAACAGGCGATCGAGCTTTTTGGCCGGCATCTTGTGGAACACGCCGTGCTGGAACTTCAGCCACAGGCGCGGCACCGACTGGAACAAATTGGGCCGGGCCCGGTACAGATCCTGCAAAAAAGTATCCAGGGATTCGGCAAAGTACACATGGGTACGCCCATCCACCAGTGCCGTGCACTCGATCCAGGAACGTTCAAAAATATGCGCCAGCGGCAGGTAAGACAGAACCCGCAGCTCGACCTCGGGCCCCAGTGTTTGCTGCAGGTACTGGTGCATGCCGACACTGGCTGCCGTGGCACCGGCAAAGCTGTGCATCACGCCCTTGGGCTGACCAGTGGAGCCAGAGGTGTACATCAGGATGGCGATGTCAGACGCTGCGCGCTGCACCCGCCCGGTGAGCGGCGAGGTGCGGCAGGCGATCGCATCCCAGCCTTCGAATGGTGTGGCCGGTGCCAGCGGCATGGCGATGCAGCGCAGGCCCGATGGAATCGCCAAGGCTTGTTGCTCCCAGGTGTCGAGCTTGCCCACAAACAGTAGGCTGGCGCCGCTGTGGTCCAGCACGTAGCGTATGGTCTCGGCGCTTTCGGTCGGAAAGATGGCCACCGTGGTGCCACCGGCCAGCCAGATGGCCAACTCGGCAATAAAGAAGTGCGCGCAATTCTTGGACAGGATGGCAATGCGCGCGCCCGGCTCCAGCCCCAGGGACTTGATATGCGTGGCCATGCGGCGCGCCTGGTCCATGGTCTGCGCCCAGCTGTAGTCCTTGACCTTGCCGCCACCTACGGGCTGCGTCAGAAATACCTTGCTGCCCCATGCAAGTTCGTGCGCGTAGACGTAGTCCAGAATCAGTTTGCCAGCCTCCATGGGTTTCTCCTTGAGTCATTGTGGGTCTATCTGGCATTTTCCAGATATTTATGCGTTCCGGTTCGGTGCTTTCCCTAGCCTGCGCCATGTTCCAATGGCGGGATGAATCCTGATGCAAAAAAGCTGTGGCGCGCGCCGCAATGGGCGTTTGCCATTTTATTGGCGCTGCTGGGCATGTTGGGGCCGTTTTCCATAGACACCTACTTGCCGGCCTTTGCCGGCATTGCCCGCTCGCTGGACGCCACGCCGGTGCAGATGCAGCAGACGCTGTCGGCCTATTTGTTCGGCTTCGCCTTCATGAGCCTGTTCCATGGCTCCATCTCCGACAGCCTGGGCCGCAGGCCGGTGGTGCTGTGGGGGCTGGCGGTGTTTACTTTGGCCTCTATGGGCTGCGCGCTGTCGCAGAGTATTGGACAACTGATATTTTTTCGCACAGCGCAGGGGCTTTGCACCGGAGCGGGCATTGTGGTGTCGCGCGCCATCGTGCGCGACATGTACCCGCCCTCGCAGGCACAAAAGGTGATGAGCCAGGTGACCATCTTCTTTGGCGCGGCGCCAGCGATTGCGCCCATGCTGGGTGGCTGGCTGCTGGTGCACAGCAATTGGCAGGCCATCTTCTGGTTTCTGTGTGGCGTGGGCGTTCTGTTGTGGTTCGCCAATTACCGCTTTTTGCCGGAAACCCTGCATCTGGAGCAGCGCCAGCCCTTTCACCCCCGCAATCTGCTGGCAGGTTATTGGAAGCTGGGCTCCGACCCGCGTTTCTTTATGCTGGCGCTGGCCAGCGGCATTCCGTTCAATGGCCTTTTCCTCTATGTGCTGAGCGCGCCGGTGTTTTTGGGTGAGAGTCTGGGCCTGCCGCCCGAGCACTTTTTCTGGTTCTTCATGCTCAGCATTGGCGGCATCATGTCGGGTGCCTGGGTCAGCGGCCGGGCGGCGGGCAAGCTCGTACCCAAGCGCCAGATCCGCAACGGCTTTGCCGTCATGCTGACAATAGGGTTGCTGAATCTGGTTGCCAATGTACTGTTCAAGGCCGACGTGGCCTGGTCGTTGTTGCCCATCGCCATCTTTGCCTTTGGCTGGGCCATGATGGTGCCTGTGGTGACCCTGCTGGTGCTGGACCTGCACCCCGAGCGCCGCGGCATGGCGTCCAGCCTGCAGATGTTCATAGGCTCCACCGCCAATGGGTTGGTGGCGGGTGTGGTGTCGCCGCTGGTGATGCATTCCCCCGTAGCCCTGGCGGCGACCTCGCTGTCGTTGATGGGCCTGGGTCTGTGTTCCTGGCTGTTGATCCGCCGCCGCTGGCCAGCCATCGGGCAGCATATATTGCATGTTTGAGTGTGTGCAGTAGAAGCGCCGTCGCTAGAATGAACGACAAATAAATAGATCGGCACGAACCCAAAGCAGGTTCGATCCGACCTTCGGCATGGCGGAGCCGGTGGACTGGGCTCCTTTGCCCTTCAAATGGCCCGTGCCAAAGAGCTGGGCGCCGAACGGGTGATTGATTCAGCCGCAGCAACTTTGCCGATCAACTGCGCGATATGGATGCGGTCATTGACACGGCAGGTGGCGCCACGCAAGACGTTTCCCTGCCACGAATTCCCGCTTGCCGAAGTACGTGACGTGCATGAGCGTGGCGAGGCCAGAACGCTGGTGGGCGCACGGTGTTGCGCGTTCTTGGTTAAGATGGATATACTGTACAAAAAAACAGTATTAAAGCTCTTTTATGCCTGCCTTAGCGAGTCGCTCCTTTGTTGATGTACACGACATCCATGCCGATGTCTGGCATGCGCACGCGCTCTCGCACGCGGCACTGCCGGTGATCGCCACGGGCGACGCCACACTGGACGCGCAGTTGCCCGGCGGTGGCTGGCCCATAGGCGCCTTGATAGAAATTGTGCAGCCGCCCGGTGTGCACAGCGAGTGGCGTTTGCTGCTGCCGGCACTGGCGCAGTCCGGTCACGGTCCGGTGGTGCTGGTGGGGGCGCCGCATCTGCCGTTTGCGCCCGCCCTGGCCGCTCAGGGTTTGGCGGCGCAACGTCTGTTGTGGGTGCGTACACCGGTGGCGGCCGCGCGGCTTTGGGCCTGCGAGCAGGCCTTGCGCTGCGCCGATGTCAATGCCGTGCTGGCCTGGCTGCCGCAGGCCCGCAGCGATCAGTTGCGGCGTCTGCAAATGGCGGCCACCGAATACCGCAAGCTGTTGTTTGTGATGCGACCGGCCCAGTCGCAGGCCGATGCCTCACCGGCCGCCCTGCGCCTGCAGCTCCAACCGCAAACCGCCACGCAGCACACCGATGCCGCCGATATCGCCGATGGGCTGGAGCTCCAGCTGCTCAAGCGCCGTGGCCCGCCGCTGGACCAGTCTGTGTATTTGCAGGCCCGGGCTGGACCCATGAAGCTCTTGCTGGCCGCCGCTCATGCACTGGATTGCAGTACAGCGCGCGCCTGAGGCGGGCGGCGGGTCAGGCGTGGTGGCCGGGGATGCGCCCGCGCTGGTGGATGTAGACCAGGCACTGGACTGGTGGGCCTTGCAGTTCACGCCCCTGGTGGCGCGTGTGGAAGGCTCGCTGGTGCTCGAAGTCTCCGGCAGCGAACGGCTGTTTGGTGGACGTGCTGCCCTGCTGCAGCGCTTGTTTGAGTCCGATGCTCCGACCGTGACATTGCGCCATGCCCAGGGCGCCACCTCTCTGCTGGCGCTGGCCCGCCTGTGGGCGCAGACACCGGACGCGTCCCTTAACGCCTTGCCGCTGCAGGCACTGGCCGCTGCGCGAGTACATCTGCCCACCTTGATGCGCCTGGGCTGCAGCAACTGGGGCCAGTTGCGGGCCCTGCCGCGCGCTGGCCTGGCGCGCCGCTTTGGTGCCGGTCTGGTCGATGCGCTGGACCGGGCCTATGGCGTGCGCCCCGAACTCTATCCCTGGTTGACGCTGCCCGATGTGTTTGATGCGCCGCTGGAGTTGTCCGCCGCTGTGGAGTCTGCACCGGCCCTGCTGTTTGGCGCACGCCGGCTGCTGGCGCAACTGCTGGTCTGGCTGCGCGCGCGCCAGCGCGGCGTTTTGGCGCTGGAGTTGCTGTGGGAACTCGATGCACGCCGCTCCAACGCCCTGCATGTGGACGCCCACCATCTGGGCAGCGGCCAGGGTCGCCTGGAGCTGCGTACCGCCCAGGCCACGCAGGACATGCAGCATCTGCAGCGCTTGCTGGGCGAGCAACTGGCACAGGTGATCCTGCCCGCGCCGGTGCTGTATTTGCGGCTGCGCAGCCTGCAAACCCAGACGCTGGCAGGCGAATCGCACAGCCTGCTGCCCGAAGACCAGCGCCAGGGCGACAGCCTGCACCAGATGCTGGAGCGGCTGGGCGCGCGCTTAGGTCCTGAGCACATTCTGTGCGTGCAGCCGCAAGCCGATCACCGTCCCGAAGCCATGCAAACCTGGTCGCCCTGGAAGCCGCAGCCAGCCGTGCAGGCCAGTGCAGGCGAGATGAGCGAGCAGGCGGCGCTCCTGCCCACTTGGCTGCTGGAGCTGCCGCAGCCGCTGGCAGTGCAGGGCCAATGCCCGCAGTACCACGGCCCCTTGACCCTGTTGGCCGGGCCGCAGCGACTGGAAAGCGGCTGGCTGGAGGCAACGGTATTGCGCGATTACTTTATCGCCCGCAGCGAACATGCGGGTCTGGTGTGGATTTACCGCGAACGCCTGGATCAGAACCCGCACTGGTATTTACACGGCCTTTACGCCTGAGCGCAGGGGCTTGTGTAAACCGGATTTTTTTCCTGGCGTTATAAGTGAAGGCTTCACAAATCCTTGTGAATCGCCATCAATCTCTTAGAAAGAATTTCGATGAAAACTAAAATTCGCGTGTTGGCAATTGCTCTGGGTCTGTTCTGTGCAGCATCGGGTTTTGCCCAGACATCGGCAGCTGATGCCATGAAATCTGCCACCACGGCGGCCACGGGTGCAGCCACCACGGCCGTGAATAACGCCAAGACCAATGCGGCCGCTGCGGTTGCTGCCAAGGTCAACCCGCCCGCAGCCGCGCCTGCAACAACGCCTGCAGCAGCGGCGGCACCCGCCAAGGCGGCGGTGGCAGGTGGCGCCGGCAAGGTCTGGGTCAACACCAGTTCCAAGACCTACCATTGCGAAGGTTCCAAGTTCTATGGCAAGACCAAGACCGGCGAATACATGACCGAAGCCGATGCCAAGGCCAAGGGCAACCACGCCGTCAAGGGCAAGGCCTGCTCCAAGTAATCGGACGGCGCCTTAGCGTGCGCCGGGAGAGTTCCCAAACACCGGAATGCTGGCCATCAGCTGTTGGTCTGCCGTTTTTTGCTGCTGTGGATTGAGCACTGCGTACAAGGTCTGTGCCTTGCGTTCAATTTTGCGGATGGAATCCAGCCGGTTCTGCAGCTTGGTGGCCATGCGCTCCACCTGCTGTGGTGCGCTTTCAGTCTGGTGCGCGGACAGCGGTGTTTCTGAAAAAAACAGGGCGCTATAGGCCTTCACGCTGTCGGAATAGCCTGCCCACGCTGGCTGCTGTGCATCCGTCAACTGCAGGCCATCGTGGAGCTGGTTCAGATCCCCTGCATAGCGCACGGTTTGTGTCGGCTGAATGGACATGACACGCTCTGTGCCCGATGGCGCCAGGGAGACGGTGTTGCTGAGTTGGACCTGCGCATGGCACAGGGCAGGCAAGAAGAGCAGGGTGCTCCAAAGGCTTGAGCGCATATTGTCCTTTATAGGGTTGATCGTAAGCCCTGCAGACTAGACCATGCGCCTCAAGGCCGTGCTGGCAATACGCCAGCCCCGGACAATTACAGACTGTGCGTAACCAGCTTGAAGTCTGGGTCTTCGGGGTAGCTCTTGACCTGGTAGCCCAGGCCACGCATCAGCTTGAGCATGCCCCCGTTATTGGCCAGCACCAGTCCCTCAATTTCTGCCAGACCCTTGTCGCGGGCCACGTCCATGATGCTTTCCATCAGGCGCGAGCCCATGCCCTTGCCGTTGAAGTCATCGGCCACCACCAGCGCAAACTCGCAGCTCGACTGGTCGGGGTTGGTGACATAGCGTGACACGCCGACGATGCGTTCGGTCTCGGTGATATCGCCTTCGGGTGAGGCCTTGCGTTCCTTGACCACGGCGACCAGGGCCATTTCACGGTCGTAATCGATCAGGGTAAAGCGCGCCAGCATGCTGGGCGGTAGCTCGGCCATGCTCGAGACAAAGCGGAAATAGCGGCTCTCGGGCGAGAGTTCGTTGACCAGCTTCTTGAGCATGGTGGCATCGTCCGGGTGGATAGGTCGTATCAGGTATTCACCGCCGCCGCGCATGGGTAGGGTCTTTTCGTAGCGTGCCGGGTAGGGCAGGATGGAGAGGTGGTTGTAGTCGCTGGCGCGGCCGTTGGTGGCCTGTGGCGCGCTGTCGATGACGATGCGCGCATCCACGGCGACGGCGCCGGACTCATCGACGATGATGGGGTTGATGTCCATCTCGCGCAGATGCGGCAGCTCGCACACCATTTCCGACACGCGCAGCAGCACCTGCTCCAGCGCGTCCATGTCGATGGCGCTGGCGCCGCGCCATTCGCCCAGGGTTTCGGCCACACGCGAGCGGTCAATCAGGCGGCGTGCCAGAAACTGGTTGAGCGGTGGCAGCTCCATGGCGCGGTCATTGAGCAACTCGATCATGGTGCCGCCGGCGCCAAACACAATCACCGGGCCGAACGGGTCGTCGGTGACCAGGCCGACATAGATTTCGCGGCCGCGCCTGGCGTGCGCCATCTTCTGCACCGTGACGCCGTTGATGTGGGCCGTGGGTTGGATTCGCTTGACGCGCTCCACCATGTCGTTGTAGTTGTCGCGCGCGCTGGCCGCATTCATGATGTTGAGCGCCACGCCCTGTACGTCGGACTTGTGGCTAATGTCGGGCGAGTCGATCTTGAGCGCCACCGGATAACCCAGTTGCGCCGAGATCATCATGGCCTCGTGTGCATTGCGCGCCAGAATGGTTTGCGTGACCGGAATATGGAAGCAGGCCAGCAGGGTCTTGGACTCCATTTCGGTCAGCACCTTGCGCCGCTCGGCCAGCACGCTCTCTATGATCAGGCGCGCGCCTTCGATATCGGGCTTGCCCAGGGCAGACAGGGGTGGCGGCGTCTGCTGCAGCAGGCGCTGGTTTTGGTAGAAGGTGGCGATATTGCCAAAAGCGCCGACCGCCGCCTCGGGCGTGCGGAAGGTGGGGATGGCGGCTTCGTTGAGCGCGACGCGCGCCTCGCCCACGGTGGCGTCGCCCATCCAGCAGGACAGCAGCGGTTTGCCCATGGAGCGCTTGATGTCGGCCAGGGCCTTGGCGATGCCCATGGAATCGCTGCCGGTCTTGGGTGAAAAAATCACCAGCACGCCGTCTATGGCTGCGTCATGGTCGGCGGCCACGATGGCAGCCTTGTAGTGTTCAGCGTTGGCATCTTCCGACAGGTCTATCAGGTCGGTGAGTGACGCCAGTTCCGGAATCAGCGGTTTGAGCTCGGCTGCGGCCTGGGGCGAGAGCTTGCCCAGGTGCAGATGGATTTCATTGACCCAGTCGGCGGCCAGCACACCGGGGCCGCCGCCATTGGTGACGATGGCCAGGCGCTGGCCCACCGGGCGGTAGCGCGAGGCCAGGCATTTGGCAGCCGAGAACAGCTCCACAAAAGAAGTGACACGCACGGCGCCGGCGCGGCGCAGGGCGGCATCAAACACATCGTCGCTACCGACAATGGCACCGCTGTGGGTTTGCGCGGCCTCATTGCCGGCCGGTTTGCGTCCGGCCTTGAGCACGATCACCGGTTTGGCATTGGCCGCCGAGCGCAAGGCGCTCATGAAGCGCCGGGCGTTGGAGATGCCTTCGAGGTAAACGATGATGCTTTGCGTGCGCGCATCGTTGGCCAGGTAATCCAGCACCTGGGCAATGTCCACCGCCGTATTCGGACCCAGGGAGACGACGCTGGAGAAGCCCACCGCATTCTTGTTGGCCCAGTCCAGCATGGAGGCGGTGAGTGCGCCGGACTGCGACACCAGCGCCAGCGAGCCGGGCTTGGCCAGGGGGCCGGCGACGCTGGCATTGAGCTGCAACAGCGGGTTCTGAAAGCCCAGGCAGTTGGGGCCCAGCAGTTGCACGTTTTCGCGCTTGGCCACTTTTTTCAGCGCCGCTGCCAGCTCAAGGCTGATGCCGCTGGAGATGATCAGCGCCGAGCGACAGGTCATGCGCCCGGCCACCTCCAGCGCAGCCAACACGTCCTGCGGCGGCAGGGCAATGATGGCCAGATCGGCACGGGTCTGCGCCAGCTCGGCCAAGGTACCGCTGGTGTGGATGTCCAGAAAGTGCAGCTCACCCTTGAATTTTTGCGCCTTCAGGTTTTCGGCCACCTGCATGGCCTGCTGAGTGTGGCCCTCGTCGCTGTCGGTGGATCCAGCAAAGACCAGGATGGATTGGGGAGCAAAGAGGGGGGTGAGGTAGTGTTTGTCCATAAATTCAATCTGCGCCTATCAGCACCTTGACGTGCGCGGTGGCGCTGCGTGCAAGAGGGCTTAAGACATAACCGCCTTCAAGGCAGGAAATCATGCGCCCCTGGCAGTGGCGCCTTGCCACATCCATGAGCTGTTTGGTGACCCAAGCATAGTCGGCCTCGACCAGACCGAGGTTGCCCATATCGTCTTCGCGGTGGCCGTCAAAGCCAGCAGAAATATAAATCAGCTGCGGCTGGAAGGCGTCCAGCGCCGGAATCCACTGCATGGTGACGGCCTCGCGGAATTTTGCGGAACCCGAACGTGAGGGTAGGCCGACATTGACCATATTGGTGGCGGTACTGTTTTCGCCCGAGAAGGGATATAAGCCCTTCTCAAAAATTGAGCACATCAGGATGCGCTTATCGTTTTGCAAAATGTCTTCGCTGCCGTTGCCATGGTGTACGTCAAAGTCAATCAGCGCCACGCGCTGCAGACCGTGGTGCTCCAGCGCATGCAGGATGCCCACGGCCACATTGTTGAAAAAGCAAAAACCCATGGCGCTGTTGCGCTCGGCATGGTGGCCGGGTGGGCGCACGGAGCAAAAAGCGGTCGGTACGCCGTCGGCAATCACCAGATCGGTGGCCTGCACCAGCGCACCAGCGGCCCGCAAGGCAGCGATGGCGGTGTAAGGGTTCATGCTGGTGTCTGGGTCGACCCGGAAGTAGCCTTCTTCGGGAGCGGAATTCAGGATGCTTTGCACGTATTCGGGCGAGTGGGCGCGTGCGAGTTGTGCGTGGGTGGCCAGGGGCGCGTCATAGCTGCTCATGTAGTCCAGCAGGCCCTTGGTCAGCAGCATGTCATTGATGGCGCCCAGGCGCTCGGGACATTCGGGATGATCTTTCCCCATTTCGTGGCGTGTGCAGTCGAAGTGCGTGATGTAAGCGGATAGCAAGGACAAGTCTCCTGTTGACTGCTGGCGCTTCCTGTGGTCGGACGCAGTGTAGGCCAGTCTTGGTTTAAGTGAATTGATGCACATCAGTAGCGTGCAGCTCCGAGCGTGGCTTTTTTCCATGACAAAGTCCTGACATTTTGCGTGACAGGATGCGTGACAAGGCGATGATTACTGGTTATAAACACAGTATTTAATTGCCTTGCATCCCTACCGGTGAAGCCAACTATGGCCCGCAATCCCTTAGCTACTCCAAGCCCCGCCAACTACGCCGAACTGCACTGCCTCTCCAACTTCAGCTTCCAGCGCGGTGCCTCGCAGCCGGAGGAACTGGTGGAGCGGGCGCATGCGCTCGGTTACAGCGCCCTGGCCATCACCGACGAATGCTCTGTGGCGGGCGTGGTGCGAGCGCATGGCGAGGCCACTCGCCTGGGCCTGAAGCTGCTACTGGGCGCCGAGTTTGCGGTGGTGCTGGAAGGCGGCGCGCGGTTTACCCTGGTGGTGCTGGCGCACAATCTGGAGGGTTGGGGCAATCTGTGTGAATGCATTACGCGGGCGCGTCGGGCCGCACCCAAGGGGGAATACCGGCTGAGTTGGGCCGAACTGCAAACCCAAACTACCCAGCCTCTGGCCGACTGCGAGTTGCTGCTCAGCGGCCTGCAGGCACTTAGTGTGGAAGCGGCCTGGGCCGTGGCCACGCGCCTGCAGCTTCGGTATCCGGACCATGTCTGGTTGGAGGCCACGCTGGGGCTGTGCGCCGACGATGCCCTGCGCTGGACGCGCCTGCAGCAGCTCGCCCGTCTGAGCGGTTTGCCGCTGGTGGCCACCGGCCATGTTCATATGCATGTGCGCTCACGCAAGCCCCTGCACGATGCACTGACTGCGGTGCGCATCGGCAAACCGGTGGCGCAGTGCGGTTTTGACCTACAGGCCAACGCTGAGTTGCATTTGCGCAGCCGCGCGCGCTTGGCTGCCCTTTTTTCGCCCGAACTGCTAGCGGCCACGCTGGTGATTGCAGAGCGCTGCAGTTTCAGCCTCAAGGAGCTGCGCTACCAGTATCCGATGGAGGCGGTGCTGCCTGGCCAGACCGCTGCGCAGACTCTGCGCCAGTATGCGCATGAGGGAGCTTTGGGGCGCTATCCGCAGGGCATTTCTGAGGCAGTGCAGAAGCAGCTGGAGCATGAGCTGGCGCTGATTGCCGAGCTGCGCTACGAGATGTATTTTTTGACCGTGCACGACCTGGTGCGCTTTGCGCGCGGACGCGGCATTCTGTGCCAGGGGCGCGGCTCGGCCGCCAACTCGGTGGTTTGCTATTGCCTGGGCGTGACCGAGGTGAACCCGGCGCTCAGCAACCTGCTGTTCGAGCGCTTTATCAGCCGCGAGCGCGACGAGCCGCCGGACATCGACGTGGACTTTGAGCACCAGCGCCGCGAGGAGGTCATTCAATACATTTACCAGAAGTACGGCCGGGAGCGTGCCGCCATCACCGCCGTGGTGGCCAGCTACCGTCCGCGCAGCGCCCTGCGCGACATGGGGCGGGCGCTGGAAATCCCGGAAGTATTGATCAGCGCCATGGCCAAGGAACATCCAGGCATGTACAGCCGCGAGCTGTTGGTGGAGCGGCTGGATGCGGCCATTGCGCGGGTGCAGGGCGGTGAGGACGCAGCGCACTTCAAGCTGCCGCCGCCGCGCCGTCTGCAGCAATGGCTGAGCCTGGCCTGCGAACTGCAGCGCTTTCCGCGCCATCTGAGCCAGCATGTGGGTGGCTTTGTGCTGACGCAAGGGCCGTTGACGCGTCTGGTGCCAGTAGAAAACGCCTCCATGAAGGACCGTAGCGTGATCCAGTGGGACAAGGACGACCTGGATGCCGTGGGCCTCTTGAAGGTGGATGTGCTGGCCCTTGGCATGCTCAGCGCCATCCGCCGTTGCCTGGCGCTGATTGGGCAATGGCGCGGCCAGCCCATGCGCATGCAGGATATCCCTAGCGAAGACCCAGCCACCTACGCCATGATTTGCCGCGCCGACACGGTGGGCGTGTTCCAGATCGAGAGTCGTGCCCAGATGAGCATGCTGCCGCGTCTGCAACCCCGCTGCTTTTACGACCTGGTGGTGGAGGTGGCCATTGTTCGACCGGGTCCGATTCAGGGCGGCATGGTGCATCCCTATCTGCAGGCCCGCGCCAACCCAGCAGCAGTGGAATACGCCAGCCCGGCCCTGAAAGAGGTGCTCAAGCGCACTTACGGCGTGCCGATTTTTCAGGAGCAGGTGATGCAGGTGGCGATGGCGGCTGCAGACTTTTCTGCCGGTGAGGCCGACCAGCTGCGCCGCTCCATGGCGGCCTGGAAACGCAAGGGCGGCGTCCACAAGTTTTACGATCGTCTGGTGGGCGGCATGCTGAAAAACGGCTACACGCAGGAATATGCCGACCAGTTGTTTAAGCAGATCGAGGGCTTTGGCGAATACGGTTTTCCCGAGAGCCATGCCGCCAGCTTTGCCCTCTTGGTCTACGCCAGTTGCTGGCTCAAGTGGCACGAGCCGGCTTGCTTTCTGGCCGCCATGCTCAACAGCCAGCCGCTGGGCTTTTACGGCCCGGCCCAGTTGGTGCAGGATGCGCAACGCCATGGCGTGCAGGTGCGCCCCGTGGATGTGGCGCACAGCGACTGGGACTGCACGCTGGAAGATGACAGCCCCCACGCTGCCCCACTGCCCAGACAAGTGCCTCAGCGCCTGGCGCCTGTGGGTCGCCGGTCATGTCCCGACCTGAGGCCTGAACTCTTCGTGCCGTCCGACCCTGCGCAGGCAGGCTCGGAGCTGCGGCACTCAGCCCCACGGGGGAGCGTTCCGGCTTGGGGCGGCCCGGCGCCGGGACATCAACGTTCCCACGCTCCGCAGCCCGTCGTGCGCTTGGGTCTGCGCATGGTGGGCGGCCTGTCCGAGGTGGTGGCGGGACGCATCAGCGCCGAGCGCGCGTTCGGCCCTTTTACCAGCACCCAGGACTTGGCCCTGCGCTGCCAACTCGATGTGGGCGACCTGCGAGCCTTGGCCAGCGCCGATGCCCTGCAAAGTTTGAGCGGCCACCGCCGCCAGCAGGTATGGGAGGCCTCGGCCCTGCGCCCGGCCCCGGCCCTGTTGGCCGGTGTGCCGATTGACGAAGAAGCGTTGTTGCTGGAGGCGGCCGAGGAGGGTGAGGAGGTGGTGTTTGACTATGCGTCCATAGGCTTGAGTCTGCGCCGCCATCCGCTGGCGCTGTTGCGTGCGCAACTCAGTCATTCGCTGCGGCGCCTGCTGACGGCCGAGCAAATGCGCGATTATCCCAGCGGCCGTTTGGTGAGGGCCTGTGGCATTGTCACCATGCGCCAGCAACCGCAGACCGCCAAGGGTGTGGTGTTTGTCACGTTGGAGGATGAAACCGGCAGCGTCAATGTGATTGTCTGGAAGGCGGTCAAAGAGCAGTTCCGTGAGGTCCTGTACCGCGCCCGCCTGATGGCAGTGTTTGGCATTTGGCAGCGCGAAGGGGATGTACGCCATGTAGTGGCTAAGCGGCTGGTGGATCTGACGGCCCTATTGGGCGAGCTCAGTACCGTGAGCCGGGATTTTCACTAAGACTGCTTTTGACTGCAGTGGCGTCTAATTTCAGAAAATAACTCCACTTCAGTTCGCAACTGATCTGCTTGCAATCCCCAGCTTTGCCAGTCCTCCCCAAAAAGTTCAAACGGGTGCTGCGTGCGGTCGGAGCCATTGCCACACAGCATGTCCTTGGCTGCGCAGTATCGGTCGCAGCCCCAGCACAAGCGCTCAGGATTGGCGGGATGGATGGGGAACTTCTTGGGGGCCATGGCTACTCCTTCGCTAACGTGTCAGCTGCGCATATAACAGGGCCAGGCGGCGCGGCAGTTCGGCCGGGCGTTTGACGATGGTGAAGCTGTGCTTGCCAAAGATATGCGGCAGATAGTCTTCGGCCGTATGGTCCACCGTGACGCAGAACGGTCGCAGGCCCATTTTGCGCTCCTCGCTCAGTGCGCAGCGCGTGTCTTCGATGCCGTAGCGGCCTTCGTAATAGTCGTTGTCATTGGGCTTGCCGTCGGTCAGGATCAGCAGCAGGCGCTCGCGCGATTTTTCCTTGGCCAGCAAGGCGCTGGACTGGCGGATGGCTGCTCCCATGCGGGTGTAAAAGGCCGGCTTGATCTGTTCGATGCGGCCGCGGATATTCGCGTTGAAGCTTTCGTCAAAGCGCTTGAGTTCCACCATGTTGACGGCATGGCGCGGGCGTGAGCTGAAGCCATACAGGGCAAAGCGGTCGCGCGTTTCGGACAGCGACAGGTCCGCCAGCAGCAGGCACGACAGATCGCGCTGGTTGCGCCGCACCTGCTGGTAGCAGTCCTGCTGCGCCACGCCGGCGTCGGTGCGGGCACGGATCAGCGCGTCCAGATCGATATCGTTGCCATGCGATTGGCGCCGGCGCACCTGGCGCTCGGGATTCAGCAGGGCCAGTTGCTGGTGCAGGCGGCGTTGCTCCTGGCGCAGACGCTCCGGCAATTCGCAGGCGCTCACGTTGGCCGGGGTGCTGATGCGCAGGCTGACATGCGCGGGAAGCAGGGCTTGGCGCTTGTAATCCCACTCGGGCAGCAGGATGGCGTGCACGGCAGCCGCCGGTGCCGCGTCTTCCGCACGCGCGGCGCGGTCCAGGTCTTCTTCCTCATTCTCCTGCACATCGTGCTGGACCTTGGCGTACTCCGACCAGCTGAAGATGGACTCGGGGCGGAACAACATCAGACCACCCGGACGGTCCGGCATTTCGGCGTCGTCGGCGACGCGGCGCTTGTCATCCTGCTGTTTGGTTTGGGTAGGGCTGGCTGCGGATTGCGAATCGTCGTCGGTCGCGCCCGCCGCTGCCGGCCGCACTGCGCGCCGCGAGCCCGGGGCCAGCCACAACAGCACCGGCTCCGGCGCGTGTGCTCCTGGTATCAGCGTGACCGGGCTGTCCGGATGCCGCAGCGTCTGGCGGATGCTGCGCTCGGCCTGCGCCTCGTCGGGTGGCAGCGTGGTCGGGTCGGGTCGGCGTTGCAACTCGGCCGCCACCAATTGCCAGTAGCTGGCCGCCAGACCGCGGTAGTTTTCCAGCAGGTGCAGGGTGCCTTGCTGGTTGCGCGTGACCCAGTCACCCTGCTCGGACGCGGCGGCACACAGGGCGGTCAACCAGCGGTATAGCGCCTGGTTCAGCTCGGCCGTGGGATACGCATCCACCACGCCGGGCAGGCGCAGGGCCTGTGCGTCGACGTCGGCCAGCTCGACCTTGCTGTGCACACCGGCCATGCGCTCCAACACCGTGCGGCGCGCGCCTCCGACATCGTGACGCTGGTGCCCGCCCTGCTGGATTTGGACACGCGCCTGCCAGAGCTGGCTGCTGCCATTGCGGCAACGCCGCCGCTGCCGGATGCGGTGCCAGTGACCCTGAACGAAGCGGTGGCGCAGCGCCAGCGCGAGATGATCCGGCAGGCCCTGGCCGCCACGGCCAACAACTGGGCAATGGCTGCGCGCCAGCTCGGGCTGGACGCCAGCAACCTGCACAAGCTGGCCAGGCGACTGGGACTGAAATAAGCGCCAGTCAGCAGCACTTCGTCGGCTTGTTGGTCAGGAAAGTGGCTACCAGCAACGAGAGCAGGCTTTTGCGGCCGTCGTATGCGGGCAAGTCAGACGCGCTCATCCGCAATCCGCAGCAACAAATAACGCTCTTCGTCCGACACTTCGTTTTCCTTGGAGACATGGGGCATCAGCTCGGCGAGGTCCCTGGCGTACAGGGCCAATTGTTGGTTAACCAAGCAGTTTTCACAGGCTTGGCTGCGCAAATTGGCGGGGCTGCCCGTGGGCAACTGAAGAGTAAAGCCGGTGATGCCTGCACGCAATGGTGCTGAACCGAGTTCTGCTTGCTGCACATCAAGCTGTCCGCCGTGCATTTCCACAATCCGGCGCGCCAGGGGTACGCGCACCGTAGAGGCCAATCGCAGCGCAGCGCAATGCCCCGTTTGCACAGTGGATGCAGTTGCCATTTGCGTGGCGTCCAGGTGCTGCAATCCGTCCACCTCGTACGCGGGACGTGCAGACAGTACCAAGAACCCCCCGTTTTGACGCACAGTCAGGGCGATCCGGCTGTTGCGGGGAGTGCCGTCCTCCAGGCCCTCAATCAAGCCCTGCAAGGCACAGAGCAGCCACTTTGCACTGCCGTAGACCAGACCCAATGGCTCCACCTGGGTATCGCCAGGTGCCTGGATGCCGTACTCACAATGGCGAAATGTCAGACCGGAAATCGTCTGCTGCAGCAGATCCATCACCGACATGCGCTCACCTGGCACCATGGCATCGACTTCGGTGAGGCGTGACAACTCGTCGATCGAAGTAAACATGGCGCGCAGGTGCTGGGCGTGCTGGCGTAGCTCATTCAGGCGCGGTACCCCGGTGTTGGCTCGGACGGTTGCGATTTCCCGGATCAAGTCGCTCAGTTCATGACGCACATCATCACCAATCAGATGGGACTGAGCCGGCCCTTGGCTCACCAAACCCACAACCGGCGTGGGCCAGCGCGTCAGGGTGAAGAGCAATGCGTATCCGTCCTGACCGTCGTTGCACAAATGGACCTCGGGCAACACCGGGCCGGCCTCGGGAACTGTCTCGGCATCGGATGAGCCAAACAGATCCACCTGCAGTGGCAGCCTGCTGTTCTTGCGCTGTACACTGGCAAGCAGAACGGACAGCATTTCAGCACCATTCATGCAATGCTTGACCCAAGGTTTGGCAGCGTCGTTGAAGTCCGTCACCTGTCCATATCGGTCAATCAGGACCACGCCATCGCTCATTTTGTCGAGCGTCTTAATGTCAAAGTTCAGGAACATGGTTCGCTCTCCTTGCGGCTATCTGTATGAATTTAATATAGCAATAATTTGACGGAATTGATAAATATTAAAATATACACACGCAGTTTGATGTGGGGCAGAACGCCAGAGGATCTGTCACAAAAGACGCTTAAAAATTTTCCGCCTCGACCTCGCGGATCGCCTGCAGCACATCGACGCTGAGCAGCACATTCAAATCCGTGCGCAGTGCATCATCCAGCGTTGCCAGGCGCCCTGCCTGCACCTCAATGGCCCGTTCAAACAGGTTGCGCACATAACGGCCATTGGACGCCGTGGCACCGGCATGAAACAGCCGTTCCAACGCTTGCAAGAATGGCGCATGCGCCGCGCCCTCCAGCGTGTATCCCAAGTCCTGACAAAACACTGCAAAAATGTCCAGCAATTCCTGCGGCGAGTAGTCTTCGAACTGAATGTGGTGATTGAAACGTGAGCGCAGGCCTGCATTGCTCTGGATAAAGTCCTGCATGGGGGCGGTGTAGCCGGCAACAATGATCAGCAACTGGCCACGATGGTCCTCCATGGCCTTGAGCAAAGTGTCCACCACCTCCCTCCCAAAGTCTGCCTCACTGCCGCCAGCCGTCAGGGCATAGGCCTCGTCAATGAACAGCACACCGCCCAGGGCCGACTCAATCACTGCCTGGGTCTTGAGCGCAGACTGGCCGACGTAGCCGGCAACCAGCCCCGAGCGATCAACCTCCACCAAGCGGTTCGTTGCGATCAGGCCCAGGCTGCAGTAGAGGTCGGCCACCAGGCGCGCCACAACCGTCTTGCCGGTTCCGGGGTTTCCCGTGAAAACCAGATGCTGCGAAAAGCCCCCGATCTCCTTGCCACCGGCTTGCTTGCGCGCGTGCTGGATCCGGACAAAGGCCAGCAGCCGACGCAATTGCTGCTTGACCTGCTGCAAACCGACCAGACGGTTGAGCCGGGCCAGCACATTTTGGTAATTCGCCGCGCTGCCATCAGACACCGGCAAAGCCTCGCCAAGCGCACTTTCCACATCGACGGCCAGTATGTTTTCCAGATCTGTCGCGGACACCTCAGGCAGTTCGCAAACCCGCAGCGCCTGCGCCTCAATGGTCTTTTCAAACAGATTGCGTACATGGCGTGCGTTACCAAAGTGGTCACGCTGGCGCTGAGCCTCACGGCCCAGCAGGATTTGCAGGCCCGGCAGCAAGCCGGGGTCCAGCACATAGGACTGGGTGGAGCAAAAATTCTGCATGATCCGGATCAACTCCGGCGGTGTGTAGTCCGGAAAATGAAGGTATCGGTTAAAGCGGGAGGCCAGTCCCGGATTGGACTTTAGGAGCTGGTCCATCTGCGCGGTGTACCCCGCAACGATCACCACCAGGTCATCGCGGTGGTCTTCCATCATTTTGAGCAAGGTCTCTATGGCTTCGTGGCCAAAGTCCTGCGTTCCGGGACGTGCCAGTGCGTAGGCCTCATCAATAAACAAGACCCCGCCCAGGGCTGACTCCACCACGGCCCGTGTCTTGAGCGCCGATTGGCCAATGTAGGGAGCGACCAGACCGGCGCGGTCGGTCTCCACCACCTTGTCGCTCTTTAGTATTCCCAGGCGCAGATAGAGGCCTGCGATGATTCTGGCCACGGTCGTCTTGCCCGTGCCCGGGTTACCCATAAACACCAGATGGCGCGAGGGCCACTTGGGCACCCGCATGCCCTGCCGGGCACGCAACTCCTGCACATGGATGTAGCTGGCCTGGCGCAGGATTTCCTGGCGCACCATGTCCATGCCCACGAGTGCAGCAAATGCCTGCTCTAAATACTCGGCTGGGGATTGCTGCTGAACTTCGGGCCCTGCCAAGGCATCCAGTTTGCCACTGGGGCGCGTGGGGAGCACGGTTTCCACGGGATGCACATGCCGCTTCTCGCTCAGCTTGGCCAGGCGTTCCTTGGCTTGCACAAACTCCTGACGTGCAGCAAGCGTATACCAATGCTCGGCCTGATCCAGATCCTGCACCACACCCAAACCATTTTCGTAAAGCCAGCCCAGGTTGCTGCAGGCCTCGGCATGCTCCTGCTGCGCGGCAAGACGGTTCCAGTGCAAACATTTTCCGTAGTCCACCGGCACGCCCAACCCGTGCTCGTATATCGATCCCAGGGCGCATTGGGCATCGGCCATATCCAACTCGGCGGCTCGCTGGTACCAATAAATTGCCAGCAGGGGGTCAATCGGGATGCCGCACCCGCTTCCATAGGCGAACGCCAGGTTGTACTGGGCAAAGACATCAGCCTGTTCGGCCGCCATACGAAACCAGCGCACGGCTTCGTTCTCGTCCTTGCCAATGCCGCTTCCGGTTGCATAGTGGTAGCCAAGTTGGCGACGTGCCGGCGCGTCGCCACGCTCTGCAGCGTCACGCAGACGGCGAATGCCCTCCGCGTCGTCTCTGTCCACACCCTGGCCCTTCAGATAGGCAAACGCCAGTTGGCGCTGCGCCTCCAGATGCCCGATGTCTGCAGCCATGGAAAACCAGTGTGCGGCCTGCGGGTAGTCTCTGGCCACGCCGGCAGCTGTGGCATAACGCTGCGCCAACAGGAAGCGCGCCTGTGCGTCCGGCTTGCGCACAGCATTTCCAATCGCCAGTTGGCGCAATTCGGCCAGCGGCAGCGTGGTGTAGAGAACGGCGGGCTTGTGGGACATGGTGATCAGTCTTCAGGTGCACTCAGGCGCCAACCGGGCCAACGGCGCTGCAGGCGAACCCGGCCTTCTCTGCCACTTCATCTTCAGAGTCAGCGTAACGCAACGCGACCGAAAGGAACTCCTTGGACAGATCCTGGTTGCTGACGCGAACGGGCGAGAAAAGAATGCCCGGTCGGACCGGTCGCATGATGTAGTCCGCGGCCTCCAGGCTCGGGACATGCTCCTCGCCGTGCGCGTCGGTCTGGCTGGTCAGAAAAATGACTGGTATGGCACGGGTCACAGGATTTGCTTTGAGCATGGAGCAGCGCGCATAGCTGTCAATGCCGGGCATCATCACGCCCAACAAAATCAAATCCGGCAGGTCGTGATGTGCCAGTGCGAAGGCGTGCCCTCTGCTCCTTGCCATTCTCATCTGATAGTGACCGCACAGCAGTCCGACCACCAGCAACTGGTTGGTAACTTCTTCATCTACAACCAGGATGCATTTCTTAATGGGTGGAGAAATATTCATGGGGCCCCTGCGCCTACCGGCGCAGACCAAGTTGTGCTAAAGACTTGACTCAGACCTCATGACCACCGAAGCAGTTTCACAAGGGCGCGCACATAGCGAATCAATGGACAAGGCCCTGTACCCACGCAACCACCTGCAGCGGACTGAAGGGTTTGATGAAATAGGCGTCGGCGCCGCGGCGTTTGGCATCCTCGCTATCGGCCTTCTGGCCATGCGCCGTAACCATAGCAATCGGTATGTCTTTGGTTTCAGGGTTGGACTTGACGGCGTCGAGCACCTGCAGGCCATCAATCTCCCCCGGCATCATCACATCCAGAAGCACAGCAGCCGGGTGGTATTTGCGGATGGCATAAAGGGCTGCGGGCCCGTTATCCGCTTCAATAACTTCGTACTGCGCGCTCAAGCAGATACTGAGCAAGCGGCGGATATCGACATTGTCGTCGACGACAAGAACATGTTTCATGATGAAGTCCCAAGTCCTGAAACTGGGCGCCCGTCGGCGCGGAGCACTTCCCCTCTCACCCACCGCAGTTGGTAAGGCAATGCGCCTGAACGCTCTCCAGTCTGCGCGCTTGGTCTTTATTGCTGAGATAAACAAATAATAATAATTTTATCACTTTTGGTATTGTTTATTGTCAACTCAATGGGTGAATTGCGCTCTGCCGGCAAGAAGGCATGAAGACCAGCAGGAAGCAAACAGGCCTCATAACCGCCGTATGTTCTCCCACATCACGCGCAACTGGCGTGGCAGGCCATTGGTGGCGGCTACCCTGCGGGCATCACCGTCACCGATGAATAACTGGTCGGTGCACGGCTGAGAATGCGCCAGTAGCGAACGGTGTAGATGGCAAAGCCCAGGGACCACATCGCAGCCGACAGAAGAACCGCGTAGGTCACCAGCAAAGGATTCACCAAAGGAACGAAGACACGAATCACTGCTGCCGCAGACACCAGCGCGTAGCAGCTCACCTCCGCCTTTGTGGCAATCAGCTTTCTCCCCGTATGGCCCAGAGCCGTGCGCGTCATCATGCCGATCACCATGGTGCCGATGGCACCAACGGTCAACGCGTGATTGGCAACCGAAGAAGAAACCCAGCCCATCGCAGCCATGGCACGAAACACCAGGTGCAGTGGAATCCAGGCATAGGCTGCGTGCAGCACCCAGACTAAAGGGGTGTGCAAGGTCTTCCATGGCTGCCACAGCCAAAGGCGAGCCACATGGGCCAGCATGGCCAAAACGGCCAGCAGCGCGAACCAGGTACCAGAGACATGTGTTGCGTCTGCAGCGATGAGAAGCAGGACCAAAGCCAATGCAAGCTTTTCCACCCAGGGCTGGCGCACGGCCTTCGCTCCAGGAATGGCGTTGTTGGTGAACATGGGAATCACACGTCCACCCATGACGCTGAGTACCAACAGCATCACATCCAAGCCTAGCGCGATACCAGCCCAACCCGGAACGCGCAAAACGCCCAGCGCGTTCAGGTGCACCACCAGTTGGGCCACGGCCATCAAGAGGAGTAGCGCGACAAAGAAATAGTTGCGGCGGTTGCGCCCTCGGTACAGCGCAATTGCCAGTGCAGTGGCAATTGCCAGCGGAAAGGCCACATTCACCGCCGCAGCCAGCCAAGTCCAGGGCGAGAGCACGAGAATTCGGCCCGCCACCCACAAGGCTGCCAGAGCGGCTAGGTAGGCACCCTTGGGCGTGGCTTGCCCCGACCAGTTCTGCCCAGCAGTCAACAAAAATCCTGTCAACACCGCCAGCGTGAAGCCGAACAGCATCTCGTGGGCATGCCACATCGGCCCCCGCAAATATGCATAAGGCAGCAGGCCGCTGAATTGCATTGCCCAGACCAGAATGGACAGCGAGGCAAACGTACTTGCAAGCAAATAAAAGGGGCGAAAGCCAAGGTCCCAAAGCGCAAATCGCGACTGCCCCCGTCCAGGTGAATTTTTTATTTGGATCAGTGTGGCCATAGTTTGAATCACATTAGTTATCGTCCTGAAGCATCAAGTGCTTCAGCCGCACGATCCACAGCACGCAGACTTGACGGCTGCTGGAGCAGTCGCTTCGAAGTGGCTGAACAGAATATTGTTTTCCAGGTGGATGTGGTTGATCAGGTCATCGTGCAACTGGGCTATTCCGGCATAGAGCGCGCGCCAGGTATTGCAGGCACCCTGTGGCGGGCTGGCGTTATTGCAAAGTTGCATCAATTGCTCCAGCATGACACCGTGCTGGATGTGCTCTGAGCGCATCACTGCTATGGGTTGCGACACAAACGGATTTCCACCCGCCTTGAGCAGTGGAAACAGGATGTTCTCTTCCTTCATCATGTGCGAAAGCAAGTCCTGCTCAGCCTCCTCCAACAGGGCGGCCAATCCGGACGGCACCAATGGATGATCGCGATGCACCGCCTCTACACGCCGCGCCATACGGATCAACTCGGGCAATTGCTCACGGTGCACAGCGTGGTAGCGCTCCAAAATATGGTCGATCAGGGTGTCCGTGCTGGGGTTCTCTACCGGCGCGTCGGTGCGTTGAACATACGCCTCAGGCTGGGCGTTTTGCAAGCGGGCGTTCATGGGTAGGTTCCTTATAAAGATTCATTTAATATGAATGTATTCTATACGATATGATTCATGTGAAATGAATCTTTATTCAATGACTTCAACACCATGCAACTGACCCAGTGGACCGACTTCTCCTTGCGCGTGCTCATGTACTGCGCAGC
>CAIMZI010000030.1 GCA_903845935.1 uncultured beta proteobacterium | reverse complement strand
GTTCGGGGCTGATCATGACTTGGCTCCCTCACCCTTGCGCAACTGCGCCAGCAAGAGCTTGGACAGGGACAGGATGACAAAGGTAATAAAAAACAGCACCAGTCCCAGGTACATGAGCGCGGCCTGGTGCAGGCCTTCGCCGGCCTCGGCAAACTCATTGGCCAGGGCCGAGGTGATGCTGTTGGCGGCCTGGAACAGGCTCAAGGAATCGAGCTGGTTGAAGTTGCCGATGACAAAGGTCACGGCCATGGTCTCGCCAATGGCGCGACCCAGACCCAGCATGATGCCGCCAATGACGCCGGTCTTGGTAAACGGCAAGACGATCTTGTAGACCACTTCCCAGGTGGTGGCACCCAGGCCATAGGCCGATTCCTTCAACATGGGCGGTGTCACCTCAAACACATCGCGCATCACCGCCGAGATAAACGGGATGATCATGATGGCCAGGATGATGCCGGCCGACAAGATGCCGATGCCCACCGGTGGGCCGGAGACAAAGGCGCCCAGGTAGGGCACGCCGGTAAAGGCGGCTTGCAGCGGGGTTTGCACATATTCGGCCAACACCGGACCAAACACCAGGAGGCCCCACATGCCGTAGACGATGGAGGGAATGGCTGCCAGCAGCTCGATGGCCGTGCCCAAGGGGCGCTTGAGCCAGGCCGGCGACAACTCGGTCAGAAACAGGGCAATGCCAAAGCTCACCGGCACCGCGATCAACAGGGCAATGACCGAGGTGGCCAGGGTGCCGTAAATCATCACCAGGCCGCCAAACTCTTCCTGCACCGGGTCCCAGGCGGAACTGGTCAGAAAGCCCAGGCCGTATTTGGCAATCGCCGGCCAGGCGCTGATGGTCAGAGACGTCAGAATGGCCAGCAGCAGGCCCAGGGTGAAGAGTGCCGCGCCCTTGGCAAACACGCCAAACAGGCGATCGGCCAGCGGGCCCGAACGGGCCTGCTTGGGTGCGGGCGGTTGGGCCAGGGAGCGTGCCTGGTGCAGAGCCGCCGGGGTTTCCCCATGCGCAAGTGTGGATGACATGGGGGAACCCTTTAGCTATTTCTTAACTTACTTGTACGCGATGGCCTTGCCACCGGTGTCCTTGATCTCGCCCCAGGACTTCTGGATCAAAGCCACCACCGAGGCCGGCAGCGGCACGTAGTCCAGGTCGGACGCCGACTTGGCTCCGCTGGCATAGGCCCAGTTGAAGAACTTCAGCACTTCGGTAGCATTGGCGGGCTTGTCCTGCTTGGCGTGCATCAGGATGAAGGTGGCGCCGCTGATGGGCCAAGTGTCCTTGCCGGCCTGGTTGGTCAGGACTTGGTAGAAAGACTTGTTCCAGTCGGCACCGGCCGCTGCGGCCTTGAAGGCCTCTTCATCGGGCTTGGCAAAGGTTCCAGCTGCGTTTTGCATCACGGCAAAATTCATCTTGTTTTGCTTGACGTAGGAATATTCCACGTAGCCAATCGAGTTGGGCAGGCGGTTCACAAAGGCCGACACGCCCTCATTGCCCTTGCCACCCGCGCCCACCGGCCAGTTCACTGCCGTGCCCTCGCCCACTTTGCTCTTCCACTCAGCGTTGACCTTGCTCAGGTAGTTGGTGAAGATGAAGGTGGTGCCCGAACCATCGGCACGGCGCACTGGAGCGATGGCCGCATCCGGCAGAGGCAGGCTGGGGTTCAGGGCCTTGATGGCCGCATCATTCCACTTGGTGATCTTGCCCAGGAAGATGTCGCCCAGCACTTGGCCGTTCAACTTGAGCTGTCCGGGTTCGATCCCCTTGACGTTGATCACCGGCACCACGCCGCCAATCACCGTGGGAAACTGCACTTCGCCCTTGGACTTGAGGATATCGTCGGTCAGGGGCATGTCGGAGGCGCCAAAGTCCACCGTCTTGGAGTCGATTTGCTTGATACCACCGCCCGAGCCGATGGACTGGTAGTTGACCTTGACGCCGGTGGCCTTGTTGTAGTCGGACGCCCACTTGGCGTAAATAGGCGCGGGGAAGCTGGCACCGGCACCGGTGATTTCCTGAGCGCTGACCGCAACGCTGAATGTGGAGACTGCGGCAAGAGCCAGCAGCGAGTAGCTGAACGACGTTTTCATGGGAAGACCTTCGTGAGGGTTTAATAACTACTGAACTCTAAGAAAGTTTTGTGACAAGCGCGTGACATGGCACAAGGCTAGCATAGGCTCAGCTGCGGCGACCCCCTCCACCGTCGTCTTTCCCGCGCAGGCGGGAATGACGAGAGGGGGCGAAGGGAACCCAGAATGTGTGATGCGAGGTGATTGTCACAAAAATGTCACCGAATCTACCTACGCTCTGGATCTTTAACTGGAGTCATTGCCATGTCGAACCTCACCTCAATCCTGTCCCGCCGCAGCTTGGTGGCTTGCGCCGCCTTCGCCACATTCGCCCTGGTCTCGGGTTGCGCCACCATGTCCGCCCCCGTCAACGTGGTCGACACCATTGCCAGCACCCCCAGCTTGAGCACCCTGAGCGGTCTGATCGCCAGCGCAGGCCTGAACGATAGCCTCAAGGCTGCCGGTCCGTTCACCGTGTTCGCGCCCAGCAACGAGGCCTTCAAGGCAGTTCCTGCCAAGACCATGGATGATTTGGCCAAGCACCCCGAGAAGCTCAAGGAAGTGCTGACCTACCACGTCGTTGCCGGCAAGGCTATGGCCGCTGACATCAAGAACTCCAAGGTCACCAGCCTGAACGGCGCCCACCTCGAACTCTCCAAGGCCGGTGAGTTTGTGACCGTTGAGAGCGCTGCCGTCACCACCGCTGATATCGCAGCCACCAATGGCGTGGTGCACATCATCGACACCGTGCTGATTCCTCCAGCCAAGAAGTAAGCGCAGCGATTGCATCGATGCAGGCTTTTGTGAGCGGAATTCGCCGCTCCCGTTTCATCAAATCCCTGCGCGTCGTAGGCTTGTTCGGCCGAGCCGGGTTTTTGGTGACCGTGCGCTTTCCGAGCTGGCAAAAGCCGCAGCGACTGGCTGCCATTCAAAACTGGGCCAGACAGGTGCTGGCGGTGCTGGAAATCGAGATCCACATCGGAAATCAAAAACCGCCACCGGCTGAATTTGCCGGTCTGGTGGTCAGCAACCACCTTTCCTGGCTGGATATTCTGGTTCTGCAATCGCTGATGCCCGGTGCCTTTGTCGCCAAGACCGAGGTCAAGCGCTGGCCCGTGGTGGGCTATCTGGCGCAGGCCTGCGCCACCGTTTTTGTAGACCGCTCCTCCCCGCGCTCGGCCCACTCCATGGTCGAAGATACGGCTGCAGCGATTGCGCAGGGCTACGCCGTGGTGGTTTTCCCCGAGGGCACCAGCAGCAATGGGCAATCGCTGGGAACTTTTCACGCCAATATTTTCGAGAGCGCCATCCGCGCCGACTCCCAGGTGCAGCTGATGACGCTGAAGTATCTGGATCGATCCACGGGTGAGGCCGCAAGCAGCGCGCACTTCATCGATGACATGACGCTGCTGGCGTCGATCCAAAGTGTCATGGCCCAGTCCACGATACAGGCCCGGGTGCAGATCGGCGAATGCATATCTGCGATTGGACATTCGCGCAAAACGCTGGCCCAGTTATCGCACGCAAAGATTCGCGCCCAACTGCTTTAAAGCCTGGTCACCCTCTTGTCACAAGGACTTCGTAGTCTCCAAGCCATGCCCTTTCACTTCACACTTGCTCCACATGGTCGGCACATGTTGCGCCGGATGGCCTTGTTATGGGCACTGCTGTCGGCGAACTGCGCCTTTGGCCAAACTTTGAGCTTCGGCGAATTTTTCAAGCAGCCCATGGGTAGCCGGGGCCTTGAAATGACGCCCAAGCTGCTGGCTGCCAATGGGCAAAGCGTCAGCATCACCGGCTACATGGTGCAGCAGGAACTGCCCGCCTTGGGCCACTTTATGCTGACGCCACGCCCGGTGCGCATGAGCGAAAGCGCCGATGGCGACGCCGACGATCTGCCCGCAGCCTGGGTAATGGTCTATCTGGACCCGGAGCAAAAAGACTTTGCCATTCCCTACCAGCGCGGCCTGATGGAACTGAGCGGCAAACTCAGCGTGGGCCGACTGGAAGAAAGCGATGGCCGCGTCTCCTGGGTGCGCTTGCAACTGGAGACCGAAGCCACCCGCGGCATGAATGCCTTTGAAGTCGCCAACTACCTGCACTCCTTGCAACACATTCACTGATCTCATTTTCAACCCGGCACCACCATGACACACACCCAACTGAAAAGTCCCAGGCGCTCTCTGGTCGCAGCGGCTGCGCTGCTAAGCCTGGCATCGCTCAACGCGCTGGCCGCGCCCACCGTCAGCCGCTTGACGCCGCCCAGCGAACTGTTTTCCAGCGGCCGCGCAGCGCCCCTGATCGCCCGCTTTTTGCCGGGTCAGCGTTTTGACCTGCAGGCCACGCTGCGCCCGGACGCGGCCGACAAGAGCATCACTGTTGCAAGCTTTGCCATTGACGGCAAGACCGTGGACGCAACCGTGGCCCTGCGCAGCTGCGCCACTGGCTGCCTGGCCGCCGTGCCGACCAACGCCATGATTGCCACCGTGCGCGCCGTCAGCAATAGCAAACCCGGCATTCACACGTTGACCGTCACGGCCACGCAGAGCGACGGCCAGACGGTGTCTGCCACTGGCAACTTCGAAGTCGTGCCGCTGCTGGCCGGTGGCCAAAAGGTGAAGAACATCATCATCATGCTGGGCGACGGCATGGGTGCGGCACAACGCACCGGCGCCCGCATCGTGGCCGGTGGCTATGCCCAGGGCAAGACCATCACGCCGCTGGCCATGGACACCTTCCCGGTGACCGGCATGGTGAAAACCTCCTCGCTCAACTCGGTGGTGACCGACTCGGCCCCCGGCATGAGCAGCTATGTGTCGGGCAACAAGAACAACAACAATGAAGAGGGCGTGTTCCCCGACGACACCATCGATGCCTTTGACAACCCGCGCATCGAGTACCTGAGCGAATACCTGCACCGCACCCAAGGCAAGGCGCTGGGCCTGGTGACTACGGCCGATGTGTTTGACGCGACGCCAGCGGCCAACGCGGTGCACACCAGCGCACGCGGTGCCGGTACCGGCATCGTCGACCAGTTTTTGGACGACCGCAAGCTCACCGGCCTGACCGTGCTGATGGGCGGCGGACGCAAATGGTTTGTGCCGGCCACCACGCCCGGTTCGGCGCGCGGCGACAAGACCGACTACGCCTTCTCCGCCACCGACGCCCACACCAGTGAGATCGTCAAGCGCTGGGGTGCCGCACCCGGCGGCTTGGACAAGGAACGCGATCTGCTGGCCGACTTCCAGAGCGCGGGCTTCACTTACACTGCCGACAAGACCGCGCTGGACGCCATCAACCCGTCCAAAACCGACAAGCTGCTAGGGCTCTATGCCCATTCCAATATGAATGTGGCGCTCGACAAGATTGACGGCAGACGCAACAAGGCACATGGCATCACCGGCCGCGTGGTGGACGACTACGGTCTGCCGGACCAGCCCATGCTTGACGAAATGACCGACAAGGCGCTGGCCGTGCTGGAGCGCCAGAAGAAGGGCTTTGTGCTGATGGTCGAAGGTGCCTCGATTGACAAGCAGGCGCACAATATGGATACTGAGCGCTGGTTGCTCGACACCATCGAATTCGACCGCGCCATTGCCCGCGTCCAGGCATTTGCCAAGCTGCGCGGCGATACCCTGGTGATCGTAACGGCCGACCACGAATGCTCGGGTGCGGCGCTGATCGGTGGTTCGCGTGTGACCGATGCGCGTCTGCAAGAACTGGTGCGTGAAGGCGGGGTCGCCAACATTCGCGACAAGGTGGTGGGCATTTACGAGCAGGCCGGCTTCCCCAAATACAAGCAAGCCACCGACGGCTACCCAGAGACCACCGACATCGATTACCGCCTGCTGGTGGGTTACGGTGCCAATTCAGACCGTTATGAAGGCTTTCGCACCAATACCCTGCCGCTGCAGGACAGCCAGCAACCGTTTGTGAAGAAGGAACCGCTGTCGGTTTATCCCGCAGGTCCGATCAACCGCAATACCGAAGGCAAGTTCCTGGTGACCGGCCAGGTGCCCGGCGAAAGCGCCGTACACACCGCCACCGACATTCCGCTGTCGGCCTTCGGCCCGGGCGCATGGAGCTTTACCGGCGTGCAAGACAACACCGACGTGTTCTTCAAGCTGGCTCAGGTAGCCAATGGCGTGGTGCTGCCGCCCGATCTGTTCCCCACCAAGCGCAGCAGCAAGAAGTAAGCGGGACTGGCATTGAACCGGCGATGGATAGCTTCATCGCCGGTTTTTTTACGCCCTTTTTTTGTGCGCCATTGCATTTACAAGCGCTGAAAACGATATAAACTATATACACCGTTTAAATCACTAGGAGTCTCCTCATGGAATCGAACAAGCCCAACACCGAAGCCACCCCCGCCGTAACCGCTCCAACGGTCGCCAGCGTCGCTGCACCAGCCGCTGTGGCTGCACCCGTTGTGGCTGCAAAGCCAGTGGCCGTAGCCAAGGCTGAACCCAAAGCGTCGGCCAAGCGCGCGCCCAAGGCCTCTGCTCGACCAGCCCTTAAGTCGGCTACTCAGCCAGTTGCCAAGCCAGAGGGTAAAGCAGTTGCCAAGCCGGCCACCAAGACTGCCGTCAAGCCCAGCGTCGCCGCTGCGCCCAAAAAAGCCAGCGCACCTGTTACCAAGGCAGTGACCAAGCCCGTCACAAAGTCGGCCGCTAAGCCCGCCCCCAAGGCCACTGCAGACAAACAGGCCAAGGAGAAGAAAATCAAGATGGTGCGCGACAGCATCTCCATTCCCAAGGACGAATACCAGGTTCTGGGCGAAATGAAGACGCGTGCCGGCAAGCTCGGCGTGGAAGTCAAGAAGACCGAATTGATACGCGCCGGCATCAAGCTGCTGGCCACCCTGACCGGTGCGAGCTTTCTGAGCGCCGTCCGTGCCGTGCCCAGCCTGAAAACCGGACGCCCGGCCAAGGCGGTCTAAGCCAGCTTAAGCGGCGTGCTCAGTGCTCTGGTGCCATCGCCTGACCTGCTCTGCCACCCAGGGGCCATCGTCCAGAGTCAGGTCATGGCCGGCCGTGGCGTGCACCTGAAAGGCAGCACGCCAGTGCAAGGCCAGGGCGCTTGAGCACAGCGGCGACACCAGTTGGTCGCCCGCGCCCGACAACACCAGAGTCGGCAGCTCAGGCCCCTGCCGTTGCGCTTTGTAGCGTGCCGCCGCCAGTAGCTGGCGCAGCGCATTGCTGGCGGACACCGGTTGGAGCAAGCGCTCCGCGCACCAGGCATCCAATACATCGCAGCGAGCATGGCGGGTGGTCAAGCGAATAATCTCGCGCTCCCAACTCTGTGCACTGGCTCGGCCTGCGGCGAGCCGCAGCAGGGATAGCAGGGCGACGGGGCGCAGCCTTTGCCAGGCCGGATTAAAGGGCCGCATGCTGGTGTTGATCAGCACCAATTCACGCAGCTGCTGTGGCTGCTGCAAGGCCCAGTGCGCGGCCACCATACCACCCAGGGACATTGCCAGCACGCTGACCGGTTGCACAATGCCACGCTCTTGCAATTGCTGTTGGCAGCTGCGCACCATGGTGGCCACCGTGAGCGGACTTTTCTGCCGCCACAGGCTGCCGTTGCCCGGCAGGTCCAGTGTGATCACGCGCACCGACAAGGCCTGCTCAAACTCCTCGACGAACGGCCCCCAATGCATGCTGGAGCGGGTCAGACCGCGCAGGAATACCCAGGTGAAAGAAGCCATCCTTCAGTACCAATCCTGCAAGGCCTGGGCATGCACATTGGCGCGGGTCTGCGCGCTGGGCAACCAGCGCCCATGGCCACTGGCGGCGCGCGATAAAAAATCGAGCAGCATCTGGTGCTGGCGCAGCACGCGCTGCTGGCGGTGCTGGATTAAGGGATTGAAAATGCCATGGCGCGAGAACAGCTGGCGCGGATTCTTCTTGACCCACAGCCAGGAGCCCATCTCCAGTGTCAGCGGCAGGAAGACACGCCGCTCCTGCTGGCAGGCGATCTGGTACAGGTGATCCCAGACATCGCCATGCGCCAGGTATTGCGTGCTTTGCGGCTCGAAGGTGTAGCGGTGATAGCTATGCGACTGGCCAAAGATGCTCTTGAGCGCGTGCATCTCGGCCAGATGGGCAATCGGGGCGCGGGTGTGTGCGTAGGGAAACCACAGCCGGTCGCTGACGCCAAAGCCGGAGTGGCAGTCCAGCGCCAGGCTGAAGGGATGGCTGAGCAACTCGGACTGCACCACGGCGCACAAGGCCTGGTTCTCGGCTTCCATGGGCGCCAGTGAAGCGCCTCGGTACCAGGGAAGACGACTACTGATGCGCTGGCCACCGACCAGAAACGGCACCGGCTCCAGCGACGAAATTGGTGCATTGCGCATCAGGTCGACGCCGCGCGGATTGGCCCGGGTGCCCATTTGCATGCCACCCGGATTGACGATGGGCATAAACACCAGACGCAGGGTTTCGAGTTGCTTGTGCAGGGTGCTGTCCCATTGCAGACGCATCACCAGGCTTTGCAAATAGGCGATCACCACCTCGGCACCAATGCGCTCCAGACCATGCACACCGCCAAAGAATCCCACCGCAGGAACGCCGGGGTCGGGGTTGCCCAGGGTGACGACAGGCACAGGATAGCTGCCACCGGGCACGTCCACCTCGCAAGCGACGCGGTATTGCAAATGCTGTGCACCCAGCTCAACGATGCGCTGGAGTGCGGCGAGTTCGGGCAGAGGGGGAGCAGGCACGCCCAGAGCATAGCCGCGTCATATGACAAAGCGCATGACAGAAGCGTGTCGCCGCCCGACGCACGCACTGCGTTTTCACCATGCTGTCACATCGCGGCACTATCGTGAAGGCATTCAACCCACCCCGCAGACGCCCATGTTCATCCGCTCACCCCTTATCCGCATTGTCGCCATTCCCGCCTGCCTGGTCTGGGGCCTGATGGAGTTCATCGCCTTACAGCGCGCCCACAAGGGCCAACGCAAGCTGCGTCAACATCAAGCCCGGTGACCTCAAAATGTCACACCATCGACATGCAGATGTAACCGGTTTCGAATATCTTTGAAACTTCTGAACCACTCTATAAGGTGACGACCATGTTCTGGAAATTCCTGAGTCTGCAAAAATTCCTGGATGCCCTGTTTGATGACAGTTGGGCGTGCCTGTGCCTGCCCGAAACCTCGGACGGCCTGGAGCCGGCACTAGCCGACTACTCCTGAAAGATGGGATTTAGCCGCGCTGCAATTCGAGCAGCGGCACCGCCTGGCGACTCGCTGCGGCTTCGGCCGCTTCGGCGGCATCCTTGGCCAGCAGTTCATCCCAGAAAATGATTTCAAGACGGCCGTCCATGTGCTCCACCAGGGCACTGCGGCTTTCCACCCAGTCGCCATCGTTGCAGTAAAGAACGCCATTGATGTCGCGCATCTCGGCGCGGTGGATATGGCCACAGACCACACCGGCATGGCCACGGTGTTTGGCCTCACGCGCCACGGCCACCTCAAAGTCGGTCACATAGTTGAGCGCCGACTTCACTTTGCCCTTGAGGTATTGCGACAGTGACCAATAGGGCAGGCCCATGCGGGCACGCATACTGTTCAGGCTGCGGTTGAGCTTGAGCGTGAATTCATAGGCGTTGTCGCCCAGGTAAGCCAACCACTTGGCGCACTGGATGACGCCGTCGAAATAATCGCCATGGGTAATCCACAGCGACACACCCAGGGCCGTGGTGTGCACGGTGTCGCGCAGCACGGTGATATCGCCAAATTTGTGACCGACAAAGCCACGCGCAAACTCGTCATGGTTGCCAGGCACAAACACCACATGGCAGCCCTTGCGGGCCCGGCGCAATAGTTTTTGCACTACGTCGTTGTGGGCCTGAGGCCAGAACCAGCGGCGCCGCAATTGCCAGCCGTCCACGATATCGCCGACCAAATACAGGTAGTCGCTGGAGTGGTGTTTCAGGAAATCCAACAGGGCATCGGCCTGACAGCCCACCGTTCCCAGGTGAATATCGGAGATAAACACCGCGCGGTAGCGGTGCTTGGGAGAATCTTCGTCCGCCTCGGTGCCGCCGTCCCCGGCAGCACCCAGCAAGCCACCCACCAGGACACCGGGATCAACTCGCATTTATGCCCCCAGAAAGTGTTTGCGGTAACGCGAAGGCAGATCGGCAATGCGCATCAGCATGGGCAGATCGGCGGTATTGAAGTCCGGGTCCCAGGCGGGCGCGCCCAGCACCTTGGCGCCCAGGCGCAAATAGCCCTTGATCAGTGCAGGTGCTTCAACAGCCAAGCTGCTGTCCAGGCGCTCCACCGGCAACGGCAGGCGCGGGCGCACATGGTATTCAATCGGTGCCAGATGCGTGGCCTGCAACTGGCGCCAAATGCTGGCCGCCACATCGCCGCTGACCACGCCGTTGTGCAACATCGGGATGCTGGCGCAACCGATCATGGTGTCGAGTTGGTTGCGCGTCATGAACTCGGCCAGTGCGCCCCACAGCGCCATGATGACGCCGCCGTGGCGGTGCTCCGGGTGCACGCAGCTGCGGCCCAGCTCTACCATGCGTTCGCGCAACATGCGAAGGCGGGTCAGGTCAAACTCGGTATCGCTGTAGGTGCTGCCCACGCGCTTGGCCTGGGCCGGGGTCAGCACGCGGTAGGTGCCAATCACCTGTTGCGTGGCCTGGTCGCGCACCAATAAATGTTCGCAGTAGTTGTCAAACAGGTCCACATCGTGGCCTGCAACGGAAGTATTCAGGCGTGCGCCCATCTCGCCGGCAAATACGTCGAAGCGCAGCTTCTGCGCCGCGCGCACCTCGTCCTGGTGCTTGGCCCAGGAGACTTCTATGCCCTGCGGCTTGGTGATTTCGATCCGCTGGGCTACAGCGGTTTGCGCGACAACGCTGTCGCGCAGATGAATATGGGGTTCTTGCATGGTGTTCATAGTCGCAATTTTGAAAACCCGGCGTGACCTGTTCATGGCAACACCATGAAGAATTGATGACAGACTGTCACCGAAGTTTCACACGGCGAAGCTAGATTCGATTCTTTAGGCAGCCGCCGCGTTCAGCGCCCCACCCCGGCCCTGTTCAGCACTCTTTTGTATATTCCACATGGCCGCACGACACCGCATTATTCCCACCCTCTGCATACGCGCGCTGGCCACGGCCCTGCTGTTGCTGGCCTTGAGCGCCTGCTCGGCGCGCCACCTGCTGGTCCAGGGCATGGCCGGCGAACTCGCGGCCCAGGGCCAGGCGCCCGAAGACGACCTGGTGCTGGCACGCGAGGCCAGCGCCTTTTATTTAAAACTCTCGGAGGCCCTGCTGCGCGAGGTGCCTGACAACCTGCCCCTGTCCGAGTCGGTGGCCACCGGCTTTACCCAATACGCCTACGCCTTTGTCGCCTTTGAGGCAGAGCGCCTGGATGGCACCGACAGCAGGGCGGCGCAAGCCCTGCGCCTGCGTGCGGCGCGCCTGTACGCCAGGGCGCACCGCCACGCCATGGAGGCCCTTGAGCGCAGCCAGCCGGGCTTTGGTCTGGCGCTACAGGACCCGAATGCCAGCCAGTGGCCCAGGCTCAAGCCCACCGAAATCGGCTTGGCCTACTGGGGCGCAGCCAGCTGGGGTGGACTGATCTCCATGTCCAAGGACCAACCCGACACCGTGGCCGACCTGCCCCTGGCCATACGACTTGCCAGCCTGGCCTATGCACAGCAGCCCGACTACGGCCAGGGAGCGCTGGCAGGCTTAATGGCTAGCTTCGAATTGGCCCGCCCAGGGGGATCACAGGCCCAAGCCCTGCGCTATTTTGACCAGTCGATTGCGCTGAGTGCCGGCAGCGCCGGACCGCTGGTCGCCAAGGCCGAGGGCGTGGCACAGCCCGCAGGCGACCGCGCCGCCTTTGATGCACTGATGCAGCAGGCTTTGGCCGTTGCCGCAGCCCACCCCGGCCTGCAGAACAGCGTGATGCGCGAACGTGCGCTCTGGCTGCAGGCCCATGCCGACGATTTGTTTTAAGAACCCACAGCCGCCAGATCCACACTCCATGCACAAACTGTTCACCGCCCTGCTGATCCTGCTAAGCCTATTGGGCGCCACCCTCTCATCCCCGGTCAAAGCGGCCGATCTGCAGCTGCGCATGGGAACGCTGGCGCCCAAGAATTCGCTCTACCACCGGCAACTGCTAGAGCTCGGCGAGGCCTGGCGTGCGGCCCAAGGCGGCGCATCAAAATATGTCGTCTATCCCGATGGCAGTCAGGGTGGCGAGGCCGAAATGGCGCGCCGCATGCGCATAGGCCAGTTGCAAGGCGCCCTGCTGTCGGTGGTGGGCCTGCGCGAAATTGAACCTTCTATTTCCGCCCTGCAAAACCTGCCCCTGCTGTTTCGCAGCTGGGAAGAGCTGGACTATGTGCGCGAGAAAATGCGCCCGGCCATGGAAAAGAAATTTCTCGACAAGGGCTTTGTGGTGCTGGGTTGGGGCGACGCCGGTTGGGTGCGCTTCTTCTCCAAGGACGCCGCCGTGCGCCCCGATGATTACAAGCGCATGAAGTTTTTTGCCTGGGGTTCGGAGCTGGAGCAGCAGGCCATCATGAAGAGCCTGGGCTACACCCCGGTGCCGCTGGAGACCGCCGACATCCTGCCCTCGATTCAGACCGGCATGATCAATGTGGTGCCCTCCACTCCCTACTTCGCGCTGGCCAGCCAAGTCTACAGCACGGCGCCGCACATGCTGGAAATCAACTGGGCACCGATTGTCGGCGCCCTGGTGGTGACCACCAAGGCCTGGGACGCGATGACGCCGGTGGCGCAACAGGCGCTGCGCACAGCCGGTGAAAAGGCCGGGCTGAACATGCGACTGCAGGCGCGCCGCGAAGTGGACGAGGCAGTGGACGCCATGAAAAAGCGCGGACTGATCGTGCACAAACCCAATGCCGCTGAGATGCAGGAATGGAACGCACTGGCCGAGTCGCTGTATCCGCGCATACGCGGCACCATGGTGCCGGCCGATACCTTTGACGAGGTATTCAAGCAGGTGAAGGCCTACCGCGCTTTGCCGACCAAATGAGCGCCGCATCGACTCCAGCCAAGGGATGGACTGGCGTGGAAGAGCTACTTGCATCTGTGGCGCTGGTGCTGATGGCGCTGATCCCCTTGATAGAAATCCTGCTGCGCCCGTTGGCAGGTAGCGGCGTGCAAAACGCCCCGGTCATCGTGCAGCATCTGGGCCTGGTGATGGCCATGTTCGGTTCGGTGGTGGCATTGCGCAAGGGCCACCTTAGCAGCTTTGGCAAGGGCTTTGTGTCGGCCAGTCATCCGCGACTGGCCGCAGCCAGCCAGCGCTATGGTCGCCTGTTTGCATCCATGGTTTGCGGTCTGCTGTGCACGGCCAGTTGGAGCCTGGTAGACAGCGAGCGCGCGGTCGGCCACGTCCTGGCCTACGGCATACCGGTGTGGTGGCTGCAGGCCAGCATGCCGCTGGGCTTTGCCCTGCTGGCGTGGCATCTCGGAGGTCAAGGCCTTGCCCGTGGTTGGCAATCCTGGGTATGGACCTTTTTGCCGGTGCTAGCTGGTGTTACGCTGGGTCGGCAGTTGGATGGCACGGCACTTTCCCTATGGCCGGCCGTGATTGCGCTGCTCGCCGCATTGCTGTGCGGCGCCCCCATTTTCTCCGTGCTGGGCGCCCTGGCCCTGGCCTTGTTCTGGCAGGACGCGCTGCCGCTGGCCTCTATCCCGCTGTCGCATTACCAGATCACCGTCAACCCCTCGCTGCCGGCCCTGCCCTTGTTTACCCTGGCCGGACTGGTGTTTGCACGCACCGGTGCGGCCCAGCGCCTGGGCGCCGTGTTTGTCGCCCTGTTTGGCGGCGGCGCCACCGGCACTGTAGTCGCCAGCGCGGTGCTCTGTTCGGCCTTCACCGCTTTTACCGGCGGCAGTGGCGTCACCATTCTGGCCCTGGGCGGCCTGCTGCTGCCACTGCTGCGCAATGCCGGTTTCCCGGAGCAGCGCGGCATTAGCCTGGTGACAAGCGCCAGCGCTCTGGGCGTGCTGCTGGCGCCCTCGGTGCCGCTGATCATGTACGCCATCATTGCCCGCGTGCCGATCAACACCATGTTTCTGGCCGGACTGGTGCCGGCCTGCATCATGGTCACATCGCTGCTGGTGTTTGGCGGTTACCTGAAGCGCCAGGGCCCGGTCACCGTGGTTCCTGCGAGGTCGGCAGACTCGCCCGCACACCCCGGCGTGGCAGCCGCGCTATGGGCAGCCAAATGGGAAGTTCTGGCACCGGTGGTGGCCATAGGCGCGCTGGTCAGCGGCCTGGCTACACCGACCGAGAGCGCGGCCATTGCCGCCGCCTACGCCATCCTGACGCAGGTATTGGCGCACCGCGAACTGGGCTGGCGCAAACTGGCACAGGCCCTCTCAGACTGCACGCAAATCATTGGCGGCGTAATGCTGATTCTGGGCATGGCGCTGGGCCTGACCAACTACCTGATTGACGCCGGCATTCCGGATGCAGCCATCACCTGGGTGCAGGGCGTGATACCCAACAAATGGGTGTTTCTGCTGCTGCTCAATGTGTTCTTGTTTGTGGCCGGTGCGCTGATGGAAATCTTTGCCGCACTGGTGGTGCTGGTGCCCTTGCTGCTGCCGGTGGCACTGAGCTACGGCATAGACCCGGTGCACTTCGGCATCATCTTTTTGGCCAATATGGAGCTGGGCTTTTTGTGCCCGCCAGCGGGCATGAACATCTACTTCGCCTCGGCCATGTTCGACAAGCCGGTGCGCTACGTGGCAGTTGCCGTTCTGCCAGCGTTGCTGGCGATCTTTATAGGCAGCCTGGTGATTGCCTTGCTGCCGACCACTGCGACCTGGCTGCCGGGACTGCTTCTTGCTGCGCCACAGCCATGAGCCACGCACCATTTCGAGGTGTCACACCGGCGCAGTGCGGGGGTAGCAAACCGCTGCCTAGGCCGGGTTGGCAATGCCCAGTTTGGCCAGGCGCGCGTGCTTGAAGCCGTGTTTTTTCGACTCCCGCCAGACCTGCTGACCGGCGGCGGCAGTAGCCGTTTTGGCGGCGGCAGCGAGTCTGAATTCACACACCACGCGGTCATCGTCACCGTAGCGGCTGGCCAGGTCACGGGCCAAAATTTCCAACCTATCGGTATTACGTGTCATAGCATTCCTCTTTGTATTCCAACTACGCTCACATTGTCCGCTTGTACGTCAGCGCTGAAAACACATCCATTCACACATCGTGCATTCCAGGGACGATTGCCAGCACCATGTCGCTCAGCCTGAGCACCCTGGCCCTGACGGCCGCATCCGGCTACGCCGCCGGCACCAGCCTGTTTTGGGCGGCTCAGGGGCGGTTGATTTTCGGCAAGGCCAGCAAGCTGCGGCCGCTGCTGAGTGGGCCGGTGGCAGCGCAGCAAATGGTGCAAGCCCTGCGACTGGCGGTGACCGCCAAGGTAGAGCTGGAAGGCTGGGTGGCCAGGCCGACGCAGGCCCAAACCAACCGAGTGCTGATTTATTTCGGCGGACGCAACGAGCATGTCGGCTGGGCAAGCGGCATGTCCAGCTACCTGGGTCCGTGGACAATCTATGCCTTCAATTACCGCGGCTTTGGCCAATCGGGCGGGCGCTCGTCGGAGACCACCGCCAAGGCAGATGCACTGAAAATTTTTGATGAAGTCTGGCGCCTGGAGGGCAGTCGCTGTGTCGAGTTGGTGGTGATGGGGCGCAGCCTTGGCACTGCCATGGCCTTGTCCGTCGCGGCACGGCGCGAGCTCAGCCGCCTGGTGCTGCTGTCACCCTTTGAAAGCCTGGAGCAACTGGTGCGCAAGCGCCCGGTGCTGCACTCCATGCGCTGGGCATTGCGGCAAAAATTTGACTGCAGCCGCGACGCCGCAACCGTCCAGGCGAGCACCGCTGTGTTTCTGGCCGCAAGCGACACACGCATCGCGCACCACAGCAGCCTGGCCCTTGCCGCACGACTGCGTCAGACGGTGCCGGTTTGCGTGGTGCCGAGAACCAACCACAAGACCTTGCCACGCCACCCTGAAACCCAGGGCGCACTGGCCGCTTTTCTCAACGCCCCGGCATCGATGCCGAAGCTCCCCAACCTCCCCGGTATCGCCCTGTAGCAGCTTATTGCGGCAGCTTCTTGGGTCTGCAGCCGAAGCAAAAAAACATTTGGCCATTCAGAAATCTATGGATGGCGCCATTGCTTCTGGGCTTGTGCTCTCCGCACTTCATGCAGCTCCTGATCTCGCCGCTGCTGCCCATGCCCTGGAAGGGCGATCCGCCCTCCTTGGAGGTGTAACGCAGTCCGGTAGCGGCAATTTCATTGGTCTCGTATTTGTACATGCAGGGCCCATTCATAAAGCATTGACCCAGAGTCTGTGGCATGCGCATTTCAGTTGCATGACATTGTTTACCGCGGTACTTTTTGGCCCTTGCAAAACGGTATATATCGTATATATTGTTAGCCTGATTGATTCAATAGTACGGAAGGCGGGTTTATGTCTACAGAAGTCTTGGTGTGGTGGTTTCTGCTCTGCGTGGTGAGCGCCGCCAACGTGCTGGCGCTGAGCTACTCTGCGCGCGTGCTGCGGCAAAAGCAGGGTGTCATTCCAGCGGATGTGTATGCGTCGCGCCGCCTGCAACTGATTCTTTCTGCGGGCTATGTGCTGGGCTGTGCCTATCGCTCGGCCCTGCCGGTGTTTGATGTACAGCGCATCTGTCTTTTTGACTCCTGGCTGTCCAGCGTGATTGTGGGCCGTTCGGTGGCCACCGTGGCCGAACTGTGCTTTGTCACCCAGTGGGCGCTCTTGATGCGCGAAATTTCTCACGTCACCCGCAGCCAGCCGGCGCGTTGGGCGGCGTTGGCCGTGCTGCCGCTGATTGCCGTGGCCGAGACCTGTTCCTGGTATTCGGTGCTGACCACCTCCAATATCGGACATGTGATTGAAGAGTCGCTGTGGGGTGTTGCGGCCGCGTTGCTGGTGGCCAGCCTGCTGTCCCTTTGGTTGCAGAGCAGTCCGCGCCTGCGCCCCGTGCTGCTCGCCATGTGCCTGACCGGCATCGCCTATGTCGGCTTCATGTTTTTAGTCGATGTGCCGATGTACTGGTCGCGCTGGGTCGCCGACGAGGCCAGCGGTCGCCATTACCTGAGTCTGACCCAGGGCCTGCTCGACACCTCGGGCCGCTGGGTGGTGTCGCAACAGTGGCAGGTATGGAAGAGCGAAATGCTCTGGATGTCTTTGTACTTCAGCATCGCCGTGTGGCTCAGCATTGCCTTTGTCCATACGCCCGCACTCAAGCGCCAAAAGAATGGCGATGTCATCCTGCTTTCATAAACAAACTATATCGTTTGTATCGTTTCATCGTTTCATCGGATCGCAATGCCCGCTTTAATCGCCCCAGATACAGTTCCGCAACGCGGGCGCCTCACCGTGGCCGTTCTGAACCTGTTGACACTTTTGACCAAGCACTACTCCTTGCAACAGCCGGTGCACGTTGGTATGTTTGCCGGCTCCCTGTTGCAGCGCGGCGACTGGGACCACTGACAGCCCCTTCATCCATTCGTCACATGTGAATGTTGCAATGGCGGCCACCACTCAAAAGGCCAGCACATGACGCAACCCACACGACGGAGTTTTCTCACCACCTCGATCGTCGCCCTTGGCGGCTCCGCAGCACTGGCCGCCTGTGGCGGATCAGGCACTACGACCGCCCAGTTCCTGTACGGCGTTGCCAGCGGCGACCCACTGGCCGACCGCGTTATCCTGTGGACCCACGCCAAGCGTCCCAACCAGGAAAACGATGTGGCCCTGGGCTGGCAAGTGGCCAGCGATGCGGCCTTTACCAATGTCGTCAGCTCCGGCAGCGTGACGGCCAGCAATGCTGCAGGCAATACCGCCAAGGTGGACGCCACCGGACTGGCTCCAGACAACCAGTATTTTTACCGCTTCCGTGAAGAGACGGGCGCCTACTCTGCCGTGGGAACCACGCGCACCCTTCCCTCTGCCAGCGCCGCGTCGGTGAAGTTTGCCGTGTTCTCCTGCACCCTGTATTCGGCCGGCTTCTTCAACGTGTACGACAGCGCACTGAACTCCGGAGCGCAGTTTGCCATCCACCTGGGTGACTACATTTACGAATACGGCTCGGACCCGGCCAAGTTCGGCAACACCAATGCGCTTGACAACACCGTAACCGCTGTCAGTCTGGGCCGCGTGGTCACACCGGCAAATGACATCGTCAGCCTGAGCGACTACCGTACCCGCTATGCGCAATACCGACTGGACGCCAATCTGCAGGCCCTGCACGCCAAGATGCCATGGATCGCCATCTGGGACGACCACGAGTTTGCCAACAACTCCTACATGGACGGCGCGCAAAACCACGATGTGGCAACGCAAGGCAGCTGGGCCGCACGCAAGGCGGTGGCGGCACAGGCCTACCACGAGTGGATGCCGATTCGCACACCCGACACCAGCGACTTGCTGAAGATCTACCGCAAGTTTGACTTTGGCACCCTGTTCAGTCTGCACATGCTGGACACCCGCATCGAGGGTCGCACCAAGCAGGTCTATGGTTATTACGGCGACCCGTTTGATGCCAAGGTGCAGCCCTACAATTGGGCCGACTATGTCAAGGGCCTAACACCAGTGGCTGGTGTCTACCCGGATGCGGCCAACAAGATGATCAGTGACACCCAGTTCAATTGGCTGACCGGCAATATTGCCGCGGCCACCACCACCTGGCAGATCATCGGCAACCAGGACATCATGGCCAAGCTGTGGTACCCGCAGTCGGTGGTAGCCGCCTTTGCCCAGGGCACGGCAGCCTTTACCACGGCCGTCACAACCTATCTGACTGGCCCGCGCACGGAAGCCAAGATTCCGATCAATATGGACTCCTGGGACGGCTACCCGATTCAGCGCGAAACCCTGCTGCGAACCATCCAGGCCACCGGCAAGAAACTGGTGGTGCTATCCGGCGACTCGCACAACGCCTGGTTCAACAACCTCAAGTCGCTGGATGGCACGGCCCAGATCGGCGTGGAGTTTGCCACCAGCTCGGTGACAGCTCCGGGCTATGAAAGCGCCGGCCTTGGCGGCCTGGCCTCAACCATTGACGGCAGTAGCCCTTCGATTGCCAACGCCTACGGAACCGGCATGGGACTGATCAGCGACGTCAATTACTCAGACACCATCCGCCGTGGCTACGTGCTGATGACGGTGACCGCCGCCAGCGTCAAGGGCGAGTTTGTATTTGTCGACAACACCAAGGCCAGGACCTACGCCGCGTCGGTGGGCAAGACCGTCACCGTGGCCGCGTCTAACCTTGTCGCCAGCTACAGCTAAGGGCATTGTCCCGCTGCGTCAATTCGGCGGGACATTTTGCGTTGATACTGGGTACATTGCACATCTGACCAAGTACCATGTGAAGCATGGCTTGCGACTGAGCGGCCGACATTGGATGTGGAATCAATGATGGATGAAAAAGTATTTAACGTTCTTTTCCTATGCACTTGCAACTCGGCGCGCAGCCTGCTGGCCGAGTCGCAACTCAACGCGCTTGGCAAGGGCCGCTTCAAGGCCTATTCGGCCGGTAGCTTTCCTAGCGGAACGGTGAACCCCTCTGCCTTGGAGTTTCTGCAGAGCCTTGATTTGCCTACCGACGGACTCAGAAGCAAGTCCTGGGATGAATTCGCTGCGCCAGATGCGCCGGTCATGGACTATGTCTTGACGGTATGCGATGACGCTGCCGAAGGCATGTGCCCGGTCTGGCCGGGTCAACCCATTTCAGCCCACTGGCACGTCAACGACCCGGCCGCCGTGATCGGTGACGAACACGCCAGGCACCACGCCATCGTGGCGGCTGCGGCCACACTGCGCCAACGCATCGAGCTGTTTATCGCACTGCCCACGGCCGCGCTCGACCGCATGTCCATCCACAGGGCCTTGGGCGAAATAGGCCAGCGCTAGACTGGTACGCAACACTGCACCCTTGCTGGAGAAAGAATTCATGGAGTTGGAACTCAAATTGGCCTTGCCCTTGCAGGACGCGCATCTGCTGCATAGGCAGTTGGCGCGCTGCGCTCTGATTGGACGGCGCCAGCCCCAACGCCAACAACTGCACAACACCTATTACGACACGCCCGAGCATGCGCTCAAAGACAGGGCCGTGGCATTGCGTGTGCGCCAGATCGGTGATGCCAGCCAGCCGCATTGGGTGCAGACCCTGAAGGTCGGCGCTGCTGCTGACTCCGCCTTCAGCCGCCGTGGTGAATGGGAGCAAGCGATTGCGTCGGAGGCGCTGAGCAGCGCCATGTTGGAGCAGACGCCGTGGTCGGAACTGGACGCCGATGGGACGCTGTATGCGGCGTTAGAGCCGGTCTTCAGCACCGACTTCGAGCGCTTGAGTTGGATCGTCAAGCTCGCCGACTCCTCGGTAGAAGTGGCGCTGGATCGCGGCCAGGTGCACATGGACGGTCACAGCACGCCCTTGTGCGAACTGGAAATTGAACTGCTGGAGGGCAGTCCCGAGGCGCTGTTCGACATCGCCGCGCAAATCGGTCGCCACATCAGCCTGCTGCCCCTGCACATGAGCAAGGCCGAACGGGCCTACCGGCTGGCTGCTGGCACCCTGGATGCCCCGCTGCGCGCGAGGCCACCCGCGCTGAGCAAGGACATGCAGCTTGGTGCAGTGGCGCAAGCCGTCCTGCGTGAGAGCTTTTTGCAGTTCACGGCCAACCTGGTCACTTTTCGCAGCAGCGATGCACCCGAGGTCTTGCACCAGGCGCGCGTCGGCTGGCGCCGTTTCAAGAGTGCGCTGCAATTGTTCAAGCAAGGCTCAGACACGGATGGCATGCCGTCGACGGCCTCGCTCAAGCCCCTGCTCGCCGGGATGACCGCCATGCGTGATTTGGATGTTGCAGCCACCGAGGTCTTGCCGGCCCATGGCGCTGCCTACCAGGCCGACGACGCCCAGCGCATTGCGCAGTGGCATCAACTGGAAACCGCGCTGGACCATGCGCGGCAAGAGCAACGTGCAGGACTGCGCCTGACCCTGGCAGAACCTAGTGTGGGTCAGACCCTGCTGGAAATCACGTGCTGGCTTGAAACCGGCCAGATTGCGCTACACCATGGCCAGGAGGGGAAACGACAGGACCGGCGCTGGCTCTGCGAGCGCGTAGAGCACCTGGTGGAGCTTGTGCGGGACATCCCAGCAAGCTCCAAAGACCCGCTAGAACAGCACCGGCTTCGCATCGTCTCTAAACGCCTGCGTTACTGCGTGGAAAGTCTGCGCCCCTTATTGCCGCGCAAGCGTTCGCAGCGCTGGCTGGACATGGCCATGCAGGCGCAAACCCAGATCGGCATGGAACGTGATCGCCTGCAGGCGATTGCCATTGCGCGGCAGCTGCAGGCCCCCGACGCGGTGGTGCAGTTTCTGCGCGGTGCCGCCTTTGCGGCCCTGAGCGCCTGGCACTGAGCGCTTGCTGCGCCGAGGTCGACTACTCTTCGCTGATCGGTGCCACGGTGGCCGCGGTCTTTCGAAATATCACTTCGCCCGAGGCCAGATGCACGACGCGGATTTCCTTGCCATAGGGGACGGTGACACTTTTGGCGGCAATCACAATCGCCAGCGCGTGGTCGTTGAGCTGCAGACTGGTAAGGCCGGCCTCGGGAAGCAAGGGGCCGACCATGGGATGTGAGCTTTCAATCTGGTATTTCAAAGCGGACATCGTGAATCCTCGCGGTTCGAAGTGAAGCGCACGCTTGAGCATACACACAGCATGTGAAGCCTTGATGTGAGCAGGGCTTAGCCAGAGTTCCAGCAAGCCTTTGATGTAGCGCAATAGTCATCGCCGTTTCACACCCGGATTCACCGATCTGTCACAGTCGATTTTTACATTGCCTTGTGTGTGCAACCGCACCCTATTTAACCCAAGGCCCCAAGGAACAATCCCATGCGCGATTTCTGGAAAAAAATTCAACAACTGCAGTGGGATGACCACCGCTACTACCACCAATGCCGCATCAACCAGACGCTGCACCTGATCAGCGCCTTCAGCTTTCTGGCGGCCTACGCGCTGCTGTTTGTCAACCCGGCTGCAGCCGGTCTGGTGGGCTGGGCCGTGGGCATGGTGACGCGCCAAAGCGGTCACATCTTTTTCGAGCCACGCGGCTTTGACGCCATCAACAACACCAGCTACGCGCACAAGGAAGACATCAAGGTTGGCTTTAATATGCGGCGCAAGGGCGTGCTGATTTCGATCTGGTTGTCGCTGCCTGTGCTGCTGGTCTTAAGCCCCAGCCTGTTCGGTCTGATCCTGCCTGCTGTGGGTTTGAACGGCTACCTGCATGACGTGGGCCTGATGTGGCTGTCGCTCGGTGCTGGCGGTCTGCTGTTTCGCACCGTGCATTTGTTCTTCATTCGCAGCCCGTCCTGGGGCCTGGCCTGGTGCTGCAAGATTCTGCTGGACCCGATTCACAACGTGCAGGAATACTGGGCCTCACCCATCGCCCTGATGCGTGGCCAACGTCTGGACCCGCTGCAAGGTCACAAGCAGTAACTTGTAACTTCGGCCTGAGTCAACTTCTAGACGCAGGCTGCCCAGGGCGCAGCGCCAGTTCAATCGCATGCACGGCCTGGGTGATTTCGTTGGGGCCTATGGCACCTATGCAGCCGACGCGGAAGGTTTCGATCTGCGTTAGCTTGCCGGGGTATAGCAAAAAGCCCCGGGCCCGCACCGCCGCATAAAAGGTCTTGAAATCGTAGCCCGGCAGATCCGGCGCATGAAAAGTAACGATGATCGGCGCCTGCACTGCAGGGTCCAGAAAGGGCTTGAAGCCCAGCGCCCGCATGCCTGCCACCAGCGTCTGGCAATTGCGCGTGTAGCGCTCCAACCGGGCAGCTTGGCCGCCCTCCTCCTCAAACTGCGCAATTGCCTCGGCCAGCGCCACCACCACATGGGTAGGCGGCGTAAAGCGCCACTGTCCGGTCTTTTCCATGTATGCGTATTGGTCGTACAGGTCCATCGCCAGCGACTGGCTGCGACCCTCACAGGCCGCCAGCACCTCTTTGCGGATAAACACAAAGCCCATACCCGGCACGCCTTCCAGGCACTTGCCGCTGGCCGCAATCAGCGCATCGAAACGAGTGGTACGTGCGTCGATTTCCAGCGCCGCAAAGGAGCTCATGGCATCCACCATCAAGCCCACACCCAAGCGCTCGCAGACGGCGGCCACCGCTTGCAGCGGGTTGAGCACACCGGCCCCGGTTTCGCAGTGAATCAGCACCACATGAGTGACGGAGCGGTCCTTTTGCAAATGGCTTTCCAGCAGCGCGGCATCCACCGGTTGCGCCTCGTCGAAAGTCAGGCTGCTGACCTTGCGCCCCATCAACGTGCTCAGTCGGGCCGCGCGTTTGCAGTAGGCGCCATTGTCCAACACCAGCACATGGCCGTCGTGCGGCACCAGCGTCGCCACCGCGGCTTCTACGCTGAAGGTGCCGCTGCCCTGAAGCGGCACTACCACATGGCTATCGGCGCCGTGGAGGATGGCCAGCAGGCTGGAGCGCACACGGGCGGTGACGGCATTGAAGTCGGCATCCCAGGAACCCCAGTCCTTGAGCATGGCCAGCTTGGTGCGCAGCGTGGTGGTGAGAGGCCCGGGCGTCAGCAATATTTTGTCGCGGTCCATGTTTTTCCTTTTTAAATCGGGTAAACCCGTTGCGAACAGGATAGTGCCTGACTGTTTCTAGCGGGTGACATCGTTTCGCCACAAGCGCCGCCTACCATCCAGCGCATGAACATACCTGCGACCAAGCTGGTTAACCAGCGCCGCTACAAGCTGCCAGCCCAACCCACCGTGGTGGTCTGTGTAGACGGCTGCGAGCCCGACTACCTGGCGCAGGCCGTGACCGCTGGGCGCATGCCCTGGCTCAAGCGCACCCTGGCAGAAGGCGTGGCTCTGCGGGCGTTTAGCGCGCTGCCCAGCTTTACCAACCCCAACAACCTGTCCATCGTTACCGGCGTGCCGCCCAGCGTGCATGGCATCAGTGGCAATTACTTTCTGGACAGCGCCAGCGGCCAGGCCGTGATGATGAATGACCCAAAGTGGCTGCGCTGTCCTACGATTTTGGCAGAGGCGGCCACAGCCGGTCTATCGGTGGCGGTGGTCACGGCCAAGGACAAGCTGCGCACGCTATTGGGCCATGGCCTGCAAGGCATCTGCTTTTCAGCCGAATGCGCGGATGCTGCTACGCTGGCCACCCATGGAATTGAAAATGTGCTGAAGGTGGTGGGTCGGGCGCAACCATCCGTCTACAGCGCCGACTTGTCGGAGTTTGTATTGGCTGCCGGAGTGCGCCTGATGCAAACGCGCAGGCCCGACCTGATGTATTTGTCCACCACCGACTATGTGCAGCACAAGCATGCTCCGGGCAGCCCCTTGGCCAATGATTTTTACGCCATGCTGGACGGCTATATGGCGCAACTGGAAGAACTGGGCTGCGTCATCGCGCTGACCGCCGACCATGGCATGCACGCCAAGACGCGCATGGACGGATCGCCGCAGGTGCTTTACCTGAGCGACTGGCTGGGTGAGTTTTTGCAGCGCGACGATGCGCGTGTGATCCTGCCGATTACCGACCCCTATGTGGTGCACCATGGGGCGCTCGGATCGTTTGCCACGATTTACCTTCCCGCATCGGCATCGGCACGGGCCGTGTGTGAGGCGCTGGAAAAAGTGGAAGGCATCGAGTGCGCCATGCCGCGCCAGCAGGCGGCCCAGCTGCTGGAATTGCCAGCGGACCGCATCGGCGACGTGGTGGTGCTGGCCGACCGCTTTACCGTGCTCGGCACCACGCCCGCCGCCCATGACCTGTCCGGCCTGGACGCCCCGCTGCGCTCACACGGCGGACGCGGCGAACAAAGCGTGCCGCTGATCCTCAACCGCCCGGCGCCGCTGCTGGACCGCAGCCGCCGCTGGCGCAACTTCGATGTGTTTGATCTGGCGCTGAATTACGCGCAGTAGCGCAAACCAGGGTAGCCGCAGCCGTGCTAATGTTGTTGGCCCCCTATGTGGAGTCCACACCATGCAACTCGACAAAGTCAAAGACGTGCTCAGCCGCCAGGAAATGGTCGAGACCCTGGTGGAGGGCAAGCTGCAGCAGGTTACCATTACCAGCCGCAACCGACCTGGAGGTCAGCTCGCGCTTCCAGGTGGAAAGCTCAGGGGATATCAGCCTGCATTCCAACTTTTTGCTTGACCGGGCCGGCAGTGCCCGAAGTATTCCGGTGGCCTTCATCCTGCACCAGGGCATTCTGTTCACGCTGCGCAACATTGAGTCGCTCAACAGCCACACCTCGTTCCTTTTCGACAAGATCAACTTCCTGATGGATGCCACCATTGGTTTCATCAACATCAACCAGAACCGGCGCATCAACAAGCTCACGGTGTTTGGCGTGGTGTTCATGCCTATCAACATCCTGGCCGGCATGGGCGGCATGTCGGAGTTTTCCATGATGACCCAGGGCGTGCCCTGGCCGGTGGCCTATGGCAGTTTTTTTGCGGTCTCCTGCCTGCTGGGCGGCGCCACCTTTTTTGCCCTGCGCTATTTTGAAAAACGCGAAGGCAAAGGGGCCAAGATGGTTTCTGTTCGCAAACCCTGAAGCAGCGTCTGCACCGCATCCACGGTAAAGGCACCTGCTAACGCATGGGTCAGCACCTGCTGCGGGCTCAGGCACAGGAACTCGGAGACCTCACCGTCCTGGTTACGGGGTTCAAAGTCGGGTCCCAGTGTGAGATTGAAGACATGCACAAATTCATCGTGCCAGCCCTGAGGCTCAGGGCGCGAAGTGCGCACACTGCCCGCCGCCTGCATCGAATGACCGTCCAGGCTGAACAGCCCGGCTTCTTCGGCGAGTTCGCGTTGCAGACAATCCTCAATCGTCTCGCCACTGGGCAGACCACCTGCCGTGACGTTGTCCAGCATGCCGGGATCGGTGGCCTTGCCCAGCGCACGCCTTGCGCACCAGAGCCGGCCGTCTGGCAGAAAGCCATTCACATGGACCGCATGACTCAACATGCCCAGCCAGCGATAGCCGCTGCGCTCCACGCTCAGGATCGCCGGGGTTTGGGGCTCGGGTGTGGTGCAGTTGGCATGCCAAAAGCTGAAGCGTTCATTGCGCCAACCGGTCAAAAGGCCCTGCTCACGCGCAGTCAACAACGCTGATTGCAGCAGCTCACTGCGTTGGGCCTGACTGGCTTCTTCGGCCTGCCACACCAGCTCCTGTGACAACAAACGGCAAGGGCCAAGCTGCTGCGCCAACCAGGCCGCTCGCTCGGGTGATAGCAAGCCCAGCGGCAGGGCGCCGCAGCGCCAGATCAACCAGTCGGCGGGTGCGGGCTGCACTGCCTGCGCGCTCAGGGCAAATAGACGCGCCTGATCGGATGGGCTCAGGGCTGCGAGAAAATGGTGAGGGCCTGTGTGTTGCATCCCGCCGATCTTAAAACCTGCAGCGTCTCCGGCGCCAGGGCGTCGATGCGCTTGGCCTGGGCCTGGGCAACAATGGCCAGACTTACCAAGTCAAAAGCAGTCGCTCGCAAGAATTTCATCAAAACCCTCGCTCAGGTCTGGGGGTTCAATGGCAGCGTACACATTGCAAATGGCTTGCTCCGACACCCTTTCATCGGCTGGCCTGGCGGCATTTCTGGCGATACAGATGGCAAGTGGTGTGCGAAGCCAAACGGCTGTGATCGCCACACCCTGAGCCTTGGCCGCCAGAATAATGGGCAGGCGCTCGCTGCGCTTGACCAGTATGGCGTCAAAGAAAATGACGTGCGCCAGCGCATTGGCTTTTACCCAGCTACTCTTTCCCGAGCCCTGCGCTCCCACCATCACATAGACCCGAGTCTCAGAACCGGCAAGCTGCAATGCATTTTTGAGCAAATGGAAGGACTTTTCCCACGCCAAGGTGTTGCGCTGCGGCGTGACGATACGCCCATGCTCGGTCTGCAGGAAATGATCCGGATTGATATGCATGGGATGGGATTGTGCAGCTGATCCGCGGCCATGCCCAAGGCCTGTGGGCGCCTGCCTCAGGGCGTCTCGCCCGCAGCTACGCGCGCCTCAATGGCGGCCAGGGCCACGCGCAAATCGGCCACGCTGTCGATCACCTCATGGGCACCGGCAGAACGCAAGGCTGCACGGGCATCGACCAGGGCATGCTCGCGCTCGTCCTCGCTGGCATGCACCCATTGGTCCCAGCTCCAGCCCAGGGCATTACCGCTGGCCGCCACTCCCACGGTCCAACAGCCCGCGTTGAGGCCTTCCTGCAAACCCGGCGCGGTGTCGTCAACCTTGACCACGGCAGAACTTTGGCCTGTGAGCCCCAGCGCCGCCATGCATTCCTGCATGCCCAGGGGGCTGGGGCGGCTATGCGCCACGTCATCGCAGCAGATGGTGCGCGCCGGAGTGAAGCCGGCCGCTGCGGCCTTGGCAATCAGCGGCTCCATAATGAAACGGGTATAGCCGGTGGTGGTAGCCACGCCGATGCCCTGCGCCTGCAGCCAGGCATAGCTGTCCAGAAATCCGGGTATGAAGTCGCTGTGTTCCATCGCGCTGGCAGCACTCAGGGGCACAAATTCCTTTAACAGGGCGTCGGCATCCTGGACTGAAAAGCTGCGGCCCTTGATCAGCTGCCACTGCGTTGCAATCTCGGGCATGGCGCCCAGCGCTGCTATATGCGCCAGCTTGGGCAGGCCCATGGGCACGCGCGCCTGAGTGATGCTGATGCTAATGCCATGCTTGGCGAACAGGCGCACAAAGGCGCCCATGGGCGCCAGGCTGCCAAAGTCCACAATGGTGCCGGCCCAGTCAAACACCACGGCCCGAATCGCTGAAGTACTCATGTCGCTATCCTTTCGCCCATCAGGCATTCTTCCGCCAACGCAAAGGCCGTGCTCATGCCGGTGCCGCTGGTTACGCTCAGCAACTGCACATCGGGCAACACGGTTTCAAAAAACGCATCCTGGCTGCCGCTAGGGTAGATGCCGGTCCAGCGCTCTTCCACCTGGTAATGGCCCAGGCACAGCATGCGCTGCATCTCGGCCAGAATTAGCTCCTCGGCCTCGGCCGGTACAAAGGGCGGGATGGCCTCGCCGTACTGGTGGGAGTCGCCCACCACCAGGCTACCGTCCGAGCCTTGCACCACGATCAAATGGATTCCGTGCTGCAGCGCGCGCGGCACTTCCTGGCGCAAGCGGTCTTCCAGCCGCTGGCCACCGGGCAGCTCGTAGAAGCCCCGGTAACGCACTAGGCTCAGGTCGCTCATGACGGCAGCGCCCAACTGGTAAGCACGGGGCGGGCGAATGCGCAGCATCTGCAGCTGGCACAGCTGGGTCTTGTATTTTGTGAACGCCTGCGGGAACAGACTCTTCAGGTCTGCTCCTGGGCAGACCACGATGCGCTCGGCGCGCAGCTCGCGCCCATCCAGATGCACCAACCCGGACTCCACCTTTTGCACCGCTTGACCCATGTGGAAACGCACACCGCGCGAGGCCAACCACAGGCGCAGCTTCTCGATCGCAAAACGGGCTTCGACGCGCAGTTCATGCGGGCTGTACAGCGCACCCTGGATATGGGCATGGGCCAGGTGCGGCGCTTGCCGGCGCAGCCTGTCGGGGGCCAGCCAGGTCAGGGCCGCACCCTCTTCGGTCAGCAGCAGCTCACGCAAAACCGCGGTGGCCTCGGCGCGTTGGGCCAGCACATACAGGCCGGTGTGTTCCACCGCAATGCCGGCCTGCGGTGCAATATGCGCCCAGATGTCACGCGAGCGGCGCGCACGCCTCCAGGTGGCTCCGCTGCCCTGGCCGGTGACGGTAACAAAGCCGAAATTGCGAATGGAGGCACCGGTGCAAACGGTCTCGCGCTCCACCACCACCACGCTCAAGCCCTGCTCCACCGCCACCAGGGCACAGGCCAGGCCGACAATGCCGGCGCCCACCACGATCACATCGGTCTTGCTGTCGGCTTTGTTAAGGGCTTGCAATGAAATTCCTTCCGCGGGCAGACCGCATTTCCTGATCTAGCGTGGCACGCCCGGCGGCGCTGTCAAGCAGGTCGCGCGGGACAATGCCCAAGCGCTCCAGCCAGATACGCAAGCACTGAACGCCCTCGGCTGCTGGCACGTTAAAGACGCGCGCCAAGGCGGCGTCGCAGCCAGGGCTTGGGACCAGTGCCAACGCCCACACCATGGGCAACCAGACGGCACAGGCTTCTCCATGCGGCGTCTGCTCCTTTAGCGTAAGTTCGTAAGACAGCGCATGGGCCAGCGCCGTCTGCGTGTGCGCCATGGCCATGCCTGCCAGCAGGCTGGCACGTGCCAGGGCGCTGCGGGCTTGGCGGTTGCCGGGCTGCTCCAGCAGCACGGGCAACATCGCAATCACCAGACGCGCAGCGTCCAGCGCCAGGGCCTCGGTGATGGGATTGCTATTGCGGTTCCAGAGCGACTCCAGCGCGTGCGCCAGGCTGTCGAGCGCACAGTCGCGGCTTTGACGAAGCGGGCAGCTGTGGCTGAGTTCCGGGTCCACCCAGGCCTGCTCGGCATAACCCTCCGCAGGCGCCCAGGACAGCTTGGCCGGGACTTCAATTTCTGTGTCCCACAGCGTGGCCCAGCGCGTCACTTCACTGCCGGTTCCGGCCGTAGTCGGCACCAGCCACAACGGATGGCGTTGTACCGGCGAAGGCAGGGTGTTGCTGCGCCAGCGGTCGGGTGCAGCCTGTGACTCGTCCATTCGGTAGCGAATCACCTTGGCCAGATCCAGCGTGCTGCCGCCACCAATGGCCAGCACGGTGGCATCTGGATGTTGGCGCAGCACCGGCCAGAGTTCCTCGCCCAGGGTTTGCGCCAGCGCCACTGTGGCCAGTCCGCCCTGAAACCAGCTCCAGGCCTTGCAGTGCTGGCCCAGCCGCTCCAGCAGCAGGGTTTCGTTCTCGTAACTCAGCGCGGCACGGTCGGCCAGCACCACTACCGGCGCGTGCAAAGCGAGTTCCTGAAAGCAACCCGCACCCCAATGGATGCGTACCGGGTTGGCCCAGGCTAGATGAAGCGCTGGCGCAGCCATGCCGAGAACACATCGATCAGCGTGACCGTCACCACCAGCATCAAGAGCACGGCACAGGTCTGCGCATATTCAAAGCTGCGAATCACCTCGTACAGCACCACGCCAATGCCACCGGCACCGACCATGCCGACCACCGAGGCGGAGCGCACATTCGACTCGAAGCGGTACAGGGAATACGACAGCCACAAGGGCATGACCTGCGGAATAACGCCATAGGCAATTTCGGCCAGTTTGTGAGCACCGGTGGCGCGTATGCCTTCCACCGGACGCGGGTCTATGGCCTCCACGGCCTCAGCAAACAGCTTGGCCAGCGTGCCCGTTGTGTGAATAAACAAGGCCAGCACACCGGCAAACGGGCCCAGGCCGACGGCCACGATAAACAGCATGGCAAACACCATCTCGTTGATGGCGCGGCAGGCATCCATGATGCGGCGCACTGGCTGGTAGACCCAGACCGGCGCCACGTTATGCGCGCTTAAGAGGCCCAGCGGAACGGCCGCCACAATGGCCAGCACCGTGCCCCAAATGGCAATGTGCAGGGTGACCACCATCTCATGCAGATAGATGCGCCAATCATGGAAATCGGGCGGAAAAAAGTCGCGGGCAAAGGTGCCCATATTGCCCGCGTCCCTTATCAAATCAAGCGGACGCATTTCTGCGCCCTGCCAGGCCCAGGCCAGCACCGCCAGAACCAGCACCCAACCCAGCTGTGTGCGCCAGCCGCTGCGACTGCCAGCGGCCTGGTTCAACAGGCTTTGTAATTGAGGAGAGGCGGCGGTGACAGGCATGGGCAGCAACTGTGTGACAGCAGTAAATTTATTTGTTCAACGCAGCCAGCTTCTTGTCGATCTCGGCGATCAGCTTGGCCTTTTCTTCGGCGCTGTATTGCTCGTCGTTCTCCACCTTGCGGCGGTCCTTGAACAGTTCCAGCTGGCGAATGGGAACGAGTTGTTCGTTGCTCGATTCCTTGAAGCCGCTGTAGTTATAAATATTCTTCAGCACGGCCTTGTCGGAATCGGTCTGACCGTAGGCCAACAAAAAGCCTTTGAGTTTGGCCTTGACGCCGGCGTCCAAATCCTTACGCCACACCAGGGGATCATTGGGGATCAGCGGGCTCTTCCAGATGATCTTCAGTTCCTTGGCGACTTCGGGCTTGGTGGCTTCGAGCTTGTCGGTCTCTTCGGTGTTATTGGTTGCCACGTCGAGTTGGCGTGCCAACACGGCCTGGATGTTGGCGCCGTGGCTGGCGTTGCGAATGGTCTTGAAGGCGGTGCGCGAGTCGACCTTATTCTGGGCAAAAACGTAATAGCTAGGCACCAGGAAGCCGCTGGTGGAGCCGGGGTCGCCCATACCGAAGTTGATGGACTTGCTGTTCTTCAACACGTCATTCAGGTTGTTGTAGAGGCTGTCTTTTTGCGTGATCAGCAGCGAGTAGTAGCCCAGCGAGCCGTCGGCCTTTTTCACCTGGGCAAAGACTTCGCCGCTGGAGCGGTCCACCGCGTCGATGGCGGCCTTGTTACCGTACCAAGCCACTTGCACCTTGTTGAAACGCATGGCTTCGACCACACCAGCGTAGTCGGGAGCGTAGAAGGCCTTGATCGTCAAGCCAGTCTTCTTTTCCATGTCGCGAAACAGCGGCTCCCAACGCTCGCGCTCGACGCTGGCAGAGTCGGTGGCGATGATGCCGAAGTTGATTTCCTGGGCGCTGGCAGCCAGGCTGGCCAGTGCCAGAGCAGTGGCGGTGAGTACGTGAAACGGTTTCATAGGGGACTCCAAAAAAATAAAAGATCAGGCAGCCAGGACCTGCCTGGGCGGTATCTGCGGCGGGGCATCTAGCGGGTTGTGGTCCATCAGCAGCTCTTCGGTGCTGGCGCCATACAGGTGGCGCAACTTGCTGTCATCGAGCTCCATGGGGGAGCCGTCAAACACCAGTTCACCGGCGCGCAGCGCAATGATGCGATCGCAGTAGCGCCGCGCCATGGCCACGTTGTGCAGGCTCACCACCAGGGTCATGCCTTGGCTTCGGTTGAGGTGGTGCATCAGGTCCATCACGCGTCTGGCAGTTTCCGGATCCAGCGAGGACACCGGCTCATCGGCTAGCAAAATGCGTGCGCCTTGCAACAGGGCGCGGGCCACGGCAGCGCGCTGCTGCTGCCCACCAGAAAGCGTGGAGGCGCGTTGAAAGGCGTAATCGGCCAAGCCCACCGATTCCAGTGCCTGCAAGGCCTGCAGTTGTTCGTCCGCACTGAAGCGACCGCTCAAGGACCGCCACAGCGGCATGCGCGGCAGCAGGCCGCTCAGCACATTGGAGAGCACATTCATGCGACCCACCAAATTGAACTGCTGAAAAATAATTCCGGTCTGGCGCCGCAGGTCACGGATGTTCGGGCTCAACACGCCGCCGCTCTGCAGCGTCTGACCAAACAGCTCCACACTGCTGCTCTTGCCATCCAGGCGCTCCAGGCCGCAGATGCTTCGCAAGAGCGTGGATTTCCCCGAACCCGATGCGCCCAGCAGTCCCACACACTCACCCCGCTGCACGGTGGCACTGATGTGGTCCAAGGCCTTGGCACGCCGGTTGAACGACTTGCTGGCATTGACAATGCGGATGGCGGGATGGGCTTGCGGCTGCATGGCGACATCTTCGTGTCTGCCCGTGAATGCTTGATGACAGCGGCGTGAAGCTTGCACGGCGTGAATCGGCATGGGCCGCTGTCATCAGCGCTTCACGGCGATCACCGACCATGGCCCCATGAAGCAAGCAATTTTGGAGCTGTTCCGCAGCAAGGGCGAGTTGGCCTATGAAGGTGAAGGCATTTCGCAAATTGCCCACGGCTGGCAGTGCGGGCAGTTGGCACTGCAGGCCGGCGCCACTCCGGCTCTGCAACTGGCAAGCTGGCTGCACGACATCGGCCACCTGCTGAGCGATCTGCGCGGCACACCGACCCTGCAAGGCCTGGACGACAGTCACGAGCATACCGGTGCCAATGTGCTGGCCGCGATCTGGGGTCCGGTCGTGGCCGAGCCGGTTCGCCTACATGTGCAGGCCAAGCGCTATCTGGTTGCCACCTTCTCGCAGTACCGCGAGCGCCTGTCGGAAGATTCGCTGCGCAGTCTGGCGCTGCAGGGCGGACCCCTGTCAATGGAGGAATGTGTGCGCTTTCAGGTCAATCCCTATGCGCTGGACGCGCAGCAGTTGCGCACTTGGGACGATACCGGCAAGCGCGTCGGCTGGTTTTCCGCCGACGCGCTGTCCGAGCTAGAGGCGCTGATGGGCCAAGTGGCTTGCCTCAAGGGCTGAGCAGGTTCGGCCTCAGTCGTGTTCCATGTCCTGGTTGGCATCATTGCGGACAAAGCCTTCGTCATGGATGGCGAAGGTCTTTTTGTCTAATGGTTTGCGATCCAATTGCGTCACCTGCCACAGCAGCTGACCATCCTGCGCACTGATCAGCAGCGGCAGCTTGCTTTTTCCGCTCCAGCAAATATGGCTGGTCTTGCCAGCCTGTGTCAGATCGAACCAGTCGCAGGCATCCAGGGCAGCGGGCACGCCGTCCGGTTTCTTGCCCTTGGCCAGTTGGTACTCACCCAAGGGATGCTTGATACCGTGGGCCAGATCAAACCAGTCGGTGAAGTTTCCAATGCGGTACAGATGGGTGCGATCAATTTGCGTCATCAAGCGCTTCTTGACGTCCAGCACCGTCATCTGGAATTCCGGTTCACCGGACTTTCGCTCCACATAGACCTCCAGCGCGCCATCGGTCACACGCTTCAGGCGCACATCGTTTAAACGCCAAACCTCCAACGTGTGTGCCGCCCCGTCCGAACGGAATGTAGTGGTGTAGTGCTGGTTTGCCGGTTGCCCTTTTTCGCCAAAGGCCGCCTCAAAGCCCAGGGGCTTGTCGGTGGTCTTGGCATGGCTGTTGGCACCCAGGCCGGCCAAGGCCAGCAGCAGCATGCTGCGAATGGCATGACCGACCCGGTCTGACTTTTTAAACATAAGAGACTGCTTTGTTGTCACGAATGGAAGCGAACTGCTCACTTGCGCACGGCCTTGGCGTAATCAAAATAGCGATAGGTCTTGCCGTCCACGGTCAGGTCCTTCACGGCCAGGTTGATGCTGTAGGTGCCTGCGGTGAGGCTGGTGTCGGCAGTGGCGCCGGTTTGGTCGGTCAGGGTTTCAAAGGTCAGAGCGGTGGCGGCCGTGGCCGAAGCCACGATCGATGAACCAACCGTCGCAGTGGAGGTGCTGGCGGGCGTGTTCAAGGCCTCGTTGATCACGCGTCCGTCGGCCTGGGGCATGGACTGTCCGAGCAGATAGGCCACGGTGGGCGCCACGTCCACATTGCCGGTCGGGTTGGCAATGGTCTTGGCGGACTGGAAGGAAGGTCCATTGGCGATCAAGGTGTTGTGCACATCCGTTGTTCCAAAGCTGCCATGCATGCCGCGCTGGCCGCCGAGGCTCTCAAACTCGATGCCGCTCATGCCTTGGATCTTGACCGTGTCATCCCAGCTCATGCTGACCACCACATCGGGTTGGCCATTGTCGCGGCGGCTGGTATTTTCCAGATTGACCTGCGCCAGGCCCAGGGTGCCGGGCAGCGTGCCATAGCGGCTGTCGACAAAGATCGCGCCAAATTCCTGGCGTTGCTGCAGGAACTTCACCAAATTCTTGACCGTGGTGGCGTCATGGCTGGGCACATAGAAATAGTCGGAGCCGCCATTGGCTGCCACCACAATGGCATTGGCCGGCAGACTGCCCGGAGCCGGTACCTTGAAGCTGGCCACCGGTGTGGGCAAGCTGGAGCTGATCGCCTGGTACTTGGTACTGGCGGCACCGCACAGGGTGCCTAATGCGTCGTCCACCTTCACCGCCTGGGTCGGCGAGCCGGTGGCGTTCAAGCCGATCATGGCCGAAGTCGCGCAACCGGAACCATCATAGGCCTTGAAACCACGGTAGGTCAGCAAGTCGGCCGAGCGCACATCGCCCGAGAACGAATAGCCGTTGGTATTGTCGATGGCACCAATCGACGCTGTCGATGTACCGCTGGTCGAGCCATTGATCAACGCGCCGTTGGGCAAGGTGGTGGAGGCCGTGATCAAGCGCAGGGGATAGGTGGCAGTGGGCCCCGAGACGCTGGAATGGCCATGATCGGAGACGACGATGATGTTGGTAGAGCTATCCATGCCATTGGCACGCAGCGCGGTGATCAGCTCACCCAGACGCGCGTCCTGTGAGCGCAGGCCTGCCAGCATGTTGGCGGCACCCGGACCGTAGCCGTGTTCCACATTGTCGGGTGTGCGAAACCAGATCAGCGACAGCATGGGCTTCTTGATCGGCAGGATGTACTGCGTGTACACCGACATCATGTACTTGTTGGCCGCGTTCTCAGGCGCACCTTGCGTGGTGTCGGAGGAATCGCGTGCGGCAATCGCAATGGTGGGGGGCACTGCTGTATCAAAGGCCGTGGTGTTGAAGGTGATGTAACCGGACTTGTTGGTCGGGCTGCCATTGGTAGAAGCCAGCGTCACGGCGTCTACACCCGAATAGCCATTGACGGTGTTGGCCGGCAGGGAGAAGCCGGCCGTTTGCAGCTCGGTCACCAGGCTGCGCGGCATCACGGTGTTCTCGTCCAGGAAGTAGCCGCCACGGCCCAGGTCCTGGATGTAGGCGGCGCCGCTCTTGCCGATGGTGGCAGTGGTCAGGCCGGCGCTTTGGGCTGTGGCAAACAAGGTTTTCACCAGCAGCAACTGGCTACCGTAATAGGTGTTGAGCGTGGTGAGGATCTGGTAGTCCTCGGTGAATACCGGCGCCTGGTAATTGGCAGGTGCGGCAGCGCCACCAGCAGAATTTCCGACCGGGATGGTGTTGGCGGCGCCCTGGGGCGGTGTCCAGAAGGTGTTGCCGTAAAAGCCGCTGGTCTTGGGGTAGGAGCCGGTAGCAAACGACGAACCATTCATCATCGTGAAGGTGGGATAGGTCGAATGGTTGTCGGTGAAATTCACGCCGGACTGACGCAGCGCGTACAGATTGGGCGTGTCGGTCGCATTGACCGAATCGGGCCGCAAGCCGTCCCATACCATGATGATGGTGCGGGTGGGTGCCATAGGTGCTGTGGCCACACCACCACTACCTCCACATGCTGCCAGTGCGGCGCCCAGACAAACGCTAGTGACCATTCCTGCTGAAAACTTCATGCCCTATTCCCCAATCCAAAAGTAAGGAGTTATCGCGATAAACCACGGTTATGTGGTCATCGTATTGGGCAAAAGTGACAGTCTGATGAAGCCCTTACGCCAGGTAAAAGCTGACCGTGATCGGGGCTCACCTGGGGTCAGTGACGCCCCTGGATTTAATGTGGCGTTTGCAGTTCGGCGGCGCGCAGGGCTGCGTCAAACAGGCGCGCCTTGCCGGCGTAATAGCGATCGAGCCGCCATTCCTTCAGAATGCTCAGTGCCAGACCGAACTGATCCATATCGAGTTTGTAGATTTCTGAAATCGCAAAACTGGCCTCGGTTTCCAGGGCAAGTACCAGATTTGACAGGATTTTTGAGGACTCCTCTTCAGGTGATTTCTCGATGAGATGGCGGGCTTCCTTGATTGCGTGCATGGCGTGACCTTTCTGAAAATAAACGACGTGATTTTTTACGGTCCGCTTGCAAAGCGATGTTGTGCGGCGCCGCTGGAACAAGGTTCAATGATAGTCTCTGAACCAGCTTGCGATTAGTCAAAAAATTGACTTGTTAATGTCACATGCGCAACACTCAAAGTGCGGGGGTTTATCAGTCAGGTAGGCATCTTGCACCCACTCACCGAACCGCCGTGACACCCCCACCCGCCAGGACAACCCGCAACAGTAGATGCGCTGCCGCCGACTGCCTGGGCGTACAAACGCAGCTTGGCTATCAGGCTCCCACTAACTTCTTGAAGGTGGCCAGCACGGCGTCGCCCTTGAAGGGTTTGACAATCCAACCCTTGATGCCGGCAGCCTTGCCGCGCTCCTTCATGGCGGGTGAGTTTTCGGTGGTCAACATGATGATATTGACCGTGGCATTGCCCAGTTCGCTGCGCACCTTTTCGGCCATGGTCAGGCCATCCATATTGGGCATGTTGACGTCACACACCACCAGCTTAATAGCGGGGTCGGCCTTGAGCTTGGTCAGACCGTCACGTCCGTCTATGGCAAAGGCAATGTCCAGGCCATTCGCCTTGAGAAAATCGCCCACTTCATTGCGGACCGTACTTGAATCATCCACCACCAAAATTTGTGCCATATCAGTTTCTTTCAAAAAATTAAAATAGGTCCAGCTCGCCGGACTCCACCAGGTCTTCCACTGAAATCAGGTTTTCGGTAAAGTCCTCTGGCGCCCAGTTCAGGTTGAACACGAACTTCTGGTAGATCTCCAGCTTGCGTTCGGACTCCATCGACGCATCGTCCAACGTGTATTTGAAACACAGCTGGGGGTTGTCGGAACCAAAGGAAATGTAGCGATGTAAGTGGTTGATGATGATGGGCACCTGGGACAGATGCGCACTGCGCGCCGAGTTCGACATGTAACGGTTCTTGAATGCGCCCCAGACCAGATTGGTCACCTCGCCCAGCAAACCGTTGAGGTTGCGGAAATCAAAACCCTCTTGCGCACTCATATGGGTGCGTTCGGCCTTGACCAGTTCCAGCAGAGCGATCTCTTCGGTCTGCAGCATCATGTAGCCGCGGCACCAGCTGCTTTCAATCGGGATCAGGGTAAATATTTCGCCGTAAATCAGCCGGTCACGCACGATATAGGGCGCAGCCACGTCGACCGTCATCCCCTTGAACTGGCTCTCCAAAGCGGCCTTGGTGATTTCGGCAATGCCGCGCACCAGAACATTCGGATAGGACAAGCTGAAGATATATTCGCCAATCGAACCCTGCAGGTTTCGCATGTCGTCAATGGTGTAGGCCGCACTGATGCATTTGCACTCAAGTGCAGGCAGGTCGTCCAATGTGGCCGCGCCTTCGCGGCGCAAAAAGATGGGTAGCTCGGAACGAATAGCGTTGATGCGCTGGGCCAATTGAATGCCGCCCTGGCTGCGACCATCATAGCTTTCCGACAGCAGAATTCCGCCCAGATCTACATTCGAGCGCAACACCGACATCACGTTGTCGGGCTGCACCTTCAGACCCACCAGGTTATTTTTCTCGCAGAAGGTTTTTATCTTTTCGTAACAGGCCGGGTCGCTGTCGAGCACCAGTACCTTGCTCACCAAATCATTGTCGTTGCTCATGCTTACCTTTCTTTAAAACATTTCCAATTCGCCAGTCTGTTCTTCTGCATCAAAGTCCGCAGCAAAATCCAATGCTGCAAAAGCCTTGACACATAGCGTCAGCGCAAACGGCGGACCCGCCGAATCCCCCATTTCAAAGTGCTGCACATAGTCTGCATCCAGCTTGCCCAGATAGGCTACGCAGCGGTGGTCGATGATGTTGGGCGTGGACATGCCCACATGGGGAAACACGTGCACCAGATCGCGGTTCAGGTTGCCGCAGCAGATATTTCCGCACTCGCGGATGGCATCGTTGAAAGCCTGCGCGTCCATTTCTGCGGCAGGAACCCGGTTGACCGCAGCGAAGTGCGCCCTTGTTGCGCTGTCATCCCGAAAATGAATCAATAGCGTCAGGCGAAAAACATAGGACGAGACCGTCAGCAGCACGGCCTGCTCGTACTGCACCCGCAACAGGGTCGGCCCCACCTCAATCAGACGGGCCTGATCCGCCAGCACCAGCGGACTGGCATGAATGGCGCGCACCACCATCTGCTGCAATACGTTGCGGGCGGCGGGCGAAATCATGTGGATCGCCTCATGCGCGCAGGGTTTCCCGCGTCTTCTTGTTGCTCAGGTCCAGCCCGATGACGGTGCCCATGATCATCTTGCCGCCCGCCTGCAGACCCTGAAAGGTGGTGGTGGTGATCAAGTCGTTTTCATACAGACGTGCCCGATAATCGTTGGAGAGTTTTTCGGCGCGCGCTGCCAGGTTACGCATCTCGCTGGCGACCACGGCAAAGCCCCGTCCCTGATCGCCGGCCCGTGCCGCTTCAATCGACGCATTGAGTGTCACGATCACCATCTGGCGCACGATCATGGCGAAGTCGTCATTCAGGGAATGCATCTCGCTGTTATGGCGGATCAGCATATTCATGTCGTCATGCCAACGCTCAAAGGTCTTGACCAGCCCCAATAGTTGCGCCACTTCACCGGCCATGGTGTCGCAACCCAGGCTGGCCTGAGCGCGCAGGCCGAGCGACTGTGTCGACAGGTCGTGCAGCGCGCTTGCATGCTCGTTCTGCAGCATGTGCAACTGCTGCTCAGACGCACGCTGCAAGTCCTGCATCTGCTGCTCGCCTCCGCTCAGACGCAGTAGCAACTCCTGCAGTTCGTCCTGCAAGGCCTGCTCCTGCTCCACTGCGCTAGCGTCAAGCGCAAGAGACTGCGTATGCCGCAGTCCCTGGCGCCAGCCCAGCCAAGCACATAGCGCGCCGGCAATCAGCGCGCCAAGGGCGAAATCAAATAAGGAGAAATCCATTGGCGAGTCTGATCAGGCCGTTTGCTGCAGCAGGCGCAGCGCCGGCACCACCGCAAACTTGGCCGGCAACAGCAGCAAGGTGGAAAACGGCAAATACTCGGCGTCGGGCGCATCGGCTGCAATTTCCAGCGCGATGCTGCCGCCGGCCGCCTCCACAAAGCCCTTGACCGCGTCCATGCCGACGCCGCGTCCGGACACCTCGGTCAGTTCGGCCGCTGTAGAGAAGCCAGGCAGAAACACCAACTGGGCAATTTCGTTGGGCGTCAGTTTGGCATCGGCCGCAATCAAGCCGCGCTCCACCGCCTTGCGCCGGATCGCAGCTGCAGCCAAGCCGCGACCATCATCGTGCAGACGGATCAGCAGTTGTTCGCCCTGCATGGTCATTCCAAGGTGGATGTGTCCGGCCGGACTCTTGCCTTGGGCCACGCGCTCGATACTGCTTTCAATGCCATGGTCCAGGCAATTGCGGTACAGGTGCATGCAGACGTTTTTAAGCAGCACGGCGAGTTGCGTGCGCAACACAATGCCATTGGATTGGACGCTGGTGATGGGGGCTTGTTTGCCCAGCTCCTTGGCCAGCGATGGCAGCGACTCCAGCACGCCGGCCAGCGCCTCTTCGATGGTCTCGGTGCCTATCAATTCCAGGTTGTGGCGGGCTTGGCGCAAGGTATCACGCAGTGCCGACGGACTGGCCGCATCGGCCGCATCGATCAGGTCCAATGTGGCTGCAATGTGCTGCTTGTCCACCATCAGGAACTGATCCACGTCGCCACGCCTGCCCGGCCCACGGCGACCCAGCTTCACCTCGTTGATCTGGGCGTATTCGTCCAGCACCCGGCGCGTATCTTCCAACTGGGACAGCATCAGCGCACCATCCCACACCGCCTGTTCGTTTTGGCGCAGTTTGTCATAGGTCTGCTCGGCCTCATGCACCACATGGGTCAGGTACAGCAGCCCGTAAGTACGCGCATTGCCCTTGATGGTGTGCATGTTGCGAAACAACAGGGTGATGATCCCCTGGCGGCTGGCCTGCAACTCGGCGGCTTCGGTCTCCTGAATGATGCGGCGGTTCTGTTCCAAAAAGTCGATGGCACTGTGCACAAACTCGAAGAACTTTTCCTGCTTGACCGCCAGAATTTCACCAATGATGGCCAGTTCGCGCCTTTGCTCATGGGCGGCGGCCTCCAGTTCACGCAGCGCGGTCACATCGCGCACACACAAAAGGAGGCGCTGCGTGGTGCCTGCTTCATTGGTAATGGGTGACCAATTCAGGTCCAGAATCTTGTTGCCACCATCGGGCATTCTTTTACAAACTTCGCTTGCCAGCAAATGGGCGTTAAAGCCAAAGTTCATCTCGTCCTCGCCAATGCAGGCACTGGTGCTGGTCTCAATCTGCGACAGCTGGTCGGAGTTGCACTGTGTGTCTGAGAACACCACCTCCATCAGATCGCGCCCGGCAATGTCGCGGGTCTCCAGAATGCGTTCCAAGTGCACGGAATACTCTGGATGGATGCGATTTCCGGCCTCTATCGTCAAAATGCCCTGCGGAATGTAGTGCATCATGGCGCGGATATCGGCCGTCTTTTGCTTGACCAACTCGGTGCTCTCTTCGATCTTCTGCACCATCAGGTTAAAGGCCACCACCGAGTGCCCGATTTCGTCCATGCGGTTGACCGGCAGGCGCTGGCTAAAGTCCTGATTGACGGCGATTTCCGTCATCTTAGTTTCCATGTCGCTGATGGGATGAATGATCTGGCGGTAAAGCAGCACGCCGATGCTGGTCAACAGCACGACGGCGACCAAGGTCACTGCGGCAATGGTGCCGGTGGTATTGGTAAGGTTGTCATTCAATGCCGTAATGGCGTCATCCTTGCTGCGGCGTTTCTCGATCTGCAGCGTATCCACCACCGACTCCATCTCTTGTAAATAGCCGCCCACATTGGCCGCCAGATTGGCCTCGGCAATGGCGTTCTGGCCCTTGAGTTTGAAATCCACCGTGTCCTTGATGGCGGCAAAGTAATTGCTCAGGCTTTCCTTGGCCTGTGCCACCAGCCCTCGTTGCGCCTCGCTGCTGGCCTGCTGCATTTGCGCATCAAAGGCGCGTTGCAAGCGGCTTTGCGTGGACTGCAAACGGTCCTCGGCCTGGGCGGCAATTTTCAGATCCGATGCCGACACGATGGCCATCACCGACAACTGCACATCCTTGAGCTGTCCCACCAGTTCGGCGGACGCCAAGGCGCTGGGCACCACGCCCTGGGTCACGGACTTGACCTCGAGCGCGCTGCCCCGACTCTGGTAGACAGCGAATCCGCCAATCAGTGAAATGGCCAGAAAGGTCAATACAACCAGCAAGGTGATGCGGTGGCGGATGTTCATGGATGCTTCCGACGGTTTATTAGGGACTAGTGTTGGCGGCGCATATGGCATGCCGATGGCGATTTCAAGGCATTTTTGTGTACCAAACACTGATCCGGGAGTTACAACAAGCGTCATCAATGAGTCACATACTTGTCGAGAATGGGAGGGCATGGGGGCGGTTGGAACCATGCATGGACACGCGGTTTGCAGGCCTGAGCCGCAATGCCAAGGCCTAAAAAAATGTTCGGCTAGGAAATACGATGACAAGTGACATACCGCTTCCAGAGCCGGTATTTGAATTTGACAACGAAGCAGATGTGCGCCCCGGCGGCGCACAGGAGCCTTGGCGTGTGCTGCTGGTGGACGATGATCTGGATGTGCACCAGGCCACAGTGTTCGCTGTCGGCCAGCACCATTTTGTCGGCAGGCCCGTGAGCTTTTTGCACGCCTATAGCGCGACCCAGGCCAAATCGATCCTGCTGTCGGAAAAAGGCCTGGCCTTTATCTTGCTGGACGTGGTGATGGAGTCCCACACCGCCGGTCTGGATTTGGTGGACTTCATACGCCAGACCGCCGGGCTGGACCACACCCGCATCGTTCTGCGCACCGGGCAGCCGGGTTACGCGCCCGAGCTGGAAACCCTATTGCGCTACGACATCAATGACTACAAGTCCAAGTCGGAACTCAGTGCGATCAAGCTGCTGACTCTTTTCACGACCACCTTGCGCTCCTACCAGCAACTGTGCTCGCTCAGCGCCAACCGACAGGGCTTGTCGCTAATCATCAAGGCCAGCGCCTCCTTCATGCACATGCGCGGACTCGATGATTTTGCCATTGGCGTTGTCACCCAATTGGCAGATCTACTGGGCAGCTATCCGGACGGCATGGTCTGCGCCAGAGCCGGGCTGCTGGCCGGGCAGCCGAGGGTGCTGGTGGCTTGTGGACGCTTTGCCGAGCAACTGCATCTGCCCGTGGGCCAGTTACACGACCCCGCCATCCAGGAGCGGCTGACCCAGGCATTTTCCCTGGGCCAAAGTGATTTCGGCGCCGACTACTTCGTGTTGTATTTCGGCCAGAAAGACGGGCTGGATATGGCGGCCTATGTGGATACCAGCAGCCTGTGCGCGCCCATGGATTCCGAGTTGCTTAAGGTGTTTTGTGCCCAACTGAGTGCCTGCCTGCACAATCAAAGCCTAATCGAGCAATTGAGCGCACAAGCCTTTGTCGACGAGTTGCTGAAGCTGCCCAACCGAGCGCGACTGATTACCGAAATAGATCAACGCCAAGCTGAACAGAAAACCGGCCTGGCCTTGGCTCTGGTGGATGTGGACGATTTCTCTTCTGTCAACGAGTTGATGGGCCATCTCTATGGCGATCAGTTGCTTAAGGCCCTGTCGCTGCGGCTGCAACAGGCGGTGGGGCTCGATGTGATGCTGGCCAGGGTTTCAGGTAATGCCTTCGGCCTGTTTGGGCCGCTACACAGCATCAGCCCCGAGCAGATTCACGCGGCCGTTGCACGGCCCCTGATGATCGAGGGCCGACCCCACCGCATCACCATCACCAGCGGCCTGGTGATTTTGGAAGCCCAGCCGCATAGCGGCGCGGATTGCCTGAAGAATGTGACCATTGCCCTCAAGCTGGCCAAGCGCCAGGCCCGCGGCCAGCATGTGATGTATACGGCCGATATGGGAGAAATGGCACGCAACCGCGCCCAGTTGCTGGCCGACTTGCATACGGCCTTTGATCGGCACCATTTGTTCCTGGTCTATCAGCCGCAAATTGATCTTGCCAGCGGCGCGCTGATTGGTCTGGAGGCCTTGATGCGCTGGCGTTTGAGTGATGGTAGCCTGGTGCCGCCGGACCGCTTTATCCCGGTGGCTGAACAATCCGGCTTGATTATTCACCTGGGGGCCTGGGCACTGCACGTCGCCTGCCAGTCCATGCAGGAGCTGATCGCGCAAGACCTGTCGCCACTGCGCATGGCGGTGAATGTGTCGATGGAACAGTTCAAGACCTCGGACTTTTTTGACACCGTGATGGATGCGCTACAAACCTCAGGCTTGGACGGATGTCGGCTGGAATTGGAAATCACCGAGTCCGTCGCCATTTTGGGTTCGGGCCATGTCAGGGAAGTGCTCAACAAATTGCGTGCCCAACAGATTGCCGTCTCCATCGATGATTTTGGCACCGGCTATTCCTCGCTCAGCCATCTGGAGCAATTGCCGCTGGACCGCATGAAAATTGACAAGGCCTTTGTGCGTCAACTCGGCGGCGGCGCCGGTCGCATCGCCGAAATGATTGCCGAGTTGGGCCAGACACTGGGCCTGCGGGTACTGGCCGAGGGCATTGAAGACCGTGCCAGCTGGGATGCATTGCAGGCCATGGGATGCCACGAAGGGCAGGGATTTTTTATCGCCCAACCCATGGAATTGGCGCTGCTGGTGCCTTGGATCAGAAACTACTGCGGCAGCCTGGCGCGCGCAGCGCTTGCGGCCTGAAACCAATGACGCAAGCCAAGCCACGCACTTTGGAGAAGCCCGCACAGGCTGTGCCGGTGATTGCCCAGAACCTGGACGCAGGCTCCCTGACACGCCGACTGCCGCCGGTAACGGCGGAGCTTACGTCGAACGAGATCGTGCGCAAATTTCACGATGACCCCGGTCTGAATTGCCTGGCAGTCGTCGACCGGGACCAACGCATCATTGGCGTGCTGCGATCCCTGGACATCTTGCGCCGGGGCACCGAAGGCTTCTTCCATGAACTCACCGGACGCCGCTCCTGTATCGAAATCATGGATCCCCACCCCTTGGTCTTCGATGTCTCGCAAACCTTGCTGGGCATGTCCCAGGCAGTGGCCGAACTCAACGACCGGCATCTGATGGATGGCTTTTTTGTCACCGAATACGGCCGCTACCTGGGCGTGGGACGCATGACCGATCTGATCAAGGCCGTGTTCGAACAGCAGATCACGACGGCGCGCTATGCCAACCCGCTGACCCTGTTGCCCGGCAATGTTCCCATAGACCAGCACATCCAGCTCTGTCTGTCGACGCAAAAAAAATTTGTGGTGGGCTATTTCGACCTGGACAACTTCAAGCCCTTCAACGACGTTTACGGATACAGCGCTGGCGATGAAGTGATACGTCTGGCAGCCACCGTGCTCAAGACCGAGCTCCTTGATCCCTGTGACTTTCTAGGCCACATTGGTGGCGACGATTTTGTGATGGTGTGTTCCTCGGCGGACTGGGAACGCCGGGTGCAAAGCGCCTTGCAGCACTTTGACCGTGCAGTTCGGCTTCACTTCCGAGCCGAACATCTGGCTGCGGGCGGCCTGATCACCAACAACCGCCAAGGTGTGGAGGTATTCCACTCCCTGGTGAGTTTGTCGGCCGGTCTGGTGCGCATTGCACCCGGTGACTATGAGCTGCCCTCCGAAATTTCCAGCCGACTGGTGGAAGCCAAGCAACAGGCCAAGAAGACACCGGGAAGCAGCTATTTTGTTGAGCGGCGAGCACCGGCTTAAAGATGGTCCATGTCACGCAGGTCATGGCGCAAATCCTGCGCACTGCCGGCCCTGGACGACGACATGCAAATGACACTCAACGGGAATACGCTTGACATCCTACTACCCACGAAGGCGGACCCAGGCATGCCAATCCATCACCTCACCCAGGCTCTGCGCGCCATGGTCTGGGTGCTTTCCCTGCTGGCTGGGGCCGCCTCGGCCCAACCCAACGCAGTGCTGAGTGCTTGCGCCAGTCATACACCCCCCTTCGTCCTGTTTGCAAAAGGAGAGCCGGTGAGCGGCTTCAGTCTGGAACTGCTCCAGGCAATGTCCAAAAAAATCGGCCGCCCCTTGCGGGTCAGCGAACTGCCCTGGGCGCACTGCCTGCAGGACGTCAGGTCAGGTGCCATCAATCTGGCGATTGACGCCTATGACGATGCCGAGCGGCGCAAGACATTCCTTTATTCAACGCCCTATCACACGCTCACGCCGCAGGTTTTTTACAAGGCCCATTCGCTCTTGGACACGCTGCAGATCAAGGAGGTCCGTGACCTTGAGCGCTTCAAGGGTTGTGGCGTGCATGATTACACCTACGAGCACTATGACCTGGATGCCGCCAAACTGGACAGAGGCGCCGCGAGTGATTTGCAAATGATGCTCAAACTCAAGGCCGGCCATTGCGACTATGCGATCGAAGAACTGGAGTACATCGTCGGTGGCCGAAACACGGCGGCAAACTGGCCTGACGAATCCGACCTGAAATCCATGCGACCCGTCTGGGCCAGGGGTCCGCAAGTGCATTTCCTGATAGGCCGGGGCCTCCCCGGGGCCGCTGAGCTGCTGACTGAAATTGATCAGGCGATTGCTGTGGCAGAAAAATCCGGCCAGACCAATGCTTTGCGCAGGAAATATTTCGACACCGCCAACCCAGCGGCGAAGAAGCGCTAAGCAGCCTTCGCCATGAAACCCACCCGCCTATCGGTCGCCTTTACTGTCATCGTTGCGCTGGTGATGGTGGTCACGGTTTTTTCAGCGGCCTTTGGCCTGATCAATTTTCACATGCAACAGTCGCGTCAATACCAGCAGTTGCAGCAGGAGCTGGACTACAGCGCCGAGCAAATGGCGGCGGCTGTGGCCCTGCCCTTGTGGAACTTTGATAAGGAACAGATCGACTCCATTCTGGACAGTGCCATGAAGTTCGAGTCGGTCTCGGGCCTGGTGCTGGCGCGCAGCGCCAAAGACGCGCAAACTTTTGACGTGCGCGTGAGGGGAAGCAACTGGGAGTCGGTACGCAGCAAAACGGTGTTCGATAGCAGTGGCATGGTGCGTGCCGAGCGTGCCGTGCTCATACAGCAGCGGCAGGTCGGAAGTATTCGCGTATTTGCGAGCACGCGCTTCATCGATGCGCAACTGCAAGGGGTTCTAGTCCAAACCTTGGTGTCGATTCTGGTGCTCGATATTCTGCTGGTGGTGTCTATCTACTATGTGCTGTGGCGCTCGATCCTGCGCCCGCTGCAACGCATGGAGCGCTTTGCCGCCTTGGCTGGCGCCGATGAGCAACTGCAAGGCATGCGGGGCATGCGCTTTCATGGCGAGCTGGAGAGCCTGCGTCTGGCCATCGAAGGCATGCTCGGCTTGTTGGCCTCCAGGCTGGCCGGGCTGCAGCAACAGTCGACCCAGCTGGCTGAACAAGAGCAGGCGGCCAGGCTCAATGAGATGCGCGTCACCCAAATCATGACGGCAAGCCCTTTGCCCATCACCGTAGGAAACCTGCATACCGGCGCCTACCTTCGCGTCAATCCGGCCTGGGAGCGGCAATTTGAATACCCTGAGCCGGATGTACTGGGTAAGACTTCGGTGGAGTTGGGATTCTGGAAAAACAGGGATGAACGCCAGGGCTGGATTGAGCGCTTCAATGCCGAGGGCCGTGTCAGCAGCTATGAAGTCAGCTTCCGCATGCGTGATGGCCAGACCAAGGTCTTCGTGTTGTCGTCCGAGCGCTTTGTCTACGGCAGCGAAGCATGCGTGCTGACCATGTCGGTGGATGTAACCGAGCGCAAGGCGATGGAATCCGAACTGATACTGCTCAACACCCGGCTGGAGCATCGGGTGCAGGAACGAACCCGCGACCTCGATCACAGCAACCAGGAGTTGCTACTCACCATGCAGACGCTGCAGCGCACGCAGGATGAGTTGATACAGTCTGACAAGCTGGCCTCCTTGGGCAGCCTGGTGGCGGGCGTGGCGCATGAGCTCAATACGCCCATAGGCAATGCGCTGGTCGCCTCCAGCAGCCTGGCCGAAGAGGTCTCGCAGATGCAGAAAACGGTACGTGCAGGCAGCATGAAGCGCTCAAGCTTTGATCACTTCATGGAGCGCGTTGCTGAAGGCTCGGATCTGACCATGCGCTCCCTGCATCGGGCCGTGACGCTGATTTCGAGCTTCAAGCAAGTGGCGGTAGACCAGGCATCTGAGCGCCGACGGGGGTTCGATCTGGCACAGGTGCTGCATGAGCTGATCGATACGCTCAAACCCAAGCTCAAACACGTTGGCTCACAACTCAGCCTGGACCTTCAAGCTGGCATTGCCATGGAAAGTTACCCTGGCCCGCTGGGCCAGGTCATCATCAATTTATTTACCAATGCCCTGACACACGGCTTCGATGAGCGAGGTTCTGGTCTGATCACGGTCCACGCCCACAGGCTGGATGCAGAGCGTGTCGTGGTGACGGTCAGCGATGACGGAGTAGGCATTGCGCCCGAGCATCTCGGGCAAATTTTTGACCCCTTCTTCACCACCAAACTGGGCCGCGGCGGCTCGGGCCTGGGGCTATCGGTGTCGCACCGCATTGTGACCAAGGTGCTGGGCGGCCAGATCACCATCCGGTCCACGCCGGGCCAGGGCGCCAGCTTTGAATTGAACCTGCCGACCACCGCGCCGCAGGTGGTGGTGTGAGGCTGGGCGAGCGCCAGCGCAACATGGTTAAGTGCGTTATTTTTCAGCATGATGGGACCCCATGAATTCCAACGACGCAGATGACTTTCTCGTATTCACGGAAGACCCCCACGAGGCGGCAGAGCCAGCCGTGCTGCTTGAGCCTTGGAAGGTGCTGGTCGTTGATGACGACAGCTCGGTACACGACCTCACGCACATGGCACTGCGTGAATTCCGCTTTGAGGGCCGCCCCCTCCAGATCCTGAGCGCCTACAGCGCCAAGGACGCCAAGACCCTGGCACTGGCCCATGCGGATGCCGCCATGATGCTGCTGGATGTGGTGATGGAGGACGAGTTTTCAGGCCTGAGCGTCATCCAATACGTGCGCGAAACCCTCAAGAATCGCCGCATCCGCATTGTGCTGCGTACCGGTCAGCCCGGCTCGGCGCCGGAACAGGAAATCATTTCCGGCTACGACATCAACGACTACAAGGAAAAGACCGAGCTGACTTCGCGCAAATTGTTCACGCTCATGCACTCCTGCCTGCGCGGCTATCGCGACATTTGCATCATCGAAGAGAACAAGCGCGGGCTCGAGCAGATCATCGCATCCTCGGCCGACCTGTTTCGTACCGAATCGCTGGCCCAACTCACCACCGGTGTGCTGCGCCAACTCGATACGCTGCTGAATCTGCGGGGCGGATTTTTTGCCCGGTCGATTGCCCAGCGCGTCGGCCCGAATGGCGTCGTCGCCCTGCTGCGCAAGGGCGAGGGTGAAATCAATGTGGTGGCCGCTACCGGTTCTTTTGCCGGCAGCGAAGGACGACCGGCATTGGAGCTGCTGCCATCCGACGCCCATGCACACCTGCAGCAGGCGCTGGACACCGGTGTCGGCCAATATTGGGATGACAAGTTCATCGGCATCTTTCGCAGTGGCGACACCCTGGACCGCATCGTATACCTCATGGGTGTGCGCCCCATGCATGAATTTGATCACCACCTGATCCAGCTGTTCTCGCGCAACGTGGGCATTTCCTTCGAAAACCTGCGCCTGCGCGAAGAGGTGGAGGAAACCCAGCGTGAGCTGGTGTATCGCCTGGGCGGTGCGGTGGAGACGCGCTCCAAGGAAACCGGTGGCCATGTGCGACGCGTGGCCGAGATGTCACGGCTGCTGGCCAAACTGGCGAACTTGAGCGACCACGATGCCACCATTCTCAAGCATGCGTCGCCCATGCACGACGTCGGCAAGATCGGCATTTCGGACTCCATTCTCAACAAGAGTGGCAGTCTGACCCCTGAGGAGTGGATCGTGATGAAGCGCCACACCCTGATCGGTTACGAGTTGTTCCAGGGCTCGGAGCGCGAAATCCTGCGCCTGGGCGGAATGATCTCGCTGGAACACCACGAGAAGTGGGACGGCTCGGGTTATCCCATGGGCAAGCAGGGCGAAGGCATTCACATCGCGGCTCGCATCACGGCCTTGGTGGATGTCTTTGATGCCTTGCTGAGCAAGCGGGTTTATAAAGACGCTTGGCCCCTGGAGCGCGTGGTCGCACAGATTCTCGAGCAGTCAGGCCGCCACTTCGACCCCTTGCTGGTAAGCCTGATGATGGACAGCCTGGAGCGCTTTGTGGAAATCCGCGGCCTGCACGCCGACCTGACGGACGACGCCGAAGATGCTGCCTCTGCCGACTAGCAAACCGGACGCGCCGGCGACCGTGGCTGAAATCCTGCTTAATCTGGGGCCCAGCTTTAAGCACAGCCCAGTCGAGCTGGTACATCAAGTGGCGACAGGCATCAAGATGGACTGCTTCCCCGGCGCGCTGGCACAGATCCTGTCCAACCTGGTACTTAACGGACTGCTGCATGCTTTTGAGGATGGGGCTGCAGGTCAGATCGAGGTGCTGGCATCGCGCAGGCCAGCCATGCCCGAGGTCGAGATCACGGTGCGCGACAACGGCAGCGGCATCGCCGCCCAGCATGGGAGTCGGGTGTTCGATCCCTTTTACACCACGCGGCGCAACCAGGGCGGCACCATCACCTTGCACAGTACCGTGGGCGTGGGCACTTCGTTTGTGCTGCGCATTCCGTGCATCGCCCCGCAACATGTGCCGCACCTCGACTGAAGCCGTCTAGCCTCACACCCTTCATATCCATGTCACAAACTAATCGCCTAATAAAAGGCCGATTTGGCTTCAACATATTCACACCCATGACCGAAGCACCATCCGAAAGTCGGGTTCACCCCCGTTCCCAATTCTTCCTGCTGCAAACCGGAGGAGAGCTGCTGTCTTACTTTTCCTTCCGCCCTGAAGCTGCCGTCGAAGCCACTCCCGCCTTGCTGGTCGACCTGAGCGACGGTGGCCTGCAGGTCTTGACCGCGCAGTTATTGGACACCCAGCGATATGAGCTGGAGTTGGTTAGCGGCGAGCGGGTCGGCAGCGCCAAGCGCTACGGGGTGCAACTGATCTGGTCACGTCCGGACGGCATCAACACGCGCAGCGGCTTTGCGTTTGAAGGCAGCTCCGTGGTCGCCGAAGAGGTGGGAGAACTGGTGTCCGGAACTGAACACCACATCCTGCGTTGCGTCCTTTACCCACGCTGAACTCAGCGTCTGACGCGCTCTTGGATCTCCTGCAGAGCGCACAGTGGAACCATCAAATCAATCAAGCGATGAAAATCCGTCTGAAATTGCCGTTGGCATTTGCCTTGTCGCTTGGTCTGTTGTTTGCAAGCAGCATGTACGGCCTGTTCAAACTCAATCACGCGGTGGACGTCTACGCGCGTGATGTGTTCAATGCCACGGAATCGCACCGCATCGCATCCTTGTCCGGAACAGACTTCGCCTCCGCGGTTCAGGAGTGGAAAAACGTGTTGCTGCGTGGCAAGGACGAAAAGAAACGCGAAGACTACTGGAACGCGCATGAGGCCAAAATAAAGGAAGTCAGGCAGGACTTGCAAACGCTGCAATCGCTGGTCACCCAGGCTCCCGCAAAGGACATGGTGGCAGAACTTGCCAAAGAACTTGAAACCGTTGAAGCCCGCTATGTCACAGCCTTTGCTGCCTACAAGGACGCAGGCAATGATTATCTTGCAGGCGATACATCCGCCAATGGCGCGGATCGCGGCACTGGCAAATTGCTGGGAGAGCTGAAAAAGCAACTGGCCCTGGAAGAAAAGTCCGTTTCCCAGGCGGCAAGTGAAGGGGCAAGGTCGGCCAGCACGCTCGCCTATACGCTGATGCTGACGATCACTGCGCTCAGTATGCTGGCAGTCGCGTGGCTGAGTCGCAGGATCAGCAACTCCCTGCTCGTAGCGGTGCAAGTCGCCGACCGCGTGGCCAGCGGCGATTTGACGCACGACATCGCCCACAATCGCTCCGATGAAATCGGGCAATTGCTCAACGCCCTGGCCACCATGCAATCCAATTTATCCCAGCTGGTGGCCCATGTGCGTCAAGGCTCGGAATCTGTTGCTGCTGCCAGCGCCGAGATTGCGCTGGGAAATATGGACCTGTCTTCCCGCACCGAGCAACAGGCGGGCGCCCTGGAAGAGACCTCGGCCAGCATGGAGCAACTGGGGGCCACCGTGCAACACAATGCTGAAGCCGCCCGCCACGCCCATCAGCTTGCGGCCAGCGCCACTACGGTGGCCCAGTCTGGCGGAGTGGTGGTGGGTCAAGTGGTGGAAACCATGAAGGGCATCAATGAGTCGAGCCGTAAAATCAGCGACATCATTGGCGTGATTGACGGCATTGCCTTCCAGACCAACATACTGGCACTGAATGCCGCAGTGGAGGCCGCCCGAGCGGGTGAAGAAGGGCGGGGCTTTGCAGTGGTCGCATCGGAGGTACGCTCTCTTGCCGGGCGCTCGGCGCAGGCAGCCAAGGAAATCAAAAGCCTGATCCATACCAGTGTGGAGCGCGTGGCCCAGGGAACGGCGCTGGTCGACACGGCCGGAACCACGATGATGGAAATAGTTAGCAGCATTGAACGGGTCACTGAACTCATGGGCGGAATTGGTGCTGCCAGCCACCAACAGGCGTCCGGAGTCGCGCAAGTCGGGGAGGCGGTGACCCAGATCGATCAGGCCACGCAGAAGAATGCTGCCATGGTGGAAGAGATGGCCGCCGCCGCCAGCGGCTTAAAGAGTCAGGCCCAGGAATTGGTGCAGCTGGTCTCGCGCTTCACCATCAGAAGCTGAGCCCTGCGTCGACAAGCCAGTGTTCATGGAATGGAGCACCAAAAACTTTTACCCAGAATGGGTACACGACGATAGCGCAAGTGATTTGTCATAATTTTGAAATACTCATTCAGCATGCTTGAATACCATGCTGCAACCCAAAAAATAGGCACCACCCATGACCACTGATACCGAACGACAGCAACAAGAAGAAATGATGCGCCGCATGCGCGAAGACCTGCTCGACAGCTACGACGAGGAGCTGGAGATGGAACTCGAAGAGCGCAATATGGAAGAGCTGGAAGCCACCGGCAAACCGCGCAGCGAAGTGGAACGTTTGGCCAGGCGCAACTACTTCCGGGAACTGTTCCGTCTGCAGGGCGAACTGGTCAAGCTGCAGGACTGGGTGGTAGCCAGCAAGCACAAGGTGGTGATTCTGTTTGAAGGGCGCGACGCCGCCGGCAAGGGCGGCGTGATCAAGCGCATCACCCAGCGCCTGAACCCGCGTGTGGCCCGCGTGGCCGCCCTGCCCGCCCCCAATGACCGCGAACGCACGCAATGGTACTTTCAGCGCTATGTGTCGCACCTGCCGGCGGCCGGTGAGATGGTGCTGTTTGATCGCAGCTGGTACAACCGCGCCGGAGTCGAGCGCGTGATGGGTTTTTGCTCGGACGACGAATACGAAGAGTTTTTCCGCACCGTGCCCGAGTTTGAAAAGATGCTGGCGCGCTCCGGCATCCAGGTCATCAAATACTGGTTCTCCATCACCGACGAAGAGCAGCATTCGCGCTTTTTGGGTCGCATCCACGATCCGCTCAAGCAGTGGAAGCTCAGCCCCATGGACCTGGAATCGCGCGTGCGTTGGGAAGAGTACACCAAGGCCAAGGAAATCATGCTGGAGCGCACCCATATTCCGGAAGCGCCCTGGTGGGTGGTGCAGGCGGTGGACAAGAAGACGGCACGCCTGAACTGCATTCAGCATCTGCTGGACCAGATTCCCTACACCGAGGTGGAACACGACCCCGTGGTGCTGCCAGAGCGTGTGCGCAACGAGGACTACACCCGCCTGCCTGTGCCTGGCGAAATGTACGTGCCAGAACGCTACTGAAGATTCCGATTGCGCTACCGACTGGCATTACCGCCAGACGCGCCGAAACACTGCGAACCCGTATTGAACATCACATTATTTTCCCCTTGAACTCAAGGTGCCGAACTCCGAAACCCTTGCAGCCGTGGAAGAGTCGCGTGCCATGATGTCAAAACGTCGCGCCCGTTTTGCATCTGCTGACGAACTGTTTGCAGATCTTGAAAAAAACAGCGGCAAGTAAACGTGCGGTGCCGCCACGCGCCGCCGACTACGCTAAGGCGTTCCTGAGGGATTGGCAGCGCTTGCGCATTCCGTGCGTTTCGACTTGGTGCGGCTCAAAGAGGCCATGATGTTGTTGATCGCCAATGAAGCACCACTTGGCCCTGAATGGCTGGATCACCCATTGAAAGGGGAGTGGGCCGATCATAGGGAATGCCACATCGGTGGTGATTTCTTATTGATTTACCAGATTGAGGCAAATACGATCAATTTCGTACGATCTGGAACTCACTCCGAACTTTTCAGTAACTGACGGATTGGTTGGATTCTCCGGGGAGAGTTTGCCTAACTGGACCCGCTTCGGCAGCGACCGCTGTGGAGAAATTTCCTGGTATTGCCGGCTCGCCCTGAAAGGCCGCAGTCGCGGCGTACCTGCCTCCCACTGGTGCCGAGTGAAAGACGATAGTCAGCCTGCAAGTTGAAGTTCGCCGTGGCGATCCACAGGACCACATGCCCAAGCCGCACCGCTTTAGCGCAGGCTGACGATGTAGTTAGCCAGGTTGTCCATGTCGGTTTCGCTCAGCGTCTGGGCGACGCTGGTCATGTTGCCGGCGTCATTGGTGCGGGTACGCGACTTGAAGTTGCGCAGTTGCTCCATGACGTAGTCGTACTGTTGCCCGGCCACGCGTGGGATCTCGTTCTGGCCCGAGAAGCCGCCCAGGTGGCACATGGCGCACAGCGTTTCATCGGCCTTGGCCTTGCCCAATTGCACCTTGGTTTCGTTGGGAACGTAGGGATTGGCCGTGACGGTCTGCCCGGCAAAGTAATTGGCAATGTTGATCATGTCTTCACGGCTCAGCGTCGCCGCCAGGGGGGACATGATGGCGTTGTGTCGGCGACCTTCCTTGAAGTCCTTGAGCTGGATGTAGAGGTAGCGCCAGCTTTGGCCGGCCAGGTTGGGGTAAATGGGCAACACGGCATTGCCATCTTCGCCGTGGCAGGCGGCGCACACCGCAGCCTTGGCCTTGCCCGCTGCAATGTCCTGCGCCATGCCGGATGAAGGAGCCCACAGCAAGCAGCTAATAGCCAGGGACAGCAGGAATGGATAGGTCTTCATGGGATTCAAAAGGAATATGAAAAATGGCGGCCCCTCAGGGGTCCGCCATTGGATTGCAATCAAGAGAATTGCGTCAGAGACGACGCATTGACCTTACTTGTCGAGTGCGTACACCACCATGGAATTGCCGCGACGGAAGTCCAGCTGGTTGTTACCACCGCAGCCCATCGCCACGTACTGTTTGCCCAGCACGGTGTAAGACACCGGCATGGCATTGGCGCCGGCGCCACAGTTGTATTCCCACAGCAGTTCGCCGCTCTTGGCATCCAGCGCACGGAACAGGCCATTGCCTTCGCCGTAGAACACCAGACCGCCAGCGGTTGCCAGTGCGCCACCAATCAAAGGCTGCTCGGTGTCGAACTTCCAGGCCACCTTGCCGGTGTCATAGTCCACTGCCGATAGACGGCCCCATTGTTTCTCACCCTCCACCACCTTGAAGGCGCCGCCCAGCCACAGCTTGCCGCCCGGGTACTTGGCGGTTTCCACGTGGTAGGTCATGGGCTGGTGCAGGTTGAGTGCGTAGCTCAGATGCAGGTCCGGGTTGACGGCCATGGGCGACCATTCGACGCCGCCATTGGCACCGGGCAACATGCGTGCGCCGTCCGCGGTGGGCAGCACCCACATGTTCTCCTGCGGAATCATGGCTTCGGAGAAGCGGATCAGTTCGCCGTTTTCGCGGTTATGCACGTAGACATGGCCGGTCTTGCCGCCATGGATTACGCCGGGAACCATCTTGCCGGACTTGTCTTTGACGTCCACCAGAATAGGGGGGCTGACCGCATCCAGATCCCAGACATCGTGGGCGATGTACTGGAAGTGCCATTTGTAGGCACCGGTGTTCAGATCCACCGCCACCAGGGAGTCGGTGTACAGGTTGTCGCCAGGACGCTCGGCACCATACAAGTCGGGCGAGGGGTTGCCCACCACAAAGAAGATGGTGTTGGACTTCAGGTCCACGGCCGGGTTCATCCAGACACCGCCGCCCAGGGTTTGGTAGAACGAGCCATCGCGCGCCAGTTGCGCCTTCTCGGCGGCAATGTTGCGGTGCATGTCGCGCCCGGTGGCGTCGTTGACGGCCCAGACGCCTTCGCTGCCCTTTTCGGGGATGGTGTTGAAGGTCCAGAGCAGATTGCCGTTGGCCGCATCAAAGGCTTTGACGAAGCCACGTATGCCGTACTCGCCGCCGTTGGTGCCTATCAGCACCTTGCCACCCACGACGGTGGGGGCCATGGTCTCGCTATAGCCTTTTTCAGGATCGGCGATTTCAATGTTCCACAGCACCTTGCCGGTCTTGGCATCCAGAGAGACCAGACGCGAATCCAGGGTGCCCATGAACAGCCTGCCGCCCTCTACCGCCACACCACGGTTGTTGGGTCCGCAGCAGAAGGTGGTGATAGGGCCCATCTTGTGTTTGTAGTGCCAGAACTCTTTGCCGGTCACCGCGTCCAGCGCGTACACATGGTTGTACGAGGTGGTCATGTACATCACGCCATCGACCACGATGGGCGCTGTTTCCATCGACTCCAGCACTTCGGTCTGGAAGGTGAATTTGGGCTTGAGATTCTTGACGTTGCCGGTGTTGATCTGCTTGCCGGGGTAGAAGCGCGTTTGCGCGTAATTGCCGTTGGTGTGCAGCCAGTCTTTGTCTTGCGCACCGGCTTTATCGAGTTGGGACTGCGACACATTGATGCCTTTGGCCAGGGTGCTGGCACCGCTGCCGACTTCATTTTGGCCTTGAATTTCTTGCGCTGAAGCCAGTCCCGCCAAGGTGCTGAGCGCCATGGTCGTGAGGGCTAGGACTTTTCTATAAGGGATATTCATATTCGGTTTCTCTCTCGTTGATTTGAGTAGTCTTCCTGGACTCCAAGTGGTAATTTTTTTGATAAAAATACAACCCAGAGGATCGGCATTTTTCTACTACCCAGGGATGTATGCCTATAGGGACTTACCCGTTATCCGGGATACAGAAAAGGACATTCCCCGGGGGCCATCACCGCAAAAAAAAGGGGCGTATATATTCGCCTCCTTGCCCTCAACTTTTGGAGTTTTCAGTGCATTTTTCGCGAACTTTTCACCAAGCTTTGGTGCTGTGCGCCGTGCTTGTTACCAGCAGCATGGCCAGCGCGCAAATGGGCGCGGACCAGATCAACCGCAACGGCCAATATGTGCTGGCGGCCAAGGCCGGCAAAGTAGAGCGCGTGGCCCAGTTACTGCGCGAAGGTGCGGCCGTGAATTCGCGTGACCGCCTGGGCAACACGCCCCTGAATATGGCCGCAGGCAAGGACAACGCGGCCCTGGTTGATGTGCTGCTGGCGGCGGGTGCCGACCCCAACCAGGCCAATATTTCGGAAGTCACGCCGCTGATGGGCGCCTGCTTTGTGGCCAATGCGGAGATGATCAAAAAACTACTGGCCGCCGGCGCCCAAACCGATGCGCTGGACCGGGTGAAAAAGACTGCTGCCACCTATGTGGCAGGCAACGGCTGCATACCGTGCATGCAAGCCCTGCTGGCTGGCGGCGTCAAGGTCAATGCGTTGCTGGACAACCAGCTCACGCTGCTGATGTGGGCGGCCGGCTCGGGGCAGGACAAGATGGTGCAATTCCTGCTGGACCAGGGTGCCGACAAGGGCCAGAAAGACAACCGTGGATTGACCGCAGCGGCCATTGCGCGCGATGCCAAACAGGGTGCGTCCGTAGCCTTGCTGGAGTAAGGGCCATCGCAAAAAAAACGACATGAAATAGTCATCAGGGTTTCACGGTTTTGTCAGAACATTGCATTTTTCACACGCTGCTGAACCCCTATGAAAATCACTGTAATCGGCACCGGCTATGTGGGCCTGGTGACCGGCACCTGCTTGTCAGAAGTCGGCAATGACGTTATCTGCTTTGACACCGACAAGGCCAAGATTGCCGCCCTCAAGCAAGGCGTGCTGCCGATCTGGGAACCCGGTCTGGACGAGATGGTGGCGCGCAATGTGAAGGCCGGGCGCCTGCACTTTACCGACGATATTGAAGCTGCCACCCGCTTTGGCACCATCCAGTTTATTGCTGTGGGCACCCCCCCGGGCGAGGACGGCAGTGCCGACCTGCAATACGTGGTGGCGGCCGCCCGCGCCATCGGCCGCCATATGAGCGACTACAAGGTGGTGGTGGACAAGAGCACGGTACCGGTGGGAACCGCCGACAAGGTGCGTGCAGCCATTGCCGAGGAACTGGCAGCGCGCGGCGTGGACACGCCGTTCGCGGTGGTCTCCAACCCCGAGTTCCTGAAGGAAGGTGCGGCCATAGAAGACTTTATGCGCCCGGGCCGCATTGTGCTGGGCTGTGACAACGAACAGGCGGCTCTGAATATGCGCGCACTGTATGCGCCGTTTCAGCGCCACCACGAACGCCTGATCGTGATGGACATCCGCAGCGCCGAACTCACCAAGTACGCAGCCAATGCCATGCTGGCCACCCGCATCAGCTTCATGAATGAGCTGGCCAATCTGGCCGAAAAGCTAGGCGCCGACATTGAACAGGTGCGCAAGGGCATAGGCAGCGACCCGCGCATTGGTTACGACTTTCTGTATGCCGGTGCCGGCTATGGCGGCTCCTGCTTTCCCAAGGATGTGAAGGCGCTGATCAAGACCGCTGCGGTGGATGGCGGCATGGAACTCAAGGTGCTGTTGGCCGTAGAAGCGGCCAACCAGCAGCAAAAACATGTGCTGGGCGACAAGGTCAAGGCGCGCTTTGGCAATGACTTGACGGGCAAACATTTTGCACTCTGGGGCCTGGCCTTCAAGGCCAATACCGACGATATGCGCGAGGCCAGCAGCCTGACCGTGATCCATGACCTGCTGGATGCCGGGGCTACGGTGAGCGCCTACGACCCGGTGGCCGGCAGCCATGCGCAAGCCCTGCTACAGGGTCAGCAAGGCGTCTCCTTTGCCGACTCGCAGACTGCGGCCCTGGCGGGCGCCGATGCGCTACTCATCGTGACCGAGTGGAAGGAATTTCGCAGCCCTGATTTTGACGCGATCAAGTCCAGCCTCAAGAGCCCGGTGATTTTTGACGGCCGCAACCTCTACGACCCGAAATGGGTGCGCAGCCTGGGCATTGAGTATCTAGCCATTGGTCGGTGAACCGGCCCCTGTTGCAATTCACCAAAGCGTCACAGGCCTTGTCACGCGTTTGCCATCAAATACTTTTAGCATCCTTCCACTAGGAGAATTTTTGCATGAACGAATTTTTTAAACAGCTCAAAATCCAGCGTTGGGACGATCACCGCTACTACCACCACAGCCGCATCAACCAAACCCTGCATCTGATCAGCGCGATCAGTTTTGTGGTGGCCTATGCCTTGCTGTTCAAGGACCCGGCAGCCGCTGCGCTGCTGGCCTGGCTGGTGTCCATGACCACGCGCCAATCGGGGCATTTTTTCTTCGAACCCCTGGGTTACGACGAAGTGAACCAGGCCACGCAGGAAACCAAGGAAGAGATCAAGGTCGGCTACAACCTGCGCCGCAAGATAGTGCTGCTGACCATCTGGGCCGGCGCACCGGTGGCGCTGTGGATTGACCCGACCATGGTCGGCTTGTTTGAGCCCGCCACTGGCCTGGAAGGCTTTGCGCGCCACACCGGCATGCTGTGGCTCTACATTGGCATTGGCGGCCTGCTGTTCCGCACCGTGCACCTGTTCTTTATCAAGGGTGTGCTGGACGGCCTGGTGTGGATGACCAAGATCCTGACCGACCCGTTCCACGACATTTACCTCTACCACAAGGCCCCGCTGGCCTTGATGCGCGGCGAGCTGATTGAACAGCGCGGCACCCTGGGTCCGGTGGCTTAAGTTACCGCTCCAAACAAAAGGGGCGCTTGATGCGCCCCTTTTTTATGCAATCGACTTCCCTACTTTTCCACACCTTGGAACTTGGCCGCCAGCATCTCACGCAGCAGGCGACGCTTGATGGTCTTGTTGGTGACCAGTCCATCGGTCCACCACCAGCCATCGGCCTGCATGGCCAGACCGGCGCGCACAAAGCATTGAACCACCTGCTCAAACTCGGCATCGCTAAATGCCAGGCTCCAAATCAAACGGGCCGAGCCAACCCAGCTCAGGGCCACGCCCTCGCGCCGCAAGTAATGCTGGAACAACCAATTGAAGCTGGCCGGCTGGGTGTAGAGCACGGTCCAGACCGAGGACATGTGCGCCACCTGCAGCGGCACTCCGGCCTCGGTCAAACGACTGTTCATCAAGGCAGCGCGCGCATTCCAGGTTTCATCCAGATTGGCGTAGAGGGCGGCAATATCGGCATCTTCCAGACGGCGCAAAAACACGTTCATGGCACCCATCACATAGGGGTGCGAATTGAAGGTGCCACGGGCAAAGCAAATATCGGCCGGGCTGCCCTCGCGAAAGCGCCGCATCCAAGCGCGCTTGCCGCAAACCACACCGATCGGCAGGCCGCCGCCCAGGGTCTTGCCATAGGTGACCAGATCGGCGCGCACGCCAAAGTATTCCTGCGCACCGCCCTTGGCCAGCCTGAAGCCCATGAACACCTCATCAAATATCAACGCGATACAGCGCTCATCGCAAATGCGGCGCAACTCTTGCAGCCAGGCGGTATAGGCCGGGCGGTCAAAGTGTGCCTTGCGCGAACTGTCCAGCATGGCGCCGTCGCTGGGTGCAGCGGCATTCGGATGCAGGGCCTGCAGCGGGTTGATCAGCACGCAGGCAATATCACGGCGGCTGCGCAACACCTTCAGGGTAGCCTCTCCCATCTCGGTCAGATTAAGGGTGTCGCGGGCATGAATGGGGTTGCCAATGCCAGGCTGCACATCGCCCCACCAGCCGTGGTAGGAACCGCAAAAGCGCACCAGCTTGTTGCGCCCTGTGTGGTAGCGCGCCAGGCGCACGGCTTGCATCACGGCCTCGGTGCCCGACATGTGAAACGACACCTCCTCCATGCCGCTGATCTGCTTGATGCGCTTCAGGTTATCCAGCATGACGGGATGGTAGGCGCCCAGCACCGGACCGAGTTCCTGCACCAGGGCCGCGCCCTCGGCCATGCTGTGTTTGTAGAAGTCGTTGCCAAACAGATTGACGCCGTAGGAGCCGGTCAGATCAAAAAAGACATTGCCGTCCAGATCGGTCACCGTGACACCAGAGGTGCTTTGCACAAACGAGCCTACCTTGAGTCCCTGCGCTGCCAGCTTGCGGAACTGGAACGGCACGCGGTAGGCGCTGACAAATTGCAGGTCCGACAGCGTTTGCGCCGCCTCGGCACTGGCCGCCAGGCTCTTGGGGTAACGCTGCTGGCAGCCGGACACCAGGGCGGCAAAGGCTGCGCGGCGCTTGGAGACCACCTCGGGTGGAGCACCGTCGATGGCAAACACCTGGTCTTCGTCATAGCTGTAGCTGGGCAACAGCGATGCGATGCGACGTGCCATGCGCGGATGACCGGCCAGCGAGCGGTGCTTGGCCTGCGACAGTTGCAGGCGCGAGCGGGCCTTGGACAAGGCCACAAACAGGGCCGCACTGCCCACGGCATAGAGCGCCAAGGAATTCAAACCAATCACTTCATTCACGGGATATTGCCTTCCATGCAAAACGGATTTACAGAAACTTTGATATGACACTTAGAAAACAAATACACGACATCCTGGCCAACGAGGACCTGAACTTTTTGCTGACCAACCGCCTGCCGCGGCGCTGGCTGACGCAGATGGTGGGGCGCCTGAGCAAAATAGAAAATCCGCTGGTGGCCAAGGCCTCGATCGGGATCTGGAAATTTTTCAGCGCGCTGGATCTGAGCGAGGCCAAAAAACAAAACTTTAAAAGCATGCACGACTGCTTCACCCGCCAGCTCAAGGACGGCGCACGCAGCATTGACCCGGACCCCAGCGTCATGAGTAGCCCGGTGGACGCCATCATCGGCGCGCACGGCCCGATTGCAGGCACGCAGGTATTCCAAGCCAAGGGCTTTCCCTACACGCTGGAAGACCTGCTGGGCCAGGAGGAAGATCTGGAGCCCTGGCGCAACGGCACGTTTGTCACCCTGCGCCTGACCTCGTATATGTACCACCGCTTCCACGCGCCCTATGCCTGCACGGTCGACAAGGTGCGCTACTTTTCGGGTGACACCTGGAACGTCAATCCGATTGCCCTGAAGCGTGTGGAAAAACTGTTTTGCAAAAACGAGCGCGCCTTTATCAGCACCACGCTCAACGGCAGCGGCAGCATCAATGGCCAGCGCGTGGCCCTGGTACCGGTGGCAGCGATTCTGGTGGCCAGCATCCGGCTGCACTTTTTGGATGTGCTGTTTCACATGGGCTACCAGGGCGCCAAGGCAATCGCCTGCGATGCAAGCTTTACCAAGGGTCAGGAGATGGGCTGGTTCCAGCATGGTTCTACGGTCATCGTGCTGGCACCTGCGGGCTTCAGCCTGTGCCAGGGTCTAGTGCAGGGAACTCACGTGCGGATGGGCCAGGCTCTGCTGCGCTGGCAGGCGTAAGCCCCCCGGCAGCGCACCTATCACAGAGCTAAAGGGCTGGCCGTGCTGCGCCATCACATCGCGCAGCACCGCTTCAAAGCTGTCGCTCACCGCGCTCCAGGCCAGGTGGGCCACGCTGTGCGGCGCACGTTCGCGCAGATGCTGCTGGAGTGCCAGGTCCAGCGCCAATTCAACCGAGGCGTTGACAAAGCCCAGCTCATCGCCATTGGGAACCAGCACGCCGTTCTGGTTACTGGAGATCAGTTCCAGCGCGGCGGCGTTGGCATAGGACAGCACAGCTAGTCCACTGGCCAGGGCTTCGGGCACCACATTGCCAAAGGTTTCGGTCATGCTGGGGAACAGGAACAGGTCGCCCGACGCGTAATGCTCGGCCAATTCTTCGCCCTTGCGGATACCGGCAAAGTGGGCGTCGGGACAGGCCTCTTCCAAGGGCCGTCGCAGCGGCCCGTCACCGACCAGCACCAGCTTGGCTCTTGGCAGCCTGGCCTGTATCGCTTGGAACGCAGACACCACCAGACTGACATTTTTTTCCTTGGCCAGTCGACCGACCAGAATTACCACCGGGTCGTCCGGCTGCACGCCCCAGCTGGCACGCAGCTCGGCCGAACGACGCGAAGGCTTGAACTGCTCGATAGCGACACCGCGTGACACCAGGGCCACATTGTCATAACCGCGGCCCTTGAGCTCTTCCACCATGGCCCTTGTGGGCGCCATGGTGGCCTGGGTTCGGTTGTGCAGCTTGCGCAGATAGCTCTCGATCGGCGACTTGAACAGCCCCATGCCGTAGTGCTTGGAGTAGCTATGGAAATTGGTGTGGAAGGAACTGGTCAAGGGCAGATGCAGCTTGCGTGCTGCGGCCACCGCCGACCATCCCAGCGGTCCTTCAGTGACCACATGCACGATGTCCGGTCGGCGTTCGTTCCAGAGCTTGGCCAGCCGCCCCTTGGAGGGCAGGCCAAAGCGCAGCTCACCATAGGTCGGAACCGGTATGCCCGGAGAGAGCACCTCATCCAGCCCGACGCGTGGCTCGGAGCCTTCGGAGCTTTGCCTGGGCCGCACCACCTGGATGGCGTGCCCGCGCTGCAGCAGCCCCTCCACAATGCGCCCCAGCGTCATGGCGACACCATTGACTTCGGGTGGAAAGGTTTCTGTCACGATCGCGATGCGCAGGCTCGCAGGCCTGGCGGCGAAGGATTCGATGAGGAGGTCGTCTGAGGTTTTCACAGCCCAAGGCTAAAGAACCAAGACGACACTTTGATGATGCTTATCTGACAATTTGACGACAGTGTCAGTGCGCCAACACCACATGCTTGTACCGCTTGGTGGGACCAAACTTTTCATCGAATCCGTAGGCGTCGATATCGACCTTGCCGCTTTGATGAATCGCGACCGTCGCCCAGGCATAGGAGCGGTCGCTGGCCGGATTCTTGGTCACCTCGCCGGGCTGCGCATCCCAAGGAGAGCCACCACTGCCCACCAGCACCTGCCAGGCGGCGCCGTGCGGTTGCACCATGTTGAACTCGTGCTCGTGACCACAGAAATAGGTGGCATCAAAGCGCTCGATCACGCTCCAGAATGCCTCACGTGCTGGTGTGAACTTGTCAAGTCCAGCAATGCCGGGATTGGGCTTTTCTTCGGTGCCCAGGTTATACGAGAAAGCGGGCTTGTGGCCAAATACAAACACATGCTTGGCACCGCGCGCCTTGGCATCCTCCAGATCCTTGGTCAGCCACACGGTGGGTGCGGTGTTGTCGCGTCCGACCGGGTCGGTGTTGATGATGCTGAAGTGCGAGTCGGCCACATCAAAGCTGTAGGAAAGTTGGCTCTGGTCGCTGCTCAAACCATCCAGCGCGCCGTTGTTCTGCACATTGATGTGCTCGGCCTGCGCGCCGACGATCTTCTGAAAACGGTCGGTGTCGATAATCAGGTCGCCCATATTGGCGCGCCAGGCGGCCTCATTCTCGGGCTGCGCGGTCTTGCCCTTGGGCTTGGATTGCACCTCATGGTTGCCGGGCACCGGCACCACATAGGTACCGGCTTCCATCAACGGCGCCACCATGCCGCGCCAAAAACCGTACTGGCGGTAAAAGGCCATCAGATCGGAGCCCACCACATCGGCCACGCTATTGCTAGGCGTAGGTCCAGCCAGTCCATAGCCCATGATCATGTCACCATTGAAAAACAGCAGCTTGGACTGCTGGCCCTCGATGCCACGCATGATGCGCGACCAGGCCTTGGTGTTTTGCAGCCAGATCTTGTCCTGCGCGCTCAGCGGCAACATGCTGGCATCGGCCTCTTTGGGATCCTGGCGCGAATCGCCGACGGTGGAGAAACGCAGAACAACCGGATCGCTCACCTTGCCTGCTGCCTGCGCGTTCAAACAGGACAGCGACAGGCAGAGTGCGACACCCCACAGCGCAAGATTGGACAGAAATTTTTTGGACATGGTGATCAGTGCGCTCAACGAATGGTAACCCTCGAGTACAACAGCTGCATATGACAAGCAGAAGACAGCACACACCCTGTCACGGGCCCGACATTCAAACCTGCGATGCTATGCGTTTTTATACTGAGTCACCATGAAGAAATTTGCCTTTACCGCTGTTTGCATCTGCCTGGGCATCAGCCTTACCGCCCACGCCAAAGATCCCTCTTTTGTCGCTGCAGCAGAAACGCACAGCTTTCTGATTCTGCCCACTCCCGCGGATGCGCAGTCCGACAAGACCCGTGCCGAACTGGCCGAGTTGCACCGTTATGAAGGCGCACGCACCGAAGCACAAAAGGTCGCTGCAATGGCCGACGACAAGAATGAAACGATCTTTCTCTTCCAGCAGCAGTTCGGCGACTGGTTTAACGCACAGGCCCTGCCCCTGACAGCTGCCTTTGGCGTACGCGTGAAGAATGACGAAGGCATTAACACCGCTGCGGCCAAGGAAGGCTTTGCCCGTGTACGCCCCTACAACCAGGACCATAGCCTGCATCCGGTCTGTGTCACCAAGACCCGCGATGACTCCTACCCGAGTGGCCATGCGACCACCGGTTATCTGATGGCCCTGACCCTGATCGACATGGCTCCTGAAAAGCGCGACGTCTTGCTGGCCCGGGCCGATGACTACGCCAACAACCGCCTGGTCTGCGGCGTACACTTTCGCAGCGATGTGGAAGCCAGCAAACTAGTTGCCTACACCGTCCATGCGGTGATGGCGAGCAAACCACAATACCAGCAGGAAATGGCAGTAGCCCGGGCGGAACTGCAAAGCAAGATGGCGGCAGCGAAATAAGACAAAGCGGCATGGCCTCGGGCCATGCCGCCTAACGTGCTTCAGGGTTGCAGCTTGAAATTAAAGTCCTGCGTGGCCACTACTTCTCCACTGTCCCGGGTGCACTTGTATTGCATCATGGCGGCGCGCACTGCTGGGTAAAAAATGCGCGGTCCCGACAAGAAACTAACATCACGAACCAGACCATCGACGATTCTGACCTGCGCCTTGACAAGGCCCTGGGTGCCATCGATTTGGGCGCGCCTTGGCATCTCCGGTGCCACCTGGGTCGGGCAGACAATGGCCATATCTACCTTTGTCGAAGCCACCGGTGCCGGTGCTGCAACGGCCACCACCGGCACCTGCAGTGGTGCGGGCGCCTCATGTGCCACCACGGTGGCAACCACCGTCGGTGCCGTGGGCGTAGGGGCTACGGCTACTTCGGGTGTCGGAATAAACGGCGGCGGTTGCACCGGCGTCAACTTGGCCTTGGGCGGCACCAGAACCTTGGGTGGGGGCGGTGGCGGCGCTACCACCACTTCCTGAATCACCACCGCCTGCAGCGGTTTGGTCAACAGATCGAAGCCCTTGCGGGCAGTACCAGAAATCAACAACCAGGCCAAACCGATATGCACCAGAACGGCCACGGCAATGCCGCGGTAACGGCGTGAGGACACGCCAGGGGAATAGCTTGCGTACATGGTTTACTGCACAAACTGTTCACTGCCGACCACGGCAATACGGTTCAACCCCAGGCGCCGTGAACTGGCCAGCACGGTGGCAAAAACGGCGTAGCTGGCATCCTTGTCGGTGCGTAAATGCACCTCCGGTTGCGGCGCAGATTGTGCGCTTTGCTGCATGTGTTCATCAAGCTGCTGCGGCTGCAACACCTCACCCTGCCAGCGCACGTCACCCTTGGCGTCAATATCAATCTGAATAATGTCTGGTTTAACTTGGCTCACCGGTGGCGTGCCAACGGGCAACTCCAGTTTGACTGCGTGCAACTGGATGGGGATCGTAATAATCAGCATCACCAGCAACACCAACATCACGTCAATCAAGGGCGTGGTGTTGATGTCCATCATCACTTCCATCTCGTCCGAATTCCCCGCGGGGGACATCATGGCCATATGCGTTTCCTAGCCACCCAGCGGGGGTGGTTCCGTAATAAAAGTAACCTTGGCGATGCCGGCCAGCTGGCATGCATACATGATGCGGCCCACGCTGTCGTAACGCGCGTCCATATCGCCCCGAATTTGCACCTCGGGTTGGGGCTGTAGAGTCGATATCTTTTTCAGCCGACGCACCAGATCATCACGACCGGCAAGCTGCGTGTCGTACCAAAAACTGTGACCCGCCTTGTCTACCGAAATAACTATATTTTCCGGTTTGGTTTCACGCGCCTCTACCCGCAACTTGGGCAAGCTGACCTTGATGGAAGTGGTGACCGCGGGAATAGTGATCAGAAAAATAATCAGCAGCACCAGCATCACATCCACCAGGGGCGTAGTGTTGATGTTGCTCATGACCGCATCATCGCCCTCGGCCGGGCCCATGTTCATTGCCATATCGGTGTTGCCTCAGTGACTCAGGCCTTGCCTGCAGTCGCCAACAGCACGGCGTGCAGGTCGTTGCCAAAGGCCTGGATATCTTCCATGGCCAGCTTGTTGCGGCGCACCAGCCAGTTGTAGCCCAGCACGGCGGGCACGGCAACGGCCAGGCCGATGGCAGTCATGATCAGCGACTCGCCCACCGGACCTGCCACCTTGTCGATGCTGGCCTGGCCCGACATGCCAATGCTCACCAGTGCGTTGTAAATACCCCAAACCGTGCCAAACAGGCCGACGAAGGGCGCAGTCGAACCTACGGTAGCCAACAGGGCCAGACCTTCTTGCAAACGGCTTTGCACATTGGACATGGCGCGCTGGATGCTCATGGTCACCCATGTGTTGAAATCGATGCTGCCCAGCAGCCCATGGTGCTTGCTGGCACTGTCCAGACCCTTGTCGGTGATAAAGCGGTAGGGGCTTTCTGCTTCCAGCTTGTCGGCGCTCTGGCGAATCGAGGCACTGCTCCAGAAGTCGTCGCCCACGGCACGCGACTGCTTGTTGACGCGCGACTGCTCGAGGTATTTGGTGACGATCACGTACCAACTGGCCATGCTCATCAGCACCAGAATCAGCAAGGTCCCGCGTGCCACCAGATCGCCCTGCATCCAGACCGCTTGCAATCCGTAGGGATTAGACAAGGCCTCGGCAGGTGCCGCCACCACAGCCGTCTGCGCATGGCTTGCGCTTGATACGGCAGACAAGAGAAATCCACCGACAGCAAGGCACAAAGACCTCATACGATTTATATGCTTAGTCACTTCAAACATCCCATCCAAAAAATTTTCCAATGCACATGCCCGACGGGCAAACGCTATCGCCACTTAGTTTAGAAGCCGAATATTTCAGTTAGAAGTCACACGCATGAATGTTGTGTATAGACAACAAGACAGAGGCATTCACACCTTCGTCACACGAAGTCTGCAATATCCACAACCGGAGCGCAGGAGCGCACCGTCTTTATATACACCACAAATAGCTTATGAAAACCATTCAACCACCCCACCCCCTTCGCAACAGCGTGCGTAACGTATCGCGCGCCGTCGCCTTGTTGTGCCTGGCAGCACCCTGCTTCGCCCAATCGCAAGTCAAGCTCGACGCGGTGGTCGTGACCGGTTCCGGCCCTGTCACATTGCAGGCAACCGAGACTGCGCAATCACAAAGCTCGCTCGATGCTCGCTCGGCCATCTCCATCGTCAGCGACAAGGCCATTCGCGACAACATGTCACCGGTCGGCGACTACACGCAGGCTCTGTCGATGACACCTGGCGTATTCAGCTTCACCCCCAACGGTGTTGGCCTGGGCGATGCCAAGGTCACGGTGCGCGGCCTGTCCGACAGCAATATGGTGATCGGATTTGACGGTATTCCGTTCAACGATACCAACGGTGTGAGCCACCACTCGTGGGTCTTTTTCCCCAATGAATTCCTGGGCGGTGCGATCGTGGACCGCAGCCCCGGCTCGGCAGCGACCATTGGCCAAGCCACGTTTGGCGGCAATATCGATCTGCAATCCAGAATTCTGGAAGTCGAAGAGAGCACCAGCGTGATGGGCTCGATTGGATCGTGGAATACCGATGTCATCGGCCTTGAGCACCAGACCGGCCAATTCGGCGCAGAGGGCAAATCCAGCCTGATGTTCAACCTGCAGGGCATGCATTCTGACGGCTACCAGAC
>CAIMZI010000029.1 GCA_903845935.1 uncultured beta proteobacterium | reverse complement strand
TCGTAGCGCGCTTTTTCCACGTTCAAAATCTTGCCGCGCAGCGGCAGGATCGCCTGGAATTTGCGGTCGCGGCCCTGCTTGGCAGAGCCGCCGGCGGAGTCGCCCTCGACGATGTAGATTTCGCAGCCCGCCGGGTCTTTTTCCTGGCAGTCGGCCAGTTTGCCGGGCAGGCCCATGCCGTCGAGCACGCCCTTGCGGCGCGTCATGTCGCGCGCCCTGCGGGCGGCTTCACGGGCGCGGGCCGCCTCGATGATCTTGCCCACAATGATCTTGGCGTCCGCTGGGCGCTCTTGCAGGTAGTCGTACAGCAGCTTTGACACAATGTCTTCCACCGGGCCGCGCACTTCGCTGCTGACAAGCTTGTCCTTGGTCTGGCTGCTGAACTTGGGCTCGGGCACTTTCACCGAGAGGACGCAGCACAGGCCTTCGCGCATGTCATCGCCACTCACCTCGACCTTGGCCTTCTTGGCGATCTCGCTGTCGTCAATGTATTTGTTGATGACGCGCGTCATGGCGGCGCGCAAACCCGTCAGGTGGGTGCCACCGTCGCGCTGCGGAATGTTGTTGGTGAAACACAGCACCTGCTCGTTGTAGCCGCTGTTCCACTGCATCGCCACTTCGACACCGATGTTGGTACCCTGGTCACTTTGTCGGTCGCCCATGGCGTGGAACACGTTGGGGTTCAACACGGTCTTGCCCTTGTTGATGAAGTTGACAAAGCCCTTGACGCCACCTGCGCCCGAGAAGTCGTCTTCCTTGCCGGTGCGCTCGTCCTTGAGGCGGATCTTGACGCCGTTGTTCAGGAAGCTCAGCTCGCGCAGGCGTTTGCTCAGAATCTCGTAATGAAAGTCGGTGTTGGTCTGGAAAATTTCCAGATCCGGTGAGAAGTGCACCTCGGTGCCACGGCGTTCGGTCTCGCCGGTCACGCGCATGGGCGAGACTTCCACGCCGTTCACGGTTTCAATCAGGCGGTTCTGCACAAAGCCCTTGCTGAACTCCATCACATGGACCTTGCCGTCGCGGCGGATGGTCAGGCGGAGCATTTTGGACAGCGCGTTGACGCAGGAAACGCCGACGCCGTGCAGACCGCCGGAGACCTTGTAGCTGTTCTGGTTGAACTTGCCACCGGCATGCAGCTCGGTTAGCGCGATTTCGGCGGCACTGCGCTTGGGCTCGTGCTTGTCGTCCATCTTCACGCCGGTGGGAATGCCGCGGCCGTTGTCGACCACGCTGATGGAGTTGTCGGAGTGGATGGTGACCAGGATGTCATCGCAGTGGCCGGCCAAAGATTCGTCGATCGAGTTGTCCACAACCTCGAACACCAGGTGGTGCAGGCCGGTGCCATCCGACGTGTCGCCGATATACATGCCGGGACGCTTGCGCACCGCCTCCAGGCCTTCGAGAATCTGGATCGAACCTTCGCCATAGGCCTCGGAGGCACCGGCCTGGTGGGCGTCGATGGTGGGTTGGAAGTTGGAGCTCTCGGATCCGCCTTCGCCGGTGTGTACCGCTTCTGTGTCAGCGCCGTTTTCGGGGGTTGAATCGGGCTTGTTGTTATCAGTCATGGCTTACTTCTCTCACAAAATCTCAAACTCTGGAATGACCAAACCCCCGCAGGGCGGGGGTTTGTGTCGAATCGCTTTGGGGCGCCTGGCCTTAAATCCGCATCGGCATGACGACGTACTTAAAGGTCGCGTTATCGGGGATGGTGAACAGCGCCGAACTGTTGCCGTCGGACAGCTCCAGCGCCACCATGTCCTGGCTCATATTGGCCAGCGCGTCGATCAAATAGGTGACGTTGAAACCGATCTCTATGCTGTCGCCGCCGTAGTCGATGTCGAGCTCGTCCACCGCTTCTTCCTGCTCGGCATTGTTGGAGGCCACTCGCAAAGTGCCAGGATCGATATTCAGGCGTACGCCCTTGAACTTGTCGCTGGTCAGGATGGCGGTGCGCTGCAGCGTAGACAGCAGCGCGGCGCGGCCCAGCGTGATCTTGTTCTTGTGGTTCTTGGGGATGACGCGGTTGTAGTCGGGGAACTTGCCCTCGACCAGCTTGGTCACAAACTCCATGCCGTCAAATGTGAACTTAGCCTGGTTGTTGGCGAATTGCATTTCAATCGCACCATCGCCGTCGCCCAGCAGGCGCTGCAGCTCGATCACTGTCTTGCGCGGCAGAATCACCTCCTGCTTGGGCACTTCTACATCCAGCGTGGCCGAGGCAAAGGCCAGGCGGTGGCCGTCGGTGGCCACCAGGCTGAGCTGCTGGCCTTCTGCGACAAACAAAATGCCGTTGAGGTAATAGCGGATATCGTGCACGGCCATGGCAAATGCCACCTGGCCCAGCAGGTCTTTCAGCGTCTTTTGCGGCACGCTGAAAACGGGGCCAAAGTTGGCCGATTCCTGCACCAGCGGAAAGTCTTCGGCCTGCATGGTTTGCAGCGTGAACTTGCTCTTGCCACCCTTGAGGATGACCTTGCTCTGGCTGGACTCCAGCGACACGGCCTGATCCCCCGGCATGGTGCGCAGAATGTCGATCAGCTTGCGTGCGCCGATGGTGGTGGTGAAATTGCCAGCGTCGCCACCCAGTTCGGCGGTGGTGCGAATCTGGATTTCCAGGTCGCTGGTGGTGAGCTGGATCGACGTTCCCGATTTTCGCAGCAGCACATTGGCAAGAATCGGCAAGGTATGGCGGCGCTCCACAATGCCGGCAACGGATTGCAGAACCGAGAGAACTTTGTCTTGCGTTGCCTTCAATACGATCATGTCAATCTCTTTCAGAGTCTCTGTGGCGCCAAAAATCCCCGCGGATCGGCGACTTTGTTAAATACCCGTCATTTTCGCTGTTTTATGCAGCATTTGCCGGGCTTCTTTCCTTGTTTTTGGAAATCAGCCCTTGAGGGTCTGTTCTAGAACGTGGAGTTGTTGGTTCAGCTCGGTCATTTGCTGGCGCTCGCCGCCAATCTTGCGCACCGCGTGCAGCACCGTGGTGTGGTCGCGTCCGCCAAACAGTTCGCCGATTTCCGGCAGGCTTTTTTGCGTCAGCTCCTTGGCCAGGTACATGGCGATCTGGCGCGGCCGGGCAATGCTGGCTGGGCGCTTCTTGGAGTACATGTCGGCAATTTTGATCTTGTAGTAGTCGGCCACGGTCTTTTGGATGTTCTCCACCGAAATTTGCCGGTTCTGGATCGACAGCAGGTCGCGCAGGGCTTCGCGCGCCAGCGCAATCGAGATTTCTTTCTGGTTGAAGCGCGAATAGGCCAAGATTTTGCGCAGCGCGCCTTCGAGCTCGCGCACATTGGAGCGCACATTTTTGGCGACAAAAAACGCCACCTCTTCAGGCATTTCCGTGCCCTCGGCGCGCGCCTTGTTGATCAAAATGGCGACGCGCATTTCCAGCTCCGGCGGCTCAATCGCCACCGTCAGCCCTGAGTCAAAACGCGACACCAGGCGCTCGTGGATGTCGGCCAGACCCTTGGGATAGGTGTCGCTGGTCATCACGATGTGCGACTTCTTGGTCAGCAGCGCCTCAAAGGCGTTGAAAAACTCTTCCTGGGTGCGCTCCTTGTTGGCAAAGAACTGCACGTCATCGATCAACAGCAGGTCAAGCGAGTGGTATTTCTCCTTGAATTCGTCAAAAGTCTTGCGCTGGTAGGCCTTAACCACATCGGACACGAACTGCTCCGCATGGATGTAGAGAACTCGTGCACCGGGCTTGTCCTGCAGCAAGCGGTTGCCCACGGCGTGCATCAAGTGGGTCTTGCCCAGACCGACGCCACCATAGATGAAAAGCGGGTTGTACAGATGGCCCGGCATGGTCGCCACGTGCATGGCTGCAGCGCGCGCCATGCGGTTGGCCGTACCCTCCACCAGGGTCTCGAAGGTGAGCATGCCGTTGAGCCGGTTCTTGGGCGTGCCCAGGTTGCGGTCTTCGCCCACTTCCACCACATCGTCGATCACCACGGCCTCGGATGATGCGGCCACAAAATGAGGTCTGACAACCGCTTCGCGCGGAGTGATTGCTAACTCAATCTGTACCGGCTGACCATATAGTTTCTCCAGCATGCTGGCGATGCGGCCGCTGTACTGGGCCCGCACCCAGTCGAGTTTGAAGCGGTTGGCAACAAAGATGGTGACCCTGGAAAGGTCGTCCTGCACCTGTGCCTGCAGGGGCTTGATCCAGGTGTTGAACTGCTGTTCCGGTAGCTCTTGAGCCAGCTGCTCTATGCAGGTTTGCCATAGGCTTTGACCGATGTCATTGGCAGCCGTTTGCCGGCTGCCGGAGGATTGTCCCGTGCTCATTCTTGTTCTCGACTTCTGTGGATATTTTTGGTTTTTTGCATCTGAAATTGTAATTTATCAAAGCCTTATCCACATTTTTTATTCTGCCCACTCTTTTTGCCCTAAATGCAGAATCTGGTCAAAGGCCTTGCCGTGGGCGTGAAAATTTGCGATAATCTTGGGTTTCCCTGATTGTTGTCGGGGCACAAGCCAAAGATTTAGCAGAGATTCAAAATGAAACGCACTTACCAACCTTCCAAAATTCGCCGCGCTCGTACCCACGGCTTTCTGGTCCGCATGAAGACCCGTGGTGGTCGCGCCGTGATCAACGCGCGCCGTGCCAAGGGCCGCAAGCGCCTGGCGGTCTAATCCCGTCCGAGCCATTCTGATCGGTCATTTCTTGGGGCACTGTCTCAGGGGGTTGCAGTGTGCTTTCCCATGCAGCGATTGAAAACCCGGCCCCAATTCCAGGTGGCCTTGTCTGGGAAAACACTGGCCCGAACCACCCACTTTGCACTTCATTGTGCGGGTTTGGGTTCTGATGGGCCGCGCGAAGGCGTGGTGCAAGCGCCCCTTTTTGCGCAGCAAGGCGTCTGGCTGGGGGCCATGGTCCCCAAGCGCTGGGCCAAACGGGCAGTGACCCGCAACGCCATCAAACGCCAGATTTACAACCTGAGCCTGCAGTTCGAGCCGCATTTAGGTGTTGCTGCCCATGTGGTGCGTTTGCGCGCCGCGTTCGATCGCAAACAGTTTGTGAGTGCTTCCTCGGAAGTCCTCAAGGCGGCCGTGCGTGCAGAACTCTTGAGTTTGTTCCAGCGTGCCTGCCCGGGCGCCAAGGCTGCTGCCTGATGCGCTCCGTGTTGATGGCCCTGGTGCGGGCTTATCGCCTGTTTCTGAGCCCCAGCCTGGGCAGTTCCTGCCGATTTGAGCCCACTTGTTCCGTATACTCGCTGCAGGCTCTGGAGCAGCATGGTGCTGCCTGGGGTAGTTATCTCACGGCGGCACGCCTTGCGCGCTGCCACCCCTGGTGCGCCGGGGGTGCAGACCCGGTACCCGTTGAATCTCCGCGGCTGTTTGGCCGTCTGCTTTCTCCGTCTGAAAAGAAATCCTCATGAACGATATCCGCCGCACCATTTTGTGGGTGATCTTTGGCTTTGCCATGGTGATGCTCTGGGACCAGTGGCAAGTCGCCAATGGAAAAAAGGCCACCTTCTTCCCCGGTCCGGCCACTCAGATCGTTGCGCCCAGCGCGCTGGGCAAGCCCCCTGTGAGCGATGCGTCGGTGCCTAGCGCCGCCTCCAACCAGACCGCTGCGCTCGCGCCGCCGGTGGCCTCGGCCGTGGCTGCAGCAGCCCATGAGCGCTTCGACGTTTCTACCGACGTGCTCAAGCTCACGCTGGACACCGAGGGCGGCTCTCTGGTGCGCGCCGAGTTCCTGAAGTATCCCGACGCCGAAAACAAGAGCAAAAATTTTGTGCTGCTGGATGACAGCAAGGACCGCATCTACATGGCCCAGTCCGGCGTTGTGGCCGGTAGCACCGGTGGCGCCTTCCCCACGCACAAGACGGTGATGGTGGCCAGCGGCGCGCACAGCCTGGCAGACGGACAGAACGAGCTGGTGATCAGCTTTAGCTCGCCCGACGTGGGCGGCATCAAGCTGGTCAAGACCTATACCCTGCGCCGCGGCGCTTACGATATCGGCGTCAAGCACGAGTTGATCAACACCTCGGCCACGGCCCAATCTGCCCAGCTCTATTTGCAGCTGGTGCGCGACGGCAACAAGCCCGCCGGAGGTTCTTCCTTCTACTCCACCTACACCGGCCCGGCCGTGTACACCGAGGCCAAAAAGTTCCAGAAAGTGGATTTTTCTGACATCAAGAAGCACAAGGCCGATTTCGAGAACTCCAGCACCAACGGCTATGTTGCCATGGTCCAGCATTACTTCGCCAGCGCCTGGATACTGCCCGATGGCATGCAGCGCACCATCTCCATGGATGCGGTGGACATTGGTGCACCGCTGGCCGATTGCTGCTACCGCGCGACCATGGTGGCGCCCTTGGAAACCCTGGCACCCGGCGCCAGCAAGGCGGTAGAGGCCAAGCTGTTTATCGGACCGCAGGAAGAAAAAATGCTGGAGGCCTTGACGCCCGGCCTGGAACTGCTGAAAGACTATGGCCGCCTGACGATTCTGGCCAAGCCGCTGTACTGGTTGTTGGACAAGCTGCATGGCTTTATCCAGAACTGGGGCTGGTCGATTGTCGCCCTGGTGCTGTTGCTGAAGATCGCCTTTTACTGGCTCAATGCCAAGGCCTACTCCAGCATGGCCAAGATGAAGGCCATCAACCCCAAGATCATGGAAATGCGCGAGCGCCTGAAGGACAAGCCGCAGCAAATGCAGCAGGAGATGATGCGCATCTACCGCGAGGAGAAGGTCAACCCCATGGGCGGCTGCTTCCCCATCGTGATCCAGATTCCGGTGTTCATTGCGCTGTACTCGGTGCTGCTGTCCACGGTGGAAATGCGCGGCGCGCCCTGGGCGCTATGGATTCATGACCTGTCGGCGCCGGACCCGTATTACCTGCTGCCGCTGTTCATGACAATGACCACGCTGCTGCAGACTTCACTGAACCCGGCACCGCCGGATCCGATGCAGGCCAAGATGATGTGGATCATGCCGCTGGCCTTCAGCGTGATGTTCTTCTTCTTCCCCTCGGGCCTGGTGATGTACTGGATCACCAACAACGTGTTGTCGATTGCACAGCAATGGATCATCAACACGCGCATGGGTGTGCCGCCCAAGTTCAACTTACCTAAGTTCTAAGCTCCCCCCCGAAGCGCCTTCGGCGCCTCTCATGCTCTCACGCCACCACGATCCCATTCTCGCCATTGCCACGGCGCCCGGCCGGGGGGCGGTGGGCATTGTGCGGGTCAGCGGCAAGAATCTCTCGCCACTGATTGATGCACTTTTCGGCCGCAGCTTGGCGCCGCGCCAGGCCCTGTATCTTCCCTTTTGTGATGCCGCGGGCCTTGCCATCGACAAGGGGCTGGCGATCTATTTTCCGGCGCCGCACTCCTTTACCGGAGAAGACGTGCTGGAGCTCCAGGCCCATGGCGGGCCGGTGGTGCTGCAACTGCTGCTGGCACGTTGCTTGGAAGTTTCGCAGCAAGCCGTAGTCAGCGGAGCGAGGGTGTTGCCGGGTCTGCGCCTGGCCAACGCCGGAGAATTTTCCGAGCGAGCGTTCCTCAACGACAAGATCGATCTGGCTCAGGCCGAGGCGATTGCCGACCTGATCGACGCCAGCACCGAGGCGGCAGCCCGCAGCGCGGCGCAGTCGCTGTCGGGCGCCTTTTCCATTGAAATCCACGCCTTGCGCGACGCCATCATCCACCTGCGCATGCTGGTCGAAGCCACCTTAGACTTTCCGGAAGAAGAAATCGACTTTCTGCAAAAGGCCGATGCCACAGGCCAGCTCACCCGCATACAGGACCGCGTGCAGGCGGTGTTTGCCCGTGCGGCGCAAGGTGTGTTGCTGCGCGAAGGCATCAAGGTGGTGATTGCGGGTCAACCGAACGCCGGCAAGTCTTCCCTGCTCAACGCACTGGCGGGGGCCGAGCTGGCCATCGTCACGCCGATTGCCGGCACCACCCGTGACCGGGTGCAGGAGACGATACAAATCGAGGGCGTGCCGATCCATGTGATTGACACCGCAGGCCTGCGCGACAGCGTGGACGTAGTCGAGCAAATCGGCATTGCCCGCGCCTGGGAGGCGATTGCGGCGGCCGACGTGCTGCTGTTTTTGCATGACCTGACGCGCATTGAGCAGACCGAATACCAGTCCGGTGACGCCGATATCGCCGCCACCTTGTTGCAAAAATTGCCCTCTGCCGTACCGGTGATCGATGTCTGGAACAAGGCCGACGCGGCGCCCCTTGAAAGCGGTGATGCTCAGCACGGTGGAGGCATCACGCTCTCGGCCAAGACCGGCAGCGGCCTGGACGCCTTGCGCCACGCCTTGCTGGAAGCTGCCGGTTGGCAGGCCCCGGCGGGCGGCAGCTTTATGGCCCGCGAACGCCATATTCAGGCGCTGCGCCGGGTGGAAGCCCATTGCCAGGCGGCGGCGCTGCATTTGGCGTCCCAGGCTCAGGCATTGGACCTGTTGGCCGAAGAACTGCGCTTGGCCCAGGGCGCATTGAGTGAGATCACCGGCGAATTCACATCGGATGACTTGCTGGGGGTGATCTTTTCCCAGTTCTGCATCGGTAAGTGAGCGGGCCAGCCAGCCCGCAGCGCTTTAATGGCCGGCGAAATCCACCAGCGTAAACAGCGACAGTCCGGACTCCCGCAGCTTGTCTGAGCCGCCCAGCTCCGGCAGGTCCACCAGCGCCGCCCCTTCCATCACGATGGCGCCCTGGCGCTCCAGCAGGCGCCGACCGGCCATCATGGTGCCTCCGGTGGCAATCAGGTCGTCAATCAGCAGCACGCGCTGGCCCGGCTTGACCGCATCGGTATGCAGCTCCACCGTGGCGCTGCCGTATTCCAGTTCGTAGGTTTCTTCCACCGTGGTGAAGGGCAGCTTGCCTTTTTTGCGGATCGGCACAAAGCCGACGTTCAGCTCATAGGCCACCACCGCGCCGATGATGAAGCCGCGCGCATCCAGGCCGGCCACCACATCGGGGCGCAACGCGGGGTCCATGTAGCGGTGGACAAAGGCGTCGATGAGTACCCGAAATACCTTGGCATCCTGCAGCAGCGGCGTGATGTCGCGAAACTGCACGCCCGGCGCTGGCCAATCGGGCACGGTACGGATGTGGTCACGCAGATACTGGTTCACGCTGAGGTGTTGCATACAAGTGTGGAGTTTGGGCGAAAGATCCGATTGTGCCTTGAGCCAGGCTTAGCCTCTGAGCAGGCGCTGTTCGCCCAGCGCCAGCGCCTCGGCCTTGCCCGATAGCACCAGGGTGTCGCCGTCCTCCAGCAGCGTCAGCGCATCGGCAGGCATGGGCTTGCCATGGCTGCGCCGCAGGCTGATGACGCGCACACCCAGACTCTCCAGTGCGAAGGCCGCCACGGGCTGCTGCGCCGCGCGGGAACCCGGTGGCAGGGTGACAGTGGCCAGGCGCTCGTGCTCCAGTTCATCCACCGAGCTGTCATCGGCGCCGTGGAAGAAACCGCGCAGCAGGTTGTAGCGCGCGTCGCGCTGGTCCTGCACGATGCGGATCACGCGGCGCATCGGCACACCCACCAGCGCCAGCGCATGGCTGGCCAGCATCAGCGAACCTTCAATCGCCTCGGGCACCACCTCGGTGGCACCGGCCGCTCGCAACTGCTCCAGATGGTGGTCGTCCTGGGTGCGCACGATCACCGGCACCTGCGGCGCATGGGCCTGGGTATTGGCCAGCACCTTGAACACCGCCGGTTCATCCAGATAGGTCACCACCACGGCGCTGGCTCTGGCCAGTCCGGCCGCCATCAGCGCTTGCAGGCGTGCCGAGTCGCCAAAGGCCACGCTATGTCCGGCCGCCGCCGCCTGGCGCACCCGCTCCGGGTCGAGGTCCAGCGCCATGTAGGGGATGTTCTGGCTCTCCAGCACCCGTGCCAGGTTCTGGCCGCAGCGGCCAAAGCCGCAAATCAGCACATGCCGATTCACCTTGATGGATTTACTGGCAATGTGGGTCAGCTGCAGCGACTGTTGCAGCCACTCGGTGGACACCAGGCGCATCACGATGGCATTGCTGTACATCACCACAAACGGCGTGACCACCATGGACAACACCATGGCGGCCAGGATCGGATTGAGCAGTTCGGGCGCCAACAGGGCGTTTTCCGCCCCCAGGGTGAGCAGCACAAAACCGAACTCCCCGGCCTGCCCCAGATACAGTCCGGTGCGCAGCGCCACCCCGGTAGATGCGCCCAAGGCGCGCGAAAGGGCCGTCGTCAATGCCAGCTTGAGCAGGGGCGGGATCAGCACCAGCAACAACACCAAGCCCCAGTTTTGCAGCACCAGTCGCCAGTCAAGCAGCATGCCGATGCTGATGAAAAACAGGCCCAAGAGCACATCGTGGAAGGGGCGGATATCGGTTTCCACCTGGTGCTTGAATTCTGTCTCGGAAATCAACATGCCGGCAATAAAGGCGCCCAGTGCCAGGCTCAGTCCGGCCTCCTGCGTCAGCCAGGCCAGGCCCAACGTGATGAACAGCAGATTCAGCACAAACAGCTCTTCGCTCTTGCGCCTGGCCACCAGGGTCAGCCAGCGCCGCATCACATGCTGGCCACCCACCAGCAGCACGGTCACCAGCAAGGTGGCCTTCAAGGCCGCCAGAGCGAGTGCGCCGACCAGGTTTTGCGCCGAGGCACCGAGTGCTGGCACCAACACCAGCAAGGGCACCAGGGCCAGATCCTGAAACAGCAGCACGCCCATGATGCGTTTGCCGTGTTCCGACTCCATTTCCAGCCGCTCCGCCATCAGCTTGACCACAATCGCGGTGCTGCTCATGGCCAGCGCGCCCGACAGCGTCAGTGCGCCCTTCCAGTCCATGTCCCACAGATCGGGCAGCCAGTCGTTGAGCAGCACCATGGCAACCGTGCCCAGCAGCATGGTCAGCAGCACCTGCAGCGAACCCAAACCGAGCACATGTTGGCGCATGCTGCGCAGCTTGGGCAGGTTGAACTCCAGCCCGATCACAAACATCAGGAACACCACGCCAAACTCGCCCAGGTGCTGCACCGTCTCCACGCTCTTTGAAAGCGCCAACGCATTCGGCCCAATCACCACGCCCACGCACAAATAGCCCAGCATGGGTGGCAGCTTGAGCAGGCGGCAGGCCACCACGCCCAGCACGGCAGCCAGCAAATATAAGAGGGTAATTTCCAATCCGGTCATGGCTTGATACTAGCAAGCGCTCACGAAGGCGCTATGCCTAGATAAAATGCCCGTATGACAGCCTCCGCACACCAGACCTCCGGGTCATCCGCCCAACGCGCCATCACCCTAGCCCGGGAAACCCTGGACATTGAAGCCGCTGCGGTGCTGGGACTCAAAGACCGCATTGGAGAGCCCTTTGCCAAGGCAGTGGAGCTGATACTGGCCATTCAGGGCCGGGTGGTGGTGATGGGCATGGGCAAGAGCGGCCATGTCGGTCGAAAAATAGCCGCCACCTTGGCCTCCACCGGCACGCCCGCCCTGTTTGTGCACCCGGCCGAGGCCAGCCACGGCGACCTGGGCATGATCACCGCGCAGGACCTGGTGCTGGCCATTTCCAATAGCGGCGAGTCGCAGGAAATGGCGGTGTTGCTGCCGGTGCTCAAGCGCCTGGGCGCGCCCCTGATTGCGATGACCGGCAATGCCCGATCGACCATGGCGCGCCATGCCGACCTGTGGCTGGACAGCGCGGTGGACAAGGAGGCCTGCCCCTTGAATCTGGCGCCCACCGCCAGCACCATTGCGCAAATGGCCCTGGGCGATGCGTTGGCAGTGGCGCTGCTGGACGCCAGGGGTTTCAAGGCCGAAGATTTTGCCCGCTCGCATCCCGGTGGCGCCCTGGGGCGCAAGCTGCTGACGCATGTCAGCGATGTGATGCGCAGCGGCGACGCCGTGCCGCGCGTGGCGCCCGATGCAAATTTTAGCGAACTGATGCGCGAGATGAGCGCCAAGGGCCTGGGTGCTGCGGCCATTGTTGACGCCGACGATCAGGTGCTGGGCATCTTTACCGATGGCGACCTGCGCCGTTTGATTGAGCAGGGACGGGACTTGCGTAGTACCTTGGCGTGCGACGCCATGCACCCCGCGCCCAGAACGATTACTGCCAACGCCCTGGCCGTGGATGCTGCGGATCTGATGGAGCTGCACCGCATTACCAGCGTGCTGGTGCTGGACGTCCAGGGGCGTTTGTGTGGCGCGGTCACCAGCAACGACCTGATGCGGGCCAAGGTGATCTGATGCAGCCCGCCATCCATTTCGACTCGGTGCTGCTGCTCAAGGCGCAGGGCATCAAGCTGGCATTTTTTGATGTCGATGGCGTGCTCACCGACGGCGGCCTGTTGTTTTCGGAAAGCGGCGAGACGCTCAAGCGCTTCAACACTCTGGACGGACATGGGCTCAAGCTGTTGCAAAAGGCCGGCATCACCCCGGCGGTGATTACCGGACGCGACTCCAAACCCCTGCGCAAACGGCTGGACGCCCTGGGCATCACCCATGCCCACTTCGGCACCGAAGACAAGCGCCCCGCCGCCGAAGAAACGCTGCAGGCTCTGGGTCTGGACTGGAGCCAGACCGCGGCTATGGGGGACGACTGGCCGGACCTGCCCGTCATGCGACGTGCCGCGTTGGCCTGCGCGCCAGCCAATGCCCATGTCGAGGTGCGCTCGGTAGCTCACTATGTCACCAGCGCCGTGGGCGGCTTTGGCGCCGTGCGCGAACTCTGCGACCTGCTGCTGGTGGCCAGTGGGCGCTACGTGGATCTGCTTGACGAGTACCGCCGCTGATGTGGAGCGCGCAAACCTTGGTGCGCGAGGCCTGGGACCGCTTTTTGCTATACCTGCCGCTGGCCTGTATGGCGGTGCTGGCCCTGGGCACGTACTGGATGGTGCGCAGCGCGCCGCCGACCGCGGCAGCCGCAGCGCCCCGGGTACAACGTCACAGCCCGGACTATTTCATGGATGGTTTCGCCGTCAAAACCTTTGACGCCAGCGGCCACATGCGCAGCGAGGTCATGGGCGACAAGGTGCGGCATTACCCCGATACCCAGTGGCTGGAGATTGACGGCATCCGCATCCGCTCCTTCGATGCGAAGGGAACCTTGACCACGGCCTCGGCCGACCGGGGGCTGACCAATGAAGACGGTTCCGAGGTGCAGTTGCTGGGCCATGCGCTGGTGGTGCGCGAGACCGGTGCAGACCAGGCTGCCAGCCCGCGCATGCAATACCGCAGCGAGTTTTTGCACGCCTTTATGAATACCGAGCGCATCAAGTCCCATCTGCCGGTGGAACTCCAGCGCGGCAAGGACCATTTCAGCGCCGACAAGCTGGACTTTGACAATGTGGAGCAGGTGCTGCAACTCAATGGCCGCGTGCGTGGCTACCTGGTTCCCACGCCACGGCATTGATGGGCGCAGTCAACTCAGTAGGAAAACCTCCATGACTTCCTTGGTATTCATCACCGGTGCCTCCAGTGGCATAGGGCAGGCGCTGGCCTGGCGTTTCTACCAGGCGGGCTACGACCTGGCCTTGGTGGCCAGGCGAACCGACGCCATACAGCAGTGGGCAGAGACGCATGGCATAGACCCGGAACGCCTGCGCGTCTACAGAGCCGACGTGGCGGATAAGGACAGCATCGTGGCCGCAGGTCGGCAATGTCTGGCGCAGCAGGGCCTGCCCGATGTGGTGATTGCCAATGCCGGCATCAGCGTCGGCATGGACAGCGCGGTGCGGTCTGACCTGGAGGTGATGGCGAACACCTTTGCCACCAACAACATTGGGCTGGCAGCCACCTTTCATCCGTTTGTGGACGCCATGTGCAAGCGCGGCTCGGGCATTCTGGTGGGCATTGGCAGCGTGGCGGGAATTCGGGGCCTGCCCGGGCATGGTGCGTATTGCGCCAGCAAGGCCGCCGTGATTGCCTATTGCGAGAGCCTGCGCGGCGAGTTGTGCTCCAGTGGCGTATCGGTGGTGACTCTTTGCCCGGGTTTTATCGATACGCCGCTGACCCGACAAAACCGCTATTCAATGCCCTTTTTGATGCCAGTGGAAGACTTTGCCCAGCGCGCCTTCTCTGCCATTGTTGCAAGAAGCAGTTACCGGGTCATTCCCTGGCAAATGGGTATCGTGGCCAAGCTGCTGCGGCTATTGCCAAACGCCTGGTTTGACAAACTGTTGTCAGGACGACCGCGCAAGCAACGCGCCGGCTAAAGCTGGCGATTTCGCGAAAGCCCAGACGTAAAAAAGGACCCGAAGGTCCTTTTTGCTATGCAGACTAGAGCTTAGTAGCTGGAGCCACGGCCACCGCCGTAACCACCGCCGCCGCCGCCGGAGCGTCCACCGCCACCGCCGCCGCCGCCGCCGTATCCACCACCGCCGCCACCACCGGAGCGGCTACCGCCACCACCGTAGCCGCCGCCACCGCCGCCAGCACCACCACCGAAGCCACCGCCACCGGAGCGGGGAGGACGGGGTTCCATCGGACGGGCTTCGTTCACCACGAGACCGCGGCCACCGTACTGTTGACCATTCACGCCACTGATAGCGGCTTGCGCTTCAGCATCGCTGCCCATTTCCACAAAGCCGAAGCCCTTGGAACGGCCAGTGTCACGTTCCATCATGACTTTGGCGCTGGTGACTGTACCGTGCGGAGCAAATGCTTGCTGCAGGTCTTCGTCACGGAAGGAATATGGCAGATTGCCAACGTAAAGTTTGTTGCCCATAAAGGACTCCTCAAAATAACTCAAAACGCGATGGAGTCCAAAACCGCAATCAACAAACCATTGAAGACTTAAAGCAGACGCGAAACTGACTAAACACCGCAAACTTCCCCGTCAGATTTCTGACAAGGCGATTTCATTATGCGTCAATTTCGCTAACCTGCCTAATTTTTTTTCTAAAACTTTTCCCAGGCGACTGGACTTCAATCCGGCGCCTGGTAGTTGCGCCACTGTTTCAGGCCGTTGCGCATGCCCAGCATCTGCCTCTCGAAGCGCGGACAGGCCTTGCAAATCAGCAAATGCAGGCGCAAGGCCAGGCGGTCAGCCAAGGGCAGGGCCAAGTCTTCCCGCGCCACCATCAGGGCGGCGGCTTGTTTGCAGGTTCTGTTCAATGGCATCATGGCGCCCTCCCATACCAGTTCAATTCAAGACATTCACGCAGCCGCAGGCGGGCACGGTGCAGTTGAACATACAAGTTGGTCGGTGTCAGCTGCAATTCCTTACAGATCTCCTCGCTGCTGAGTTCCAGCCACTCGCGCATCAAGAACAACCGCCCCTGTACCGCAGGCAACTGGCTGGCGCAGACTTCCAGCACCTCGAAGAACTGTCGGCTGCTGGCCTGCTGCTCCGGGTTTCCCCATTCCGCCGGGGGCTCGATAAAGTGGCCATTCGCCTTGAAGCCCAAATAATCCAAGGGGTCTTCCGTGCTGTCTAGGGTGTCGTCACCCTGGCAGACCTCACGGCTGCGCAGGCGCAGCGCGTCCACCACCTTGTGCTTGAGGATGCCGACCAGCCAGGTCTTGAGTTGGGAGCGGTTGCCGAAGGATTGGGGCTTTGACAATGCGGCCAGCAGGGTGTCAGACACCGCGTCTTCGGCCCAGGCCTCGTTGCGCAGTTGCAGGCGCGCGAACTTCAACAAATAGTCGCGCAGATCGGCTACCTGCTGCTCAAAGCGGGGCAAGGGTGGGAAAGAATCGGGCATAAGATGATTCTGGTTGCGTTGCTGCACAGTGTAAGCCGCGCAAAATTAGCCGCATGCAGACAAAACATGGTCTGTCCATGTAAGAAAGAGCCGCAGCCACAGACTAAAAAGCAACCCTCGCTGTTGCCTGACTGCCACACTGCGGGTTGCAAGCTCTAGCATTTAAACTTTCAAGCCATTTAAAGGATCTACCCATGAAACAAGCCCACCTGATTGCTGCCACTGCCGCCACATTGATGACTCTGGCGCTGGCATCGGCCCCCGCAGCGGCCGCGGAAAAGGAAAAATGTTTTGGTGTCGCCAAGGCCGGCCAGAACGATTGCGCCAGCGGCGTCCACTCCTGCGCCGGTCAGTCCAAGACGGACATGGACAAAACGGAATGGAAATATGTGGCAGCGGGAACCTGCAAGACGATGAAAGGGCTGAGCGCCGATGAGGCCAAGAAGCTCAAGATGTAAGCCGGCAACCCCAAATTTGTTTGCCACCATGCCGCCCTTGGCTGCTGTGGTTTGCGAACCGGCCAAGATCGAGGTCGGTATTGGCTGGCGGCATCCGCATTACGCGGCTTTGCTTCAAGAACGTCCTGACCTGGATTTTCTGGAGGTCCATTCCGAGAACTTTTTTGGTGCTGGGGGAGCAGCGCTGGAAGTGCTGGAGCGCGGGCGCAGCAGCTATCCCGTCAGCCTGCACGGTGTCGGCCTGTCCCTGGGTTCGGCCGTGGGGCTGGACCCCTGGCATCTGGACCAGTTGGCGGCGCTGGTGCAGCGTGTCGATCCGGTGCGCGTCAGCGACCATGCCAGCTTTGCCCGGGGTCATTTCGCAGGCGGTGCGGTGCATGCGGCCGACCTGCTGCCCCTGCCTTTTACGCCCGAGGCCTTGAACGTGCTTTGCACCAATGTTCAGCGCGTGCAAGACCGCTTGCAACGACGCTTCATGGTGGAAAACCTGTCGGCTTATTTGCAGTGGAAGCCTGCGCAAGAAGACGCTTTGCCGGAGTTCGAATTTCTGAATGCACTGGCGCGGCGCACGGGTTGCAGCCTGCTGGTGGATGTCAACAATATTTACGTCAACGCACTCAACGCGCAAATGGCTGGTCTGTGCGCCGACCCGCTCGCCGCCTGCCGAGAATGGCTGAACCAGATTGCGCCCGAGGCCGTGGCCGAGCTGCATTTGGCCGGACATTGCCGCGTCAGCGATGGGCACGGTGATATCGTCATCGACGACCACGGCAGCCGCGTCTGTGCAGAGGTGTGGGAGCTGTATCGCCACGCTTTAAGTCGCTTTGGCGCGGTGCCCACCCTGATCGAATGGGATACCGATATTCCCTTGCTAAACACCTTGTTGGAAGAAGCCGCCCATGCCCGCAACATCGCGGAACAGGTGTTGGAGCTGGCAGCATGAGCACACTTGCCACTCAGCAACAGGCCTTGCTGGAGGCGCTGTTTGCCTGGCCGCAGCAAGATGCAGTGCGGGCGCTGGAGGGCTACGCAAGCGGCGTGGGCAACACGCCAGGCCGTGGGCTCAAGGTCTACCAGGCCAATGGCCATCTGCTGGCCGAGCGCGCCCTGCGGGCCGCCTATCCGGTGCTGACGCAAATGCTGGGAGACGAAAGTTTTGCCGATCTGGCCCGCGCCTTCTGGCATGCCGAGCCGCCGCTGCGTGGCGACGTGTCCCAGTGGGGAGTCGCCCTGGCCGACTTTGTGCGTGGCAATGCCCAGTTGCAGGATTGGCCCTATCTTCCGGACGTGGCCCGTTCCGAATGGGCGCTGCACCATGCCGCCACCGCCCCCGATCCCACCTCCGATCTGGCAACGCTGGCCTTGCTGACCGCCGAGGACCCGCACACTCTGGGGCTGGCGCTGGCGTCTGGGCTGGTCACTTTGTCGAGTGCCTGGCCCTTGGCTAGCCTCTTGCTGGCGCACCTGGAAGGGACGCCATCGCTTGCTGAGGTGAGCGAGCAACTGCGTCTGCAGCAGGCCCAGGAGGTGGTGATCTGGCGCGCCGGTCTGCAGCCTCGGCTGCGCCAGGCATCGCCGGGTGAGTCGGACTTGCTGCGCGCGCTGCAATCCGGCGTGGCGTTGGGCCCTGCCGTGGACGCAGCAGAGTCGCTGGACTTTTCCCAGTGGCTGCCCCTGGCGGTGCAGACCGGGCTGGTGCTTGGCGCCTACCGCCTGAGCGGCCAATAAGACTTACCAGTTGGCCTCGCGCTCCGGCGTGGCGCTGATCTTGTGAATGCTCAGGTCGGCGCCGTCGTATTCCTCTTCCTGGCTCAGGCGTAAGCCCAGCGTCACCTTGAGCAGGCCATAGACTGCAAAGCCACTGACCAAAGCCCACAGCACTCCAATACCCGTGCCAATGAGCTGTGCGCTCAGGCTCACGCCGCCCAGTCCGCCCAGAGCCTTGCTGCCAAAAATGCCGGCTGCCACACCACCCCAGGTGCCGCACAGGCCATGCAAGGGCCAGACGCCCAGCACATCGTCAATCTTCCATTTGTTTTGCGTCAGCGTGAACATCAGCACAAAAATGGCACCTGCTACACCGCCCACCACCAGCGCGCCCAGTGGGTGCATCAGGTCGGAGCCGGCGCAAACCGCCACCAGTCCGGCCAGCGGGCCATTGTGCAAAAAGCCGGGATCGTTCTTGCCCATCAACAATGCCACCAGCGTGCCGCCGACCATGGCCATCAGCGAGTTCACCGCCACCAGGCCGGAAATCTTGTCCAACGTCTGCGCGCTCATCACGTTAAAACCAAACCAGCCCACCGTCAGAATCCAGGCGCCCAACGCCAGAAACGGAATGCTGCTTGGGGGGTGCGCCGAGATCGCGCCGTCCTTGCGGTAGCGGTTGCTGCGTGCGCCCAGCAGAATCACCGCACCCAGCGCGATCCATCCGCCCACCGCATGCACCACCACGCTGCCGGCAAAGTCGTGAAACTCGGCACCGGTGGCCGCCAGCAACCAAGCTTGCACACCAAAGTGCTGGTTCCAGGCGATGCCCTCAAAGAACGGGTAGATCACGCCGACGATGACGGCCGTGGCCATCAGCTGCGGCCAGAACTTGGCGCGCTCGGCAATGCCGCCCGAGATGATGGCCGGAATGGCGGCGGCAAAGGTCAGCAGGAAGAAGAACTTGACCAGCTCATAGCCGTTCTTGGCCGCCAGCTCCTCGGCGCCGACAAAAAAGCCGGTGCCGTAGGCCACCGAATAGCCGAGCACAAAATAAACCACGGTCGACACCGAGAAATCCACCAGGATCTTGACCAAGGCATTCACCTGGTTCTTACGCCGCACCGTGCCCAGCTCCAGAAACGCAAACCCCGCATGCATGGCAAGCACCATGACCGCGCCCAACAGAATAAACAGGGCATTTGCGCCCTGTTGTAGTGCATTCATAAACAGCCTCTTGAGATTAATGCATTGAAGCGGTGCAAATAAAAGCTTGCAACCGCTTATGCACCAACTGTAAGCAAAAAGTGCGCCAAAAGAGAGCGCACTCTCAACTTTCGATGTTTTGGTGCAGGGTTGTTCATGGATGTACGCACCGCATTGAAGATGGAGCATGAACTTCTTGTGTTGAATTGCATATTCCATAAATAAAACACACAAAGCGCACACCAACTCACAGCAGACAAACCACTATGAACGCCCCGACGATAGATACGTTAACGGCCAAGCGCATGGTCGCAGCATCGGCGATTCAAGGCGCGTCCATCATCGGTCAGCCGGGCGGTTGGTCGGTTATTCTGAAAACGGGTCTGCAGGAGCGGCCACTGGGGGCGCAACGCAGCGACAAGCCGCGCGCCTGGCGCAGTCTGGATCGCGCTGTGGCCTACCTCAAAAGGGAGCTGCAGATTTCCCGCTTTGACCTGCTTGATGCCACCCTGCACACCGAAGGCGAGCCTCTAGTGGGCAAGTCGCGCGAGCACGCAGCCCAACGTCTGCGCCAGGCGCATGCAGCTGCCGTGCCCATCACAGGCATCCAAACAACCGGTGTGGTGCGCTGTGACCAACCCCGCGTGCTGGATCTAGCCTCTCGCCACGGGCGCAAGGTGGATGCGTTGCCAGACGTGATCATGGACGAAGTGCTGGCACGGCTTGCTACGTTGTTTGAGTGAGGGGTAAGCGCAGCATGAGAAATACGCTGACCATTTCCGAGATCAAACGCCGCGGCATGTCCGCGATAAGTGAGCATCTGCGTGCCGGTCCCACCCAAATCGTCAAAACAAAAAAACCCGGCATCGCATTAAACGAGGCCGGGAGTTTGGATCGGTCCGTCTTTAGCTGCATTTGTAAAGCGCCCGCAAGCTGGAGCAAATTGGCGCTAGGGGAATTTTAGCAGCGCTTCAAAGGTGGTTCGCCGCTGTGAGTTGCACTGTCGTTGTGGTTGGTGCT
>CAIMZI010000028.1 GCA_903845935.1 uncultured beta proteobacterium | reverse complement strand
TAACGGCAAGTAATTAGCTGCAAGTAAAAAAGGTCGCCCCCGGGTGGCCTTTTTTTTGCCCAAAACACCATGAACCACGAACAATCCCTGCGCCATCTGCGCCGTGCCAACGCGGTGGCCCAACGCGCCGCATCCCTGGGGCGCCACCCTTTTGGTGCCTTGCTGGTGGCACCCGACGGCGAGACCGTGCTGGCCGAGCAGGGCAATATCGACACCGTGCACCATGCCGAGGCCACGCTGGCGCGCACCGCTTCGCTCAATTATTCGCGCGACTACCTGTGGGACTGCACCTTGGTCACCACCTTTGAGCCCTGCGCCATGTGCACGGCCACCGCCTACTGGGCGAACATCGGCCACATCGTTTTTGGTGCCAGTGAAGAAGCGCTGCTGGAACTCACCGGCAATTCCGATGAGAACCCGACGCTGACCCTGCCCTGTCGAACGGTGATCGCCGCCGGACAAAAAGCCATCACCGTAGCGGGTCCATTCTCTGAACTGGCCGACGAACTGGTCGAGATACACCGCGATTTCTGGCACAGTCCTACCCCATGAACAAACGCCAACGCCCCGTCGCCCCCGAACGCATGCCAGAACTGTTGCGGCTGATGCCCAAGGCCGAGCTGCACATGCACATTGAGGGCTCGCTTGAGCCCGAGCAGATGTTTGCCTTGGCCCAGCGCAACAGCGTGCCGCTGGCCTATGCGTCGGCGCGGGCGGTGCGCGAGGCCTATGTGTTTGACAACCTGCAAAGCTTTCTGGACATCTACCACGCCGGCACCCTGGTGCTCAAGACCGAGCAGGACTTTTACGACATGGCCTGCGCCTATTTGGCGCGCGCCCAGGCCGACAACGTCACCCACACCGAGCTGTTTTTCGACACGCAGACCCACACCGGCCACGGCCTGGACGCCCAGATGGTGGTCAGGGGACTGCACCGCGCCTGCATGGATGCGCCGCTCCAATTCGGCATGACCGCCTCTTTGATCCTGTGTTTTCTGCGCCACCTGAGCGAAGAAGAGGCCTTTGAATGCCTTGAGCAGGTGCTGCCGGTGCGCGACATGATCGTCGGCATAGGCCTGGCCAGCAGCGAGCTGGGCCACCCGCCGGAAAAGTTTGCCAAAGTGTTTGCCCGCGCCAAACAGCTCGGCTTTCGGCTGGTGGCGCATGCGGGCGAGGAGGGGCCAGCGGCCTATATCTGGAGCGCGCTCGATGTGCTCAAGGTGGAGCGCATAGACCATGGCGTGCAAAGCATGAACGATCCTGATTTGATCAAGCGCCTGGTGCAGGACCGCATTCCGCTCACGGTCTGCCCGCTGTCGAATCTGAAGCTGCGCGTCTATCCGTCTCTCACGCAGCACGCCATTGGCCGCATGTTGGCAGCCGGCATGGTCGCCACCATCAACTCCGATGACCCGGCCTATTTTGGCGGCTACATCAACGAGAACTTCACCCAGACCTTTGCCGCACTGCAGTTGGATTCACAGCAGGCTTACCAGCTGGCACTCAACAGCTTCAAGGCCAGCTTTATCGATGCATCGGAACGCGCTCGCCATATCGATGCGCTGGATGCGGTGTTTGATACTTTTTAGTATCAAAAATGCGCTTGTAAATTTCTATCGGTATTGAAGCGTACATATGTGATGATGGGGCTTGTTGCAACGGTGTGACTTGCACCGCCGACAGCGTGGTTCGCTTTTTTGGGAGGGCTGCGCAAATCAGAGGTCAGCAATGACTTACATACATGGCAACCCAGCCGGCAGCGCGATCGCGTTGCTGGCCTTTGGCGCGGCTGCGCCCCACAAAACCTGGTCGGGTGCAATGCCTGTCCAAGCCCCGCGTCTATCAAGCGGCATGGGGAGCACAAGCGCATGAAACTCAGCTTCAAAATGGTGCTGGCCCTGATTGTTTCGGGGCTGTTGCTGAGCATGGGCATTGCGCTTAGTTTTCGGACCTATCAGCAGATTGCCGTCACGGCAGAGGCGCGCCAACACGCGGCGCTGGTGATCAGCGGCGCGGAAGGATTTCTCTCGGCGCTGAAGGATGCCGAGACCGGCGAGCGGGGATTTTTGCTGACCGGTAATGAGGCGTTTTTGCAGCCCTACCTGGCGGTGCGCGATGGCGTAATAGCGCAATTACAGGCTTTGCAGCAGCAGACCCAACTGGAATCTGCCAAAAACCGACTCGAT
>CAIMZI010000027.1 GCA_903845935.1 uncultured beta proteobacterium | reverse complement strand
CCGGTCACCGGCAACTGGCTGACTTGGCGCAGGGCCAGCAAGCCAGGGTCGCCAAAGCAGCCGATCAGCACGGAATCAAAACGTTCCTGCATTGGTGCGATGGCGGCAGACCAGGCATCCAGCGTAGCGTGGGCGGCCACGGCGTAGCTGGCCTCGCAAGAAATATAGGGCGCGCCAAAGCGTGCCGTGCGTGTCAACACCTGGGCCTGCGGCCCGGCTGCGGTCTGCGCATGGCTTTGTAGCAGCGCGCTGATGGAGGCGGATGTATTGGGGTTGATCAACAGCACTCGGCGCATGGCTCAGGCCTCGGAAAGCAAAGCCGGCTCGGACCCAAACAACGACAGCAGATCAGGCACGGCGTCATCGCCCTGGCTGAATTGCAGCTGCGATTCGAGTTGCGCCAGGTGCTCGCCCATCAGACGCGCAGCCTCCCTGGCATCACGCAAGCGGATGGCATCCAGCAGGGCGCGGTGCTCCTGGCAGCCGCAGCGGCTGGACTCGGACTGCGGTTGCACATCGGCGCGGTAGGTCATCAAAATCAGCGAGGTGCGAGACACCAGCTCGCGCAGGATGCGGCCCAGGGTCTGGTGCTGCGAGGCGTTGGCAATGTGCAGATGGAAGTCACCGGAGAGGCGGATGGCGCGACGCATGTCGCCCACCCTGCGCGCATCCTCTTCCTGCGCAATGCATTGCGACAGCACAGCGATGTCGTCGCCACTGGCCTGCTTGATAAAGCAGGCAATCAGCGTCGGCTCAATCATGCGCCGCACCTCGAACACCTCGCGCGCTTCCGCCTCAGAAGGCTGGGCTACGGTGGCGCCACGGTTGAGCGTAAGGGTGACGATTTGCTCATTGGCCAACCTCACTAGCACCGGGCGGATGCGGGTGCGCGACACGCCAAAGGCGGTGGCCAGCCGGTCTTCCACCAGCTTGGTTCCGGGCGGCAGACGGTGGTCGAGAATGGTCGCTACCATGCGCTCGTAAATGTCGTTCTCGGTCAGCAGGACCGGCTCAGTCATGGCGCCCTGCTTTCTGACGCTTGCTCAACAGGCTGGACAGGCCGACCGCCAAGCCCATGACACAGAAGGACACCACCATGGTGACGGTGCCCAGTGCGTAAATGGAGGGTGTGGTCACCGTGGTGGTGAGGCCCTGTAGTTCCAACGGAAGCGTATTGACATCGCCAATGGCCTGCGAGGTGCGTGCAATCTCGTCCCAGCTGAGAGTAAAGCCGAACATGCCAATGCCGACCACCGAGGGCGCAATCAGCGGCAGCACCACATGGCGGAAACCCTGCCAGGGCGTGGCACCCAGGTCGCGCGCCGCTTCTTCATAGGCCGGGTTGAAGCGGTTGAAGATGGCAAACATGATCAGGAGACCAAAGGGCAGCGTCCAGGTCAGGTGCGCGCCCAGGGCCGAGGTGTAGATGCCCAGGGCAGTGCCGTAGTTGTCCAACGTGCCCTGCATTCCCCAGGCCTCCAGCAGCTTCTTGATGCCGGCATCCAGCAAACGGAACTCCAGGCCAATACCCAGCGAGACGATGATGGACGGCATGATCAGACTGGCCACCACCACAAAGAACAGCACGCTGCCGCCGGTGAGCTTCTTGCGAAAGGCAAGACCCGCCAGCACCGAAAACACCACGGTGAAGGCCATGACGGTGAGGCCCAGTCCGAGTGAGCGCCACAGCGCCGAGCCAATGTCCACCGAGCCCAGGCCGTCGGCCAGTTTGTGGAACCAGTGGGTGGACCATCCGCGCATGGGAAAGGTCAGGCCGCCCTCAGGTCCCTGAAAGCTTAGGACCACAATGACCAGCATGGGCCCGTAGAGGAACAGCACATAGGCCGCGAAGAAGATCGCCAAGAGCCAGAAGCCGGGGGCGCGTTTTTCTTTCATGGTCAAAGTTCTTTCCGGATATCTACCATTCGGGTCAAGGCCCAGATGATCATCAGCACCACCGACAGCAGGATCACCGCATTGGCGGCAGCCAGCGGGAACTGCAGATACGAGGTCTGCACCTGGATGATCTTGCCGACCGAGGCAATCTGTTGCCCGCCCATCACGCCAATGGTGACGAAGTCGCCCATGACGATGGTGATGACAAAAATGGAGCCGATGATGATGCCGGTGCGGCACAGCGGCACGATCACATTCCACAGGGTCTGCCAGGCAGTGGCGCCGCTGTCGGCAGCGGCTTCGAGCAGACTGCGGTCAATGCGCATCATGGAATTGAAGATCGGAACGATCATGAAGGTGCTGAATAAATGCACAAAGGCCAGCACCACCGAGAAGCTGGAGAACAGCAGCCACTCCACCGGCTGATCGACCACCCCCAGATGCACCAGCGCGTCATTGACCAGGCCATTGCGGCCCAGCAGCGGCACCCAGGCAATCATTCGGATGACGTTGGAGGTCCAGAACGGAATCGTGCACAGCACAAACAGCACCACCTGCACGCCGCTGGAGCGCACATGGAAGGCCAGAAAATAAGAGACGGTGAAGCCTATAAGTAGCGTCAGCAGCCAGACCAGCAGACTGAACTTGAGCGTGGAGAGATAGGTCTTGAAGGTGACGCACAGGTCGTCACCGGAGATGCAGCCGTCGAACACGGCGAGGTAATTTTTGAACGTAAAGTCCGGATGCATTTCGTACTGGTTGTAGTCCCAGAAGCTGACCATCAGCACCAACGCCAGCGGCACCAGAAAGAACAGCGCAAAAACAGTCGTCAAGGGCAGCGCCTGCCACCAGGCCGCCAGTGTGCGGCCCGGTGCGCGAGCAGACACCGGATGTGAATTGGGTACGTGAGAACTCATATGCAAATCACTTCGGTGTCTTGTTCAACTTTATGCCGCTACGAACTCATTCCATTTCTGGACCATGTAGGCGTTCTCGTCCATCACGGCGTTCCAGCAGGCGATGCCGCCCATGCGCGCTTCGTAGCTGCCGCCGTCGCGCACTTCGCCCTTCTTGGCCAGCAGGTCGCCGTGCGGGCTCTTGATGTCTTGCGCAGCGGGTTTGCCTTCCATCCAGTAGGCCCACTCGTAGGCTTCCATCTTGGCCTTGGCGGTGTCGAGCACGGCGCTGTAATAGCCCTGGCGGTTGAGGTAGGCACCGGCCCAGCCGTCAAGGAACCAGTTGATGAACTCGTAGGCACCGTCCAGCTTCTTACCGGACAGGGTGGCGGGAAGGCCAAAGCCGGAAGCCCAGGCGCGATAGCCTTCTTTCAGCGGCTGGAAGGTGCAGGCAATGCCCTTGGTGCGCACGGCCGTCACGGCGGGGCTCCACATCGACTGGATCACCACTTCGCCGGAGGCCATCAGGTTGACGGACTCGTTGAAGTCTTTCCACAGGCTGCGGAACTGGCCTTGCTTCTTGGCTTCAATCAGGGTCTTGATAGTCAGGTCAATTTCCTTTTTGGTCATATTGCCCTTGTCGGGGTACTTGTAGATGCCCATGGCTTCCACGACCATGGCTGCATCCATGATGCCGATGGAGGGGATGTTCAGGATCGCGGCCTTGCCCTTGAATTCGGGGTTCAGCAGCTCGGCCCAGGAGGTGATGGGGCGCTTGATCAGGTCGGGGCGAATGCCCAGGGTGTCGGCGTTGTAGACGGTGGGGATCAGCGACATGAACTGGGTCGGGCTCTTAGCGAAGACCTTGCTCTTTTCGCCTTCGAGGTAAATGGTTTTCTTGGGCGCCGTGCCCTGGTCGCCGACCTTCTTGCCGGCCACGGTGCCGGTGGTGAACAAGCTGGTGATCTTGTCGGCGTTCTTGATGCGCTTGGTATCAATGCCCTTCAGGTTGCCGGTGGGCACAATGTTCTTCAGCGAGAAATACTCGGTGTCGATCAGATCGAAGCTGTTGGGCGCAGTGACGGCGCGCTTGGTGACGTCGTCGGTGGTGACGGCCACGTACTGGATTTCGATGCCGGTGTCGGCCTTGAACTTGTCGGCAATTTCCTTGTCCTGGTTCACCGCCGTGCCCAGGTAGCGCAGCACGATAGGTTCCGCTGCGTGAATGGACGGGAACATACCCGCGGCCAGAATGCCGGCCGTGCCCTTGAGCACGGTGCGACGCTGCATGGCAAGGGCGTCAAGGGAATCGATGATGTCTGACATGGGAGGAACTCCTTAGGGGCTGGTGAAACTTCTTGCGAAGGGTGGGGGTGGGGGAATGGGGGCGGCTCAGGCCTGCAGGGCGTGGGCCGATGCGGGCGTCCAGGCCAGCTGCACGCTGTCGCCCACGGTAAAGGGCGTTGCTGCAAACTGACTTTCGGACAACATGACGGAGTATTCGGCGCTGCTGACCACGGCGTGCGTAGATGCCGGGTTTTGCAGGCCCAGCAGCACATAGGTGCCCTGGTATTCCACATCCGTGACCACAGCGGCGATGCTGGGCAGGCCGGCAATCTCGGGCGCATCGGCGCGGACAATGCGGGTCTGGTCGGTGCGCACGCCGATCTTGCCGGCGGGGGTTTCAATCACGTTGTGGCCGCCCATGAAACGCGCCACAAATTCATTCAGCGGCCGGTTGTAGACGGTGTGCGGCGAGCCGCTTTGTTCAATTATTCCGTGGTTCATCACCACCATGGTGTCGGCCAGGGCCATCGCCTCTTCCTGCGAGTGGGTCACGTGGATGAAGGTCAGGCCCAGTTCCTTTTGCCAGCGGCGCAGCTCGGCGCGCATCTGGATGCGCAAAAAAGGATCGAGGGCGGAGAGCGGCTCATCGAGCAGCAGCGCCTTGGGTTGCGTAATCAGGGCGCGCGCCAGAGCCACGCGCTGTTGCTGGCCGCCGGACAACTCACCTGGCTTGCGGGCAGCCAGATGGCCCATGGCCACGCGCTCCAGCAGGTCCTGCGCTTTTGCCTGCCGCTCGGTCTTGGCCACGCCCTTCATCTTCAAACTGAAGGCCACGTTGTCCAGTGCGCTCAGGTGCGGAAACAGCGCAAAACTCTGGAACATCATGGCCGTGCCGCGCTCGGCGGCGGGCAGGCCGGTGATGTTGCGGTTCTCCAGCAGCACGTCGCCGCTGCTCACCGATTCATGGCCGGCGATCATGCGCAGCGTGGTGCTCTTGCCGCAGCCCGAAGGCCCGAGCAGGCAGCAGTAGCTGCCGCTGGCAATTCGCAGGTTGATGTTGTCCACGGCCGGCTTGCCCGCGCCGTAGCGCTTGGTCAAGCCAACAACTTCAATGGCACTGGAGGGTGAGGCGACTGCGTTCATATGCTCATTCATTACGCAAACGCCGTGCCAGCGTTTTGTATGCAATCCGCGCACGGACTGTATGCAAAATGCACTGGCCTTGTGCGGCACGCATCATGCTGCGGCATGGATTGCGCGCAAAACAGTGCACTGGGTGATGCAAAGGTGCATGTCGCCCTGGAACAAAAACTGCTTGGAAGCAGTGCAGGGCCAGCGGCGCATTTGCGCGCAGGGCAGGCCCCCATATATACAAATAAGGAACAGCATGACCCCCGATACAAGCCCCGGCCCCAAGGAAATCGTGGAGGAATTTCTGCGCATCGTCATGATCCCGGACCCGGTGGGCGCACGCGCCTTCACCTCGCCCGAGCTGCGCATCCGCTTCACCGGGGGCCGGCCCATGCGCGACCCGTCGGAGACCAGCGCCTTCAACGCCGGGCGTTACAGGTGGGTGAAGAAGCGCTTTGAGCAGACCGACCTGGTGGCCGGGGCCACCGATGAGGAGGCCACCGTCTACAACATCGGCACACTCTATGGCGAGTGGCTGGACGGCACGCCGTTCGAGGGCAACCGCTATGTGGACCGCTATGTAGTGAAGCAGGGCAAGATTGTGAAGATGGATGTGTGGAACGACAGCGCCGAATGGATGCTGGTGCGCGCCGGGTTGGCGGTGTTCTAGACATGACCATGACCTTCCCGTCCATCCCCGACAGCGGCCGCTTTGCCTACAGCGCTATCACGCAGCGCCCGGACTTCCGCTGGCCGGATGGCAAACGACTGGCGGTCTACATCGGCTTTAACCTGGAGCACTTTGCCTTTGGCGAGGGCCTGGGCGCAGGCATTGGCCCGGCCTCGCCCCAGCCCGATGTGTTGAACTACAGCTGGCGCGAGTACGGCAACCGCGTGGGCGCTTGGCGCTGCCTGGAGCTGTTTGACCAACTCTGCCTGCCCACAGCCGCGCTGATCAACACCGCGCTGATGGAGCATTGCCCGGATCTGCTGCAGGCGGTGATGGCCCGTGGTGACGAGCTGGTGGGCCACGGCCACAGCAACTCCTTCCGCCAGTCCGATTACACCGAGGAACAGGAACGCGAACTGCTGGCCGGATGCCGCGCGCGCATCGAACAGCTGCAGGGCAAGCCGCCCGCAGGCTGGCTGTCACCGTGGATATCGGAGAGCCGCGCCACGCCCGACCTGCTGTCCGAAGAGGGCTATGGCTACACGCTCAACTGGGCGCACGACGACCAACCGATGCAGATGCAGACACGCAGCGGCCGGGCGCTCTGGTCCATCCCCTACCCGCAAGAGCTCAACGACATCCCGATGATCATGGGCAGGCACCTCGACGGCAGCGCCTTTGCCGACATGGTGATAGACAACTTCGACGAGATGCTGAATCAAAGCAAGCAACAAAGCCTGGTGATGGGCATTGCGCTGCACCCCTACATCGTCGGCCAGCCCTACCGCCTGCGCCATCTGCGCCGCGCGCTGCGGCACATTGCCATCGCACGCGATGCGGGCACCATCTGGGTGACCACGCCGGGCGCGATTTGTGAGCATATGCAAACGCTGCAAGCCGCGCAGCCCGCAAGCCCCGCATGATGCTCAGCGCAGTGCGGTGGAGCCCGCTGGGCGGGGGACCAAAACGGCGTTGCCTGTCACGTCGTCCCGGGTCCTGTCTACCTCCAGTTCGTGTTGCCGCTTGCGCGTCTCGTACAGGGTGAGCAAGCCACCGGCCACACCGCAGGCGGCAATCATGCCCATGCCCACCAGGGCCCAGAAGTCGGGCATGTGGTCGAACACCAGCCAGCCGCCCAGGATGCCAAAACCAATCTGCAAATACATATACGGCATCAGCGTAGCGGCCGGGGCGCGCTCGAAGGCCAGGATAAAAAACAGGTTGCCGCAGGCGGCGGCCACGCCCATCAGCAGCAGACCCAGCCACAGGTTCAGGGAGTCCACTGGCTGCCACACCCAGACCAGGGGCAGGCTGGAGAGAATCAAGGCGGTGCTGCAGGTGTAGAACACCGTGCTGAGCGCGTCTTCGGTGCGCGCCATTCTGCTCGTCAATAGCTGATAGGCCGCATTGAACAGCACCAGGCCCAGCGGCAGCAGCATGGCCCAGCCGATCGCGTTGCTACCCGGACGCACGATGACCAGGGTGCTGACCAGGCCGAGCGCCACCAGCACCAAGCGCATGGGCGACACATGCTCGCCCAGAAAGCGCGTGGCCAGCAGGGTCACCACCAGCGGCGTGGTCATGGCCAGCGCGGTGTACTCGCCCACAGGCAGATATTTCAGACTGAAGAAGGCCAGCATTTGCACCACCAACAGCAGGCCGCCGCGCGCCAGATGCAGGCCCGGATGAGTCGTCTTGAGGCTGGCCCCACCACGCACCACCAGCACATAGCCGCCGGTGACCAACGCCTGCACCACGAATAGCACCCACAGGGCCATCAACATCGGCACCTCGACCGTGACTCGCTTGGTGGTGGTGTCGAGCACCACAAAGCAGGCCATGGCCACCACCAGCAGCAGCAAACCGCCCCAGGCCGAGGGTTTGACGCGAGGCTGCGGCCTCAAGCCACTGCCCTCGGAAATGGCTTGGGTGCGGGCCATTTGTGGGTGATGGGAAAATCGGAAAGCGGGTGCATGGCGTCGAATTGGAGTGGGCGGTCAGCCGGGGTTCTTTGGAGCTTCGATTTTGACAGCTTGGCAAGCCACTGCCGCAGCGAGCAAGAAACGTCCCCACGGTTTATGGAATACTGGCAGGATCCGGTATTGAAGGTTTATCTTTGAGTTCACATCCATCCTCAAGTGGCCTAGAGCCGCAAGCCTCACAAATTCTCAGCCTGCGCCCGCTCGCGCCCATCCCTGCGTATTTGCAAAACACCTACTGGTGGGCCTATCTGCACCCGCGCGCCGTTCACATCTTCGAGCGCCAGTGGCTGGTCAACCTGATTTTGTGGGGAAACTTCGCGCGCCTGCGTGATGCCGCCCTGCAGGAAATGGGTGCGGTGATCAACGGGCGCGTGCTGCAGGTGGCCTGCGTCTATGGCGACTTCACCGAACACCTGGTGCGCCGCCTGGGCCCCAAGGGCAGCATTTCCGTGATCGATGTGGCCCCCATCCAGATCAACAACCTGCATGCCAAGCTCAAGCTCGCCGGCGCCGACCCGAGCCGCGTGAACGCCCTGCTGCAGGACTCCTCCGACCTGCACTTTGAAGATGGCAGCTTTGAGGATGTGGTGGTGTTTTTTCTGCTGCATGAAATGCCCACCGATGTGCGGCGCAAGACGGTGGCCCAGGCCCTGCGCGTGACCAAGCCGGGCGGCAAGCTGATTTTTGTGGACTACCACAAGCCAAAGTCCTGGAACCCGTTTCGCTACCTGATGGTGCCGGTGCTCACCACGCTGGAGCCCTTCGCCATGGATGTGTGGAATAACGCGATCACCACTTGGCTACCCGAGGGTGCGGCCCTTGCCAAGGTCGAGAAGCAGACCTATTTTGGCGGACTGTACCAGAAGGTGGTGCTAACCAAGGCCGCGCAATAGAACGCCTCTGACGCAAAGCTCAGTTGAAATAACCATGCAATTATAGTATCGTAATCCTTATAATACATTGATGATTGAACGCCATTTGTACCCCTTGGTTCAGGAAGCGCTGACTGACTTTCCCGCCGTTGCCTTGCTCGGCCCGCGCCAGGCGGGCAAGACCACACTGGCCCACCAGGTGCGCGAACAGCAAAAAAACAGTCTGTATCTGGATCTGGAAAGCCCCAACGACCGGCAGCGGCTGACCGCACCGGAGGCTTACCTGTCGCTGCACGAAAACCATCTGGTCATTCTGGACGAAGTGCAGCAAATGCCGGCCCTGTTCCAGGTGCTGCGCGGCAGCATCGATAGTGGCCGACGCCAAGGGGTGGCCAACGGCCGCTTCTTGTTGCTGGGTTCGGCCTCGGGCGAATTGTTGCGCCAGTCCAGCGAGAGCCTGGCAGGACGCATCGCCTATCTGGAGCTGCCCCCGTTGCAGGCGCTGGAACTGGGTGCCCAGCAGCAAGACCTGGTGTGGCTGCGTGGCGGTTTTCCCAACAGTTTTTTGGCTCGCAGCGATGCCAAGAGCTTGGTCTGGCGTCAGAACCTGATCAGCACCTATTTGGAACGGGATATCCCCAGCTACGGTACACGCATTCCCTCGGAAACGCTGCGCCGTTTGTGGACCATGTTGGCACACCAGCAGGGCGGCTTGCTGGATGTGGCGCAGCTCGGAAAGAACCTGATGATCGATGCCAAGACCGTACACCGCTATCTAGACATGCTGGTCGACCTGATGCTGCTGCGCCGCTTGCAGCCTTGGCACAGCAACCTGGGCAAGCGCCTAGTGAAGTCACCCAAGCTGTATGTGCGCGACAGTGGCTTGGTACATGCACTGCTCGGTGTTACATCCCACGAGGCCCTGTTGTCACACCCCGTATTGGGAAACAGTTGGGAAGGCTTCGTGGTGGAAAACTTGCTCAACGTCGCACCACTCAATACCGCCAACGGCTTCTACCGCAGCAGCAATGGCGCAGAAATCGATTTGCTGCTGGACATGCCCGGGCTTGGCTTATGGGCCATCGAAATCAAAAGGGGCGCAGCCAGCAAACCCCGCCGCGGCTTTTATTCCGCCTGCGAGGACTTGAAGCCCGCCAAACGCTGGATGGTGCATGGCGGGTCGGACAGCTATCCCCTGGGCGATGAGGTTCAAGCCATCGGGCTGCGCGCGCTGGTAGACGAACTGCAAAGCCTGCGCTCCCAAGCGGCTTGACGCCTTACATATTGCGCCGGTACTGCCCACCCACCTCAAACAATGCGTTGGTGATCTGGCCTAGTGAACAAACCCGCACTGCGTCCATCAGCACCTCGAACACGTTCTGGTTTTCGATCACGGCCTTTTGCAAGGTCTTGAGCATGGCCGGGGCCTTGTCCGCATTGCGGGCATGGAAGTCTTCCAGGCGACGCAGCTGGCTTTGCTTTTCCTCGTCGGTGGAGCGGGCCAGTTCCAGCTTGTCCTGCACCTGGTCGCCGTGCGGGTTGCGGAAGGTGTTGACGCCGATGATGGGTAGCTCGCCGGTGTGCTTGAGCATTTCGTAGGTCATGCTCTCGTCCTGGATCTTGCCGCGCTGGTAGCCGGTCTCCATGGCACCCAGCACGCCGCCGCGCTCGGCAATGGCTTCGAATTCTTTGAGCACAGCCTCTTCCACCAGTTCGGTCAGCTCTTCGATGATGAAGGCGCCCTGCCCCGGGTTCTCGTTCTTGGCCAGACCCCATTCGCGGTTGATGATCAGCTGGATCGCCATGGCACGGCGCACGCTGTCTTCTGTCGGCGTGGTGATGGCCTCGTCAAACGCGTTGGTGTGCAGGCTGTTGCAGTTGTCGTAAATGGCAATCAGGGCCTGCAGCGTGGTGCGAATGTCGTTGAACTGGATTTCCTGCGCGTGCAGGCTGCGCCCGGAAGTCTGGATGTGGTATTTGAGCTTCTGGCTGCGTTCGTTGGCGCCATAGCGTTCCTTCATGGCCACGGCCCAGATGCGGCGGGCGACGCGGCCCATCACGGTGTATTCCGGGTCCATGCCGTTGCTGAAGAAGAAGCTCAGGTTCGGCGCGAAGTCATCAATGTGCATGCCGCGCGCCAGATAGGCTTCAACGAAGGTGAAGCCATTGGACAGCGTAAAGGCCAGCTGGCTGATGGGGTTTGCACCGGCCTCGGCGATGTGGTAGCCGCTGATCGAGACGCTGTAGAAGTTGCGCACATCGTGGTGCACAAAGTACTGGGCAATGTCGCCCATCACCTTCAATGAAAACTCGGTGGAGAAGATGCAGGTGTTCTGGCCCTGGTCTTCCTTCAGGATATCGGCCTGCACCGTGCCGCGCACATTGGCCAGCACCCATTCCTTGATCTTGCTCGTTTCGGTGTCGGTGGGTTCGCGGCCGTTGTCGGTTTGGAACTTCTCGATGTTCTGGTCGATGGCCGCGTTCATGAACATGGCCAGGATGCTGGGCGCCGGGCCGTTGATCGTCATCGAGACGCTGGTGGCCGGGTTGCACAAATCAAAGCCGCCGTACAGCACCTTCAGATCGTCTATGGTGGCGATGGATACGCCGGAGTTGCCGACCTTGCCGTAGATGTCGGGCCTGCGGTCCGGGTCGTGGCCGTAGAGCGTGACCGAGTCAAAGGCGGTAGACAGGCGCTTGGCCGCCATGCCGGAGCTGAGCAGCTTGAAGCGCTTGTTGGTGCGAAAGGCATCGCCCTCCCCGGCAAACATGCGCGTGGGGTCCTCGCCCTCGCGCTTGAAGGCAAAGGTGCCTGCCGTATACGGGTAGCTGCCGGGCACGTTGTCCAGCATCAGCCATTTCAGGATTTCGCCATGGTCCTCGTACTGCGGCAGGGCCACTTTGCGGATGGTGGTGCCACTCAAGGACTTGCTGGTGAGCGCGGTACGGATTTCCTTGTCGCGGATCTTCACCACGTACACGTCACCGGCGTAGGCCTTCTGCATTTCCGGCCATTGGACCAGCAGCTTGTGGGCCGCGGGGTCCTGATTGGCTTCGCGCTGCTGGGCCAGATCGATGGCGGCTTCAGACGCGCGGGCCTTGCCGGGCTTGCCCACTTCCAGCATCTTTGCTGCGGCGCGCAGTTGCTGGATCTCGCGAGCCAAGGTGGCCTGGGCGCGGGCTTTGGCTTTGTAGCCGCGCACCGTGTCGCTGATCTCGGCCAAGTAACGCGTACGGGCGGCGGGAACCACCGGCATCTGATTCGAGCTAAAGCGCACGTCCACCTTGGGCAGCAGGCCTTGCTCCAGGGTCTTGAGACCCAGGGCTTGCAGGCGCGCTAGCATGGACTGATACAGTGCCGTCACACCATCGTCGTTAAAGCGGGCGGCCATGGTGCCAAACACCGGCATCTGCTCGGGAGGCAGGGTCCAGGCTTCCTTGTTGCGCTGCACCTGCTTGGCCACATCGCGCAGTGCATCTGCCGAACCCTTGCGGTCGAACTTGTTGATGGCGACAAACTCGGCAAAGTCCAGCATGTCGATTTTTTCCAGCTGGCTGGCCGCGCCAAATTCAGGCGTCATCACATACAGCGGCACATCGACCAAGGGCACGATGGCTGCATCGCCCTGGCCAATGCCGGAGGTTTCCACCACGACCAGATCGAAACCGGCCGCCTTGCAGGCTAGGATCACGTCCGGCAGGGCTGCAGAAATTTCGGAGCCAAACTCCCGCGTGGCCAGGCTGCGCATGAAGACCCGCGGGCCGTTCTGCCAGGGCGAAATGGCGTTCATGCGGATGCGGTCACCCAAGAGCGCGCCACCGCTCTTGCGGCGCGACGGGTCGATGGAGATCACGGCAATGCGCAGGCTGTCGTCCTGGTCCAGGCGCAGGCGGCGGATCAGCTCGTCGGTCAGGGACGACTTGCCGGCGCCACCGGTGCCGGTAATGCCGATCACAGGGATGGTGCGGGCAGCAGCTTGGCTGCGCAGCGTGTCCATCAGCACAGCATCGGCATTGCCGGCTTCCACGGCGGTGAGCAACTGGGCCAGGGCGCGCCAGCTGGCTTCCGTGTGGCCCTGGATGGCGTCCACATTCTTGGGCGCATAGGAAGTGATGTCCTGGTCGCAGCGCATCACCATCTCGCCAATCATGCCTTGCAGTCCCATCTTCTGGCCGTCTTCGGGGCTGTAGATGCGCGAGACGCCATAGGCGTGCAGCTCGCGAATTTCGGGTGGCACGATGACGCCGCCGCCGCCGCCAAACACCTGGATGTGCGCCCCGCCCCGGGCCTTGAGCAGGTCCACCATGTACTTGAAATACTCCACATGCCCGCCCTGGTAGGAGCTGATGGCAATGCCCTGCACGTCTTCCTGCAAGGCGGCGGTCACCACCTCCTCGACGCTGCGGTTGTGGCCCAGGTGGATCACCTCGACTCCCATGCCCTGCAGGATGCGGCGCATGATATTGATGGCCGCGTCATGCCCGTCAAACAGGCTGGCAGCGGTAACAAAGCGCACCTTGTGGGTGGGGCGGTAATTGGCAAGCGCCTTGAATTCGGCGGATAAATCGGTCATGGTCTTCCTCGGGTGGGGTTGCAGCCGCGCCTATTCTGGCGCTTGACGTTTACGTAAACGTCAACTGTAAACGATTTATGCCCATGCTGGCTTACATACCGACGCGTCTGCAATGCTGGGGCCGTTGGTCGGCCCACAGCCCGCTTGCCTATTTCAGCTTGCTGCAGTCTTCTGGCCTGTCGCACACCGGCACGGGGCAGCGATTCACCTCAAACGGTGACATGGCCAGCAAGGTGGTCAGTGCCCCGGCAATCGCGATGACGAACCAGAACACAAAGAATCCCAGCGTGTAGGCGGCCTGCCTGGAGATGTCAAAGGGCTGGCCAAACCAGTGCATGTCCTGCGGGTCCACCACGGCAAAGACCAGCAGTTCCAGCACCCCGGCCATCAGAAACGAAGGCCAAGCAATCCACATCCATTTTTGTTTCATCTTCTTGTCTCCAGCAGGTTATTGGTCTAGCGCGGAACGATGAACACCGCCTTCTCGTTCACCGTCTTGCCCATGCCAGGGGCTTCAATCTGGAAGTGAATGGTGTGCGAACCCGGCTCGGCCCCATCGTAGGGCAGTTGCAGGCGCACCGGCACCCAGCGCGATTGGGTGGACTCGATCACCACATCGGTTTCGCTGGCAACGCTCAGTCCGGGCAGCCCCTCCACAGCAATATGAAACTTCTGCGTGCTTTCGGTGGCATTCATGATCTGGATGCCGAACACGTTCTCGATCTTGCCGCCCTCGGCCAGGCTGGCCAGGGAGCCGCGGTCACGCACCACGTCCACCTTGAACGGTGTGCGCAAGGCCAGGCTGATGCCCATGGCCGCCAGCACCAGCACCAGGATGGCGGTGTAAATGAGTACGCGCGGACGGAACACATGGCTCAGGGTTTGTGCCTTGGTCCACTTCTGCTCCAGCGCATGCTCGGTGGTGTATTTCACCAGACCGCGCGCATAGCCCAACTTGTCCATGACCTCGTCGCAGACATCGGCACAGGCACCGCAGCCAATGCATTCGTATTGCAGGCCGTTGCGGATATCGATGCCGGTGGGACACACCTGCACGCACAGGCTGCAGTCGACGCAGGAGCCCAGGTTGAGCTTGGCCGGATCGGCCTTTTTGCTGCGCGCACCGCGCGGCTCGCCACGCTCCTGGTCATAGGTGACGATCAGCGTGTCCTTGTCAAACATGGCGCTCTGGAAGCGCGCATAGGGGCACATGTATTTGCAGACCTGCTCGCGCATGAAGCCGGCATTGCCCCAGGTGGCAAAGGCGTAGAAGAAGGTCCAGAAAATTTCCCAGGAACCCAGGTTCCATTGGGCAAATTCACCGGCCAGCGTGTGAATCGGCGTGAAATAGCCGACAAAGCTAAAGCCGGTCCATAGCGCCAGCGTAATCCACATGAATTGCTTGGCAGCCTTGCGGGCGAACTTCTCCAGGGTCCAGGGCGCGGCATCGCGGCGCATGCGCATGGAGCGGTCGCCCTCGGCCAGTTTTTCCAGCCACAGGAAAATTTCCGTATAAACGGTCTGCGGACAGGCATAGCCGCACCACAGGCGCCCGGCCACGGCGGTAAACAGGAATAGCGAATAGGCCGAAATCACCAGAATGCCGGTGAGATAGATGAAGTCCTGTGGATACAGCACCAGGCCGAAGATGTAAAAGCGCCGCGCGCCCAGATCAAACAGCACGGCCTGGCGTTGGCCCCATTCCAGCCAGGGCAGACCGTAAAAGATGATTTGCGTCAAAAACACCAGGATCCAGCGCCAGCGCGAAAACAGCCCCTTCACACTGCGCGGATAAATCTTCTTGGTGGCTTGGTAGAGCGACACCATCTCGATGTCGGCACCGGGTGGCAAACCGGTGGGCTCCGCCGTGATGGGAATGATCTTTCTTGCCGTGGATTTGGATTCAGACACTTGGAACTTCTAACTTCAATAAATGATGCCAATAATACCCATACCCGTATGGACTGAACTGATCTAAATCAAACGAAAAAGCCCATGGGTTATGAACGAAACTATACCCATACCCGTATATAAAATACCGTAAAGGGTATAAATTACCGCATACCAACACTGCAATCCGCTCTATTGTGCCCCCGCTTGCTCAAGCACGCCGCCGGGCTCTGTCTTTTTGCTGCTAGCTCCAGTCTGGGCGCAGGTCGTCGGCGTGCTCACCGTCACCGTGCAATCCAGCGCGGCAGCCAGCGGCACGGTGCTGGCAACGATTGACGACCGCGAGGCCCAGGTTGGCATGCAACATGCCCAGACCCAGATAGAACGCACCCGCAACCTGCAGGGCAAGGGTTTTGTCAGCAAGGCCGCGCTAGACGCTAGATACTGCAGACGCGCAATACCAAAGCGCCCGGCGTGACGCACCCCGTACTCCCCCTGGGTATCTCCAGCCGCATTGCCGCCGCTTTTCAGAGCAAGGCGCTGACCGGCTGCCCATGGCCTTTGTCTCCGGCCTGATGGGGCCGTACATGAGCCCGATTCCGATCAACTCCAGCTTAGGCATGGCGACCTCCCTGATCTTCGGCATTCTGGTGTCCAACCCTGTATTACGCGCTGTACCGGCGCCGCATGGAGTCGCCGGCAGCTTTTTCCTGATCTCGCTGGCGCTCTTGGCATTGACGCCAGCCCGCTGCTTGTATCGCATGGGTGGCTGGCATTTACCGCCTTTGTAGGCACCAACATGTTCCAGTTCGGCATCACCAAGGTCTGCCCGATGGGCTGGATGTTGAAGAAGCTGATGGACCGGAATCAATTTGAGCTGCCAAAAATAAAACCGTCTAGATCAATCCCTTCTGTGCAAAAAAGCATGACTGGGCAGTGACAATGGCAATCTTTAGCTACACACCTTCGGAGACCTGCGCCATGAGCGTTTTGAAAGACCAAACCGCCAGAACCGACGTGCTCAATCGCCTGCGTCGCGCCGAGGGCCAGCTGCGCGGCATTCAGCGCATGGTGGAAGAGGGCGAGAACTGCCTGAAGATCGGCCAGCAATTCTCCGCCGTGCGCAAGGCGCTGGACAGCACCTATTTGCGCATGACGGTGTGTTTTCTGGAGCAGGAATTGCAAACCCGCATCCAGCCCGACGAGACGCAGAAGACCGATCTAGCCGCCATGGTCAAGGACATGGAAACCCTGCTGGCGCGCATAGGCTAGGGTAAACCGCAGGTGCCAATCGGAGCCGAAGCGGATTTGAGCCGCAACAAGTGGCTACACTGCGAACCGGATCAGTCATGCAACCCATTCAGCTTTTTGACCTCGCCTCCAGCACCTACACCTATGTGCTGTTTGACTCTGCCACGCGCGATGCGCTAATCATCGATCCGGTCGACGAGCAAATTGAACGCGATCTGGCAGTGCTCATGCAGCATGGGTTGCGACTGCAATGGACAGTGGAAACCCATGCCCATGCCGACCACATCACCAGCTCCGGCCTGCTGGCCGAACACACCGGCGCCAAGACGGCGGTGCCCTCCGGCTGCGGTATAGGCACCGCAGCGGTGCAACTGGCCGACGGCGACACGCTGAGCTTTGGCGGCGAAACCTTCAAGGCATTGCACACACCCGGCCATACCAGCGGCAGCATGAGCTATGTCTGGCGCAACCATGTGTTTACCGGCGACACCCTGCTGATCAACGGCTGCGGCCGCACCGATTTCCAATCGGGCAGCGCGGCTTCGATGTACCACAGCCTGACACAGATTCTGTTCACCTTGCCCGACGCCACCACGATCTGGCCGGGCCACGACTACCAGGGACGCAGCCACTCCAGCATCGGCCAGGAAAAGGCGCACAACGCCCGGGTCGCAGGCAAAACCTTGCAGGAATTCACCACCATCATGGACACACTTCAACTTCCCAAACCCCGGCGCATTGACGAGGCGGTAGCCGCCAACCTAAGTTCCGGACTGCGCCACGACGCCGATGGCGCAGGCAGCCCCCAGGCGGCTGAGGGCTATGCCGGCGACATCAGCGCAGCCTTGGCCCATGCCTGGTGGCTGGCCGGTGAAGCGGTGCTGGTCGATGTGCGCACCGACGCCGAGCGCGAATGGGTGGGCTTTGTACCCGGCGCTTCGGTCGTGGCCTGGAAGCAGTGGCCGGGCATGGCCTTCAATCCAGACTTTGATACGCAATTGCAAGCAGCATCCGGCGGAAAAAAAGTTCTGCTGCTGTGCCGCAGCGGCGTGCGCTCCATCGCCGCCGCCAAGCGAGCAACTGAACTCGGCCTGCAGGCCTTCAACATCTTGGAAGGCTTCGAGGGTGACCCCGACAGCCAGGCCCAGCGCGGCAAAAAGGGCGGCTGGCGCTTGAGTGGCATGCCCTGGCGTCAAGGCTGATCGGTTGCACACATGACCTTTCTTGCACTGGACATTGGCAACACGCGTCTGAAATGGGCGCTTTACGACTTTCCCCGCAGCGGAGCCCAACCGCTGGAGCAGGGAGCCGAGTTTCTGGAAAATATTGAAAAACTGGCAGAAGGCCCGTGGAGCGAGATCAAACCACCCAAGCATGTGCTGGGCTGCGCGGTGGCCAGCGATGTGATTCGCCGCCGGGTGGAGAACCAGATGGAAGCCTGGGACGTGGCGCCGCAATGGGTGGTGGCGAGCGAGGCCGAGGCCGGTCTGCGCAACGGCTATGACCACCCAGCACGCCTGGGCTCAGACCGATGGGTGGCGATGATTGGCGCCTTCCAATATCTGCTCGCCACCGGACCGGCACAGCCCATGGTGCTGGTGATGGTGGGCACCGCCGTCACCGTCGAAGCGGTGGACGCCAGCGGCAAATTTCTGGGCGGACTGATCCTGCCCGGCCACGGCATCATGCTGCGCGCACTGGAGTCCGGCACCGCCGGCCTGCATGTGCCCACCGGCGAGGTCAAGCCCTTTCCCACCAACACCAGCGATGCGCTGACCAGCGGCGGCACCTACGCCATTGCCGGCGCGGTGGAATGTATGGTGCAGCATGTGCGCAAGCACTGCGGCGCCGAGCCCCGATGCATCATGACCGGCGGTGCGGCCTGGAAGATGGAACCCACCATGACGCGGCCGTTTGAACTGGTGGACAACCTGATTTTTGACGGCCTGCTTTACATCGCACAAAGACGTTTTCCCAGCTAGTTGGAGCTGCGAATAAGCCGGTTCTTTACCCGCCAATTCACGCGCTTTTGCAACTGCCCCGCTGGGAAAATCAGTCTTGAACGCTTCCCCTGGAAGCAACTCCGGAATCGGATGTCCCTTCACACCATGAGCTCCTTCGATCCTCTCGCAGCCGGGCTGGTCCAGTACCTTGGACTGGCGCCTTTTTTGCGCGCCAGCATCGCGGGCGACGACATACGCGCCTTGGCGGACCAAATGCTTGTGCGCAGCGCAGCGCAGGCCAACAATCCGCTGCTGCTGATGAATCTGTCCATCGCCCTGCAGTGCCTCAACCAGAAAGAGCTGGGGCTGGCCTTGCAGCAAGAGGCGCTGTCGCTTGAGCGTAGCTACCGCCTTGCGGCGCGCATCCAACCGACCCGGCTGCGCCTCTTGGTGCTGGTGACCCAGGGCAGCATCCAATCCTACACGCCGCTGGAATGCCTACTCGAAGAGTCCGACATCGAGCTGATCTTCCATTACGTGTTTGCTGGCGCAGACCTGCTGGCCGATATGCCTGAGCACGACGTGCTGTTTGTGGGCATTGCCGATTCGGACGACAACCGCCGACTGCTGGACGCCTTGGACCTGGGGCTGAGCGGCTGGGCCCAACCGGTGCTGAACCGGCCCCGCTACCTGCGCCACACTGGACGCGACATGGCCAGCACCGTGCTCGCCGGCATAGCGCACCTGCGTATGCCGCCCACGGTACGCGTCACCCGGTCGCAACTCAAGGCGCTGGCGGCGGGTCAAACACCCTTGTCGGCGCTGATTGCCGACACCGATTTTCCGCTCATCCTGCGCCCCCTGGACTCTCAGGCCGGAGCCGACCTGCACAAGATCAGCGTCCCGGAGGATGTGGCCGTGTATTTGTCCCGAGTGGCTGGGCCGGACTTCTTTATGGCGCCCTTCATCGACTACAGCGATAACACCGGCTTCTTCAAAAAAATTCGCATTGCGCTGATCGCGGGCCAGCCCTTTGTCTGCCACATGGCCATTTCCACCCAATGGATGGTGCATTACGTCAACGCGGGCATGTACCAGGAAGCCTGGAAACGCAGCGAAGAGGCAAGGTTTATGCAGGCCTTTGACAGCTTTGTCTACAAGCACCGCACGGCCTTCCAGGCCATAGCCGAACGCATGCAGCTCGATTACCTGGTGATGGACTGTGCCGAAACCCGTGACGGCGACCTGCTACTGTTTGAAATCGACCACGGCGGCGTGGTTCATGCCATGGATATAGAAAACCTGTTTCCCTACAAAAATGCGCATATTCAAAAAGCGCAAGCCGCATTCAGCGAACTCCTTTACGGCCTGGTTCCCAGACCTTGATGAACGCAGTCTCCCACTCAAGCATACCGGGCCCAACCATGAATCCCTTCAACCAACTGAATTTTTCCGGCGGCCCCGGTGTCTTGCCCGCCTGCGTGCTGGCTGAGATTCAACAGGCGATCATGGAGGTACCGGGCACGCGCCTGTCACTGCTGGGCATCAGCCACCGTTCGGACTGGTTTGCCGCCGTCGTCACCGAGCTGGAAGACAATGTGCGCAGCCTGCTGGGCCTTGGAAAAAACTACCATGTGCTGATGCTGCAGGGCGGCGCCACACAGCAGTTCTCGATGGTGCCCATGAGCTTGCTGCGCGGAAAAACCCAGGCTGCGGAATATGTGCAGACCGGCTACTGGAGCTCCAAACCGATTGCCGATGCACGGCGCGAAGGCCCGGTGCGTGTGATCTGGAGCGGTGAGTCCAGCGGCTATCGTTGCCTGCCCACCGACGACGAGCTGGCATTCTCAGAGGACGCCAGTTACCTGCACTATGTGTCCAACGAGACGGTCGAAGGACTGCAGTTTCAACGGGTGCTGGGCCGGGACGATGTGCCGCGCGTCTGCGATATGTCCTCGGACTTTCTGTCCCGCCCCTGCGAGGCCGAGCGCTTCTCCATCATCTACGCCCACGCGCAAAAGAACATTGGCCCGGCGGGCGTCACCATGGTGTTGCTGCGCGATGAGATTCTGGAATCGGTCAACCGCGATCTGCCGGATTTTCTCAACTACGGCACCCAGATCGCCAGCCATTCCAACTTCAATACACCGCCGGTTTTTTCCATTTATGTCACGCTCTTGGTCACGCGCTGGCTGCTGCACCAGATCGGTGGCCTGAAAAAGGTGGATGCGATCAATCAGCAGAAGGCGCAGAAAATTTACGGTTTTATCGATGGCAGCGGCGGCTTTTACCGGGGTCGCGCCAAGCCTGCGGACCGCTCCCTGATGAACACCGTGTTTGAACTGCCATCCAAGGAACTGGAAGCCAGCTTTCTGGCCGAATCCAGCGCTGCCGGGTTTTCGGGCCTGGGCGGTCACCGCGCCATTGGCGGCATCAGGGCCTCCATTTACAACGCCCTGGGCCTGGCGGCTGTAGACCAGTTGCTGGACTTCATGCAGGACTTCCAGCGCAGGCACTGAAGGACAGCGGCCGGGTGCGCTGAGCGCAACTTTACACAAGCAATCCTCAAGATCTCGGAAAAACGTCCGAAGAATAGGCAAATGATTGCCGTTTCTTCCTCCACCATTGCATCTGGCCTGGCCAGCGTGGTGAACGCGCCCGCGTCGGCTAGCCGCAAGAGCGCTCCGCTTGCATCGGTACAGCCCAGCACGGCCGACGACACATCAGCAAAGCCAATCAGCCAGGCAGCTCCCAAGGCCGTGACAGCGTCCAAGCTGGCCAGCCAGGTGCTTGAATTGCAGGCAAAAATGGATCGACTCAACCCGGCCTTGGCCTTTGTGGTGGACCAGACCAGCGGTCGCGCCGTGATTCAACTGACAGACCGCAGCACCAAGGAAGTGATTCAGCAATACCCCAGTGCGGCGGCGATTCAAATTTCCAAGGCGCTGGACCGGTTTGAAAATGGCCGCTTGCTGAACAAAACCGCCTGACTGCTTCAGACAGGCCTGAGCCAGGCCTCAGCCAGCCGCACCCAATAGCTCGCACCCAACGGAATCAGCGCGTCATTAAAGTCGTAGCTCGGGTTGTGCAGCATGCAGGGCCCGCCGCCGTGGCCCATGTCGCGGTGCGTGCCGTCACCATTGCCTATGAACACATAGCAGCCTGGCTTTTCCATCAGCATAAACGAGAAGTCTTCTGCGCCCATGGTCGGTTCCTGCGCAATCACGCGCTGTGGCCCCACCAGTTCGGCCATGACGCCGCGCGCAAAGTCGGCCTCGGACGCGGCGTTGATGGTGGGCGGGTAATTGCGACGGAACTCAAATGCACAGCTCAGTCCGAATGCAGCCGCCGTATGCTCGGCCACTACCCGCATGCGCTGCTCGATCTGGTCCAGCACGGCAATGCTGAAGGTACGCACCGTGCCCTGCAGCTCGCAGCTATCCGGAATGACATTGGTGGCTGCGCCGGCGTGAATCATGGTGACCGAAATGACACCGGCCTCAATCGGTTTCAGGTTGCGGCTGATGATGGTTTGAAAGGCCTGCACCATGGCCGCTGCCACAGGCACCGGATCGAGCGCGTTGTGCGGCATGGCAGCGTGGCCGCCCTTGCCGCGAATCGTGATTTTGAACTCGTTGCTCGAGGCCATTACCGGTCCGGCACTGACGGCAAACTGGCCCAGTTCCATGCCCGGCCAGTTGTGCATACCAAACACCGCATCCATGGGAAACTGTTTGAACAGCCCCTCCTTGATCATTTCCCGGGCACCGCCTCCGCCCTCTTCGGCCGGTTGAAAAATCAGATACACCGTGCCATCAAAATTGTGGTGAGTCGCCAGGTGTTGGGCCGCCGCCAGCAGCATAGCGGTGTGGCCGTCGTGGCCGCAGGCGTGCATCTTGCCGGCATGCACGCTGGCATGGGCAAAGGTGTTGAACTCCTGCAGCGGCAGCGCATCCATGTCGGCACGCAGACCGATGGCGCGCTCGCTGCTGCCCGTCTTGATAATCCCCACCACACCGGTGGTACCCAAGCCGCGGTGAATCGGGATGCCCCATTCGGTGAGCTTGGCCGCAACCACATCGGCGGTGCGCAGCTCCTGAAAACACAGCTCCGGGTGGGCATGCAAATCACGGCGTATGGCGGCCATAGCGGGCGCCGCGGAAACTATGTTGGAGATCAGCTTCATGCAAACATTATGGCGCCGTAAGAATTACCATACGCCATGCACGTTTCTTCCTTCCCCCCTATCGCTACCGGCAGCTTTGAAGTGCTCGGTGCTTGCCCACACGATTGTCCCGACACCTGTTCGCTGCTGACCAGCGTGCGAGACGGTGTGGCCATCAAGGTCCACGGCAACCCTGAGCACACGCACACCGCCGGCGTGCTGTGTACCAAGGTGTCGCGCTATACCGAGCGCAGCTACCACCCGGAGCGCATTCTCACACCGCTCAAACGCACAGGCCCCAAGGGCAGCGGCCAGTTCGAGGCGGTGTGCTGGGATGCCGCGCTCAGCGATATTGCCACGCGATTGAAGGGAATTGCGGCACGCAATCCGCAGGCCATCCTCCCCTATAGCTATGCCGGCACCATGGGCCTGGTGCAGGGCGACGGCATGGCTGCGCGCTTCTTCCATAAACTGGGTGCCTCGCTGCTGGACCGCACCATTTGTTCCTCTGCCGGAGCCACCGCGCTGGAATACACCCTGGGTGCCAAGCTAGGCATGAAGATGGAGTTCTTTGCCGAGTCCGATCTGATCCTGATCTGGGGCAGCAATGCGATTGCCAGCAATCTGCATTTCTGGCGCCATGTGCAGAGCGCCAAACGCGCTGGCGCAAAAATCATCTGCATCGATCCGCGCCGGACCGAGACCGCCGAGAAATGCCATCAGCACATCGCACTGCGCCCGGGCACCGACGCCGCCTTGGCCCTGGCCATGATGTTTGAACTGATCCGCAACGACTGGCTTGACCCCGACTACATCGCCCAGCACACCGTCGGCTGGGAAGCCTTGCGCGAGCGTGCCCTGCAATGGAGCCCACAGCGCGCGGCCGAGGTCTGCGGCATCACGGCGGCAGAAATAGAAGGCCTGGCACGCGAATATGGTGAAGCCTGCAAGGCCGGCAAGAGCGTGGCGATACGTCTGAACTATGGCATGCAGCGCACGCGTGGCGGTGGCAATGCGGTGCGCGCAGTGGCCTGCCTGCCGGCCCTCACCGGCGCCTGGAAATCACGCGCCGGTGGCCTGCTGCTATCCAATTCCGGCGCCTTCCCCACCAACAAGGCCGCGCTACAGCGCCCCGATTTGTTGGGCGCACGCCAGCCGCGCACCCTCAACATGAGCGCCATTGGCGGTGCGCTCTTACAAACTACCAGCCCGGAATTTGGCCCCGCGGTGGAAGCCTTGATCGTCTACAACAGCAATCCCGTCTCCGTGGCACCGGACTCCGGCCGGGTGGTGCAAGGCTTTGCGCGGGAAGAGCTGTTTACCGTGGTGCTGGAACATTTCCAGACCGATACCGCCGACTACGCCGACTACATTCTGCCGGCCACCACCCAGCTGGAGCACTGGGATATCCACACCACCTACGGCCATACCGACGTGGTGTTGAATCGCCCGGCCATTGCACCGGTGGGCCAGGCGCGCAGCAACACCGCCATATTCCGCGAGCTGGCCGCGCGCCTGGGTTTCACCGAGCCCTGCTTTGCCGATGACGACCTGACTCTGGTGCGCCAGGCCTTTGGCGAGAAGGTAGATTTTGACGAACTGCTGAAGCAAGGTTTTGCCACCATGACGCTGGCCGATGCGCCATTTGCGCAGGGCGGCTTCCCGACCCCCTCCGGCAAATGCGAGTTCTTCTGCCAGCGCCTGGTCGATCTGGGCCAAGACGGCCTGCCCGACTACCTGCCCAACTACGAAACCGCGAAGGCGGGCGACATCTACCCGTTGGCCATGATCTCGCCGCCGGCGCGCAACTTTCTCAACAGCACCTTTGTCAATGTCAAAAGCCTGCGCGACATCGAGGGTGAGCCGTTGCTGGAAATGCACGCGGACGATGCGGAGCAGCGGGGCGTCGTATCCGGTGACCTTGTACGCATTTTCAATGACCGCGGCAGCTACCGCTGCAGCGTGCGCGTCAACCAGCGTGCCCGCCCCGGGGTCGTCAATGGCCTGGGCGTGTGGTGGCGCAAGCTCGGCCTGGACGGCAGCAATGTGAACGAGCTCACCAGCGAGCGCCTGACCGACATGGGTCGGGCCGCCACCTTTTACGACTGCGCCGTGCAGGTCGAACGCTATACGCCTGCGGTGTAAGATCTGCCGCCAGCCACTTTCAGAAGTACGTCATGCAGATCAAATCCATCGCTTTTTATTTTCTGCTGGCAGCTTCCCTGTCGGCCTGGGCGGATGATTCCGCCATCGGCTACGTCAAGACCCTGTCGGGCGAAGCCTCTGTCACCACCGGCAAAAACAAGGTGGCGGCCCAACTGGGAACGCCTTTATTCCAGGGCAGCCAGCTCAAGACCGGGCCCAAGAGCAGCATGGGCGTCACCTTCAAGGACGACACCGTGATGTCCTTTGGTCCCGACACCGAGTTGAGCGTGGACGAATACCTGTATGCACCGGCTCAGGGCAAGCTCAAGCTGGGCACCAAGCTGGCCAAGGGCAGCATGAACTACGTGTCGGGCGTGATCGCCAAACTGCAGCCCGATGCAGTGTCGGTAAAGACCCCCACCGGAACCATTGGCGTGCGCGGCACCCAATTTGTGGTGCTGGTAGAAGGGGCTGAGCAATGAAGCGCACTGCCCTCTCAAGCCGCCTGCTGGCCAGCATCTGCCTGGCCTTGCTGGCCGGTTGCGCGACACCACCGCCACACCAAAACCGGTCTTACGTGACCCTGCTGGCCAGCCCCGACGGCAGCGTCGGCAAGGTGCTGATCAGCGGCCCGCGTGGCCAGCAAGTGATTGATCAGGCGCATTACGCCGCCTTGCTGGACGGCTCGACCCCGGCAGCACCATCGGACGACGTCAGATTCCAAAAAGACTTCGACGTTGCCATCACCGCAAGGCCACAGTTGCCAGAGCACTTCTTCCTCTATTTTGAGAGTGGCGGAACACAGTTGACGGCGGCGTCCCTGGCTCTGATACCGCAAATTCTGAAAGAGCCCGAAGAACGCGCAACGGCTGACATGTCCATCATCGGACATTCCGATACCGTGGGTAACGCGGATTTGAACGATGCCCTGTCGCTCAAACGCGCCCAGGTGGTGGCGGATTTGCTCAAGAGCCGGGGCCTGAAGGTCGATGCGCTGACGGTGGAGTCGCACGGCAAGCGCAACCTGCTGGTGCCAACGCCCGACCAGACGCCCGAACCACGCAACCGGCGCGTAGAAGTTTCCATCCGCTAGTTATTTCTCGCTCATCACCATCAGGTCGCCGCGCTCCCCGGCGCTTAGGCGTTGGTGATGCAGTTGCACCAAGGGGTCCTGCGGCCAGGCCTGAGCCAGCTGTGCAAAGCGACTGGCGGCCTCGGGCAACTCCAGCTGCATGGCATCAAAGGCGGCGCGGTATTCTTCCAGCGGCGCGCGTACCAGCGCATCTTCCAACACCGGCTCAAACACCGCCAAGGCCTGCTCCTTGCCCTTGAGCAACAGCCTACCTACCGCTCGCACCAGGGCATCCGGATTGCCACGCAGTATGTCTTCCGACACACAGATGCGCGTGCCCAGCTGCTTGTTAACACTCTCCAGCCTTGCTGCGGTGTTGACCGGGTCACCCAGTGCGCGGTAGTCAAACATGGTGCTGCCGCCAAAGTTGCCCACAATCACCTCGCCGCAGTGCACGCCGATGCGGGTCATGCCAAAGGCTATGCCGGTCCGCTGAACCTGGCTGGAAAAGCCATTGGCAAACGCGTCCATTTCCAACGCACAGGCTAGGGCCCGTTCCCGGTGGTCCACTTGGGGCACCGGCGCCGAGAACATGATGGCCACGGCGTCGCCCACGATGCGGTCCAGTGTGCCGTCAAAGCGAAAGGCAATCGCAACCATCTGGTCCAGATAGTCGTTGAGCAGGCTGACCGCCAGTGCCGGATCTATGCTTTCCATCAGGCCGGTAAAGCCGGTCAAGTCGGTGAAGACAAAGCTGCAGGTCTGGCGCCGTCCGCCCAGAGCCATGTCGCCCGGGTGCGCCACCAGGTGGGCGACACGGTTGGGCGAGACGTAGCGCGAAAAGGCGCTCTTGATCCAGCGTTGCTCGCGCTCGCTGCTGAAGTGTTGCCACAGACTGCAGACCATGTAGCTCAGCAGCACACCCAGGGCCGGCGTGGCCGCGTCCAGCAGCAGGCGCTGCGACACAAAGGCCCACCAGGCGCCGCCCAGCAGTCCCACCAGCAGCACCAGGGTGGCGCAAGCCGCCGCCAAGGCACGCAGGCGCATGGCCAGCAGACCCACCAGCAGGCAGCACAGCGTCAGCACCAGCGACTCCAGGCCACGCGCCCAGCTCGGACGCTCCAGAAAATGCTTGCTCAGGATTTGCTCCAGTGCCTGCGCGTGCGCCTCCACGCCGGGCATCAGGCCCATGGGGCTGAAGCGCAGATCCACCAGACCCTGGGCCGAGCTGCCCAGCAGCACGATGTGACCGGCCAGCTGATCGGCAGGCACCTGGCCCGCCAGCAGCTTCCAGGCCGGCACCGTACGCGCCTTCACAGGTTCGGTGTAATGCAGCCACATCTCACCCTGCGCCGTGGTCGGGATGACGGCGTCGCCGACGCGGACCTCGGCCAGGCCGCTGTCATGCCCCGCGCTTTTCAGCACCACATTGTTGCTGCCCTGAGCCACGCGCAGCGTCTCGCTTACCAGGGTGCCTACTGGCGTGCCGCCCATCTGAAACACCAGCGGCACGCGGCGCACCACACCGTCGCCATCGGGCACAAAGTTCATGGCGCCGTTGCCCTTGGCCGCCTTTTCAAGAGCCGGCAAGGAACTGACTGCCGCATCAAAGTGATGCAGCCAACGGGGCTGCGGCTCACCCAAATAAACAAATCGCGATTTTTGCAGCGGCATGCGCGACTCTGCCACCCGCGCGGCGCCGACCTGGCCCGCTCCATCCAGTCCGGCAAAGCACAACACCGCGTCGCCCTGCTCCAGGCTGTTGGCGAGGACGGCGTCGTGGTCGGGCAGGGCTAACACCGTGGCACGCTGTTGGCCGCTCAAGTTCCATTGCTCGGCCGCCACCTTGGGCGAGGTGCGGTCGGGTTCGGCAAATAGGACGTCAAATCCCACCGCTGCCACGCCGGCAGCACCCAGCTTGTTCAGCAGTTCGGCCACCCGGGTGCGTGGCCAGGGCCACTGCCCCAAGCGGGCCAGGCTTTCTTCGTCCACGTCAAGCACCCGCACCGGAACGGCTTCGTAGACGCGCGGATGCCAACGCTGGAACTGGTCAAACTGACTATTGCGCAAGGCCCTTTGGCCGGGGCTGTCCAGCAACAGTACACCGAGCAGCACGGGTAGCAAGGGCAATAACCAGGCCCAACGCAAACCGGCTTTCTTTTCCATAGACTTCCCGCGAGGTGTTGTTGAGGTGCTTGTGTACGATACCATTCCAGCACGCGACGGCGAACCCACCTACCCTTGAAAGCAGCATGACGATTGCCAACATCAACCGCTTCATCCAGCTTCTGCAGGCCTCGTTTGACGCACTGCAGGCCCGGGTTTCCATAGCGCAGGTTGAACACATGGCAGTGCTGATCCACAGCGCCATGGAAAGTCCCAGACGGCATTACCATAGCTCGGGCCATGCGCTTTACATGTGCGAAGGCATGAGCCCACGCCAGGTGCTGGCGGCCAGCTTTCACGACCTCGTTTATATCCAGCTGGACGACGGTTTCCCAGCCCGGGCGGCCGACCTGCTGCACCCCCTGGCGCGCCGCTTGGGCGACGACATGTTGCTGCGCGACATCGCCGCCGACGACCGCACCCTGCAGCTCTGCCTGGAACTGTTTGGCTTTCATTCCGGCCAGGCGCTGCCGCTTTTTGGGGGCATGAACGAATTCTTCAGTGCCGTGGTGGCCGCACGCCTGCTGCAGCCGCATCTCGCAGAACCAGACCTGATTGCCGTGCTCGCCTGCATCGAGGCGACGGTGCCCTTTCGCGCGCCCGAAGCCGATGGCCGGGACTGCAGCCAGGCCCTGGCAGAACGGGTGCGCCAGCAGGCACGCAAGCGGCTGGGAATGTCGGATGGGGCCGCGCTTGATAGCTATGTTGGCGCTGTGATGAGCGACGCTATCCGCATGGCCAATCGCGATGTGGGCGGCTTTGCCGAGCCCGATCCGGCCCGCTTCGTGTCCGCCACCTGGCTGCTGATTGAAGAATCGAATGCGCCCCTGGCCTCGGTGGGCGTCTACACCCTGCAGGATTACCGCGAAGCGCTGAGCCGCATGCAGGCGTTTCTGGACTCCCTGCAACCCGGGCGTGTGTTCAGCCGCTACGGCGAGCAACCCTCGCCGCAGGAGTTCCTGCGTCTGACGGCAGCCGCTGCCACCAATATCGACTTTACCTGCGCCTTCTTGCGCCTGAAGATCACCTCCATCAGCATCATCGAAGCGCTGGCAAGAGCCACCGGCGGCAACGGCCCGGTGTCCATGTTTTTGGGCGACATCCGCTCCCCACAGGGCGTACCGGAACGCATTGAGGACTACCTGCCACAAGGCCCCGACACGCCGGGCCTGGACACGCAAATCCTGCTGCTGCTGGAAAAGGGCAGACCCCAGGACTCCAAGAATGACCTGACCGTCTCCCCTCTGACGGCATATATGTACCGTTGCCTGGGACCCGCCGGGAGTGCTGTGGCATTGCTCAATTCCGGGCGCATGGTGGCAGGCGAAATCGGCCCCGTGGAATTTCTGGCAACGCTGGCGCCGGAGATGTTAGACCGCATCATCGATGCCTGCGCCCGCATTGCCATTTCGCGCACCGAGCGACTGCTGCTGTTGAAGACGCAGCTGCGCTAAGCGCTACCCCTACTCAGGCGGACATGGCCGCCGCTGCAATCTCTAACGAACGCAGGCGCAGCTTGGTATCGAAAATATCGCAGACCAGCATCAGCTCGTCGGCCTCGGTCACTTCGGCGATTTTTTTCAAGTGCTCGGCCACCGTGGCCGGTCCGCCGATCACGGCCATGGCCAAAAAGTCGGCAATCGCGGCGCGCTCTTGATGGTCGCGGCTTTCCAGGTAGCCTGCCAGCGGCGGCTGCAGCGACTTTCGCTCGCCGCGCACAATTCCCGAGACGCGCTGGAAGATGCTGCTGGCCAGGAACTGCGCCTCGTCGTCTGTGCTGGCGGCCACCAGCGGGACACCCACCACCACACGCGGTTTGGCCAGCGTGGCAGATGGCTGGAACATGCTGCGGTAGAGATCTATGGCCTGCATCAGCATGCGCGGCGCAAAGTGCGAGGCAAAGGCATAGGGCAGGCCGCGTTGCGCTGCCAGCTGCGCCGAAAACAGGCTGCTGCCCAGCAGCCAGATCGGCACCTTGGTGCCCGCACCGGGCGAGGCGATCACGCGCTGGCCGGGCTGGATGGGCCCCAGCAACTGCTGCAGTTCGGCCACCTCGCGTGGAAAGTCCTCCTCGGTCTCGGCGCGGTTGCGGCGCAGGGCGCGCATGGTGATCTGGTCGGTGCCGGGCGCGCGGCCCAGACCCAGATCGATGCGACCCGGGTAAATGGCCTCCAGCGTGCCAAAGGCCTCGGCCACCACCAGCGGCGCATGGTTGGGCAGCATGATGCCGCCCGAGCCCACGCGTATGCTTTTCGTTGCGGCGGCGATATGGCCGACCAGCACAGCGGTGGACGAGCAGGCCAGTCCCGGCATGTTGTGGTGCTCGGCCAGCCAGTAGCGGGTGAAGCCTAGTTGCTCGGCGTGCTGCGCGGTTTGCACGGCGATGGCAATCGCCTCGGCAACGCTACCGCCCTCGCGGACGGCCACCAGATCGAGCATGGAGAGTGTGGTCTTGGACATCGCCCATTATCGGCAGCCGCTGGGCTAAGCGCAGCCCGGTCTGCAATGGCCTTTCATGGCACACCGCGCTGGCACCTATTGCGCGCTCGCCTCAAGAACCATCACCCGGCTGGCAATCATGTCCAGCGCGGCGCGGCTCACACCCTGCTTGTCGATCCAGACCTTGGGCGACAGGCTGCCGCAGAGCGACACGGCGTCGCCATCGCGCAGCGCCAGCAGGTCTTTGCAAACCACAGTGTCGAAGGCGATCACATTGGTGATCACCAACTCCGGCTGCGTGCCCTGCGCCCGCACCTTGGCCACGACAAAAATGCTGCTGTTCTTGCCCATGCGCTTTTCGGGTTCGCCCCAGATGTTGCCCGCTACCAGTCCTTCGATCATTCACTACTCCTATTCAAGGAGCTTGAGCTTAACGTGCCTAAGTCGGACAGCCGATTTGGCGCGTTCACTTCGGCTGCGGCCTTACAAACCATAATCGCAGACAAGCCACCGATTGCAGACGCTCACCGCCCCCCTACGCACCAAGGAAATCCCATGCAAACCAAAGCCGCCGTCGCCTGGAAGTCCGGTCAACCGCTGACCATTGAAACCGTTGACTTAGCAGGCCCCCGCGCGGGCGAGGTGCTGGTCGAAATCAAGGCCAGCGGCATCTGCCACACCGATTACTACACCCTGAGCGGCGCCGACCCCGAGGGCATATTCCCCGCCATCCTGGGCCACGAGGGCGCGGGCATTGTGGTCGATGTGGGACCGGGCGTCACCACCCTCAAGAAGGGCGACCATGTCATCCCCCTGTACACGCCGGAATGCCGCAGCTGCAAGTTCTGCTTGAGCCGCAAGACCAATCTGTGCCAGCTGATCCGCGGCACGCAAGGCAAGGGCCTGATGCCCGACGCCACCAGCCGCTTCAGCCTGAATGGCGACCCGATTTTTCACTACATGGGCACCAGCACCTTCAGCAATTACACCGTGGTGCCAGAGATCGCTTTGGCCAAGATCCGCTCGGACGCGCCCTTTGACAAGGTCTGCTACATCGGCTGCGGCGTCACCACCGGCATTGGTGCGGTGATCTTCACGGCCAAGGTGGAGGCCGGCGCCAACGCCGTGGTGTTCGGTCTGGGCGGCATTGGCCTGAACGTGATTCAGGGGCTGAAGATGGTGGGCGCCGACAAGATCATTGGCGTGGATTTGAACCCGGCACGCGAAGCCATGGCGCGTCAATTTGGCATGACGCACTTCCTGAACCCCAAGGACATTGAGGCAGCGGGCGGCAATATCGTCGATGCCATCACGCAGTTAACCGATGGCGGCGCCGACTATAGTTTTGAGTGCATTGGCAACACCCAGGTGATGCGCCAGGCGCTGGAATGCACACATAAGGGCTGGGGCCGCAGCATCATCATCGGCGTGGCCGAGGCCGGTGCCGAAATCAGCACCCGGCCGTTTCAGTTGGTGACAGGCCGCAAGTGGGAGGGCTCGGCCTTTGGCGGCGCCAGGGGCCGCACCGATGTGCCAAGAATAGTGGACTGGTACATGGAAGGCAAGATCAACATCGACAGCTTGATCACCCACACCATGCCGCTCGAAGACATCAACAAGGGCTTCGAGCTGATGAAGAGCGGCGAGTCGATCCGCGGCGTGGTGTTGTTTTAAAAAGTCTCCCACTCGTCATCGGACTTGCTGGCCGATGCCACCACCTTGGGTGCGGGCTTGGCAGCAGGCTTCGCGGCGGCGGGCTTGGGCAGCGCAACGGCTGCCCTCATGGGTGCAGGCCGTGCGGCTGCTGCCGGTGCCGGGCGCGGTGCGGGCGCATCCAGGCGACGCTCCTGACCCTTGAAGGGCGCGGCCTTTTGAGCGGGCGCCCGGACATGGGCCTTGGGCAGGAAGGCCGCTTGTGCTCCGGACCCCAGCTTGAACACCGCCACGGTTTGCTGCAGCTCGCTGGCCTGAGACTTCAGGCTCGACGCGGCAGCGGCCATTTCTTCCACCAATGCGGCATTCTGCTGCGTCACCTGGTCCATTTGCGTCACGGCCTCGCCCACTTGGCTGACACCGGCGGCCTGCTCGCTGCTGGAAGCGCTGATTTCGGCCATCAAATCGGTCACCCGTTTGATCGAATCCACCAGATCGCTCATGGTGGCTCCGGCCCGATCGACCAAGGTCGTACCCTGCTCCACCCGCTCCACGCTGGCGCCGATCAGGGTCTTGATTTCCTTGGCGGCGTCGGCCGAGCGTCCAGCCAGGGAACGCACCTCGCTGGCCACAACGGCGAAGCCACGCCCCTGTTCTCCGGCACGCGCGGCTTCCACGGCGGCATTCAGCGCCAGGATATTGGTCTGGAAGGCAATGCCATCGATCACGCCGATGATGTCGGCAATCTTGCGCGAGGCGTCGTTGATGCCCTTCATGGTCTGGACCACCTGGCCCACCACCTCGCCGCCCTGGATGGCAACGCCGGATGCCGTCATGGCCAGCTGGTTGGCCTTGCGCGCCGTGTCGGCATTTTGTTGCACGGTGGAGCTCAGCTCTTCCATTGAGGCGGCCGTCTGCTCCAGCGCGCTGGCCTGTTGCTCGGTACGCGCCGACAGGTCGTTATTGCCTTGGGCAATTTCGGCGCTGGCGGTGGCCACCCCTTCGGAGCCACGCTGCACGTTGCCCACAATGCGCACCAGGTTTTCCTGCATATGGCCCAAGGCTGCCAGCAGCGCACCGGTCTCATCGCCGTAACGGTTGGAGACGCTGGAGCTCAAATCTCCACCGGCCACCTTGGAGGCAAAGGCCACGGCCTCGCCAATAGGCCCGGTAATCGAGCGCGCCAGAGTCACCGCCACCAAGGCGGCAATCAGCGCGGCTAATACGGTCAAGCCCTCGGTCATGCTCTTGGCAAACACACCATCCGCCTCCATGGTCTGGCCGTCTCGGGCCATCGCATCTTCCTGGTGGATGATCAACGCCTGCACGACATCAAAATATTCCTTTTGCGGAGTCTGGAAGTCCACCAGCAGATAGCTTCCAGCTTCATCCAACTTGCCTTCCTCCAGCAGCTTGGTCAGCTTGCCGCGCGCTTCGGCATAGACCGCTCGCTTGGGCAAAGTAGCCTCCATCAATGCCAGCCCTGTCTGGCTGCGGACCAGCGGTTTAAGTTTGTTGAACAGTTCGGTGTTGGCGGTGGACTCGGCGTCCGACTTGAGCAGCCAGGACTTCATTTGCTCGGCGTCCTTGGCCGAAATGATGGCATTGCGCAGAAAGCGCGCCTGGTTGTTCTGGTGATCCTGGACTTCATTGAGCATCGCCACCTTGACATAGCGGTCCTTGAGGATGCTGTTGGCGCTGTCGCTCATGTGGTTGATGCGGCTGACTGCAATTGTCGCGACCAGCACCAGAAGCAGGATGACAATCCCGAATCCAATGCCCAGACGCTTGCCTATCCCGATGTTTGTGAGATTCATATGGGTCTTTGTAATGGATGCATCCGCCCGCCGGATGGCTAGGCACCCATTGTTCACCAAACCAAGGCCATGAAACTGACTTAGGTCAGGATAAAACCAAAATTTGGGCCCTATTGTTGCCGGCCTGCGGACAATTCCCCGAACTGGCACCTTCCAATGCCGACCCATCGACCTATCCTCAAGCCACTACCTCCATCAAGGTCCAGAGAATTTCCGGCTGGGCAGTGCTGGTGGCGGTGAGGTCCAGCGTCACAGTGCCGCCCGAGCGTGGCAACAGGGTCAGACGGTTGGAGTAGCTGGCGCCCGCCATCAGGGTGGGCATGCAGGCTTCCAACAGCATTTCGCCCACGCCATTGGCAAACAGATCGGTAAACGGGGCGCCCAGCAACTGCTTGCCCGAATAGCCCAGCATGCGTTGCGCCGTCGGATTGGACCAGTGAACCAGGGCCTGACGCGTCTTGATCACGCCCAGTTGCTGCAGATTTTGTAGCGCATGCAGTTCCGCCGCCTGGCTCGGGTTGCCGACCCGCTCCACAAGGTATGACTCGCGCAACACCAGCATCAGCAGGTCCTGATTCTGCGCGAAGATGCTGATGCTCACACTGCTGGGCGCGGCCCCCACGACCTGCTGGTACATGCCGGGCAGGGGCAGGTCTTCGCAGACCACGCAATAGGGCTGCGTGCTGGCTTCCACCAGGGCCTGGAGTTCGGGTCGGCCGCTGCGCAACAGATCAAAAATGTTATCCAAGCGCCCGTTGAATGCCAGCGGCATCAGCAGCTTGGCGGCCACCGGGTTGAGCATCTGGATATCGCCCTTGCGCGTGGCCTGCACCAGTCCCCAGGGGGTGCGGTACAGAAACTGCAGCAGCTCCTCGTACAAGGTTTCAAAGTTCTGTGGCATCGCCTGCTCCGCTCAAGAGGTGCGCTTGAGCAGCAGATACTGCAAACCGATGTCGGGATGGGAGAGCAGGCGCAGCTTGACCGGAGTCGGGCGCATGCGCCAGGTCAGCACAAAGTCCAGGCTCTCGTCCAGGGGGCGTGCGGCTTCGCTCGCGTCCAGAAACTTTTGCGCCACCATGAAGTTGTTCATGCACTGCGCCACTTCGGTAAACAGATGGCAGCCTATGACCCGCTCCGGCTTGACCCCGGTGGCCTGGGATTCGGTCAGGTTGTAGCGCCGCACCACGATGCCTGCGTCAAAGGCGATGACGCCAAAATCCAGCGCATCGAGCTGGCTGTCAATCAAGGCGTGCAGGTCCGTCAATACATTCCTGCCTTCAAATTGCACGTTCATATTTCCTCCTGAAAATTCAAAAAGTAGCTAGCACCTGGCACCGCCACAGCTGACTGCGATCGGCCAGGGGCTGGGGTTCACCGGAGCGCAGTTGCAGGGACTGGATGCCTTGGCCCGGAATATGGTGGCTCCATTGCAGCTGCAGCGGCCGACGGTTGAGAGCCGCAGTCTCGATGGCAAAAACAATGCCTGGCAGGTCTGTGGGCAAGACCCGGTTGAACCACTGCCGGACCCAGTCTGCAGGCCTGGCAGCCCGCGCCAGCTGCAGCCCATCAACACAGGCTTCGCTGCATGCGGCGCAGGCGTAAAGCCCATCGGCATGGCGCTGCAGAGTGAAGTGCATGGCGGGCGCTGCGGCAACAACGCTGATGCTGCGCTCGCTAGAGTCCTGAGCCGTGGCTGCCGGGCTTGTCATGGGCTTAGGTAGCGCTGTTCGGCTCTTGCAAACGCTGGACAACCTGAGCCAACAACTGGTCCAGCCGGGCCGCCAGTTGTTGCACCAGGTCACCAGGAAGGACGCTTGAGTGCATCAGCAGCAATTCCAGCTGTTGCGCCTTGGCCTGGGTGCCAGCAGCACCCAGAAAGCCGGCCGAGCCTTGCAGCTTGTGCACCAGCTGCTGCAGCGCCTCATGCTCGCCCGCTGACAGATGACGCAACATGGCTGCGGGTACGTCGGCATAAAAGTCCACAAAGGTCTGCAAGAACTGCCTTCGGCTGGCCGCCTTGTTCAGGCGCTGGTCCAGCTCGGCCCAGTCCACCAGCGACCGGGCGGCTTCGGCCGCGGACGCTGGCGTGGCGGCGACCCGATCGCAGGCCTGCAGCAAGACATGCACCAACTGGTTCACGTCCACGGGTTTGGTGATGTGGGCCCGCATGCCGGCATCCAGACAGCGCTGGCTATCCTGCGGCATGGCGTAGGCGCTCAGGCCAATGACCGGCAGGCTCGGGCGCAAGTCCAGGGCACGGCGCGCCGTTTCATAGCCATTGATGCCGGGCATCTGGATGTCGGTCACCAGGGCATCAAAGTGCTGTGCGCCGGCCAGCAGGTCCAGTGCCAGCAGACCGTCGGCCTCAATCTGGATGACGGCCCCTTCCTGTTCCAGCAGCTCGCGCAGCACCCACTGGTTGACCGGATCGTCCTCGGCCGCGAGGATGCGCATGCCCGCCAGGCGCTGCAGCGTCGCGCCACTGCTTTCGGCCTGGGCTGCCGACGTCGGCGCCAAGGCCACCTGTACCGGCAGGCGCACGCTAAAGCAAGAGCCCAGACCGGCCTGGCTGGATAGGTCGATCTGCCCGCCCATCAGCTCCACCAGCTGCTTGCTAATGGTCAGCCCCAGCCCAGTGCCGCCGTACTTGCGTGCAATCGACGTGTCGCCCTGCGCAAACGGGGTGAACAGGCGTGCGATCTGGTCGGCGCCCATGCCGATTCCGGTGTCGAGCACCGAGACTTGCAGCCATCCTCTGCCCTCTGCCAGCGAGGCGCAGGCGCGCACGGTGACTGCGCCCTTGGCTGTGAATTTGACGGCGTTGCTCAGCAGATTGTTGAGCACCTGGATCAGGCGCGTATCGTCGCCCACAATCGCCGTGGGCAGGCTTGGGTCCAGTTCGATGCGCAACTCCAGGCCCTTGGCATCGGCGCGCGGACGCACCAGCGCCACGGCGCGTGCGATGTTCTCGCGCAGCATGACAACCCCATGCTCCAGGCTGAGCTTGCCGGCCTCGATCTTGGCCACATCCAGCACGTCGTTGACCAGCGCCAGCAGCAGGCGCCCCGATTCCTGAATTTGCGTCAGGTAGGGCCTGGCCTGGGCCAGTTGCGGCGTGCGTATGCCCACCTGGGCCAGGCCAATGATGCCGTTGAGCGGGGTGCGAATTTCGTGGCTCATGCTGGACAAAAATTCGCTCTTGGCGCGGTTGGCGCTCTGGGCCTGCTCCAGCGCCTGGTGCAGTGCCAGCGTGCGCTCCTGCACCATGGCGCCCAGGTTGTCGCGGTGCAATGCCAGCTCGTCCTGCAGCTGCCTTTGCTCGGTAATGTCCTGCACATGCGCCACCCAGAGGGTGGAGCCGTCTGGCTGGCGCAGGGGAGGCGCACTCATGCCGCGATGCCAGCGCAGTCCCTGGCGCGGCAGGCTCACCTGCCACTCGTCCGACCAACCCTTGAGCGTGGCAAAGGACTGGTCAATGGCTTGGAGGATACGCTGCAGATGCTCGGGCACGATGCGTCCGAAGGTCAGTGACACGTCGCGCTGCACCTCCTCTGCGCTGAGCTCCAGTATGTCGTTCACGCCCTGGCTGACAAAGGGTAGACGGTACTGGCCGTCGGCCATGCGTTGAAACTGGTAGGTCATGCCCGGCACGCGGTCGACCACGGTTTGCAGCAGGCCGACCTGCGCCTGCAGGGCTGCGATTCGTGGTGCCGCAGCAAGCTGCAGAGTTGCTTGGCCGCTCTCGAACTCTGCAAGCACCGCCTTGTTCGACATTTTTCAAACACCCCTCTGTTGTTGATGCTGCGGCTAAGCCCTGGATGGCCCGCAGCTTGGCGCAATCATCGGTGGCAGGTGCACGGAAAAGTATGCATAAACCCATTTTTTCCATGCATTGACCGACTATTTTTTTTCGCCACGAACGCGGATCCTCGCGCGCTACACATAATGCGGTCGTATGAATGAATGAAAGTTAAGCACTGCTTCCGTTTTGCGTTCCCATCCACACACCAGCCATGCAGCGCGCAGAAATCCTGATCATTGATGACCTGATGGAATCCGTAGCGCTGTTGCTGCGCTATTTCCAGAACGAACCGATTGACGCCATGGTGGCGCTCAACGGGGTCGATGGTCTGCGCAAGGCGCGCGAGGGCCAGCCCGATGTGATTCTGCTGGATGTGGCCATGCCCGCCATGGACGGCTATGCCGTTTGCCGCGCGCTCAAGGCGGACCCGCGCACCGCCCCCATTCCGGTGATATTTCTATCGGCCAACACCCGGCTGCAGCACAAGCTCGATGGCTTTGCTGCGGGCGGCGTGGACTACATCGGCAAGCCCTTTAGTTCGGAGGAGGTCATGGCCCGGGTCTATGTACACCTGCGCACTGGCGGCCTGAGGGGCCCGGCTGCCGTGGAACTGCCGCCGAAGACAATGCAGGAAGCCAATGGGGAAAACAAACTCGTGACGACGGCACTGGCCTTACTGCAGGAAGCCGGGCAGGAATGGTTGGCGCAGGAGAAACTGGCGCGCAAGCTCGGCATGAGCGAACGGCGCCTGAGCGAATTGTTTCGCAAGCACCTGGGCATGACGGTTTCCGAATACCAGATCACACAAAGGCTGGAGACGGCCAGGGCCAAACTCTGCCGCGGCAAGCAGCAAATTCAGACCATTGCAGAGGAGGCTGGTTACCAAAATGCCAGCGACTTTTCGCGTGCCTTTCGCCACCGCTATGGCCTGGGTCCGCGCGATTACCGCCAGGTCAGCTTGAGTGATCAGCAACTGGCGACGGGCTCGGACTGAGCATGTCCAGTGCCCTCGCCTTGTTAAACCTGTTGGCCGAGGGTGGCCATACCGGTTTCTGGTCTTACAGCGACAACACCAAGACCTTTTTTGCCGATGCTGCCGCTTGCCAGCTGCTGGGCTGCAGCGCTTCGCCGGTTAGCAGCCTGACGGATCTGCTGGCCGCTGTGGACGCCAGTGCACGGGTGGAACTGCAGCACGAGGTCCAACAAGCCATTACCCGGCGCAGCAGCTTTTACCGCGAGTTCCGCTTGGCAGGCCGCCGCAACCAACTATCCATGCGTGGGCGCTGGAGTGCCAGAGCGGACTCGGACGAGGGCGCATTCATTTGCGTGGTCGAGCGCGTCTTGAGCCTGGGCGCACCGGAGCGCACGCACTTGCGCTTCTCCCTGATGGCGTCGAATGTGGTGGGCATCTTCATCGCCGGACCGGATGGCGAGATTTTCGAAGCCAATGATTACTTCTTGAACATGCTCGGACTGGAACGACAGGCGCTGGAGGCCGGGCAGCTGAACTGGCAGACCTTGACCGCACCGCACACCATGGACCTCACGCTGCGCAGCGTCCAACAGATGACGCTTCGCGGTGGTAGCCTGCCCTACGAAAAGGAATACCTGCACGCCGATGGACGCCGCATCCCGGCCCTGGTGGCGCTGTCCCAGCTATCCGCAGAGCCGGTGCGCGGTATCGTCATCGTGCTCGACATTTCAGACCTCAAGTCGACCCAAAGCGAGTTGCTTATCCGCAATGCGCAACTGCTGGAACGCAGCCAGGCCGCCGAACGGGCCGAGGCCGCCAAGACGCTCTTTCTGTCCTCGGTCAGCCATGAATTGCGCACCCCTTTGCACACCATGCTGGGCCATGTCAGCCTGATGCGAAAGAATGCCAGCGGCGAAGAGCTGCAGCAACTCTGCGTGGTGGAACGCAGCAGCATGCATCTGTTGCGCCTGATTGAGGACCTGCTGGAATACAGCCATTCGACGATTGCGCCGGAGCAGCTGGAGCCCGAGCTGGTGGTGCTAGAGGGTTATCTGCACAGCCTGCGCCTGATTGGTGACGCTGCCACGGCAAATACCGACAACCAGTTTTTCATCCAGTTGGGCGCGGCTCTGCCAACCGCGATGGTGGTGGACGAGGGGCGGCTGACGCAGGTGTTGCGCATTCTGATGGACAACGCCTGCAAGTACACGCGGGCCGGTGTGGTGATATTTTCGCTGTCGCTGGAAGGCCCCCAGGCGCAGCGCAGCAAGCTGCGCTTTTCGGTGGAGGACAATGGCCGCGGCATGGACTCGGCCGATGTGGACCATGTGTTCGAGCCACTCAAGCGCGGCAGCAATACCGCAGACATCCATGGTCTGGGTCTGGGACTGGCCATTGCAGCCCAGTGGATCACACGCATGGGCAGCCGGATTGCGGTGCAAAGCACGCGCGGCATCGGCAGCAACTTCAGCTTTGTGCTGGATCTGGAGCTGAGCTTTGAAGCCGTTACACACAGTCGGCCACTCCAGCACTTGCCCGCGTTTTCGCCGAACATCCCGAGAGCCGCAATGGCCCTGCAGCCCCTGCCCGAACAAGATCTACACAACCTGGGCGAGCTGATCCGCATGGGACGGCTGGGGCGTCTGCAGGATTGGGCGAAGGCCTTGGAAAAGCGCTGTCCGCAGAACCAGGAGGCAGCCACCTTGGTCGGCGAACTGGCCGGGAATGCCGACCTCGATGCGTTGGAGGCCTTGCACGGACGCTGGGTCGCGCTGGGTTGCGATTCAGAGGCGAGGCAAAGGGAGGATTGAATGCAAAATAGTCAACATTTAGAGATAGCCGTGGTGGACGACGATGTGCCCACGCTGGCGCTGATTTGCAGCATGCTGCAGGCGCTGGGCTACCAGGCGCAAGCGTTTACGTGCGCGTCAGAGCTGGCCCTGGCCAGGCGCGCGCTGGTTTTTCACGCCCTGGTGCTGGACCTGTCGATGCCCGACGTGGATGGCTTTGAGCTGATCTACCAACTGGCTGAGTCGCAACCGGTGGAGCCGGTGATTATCAGCAGCGGCCTGTCCAGCGACATCAAGCAAGCCGCCCGACTGGTCTGCGAAAGCCTCAACATCAGGGTGCTGGGCATTCTGTCCAAACCCTTTGCCAAGGACGAACTGGCCTTATTTTTGCAACCCTATGCCAGGGCCCTGGCCGAGCCTTACGCCTAAGCGCCGTTGCGGCCGATTCATGCACCAACTTGGGAATGCACTACAGTGCAGGGTTTTCCCGAAGTTGCGTGGCACTCGGGCTTTTTTGATTTCGACTCAACCTGGGTATCCCATGGCTCAACTCTCCCCCATTGGCGTCAATGCCGTACAAGACATCGCCCAGCGCCACGGCTTCAGCTTTGATGCGGTGCAAAGCATGCTCACTTCCGTGATCAACGGCAACGGCAGCATGGCGCAATTCAGCCACTATGAATTTGGTGGTTCCGGCCAGTGGATGCAGGGCGGCATGACCATGATTGGCGACATGTTCAACAACTACCTCAAGGGCCGCGTCGACAACCTGTGCGCCGAACTGTCGCGCCTGAGCTATAACCAACCCGGCCTGTATGTGGAAGTGGCAGCGCAGCCCAACTGGTGGGGTCCGGACCTGAAGTTTCCCAATACCTCGGGCGGCCAGAACGGCATGCGTTACGCCTATTTTTCCCAGGCGCACCGCCTGGCCATAGAGTCCAACGGACAGGTCATTGTGTATGACACGCTGGACCACAACATCGGTGGTGTTTCGCAGCAGCAAAGCGGCGGCTATTCGGTGACGTTCTCCAGCCAATACGGCTATGTGGATCTGTCCCGCCTGCCGGTGGTCACGATCAACGGCCTGCCGCCCCTGGCCCCGGCACCGATCTATGCCCCTGCCCCCAGCTATAGCAATAGCTACGCACCGACCAACAACGCGGTGGCTTCTTCTGCAGGCGACAGCGATATTTTTGCCAGCATTGAAAAGCTGGCGGCCCTGCAAAGCCGCGGTTTCTTGAGCGAACAGGAATACAGCAGCAAGAAGGCAGAGCTGCTCTCGCGCCTGTAGGAACCTGCGGCCGCCAGACCTCAGGGCTGGTGGGTCAGGGCGGTCACGCTTTTGTGGATGCGCCGCGTGGCGCTCCAGACCGCCCACAGAATTACTGGTATCAATGCGCCTACTGCCACCTCTGGGTTGACCGGCAGGCCGGTGGCCTTGAGCGCTTTTGCGCCGTACAGCAACAGGCTGACCACGTAATAGGAAATCGCGGCAATCGACAGCCCTTCCACCGTGGTCTGCAGGTGCAGCTGCATTTCCTGGCCGCGCGTGAGCTTGGCCAGCAGTTGCTGGTTCTGCAGTTCGGTGGCAATGTCCACTCGGGTACGCAACAGGGCGCTGGCACGCGCCACCCGCTCGGACAGCGAAGTGAGCCGCTGCGCGGTAGCCGCCACGGTTGCCATGGCCGGAGACAGTCGGCGCTGCATGAATTCGCCCAGGGTCTGGAAGCCGGGTATGGTGGCCTCGCGCAGCTCGGCAATGCGCTGCAGCACCAGGGCCTCATAGGCACGGGTGGCCGAGAAACGGTACATATGCGCGGCGGTGGCGCGCTCCACCCGCGCCGACAGCGAAACCAAGGCGTCGAGCAGGTCCTGATCGGCAGCAGATTTGTTTTCCAGACGACCGGTGATCTCGGCCAGCTCGGTTTCGGAGGCGCCCAGCATGGGCGCCAGTTCCTTGGCCACCGGCAGACCGCGCAAGGCCATCAGGCGGTAGGTTTCCAGTTCCAGCAGACGCTGCGAGATACGACCGGCCCGAGTTTGCGGTGTGCCCGTGGGCGCAATCACCAGCATGCGCTCGAAACCACTGTCACGCAGCATGAAATCGGTCAGCACCAAGGAGTGACCGCCGCGGCCCATCACCGAGGCAACGATCGGATGTTCGCCAAACCCCTGTTGGGCCCGTTCCAGCGTGCCCTCCATATCGCCTAAATCGCCATGCACCATCACCACCTGGATGGCCGCAATGGTGCGCCCCGGGATGCTGCGCAACCATTGCGGCGGCAACTGCAAGAATTCAGGTAAATGCGGCTCGCTCGCTCCCAGCAGGGCCTGATCGGGCAACGGCAGCACCAGGGAGTAGCGCGTGAATTCGCTGTGGCGCTCCCACTTCAGGGTGTAGCCCTCCAGGCGCAGGCGCAGAAAATTGCCCTGCATGCGCTCCAGCCCCAAATCCTGCTGACCCGGCAACTGGCGCAGGTGCTCGCACTCCTGCTCGCGGCTGACGCCTTCGTTGATGACGGCCACATATACGACCAGGGCCGGCATACGGATGCGCGCCTGCGGCCTGGCATGCACCTCGTTGTGCAGCGTCCTGCGCAAGGGGTCATCCGAAGGAAGGTAGCTTGACACAAGGGGACTTTGAACTTCGGTCATGATGTGGGGCAGGTAGTGGCTGGCCCAATTTACCTCAGAAAATGCAAGCGCTCTGGAAAACCGACAGATCAGACACATCTACAGCCCTTAATCTCCCCTTTACAAACCTGACCCACGAAAGAAACCCATGCTTTTTGATTCCTACGCACTCGGCTCCATTGAGCTTGCCAACCGCACCGTCATGGCGCCCATGACGCGCAGCCGCGCCGTGGAAAACAACGCAGCCAACGCGCTGATGGCCAGCTACTACGCCCAGCGCGCCACGGCCGGACTGATCATCACCGAAGGTGTTTCGCCCTCACCCAACGGCCTGGGCTATGCGCGCATTCCAGGCCTGTTCAATGCCGAACAGGTGGCGGGTTGGCGTCTGGTGACCGATGCCGTGCATGACCAGGGCGGCAAGATTTTTGTACAGTTCATGCACTGCGGACGCGTGGCACACCTGGCCAATCTGCCAGCCGGTGCCCGCGTGGTCGGCCCCGCTGCCGAGGTTTGCCCCGGTGAGATGTGGACCGACTCCTCCGGCATGCAGCCACACAGCGCACCGACGACCATGACCGAGTCCGACATTGCAGAGGCCGTGGCCGAATACGCGACAGCCGCCAAACTGGCAATTGAGGCAGGCTTTGACGGCATCGAGTTGCATGCGGCCAATGGCTATTTGATCGAGCAGTTTCTGAACGCCAATGTCAATACGCGCAACGACGGCTACGGCGGCAGCGCCGAAGGCAGAAACCGCTTTGCACTGGAAGTGGCGCAGGCCTGTGTCAACGCCATAGGCGCCGACAAGGTGGGCATGCGCATTTCACCGCATGGCGTGTTCAACGGCACCGGCGCCTTTGAAGGCGTGGATGCCCAGTTCCTGGAACTGGTGCAAAAAATCTCTGCACTGGGCCTGGTCTATCTGCACCAGCTCGACCATTCGGCCATGGGCGCACCCGCAGTTCCCGCAGCAGGCAAAAAGCAGTTGCGCGCGGCCTTCAAACAAACCTACATCGCAGCCGGCGGCTTTGATGCGGCAAGTGCCGAAGCGTTGTTGGTCTCGGGCGACGCCGACCTGATTGCCTTTGGCCGCCCCTTCCTCACCACCCCCGATCTGGTGGCGCGTCTGAAGAGCGGTGCCGCGCTCAACGAGCCCGACATGTCCACCTTCTATACGCCCGGTGAGAAGGGCTACACCGACTATCCCACCCTGGCCTGATCCAGCCGACTAAAATAATGCAGCACCGCCATCCAAATCAATGTTTGGCGGTGCTGCAACTATTTATAAAGGATTGGTATGTCGTTGTCTAAAACTACGCTCTCGGCTATTCAGCAAGCAGGGCAGGCGCTGCACAAGGCCACCGTGGTGGTTGCTGGGGCGGTACGCGAGCAGGCCGAGCATATGGTGGCGACCGTGGCCAGCCAGCCCTTTCAGGCCGAAGGCGAACAGGCCTTTACCCACTTCAAGATGCTGGCCCGGCTGTCGCAGGATTTGCTGGCACTCGAACAGCAGCTCAAGAATTTGTACGCTACCGCTTCCGATTTGTCCAACCCGGTGATGGATGTGGTGGCGACCCTGCCGCGCCCCAGGGCCCGTGCCGCAGCGCTGGCACAGAACGAGGTGGCCGAGGACGCGGTGATCAAGCCGATGCTCACCGCCAAGCGCGTAGCCAAAGCCGCCAAAACGGCAGCACAACCGACTCCCAAGAAGACCGGCAATGCGGGGGCACTGACCGCCAACGACAGCAAGGTTCTGGACTATCTGAAGACGGTCCTCAAGCTTGGCGAGTGGGCGGAACTGACCGGCGCCAAGGTGGCTGACGGTGCTGGCCTGCCGCTGGGCTCGGTCGGCGTTTCACTGAAAAAGGTCATTGCATCCGGCGCGGTGAAAAAGCGCGGACGCGGCAGCTACCAGCTCGGCGCCTAAGCCCTGGCCTGGCCGCGCTGCCAATCGCCCCATGCTGACACACCAAACCGCCTTCGCCTTTTTAGGTGTCTCGCTGCTGCTGGGCATCACGCCCGGGCCGGACAACATCTTTGTGCTGGTGCAATCGGCCAGCCATGGAAGGCGCGCCGGCATGCTGGTGGTGCTGGGCCTGTGTGGTGGTCTGGTGGTGCACACCACGGCCATTGCTCTGGGGCTGGCAGCCGTTTTTGCGGCATCAGAGACTGCCTTTGTGGTGTTGAAGTTTGCCGGTGCGGGCTACCTGGCCTACCTGGCCTGGCAGGCGTTTGGTGCGCCGATATCGGACAGCGGCGGCGCACCGCCTGCGGCCCTGAAGCCGCAGCAGCTCTTTGCGCGCGGCGTCCTCATGAACCTGAGCAACCCAAAGGTGGTGTTCTTCTTTCTGGCGTTTCTGCCCCAATTCGTCGATGCGGCAAGGGGCTCGGTGGCGCTGCAACTGGCGCAGCTGGGCGCCATTTTCTTGGTCGCCACGCTGGTCAGCTTTGGCGCCATCAGTTTTTTTGCAGCGACGCTGGGCCAACGGTTGCGCGGCTCGGCACGCGCGCAGCAGTGGATGAACCGTGCCGCCGCCACGGTGTTTGCCGGCCTGGCAATACGCCTGGCTTTGGCGCAGCGCTGAAGCGGCATGTCGGCTTCGTCATCCACCACACAATGCGCCATGGCCTGGGGCCTGTCTTATGCCCCCACCGTGACCGCTGCCACCGGCAGCGATTCGGCAGTCTGTGCGGCCGCCTCCAGGCGGGCAATGCGCACGAGCAGGTCTTCGGTCCTGGGCGTTTGCTCCACCAGCTTGGCATTCAGGTAGGGGCTGGTGGTCCACCAGTCGATGCCCATTTCGCGGGCCTTGTCGACCGAGCACACCAGCAGTCGGATTTGGATGGTGAGCAACTCGATGTCCACGATCTTGATCTTGATGTCGCCGGCGATCACCAGGCCCTTGTCCAGAATGCGCTCCAGCACATCGGCCAGAGTGGCCGACTGCACCGAGTGCGTCATGCTGCGTTGTTGCTTTACCGGGGTGTCCATGGTTTGTCCTTTGAGTTCATGCGCCGTGGGCGGTGGATGGGCCCGGTTCAGAGCAGCTTGCCCAGCGGGCCGAGATCCAGATTCAGGTCCTTGTCGGTCAGACCGAACTCTTTTTTCAGCCAGGTCATCTGCTGGTCCAGCTCCAAAAAGGTCAGGCCCAGGCGTTCAATCTCGTCTTCGGTCAGGGAGCCGCCTTCGATGCGCCGCATGGCCTGCTTCTCCAGCAACTGGCGCACCAGCTCCACCAGGGTCAGCACCAGTTGACCCAGGCCGTTTTTCACGCTCTCGGGGTTGAGCGCAATGCGGGGCGAGCCGTTGGCTGCCTTGGGTGCAGCGGCATGGGCGGCCTGCGGCTCATTCGCAAAGAGATAGGGAAAGGCGTTTTTCATGTTCTTTCCTGTAACAGGCGGGACTGCACCAGGGCGGTTTCCACCGAGGTCAGCAGCAGGTTCAGATTCAGATAAATCAGGTCCACGCCGGCGACCGAAATCACCACCTCGCCCATGGCGACTACACCAGTGTTCAGCACCCGGTCCAGCAGCTCACAGAGTGAGGCGCTGCTTGCGTCTGTGATGGCCATGTTGGTCCTCCTGGCTTGGGTTCAGTCTTCCAGTTCCATCAACTGCTCGTACATGCCGCGAGCCATGTGCAGATTGCCGGCGCGTTCATGGCCCTCGGCCAGTTTGAGCAGTTCGGCCTTCGCGGTTTCAGACTCCGGCGTGTCCGGATAGTCCTTGATCAGCGCCCAGAACATTTCTGTGGCCTGGCGCATTTGCCCCTCCTGGCGGTAGCGCTGTGCCATCAGCACCAGCCGGGTAAGCAGCGCCTGCTTCATGCTGCTCACGGGTGGGACGGCTGGCGGCGGGGGCAGGTCCGCTTCGCCGGTCAGCACAAATTCGGCTTGCTGCGTGTCGTCATGTCCATATCCGCTTGCATTCGTCATGTGATTTCTCCAGTGATTCAATAAGAGGCTAGGCGTAGAGTTCGCGGCCCAGGGCCCGCAGCCGTTCTACGCCACGGGGTTCGTCCTGGCGGAAGACCTGCGCCACCGGACGTCCCGCCGCAGTGGCCGCCATCTTTTCCAGGACCGGTTCCTGGCTACGCCGGACCAGGGCGCACACCGGGCAGTGCGATGGGCGGTCCACCAGGTTGATGAACTGCAGGGGTACGGCAATGCCCATGCGCGCGCAGGCTGCCAACAGGTCGGCGCTTTCGGCATAGGCCATCTCCGTCGGAATGCTGACCAGCACCAGCGCGGCCTGCTGTGCGTCGACCAGCATGCGCCGCAGCCGCTTGATGCGGCGCGACAGCGTGACCATGGTCTGGGTGATGCGTTCAAACCAGAACAGCTGGCGGTACTTCAGAAACAGCGCAAAGAAGGTCTTGAGCCACTGGTCAATGAGCTCCGGCATTTCGAGGAAACGCAGCAAATGGCCGGTGGGCGCGGTGTCGAGCACAAAGGTGTCGTAGCGCCTGCGGTCCATCAAGTCCACGATGCGGGTGATCGCCAGCACCTCATCGAGCCCCAGCGGCGCCACATCGAGCATGCGCTCCATGACTTCCCGGTCAAACGCAAGGCCGACGCCGGACTGCGCCGACTCGCGCTTGAAAACGCCCTTCAACTCGCTGGCATATTCCTGCTTGAGGACGGCGTATTCGGCCTGTGCGTCCAGCTCAATCGCGCTCAGTCCGGCAGCAACCCGCACTTCATGCGGGCCGACCGGAAGTTCCAGACAGGCAGCCAGCGAATGGGCCGGATCAATCGAGAAAAGCAGCACCTCTTTGCCGGGGCGCTCCTCGGCCAGGCGCAGCGCCGTGGCACAGGCCAGGGTAGTTTTACCCACGCCGCCCTTGCCGGCAAACATCAGCAGCGTGGTGCATTCCGGTGGCAGCGCCGGTGCGTGGATGACGAAGGGCTGCGGTGTTGCGGCAGGACTTGCGGCCATGCCGACAGTCGTCCAGACAGCATGTGACAAGGGTCGCACCTGTGCCCACAACTGCGCCAATGCCTCCAGCCCGGTGGGCTCTTCATACACCAGCGGCAAGCCCCAGAGCCTGTGCTGCGCAAAGGCCTGCAGCACCTGTGCGATACCCAGGCTTTGTTGCCGCGCCCTGGCCAGGCAAGCAGGGCAGGCCGCAGCTTCTGCCAGCAGGCGGTTGACCACGATGTCCCGCACGCACAGCCCCAACCGCTCCAGTTCGGCAACCAGACCGCGGGTGATATGGAGGCTCAATTCCTCGGCCAGCATCACAGGGACAAACCGGCAGCGTGCGGCATCAGCCAGCAGGGCTTGCAAGCCGGTCAAATCGGCAGCGGCGTCTTGCAGATAGTCGTCCACCGCATCGCTGCGGTAGCTGCCCCGGTACACGCGTGCCAGGTAGCGGTGTTTGGCCAGCATGGCGTCCAGTGCCGCAATCCACTGGACCATCATTGCCGGCAGTTCCAGCATGCGCAGGGTGTGGCCGGCCGGGGCAGTATCGACCACGATGCAGGCATAGCGGTCCTCCTTGACCCAGGCCACTATTTCCAGCAGCGCCATCATCTCGTCCATGCCGGGCATGGACAGGTCCACCAGCTGTCCGATGTCGGACGCGTCCAGAAATGTGCCGCGCAGGGCAATGGTGCGCAAATGGTCTTCATGCAGGGCCTTGAAGCGCAGCAGACAGGCCTGCGGATCAATTTCCCTGAGCGTCAGATTAGCCGGTGGTAGCGCACCGGAAAAGCAATCCAGCAGGGAATGCGCGGGATCCGTGGAGACCAGTACATACAGACGTTCCGGATGGCTGTGGGCGAGTTGCAGGGCGCAGGCACTGGCGCAGGTGGTTTTGCCAACGCCACCCTTGCCGCCGAAGAAGAGCAGACGCAGCTCCGCATCCAACAGGAAGTCCGGTGCCGCAAGGGTGCTCACGTCCGGTCTTTCACAGGGCCGACGGGCGCCCCTTCAACCCGGACCTCTTCCTCTTCCTCTTCCTCTTCCTCGTCTTCCTCGTCTTCTTCGTCTTCTTCGTCTTGTTCGTCACCATCCTCCGCTGCGCCGTCTTCCTCGGCCAGGCCCTCGTTGCGCTCGCGGATGGCGTCCAGCCGGTCCAGCAGCATCGTCTCCCGGGCCTCGAACTCGGCCTCGGTGATGTTGCCGGTTTCGAGCTGCATGTACAGCTCGCTAAGCGAGCGGGTCACCGACTCGGCCTCTCCAGCCTGCTCCTTTTGTACCGTGTCATTGATCTCCCTGAAGATCCACATCAGGGGCGAGAGCAACAGGTCGTCAAGAATCAGCATGAAAGTCTCTCAAGCGGCAACGGAAACACTCACAAAATTGTGCGGTGCCCAGGGGCCGTTGAAGTCAAACGCGAAGTTGTTGTCAAACTGCTTGGCCGCCTCAAATACGCCGTCTTCAAAACTCTTCTGCTTGTCGCGGTCCACCAGACAGGCCAGGTGCATGACTTCCTTCTCTTCGCGCGAGGGGTTGAGCTTGATGTCATTGCAGCGGGGGCCCAGCACATCCATCACCGAAGCCGCATGCTCCTCTCGGTCCTGCTTGAGCAGATGGTCAAACAAGCGGCCAATCTCGATCTTGTCGTTTTGCGACAGCCCATGCTGCTTGCCGATCGCCTCGTCACGCATCTCGGCCAGCTCGGTATGGCGGCCCACCATGTAGCCAAAAATATTGGGCACATCCAGCACCACGCGTAGTCCCAGCTCCACCTTGCCGCGCACCAGATCGAGTTGTTCCACAAAGGTGGCGCGGTTGGTCTTGAGTATTTTCAACAGCGCCTTGTTGCTGTCGGCAATGGTGCCAAAGGCCACCGGCAGCACGGTGGTTTCCTCCATCAGGGTTTTGATGACACCGTTGTGGGCCGACAGGTTTTTGCGCTCGGGGCGCAGGCGCTTTTCGCTCAGGTCGCTCACCACCGCCATCACCGGGCCCAGGGCAATCGTATAGACCGCGGCGCCATTGATGCCGATGGCTCCATAACCCGGATGTCCTTCAACGGCATCGGCAATGGCGTAAAGATAGTGGCCGGGTTCGGCCTTGTGTTCGGAGGTCATGGTGGTGTTACATCAGTGAGGGAATGGAGCGCAGGTGGCTGATATCCGCACTGGTGCGAAGACAACCACAGCGTGCAGACTTGAGCACGTCCAGATAGGAATCCGCATGCAGGCGGCGCATGGTCTTGATCTCCCGGCGCAGTCGATAGACCAGGCCCCGGCTGGTCCGAACCAGACACAGCCTGAAGGCTGCGGTGCGCAAAGAGGATGTAATCTTGGACCTTGGTTTTGCTGGCATGGCGTTCCACTCCGGAAAAATATTCTTTGTGTTTAATAGGCCAAGGCCCTGCGCTTGAGCCCATCGGTGGGCGCGGTAAAGACCGGAAACGGTGGCGCAGAGCCCGGTGCTACGCTGCCTTGCGCTACGGGCAAGTCCGTCTCAGCCCGCTCCACAAAAGACTGCAGCCGGCATTGCTTGGCTTCAATGTCTTGCATGCGCGCCCCAATTTCCGCACCGCGGCTTTCCGCACGCAGCATCTCTTTCTTGAGCCGCTGCTTCTCCATCTCCAGCATGGCAAGTTCCAGCAGCGCACCGGCGGAGGTGCGCGCGCGGCGGGCATCCACCAACGCCGCCATGGTCTTGATGTGCATGACGCCGCGTTTCTCAGTGGCCATGGACGGCTCCCTTGCGCTGTGGCGCCGCGGGTTTGTGCAGGCGCACCGCAGCCGGCGCTGCGCATTCTTCCTGGGCCGGCACCTGTATCAGCGCCGGTGTCACCGGGCAGCAACGCGTGATGATTTCGTCCAGACGCTCCAGACCCGCCACTTTGCCGTCGTGCGTGACCTTCAGGCAATCGGCATTCAGCACGTCATGGCAGAGCAGGCGGAACCCCGGGTCACCTGCCGACACCGTTCCCTGGCGGTTGGCCACAATACGGCCCAGCATGATGCAGGCACGAATCGTGGGGCGGGCATTGTTGACGCCCAGATCGCGAAACTCGCGTACGATGTCCACAATCGATTTGGCCTGGCGCCAGGGGATGCCGGACTTGGCCTGGGTGATGGCCACCTCGGTCTCGTAATCGTGGTGCCCGACCTTGATGGTGATCATCCGGTCCATCAGGGCATCCTGCGTCTTGTGCACGCCCGCATACTCTTCCGGGTTGCTGGTGAAGATGGCGCTGAAGTTCGGATGCACCTGCAGGTAGCCGTCGCCCGTGCGGGCATCTGGCAACTCCAGCAGGCGCTCCTCCAGAATCGACAACAACACGTTGTTGGCCTCGGGGCGCGAGCGCGTGAACTCGTCGTAAATCAGGGTGAAGCCGTACTTGCAGGCGGTGGTGAGGCGGTTGTCGCCCCACTGCTTGGAGACCGACTCTTCCTGCTTCAAAACGGAGCTGATGTAGTTGTCCACCACCTTGGTGGATTTGTAGCCGGTCTGGCCACCAATCAAGTCCGAACTACCGAACTCATCGTCACCGTGGATCAACACGACCTGGCGTCCAAGCTGCGCGGCCACGTGCATTGCCAGGGCGGTTTTGCCGGTCCCGGCCGGCCCACTCAGGTGCACCGGGTAGCCGGCCTTGATGTAGTCCAGTGCGCGCTCAGACACGCCCTGGATATACGGAGTTTCTACAAAATTGGCCTTTTTTTCCAAGGTCAGAACGGTTAACTCATTGGCCTGGCTCATTGCACCTACTCCTGTTGTTTTGTAAATGGACTTCCTGCCGGGTGCGTGCTGTCAGACACCCGGCTCAGGAAGCGGCATGCGCTACTTTTTCTTGCCCTTGCCCGGCGTGGGCTTGAAGTGCCGCGTACCCTCAATGACTTCCGCTTGCAGTACATGTACCGGTTCCGACACGGGCTCCGGTGCTGGCTCGGGTGCAGCGACTGCCACGGGTTCTTGCGGCAGAACCGCTGCCATCGGCAGAGCCAGTACGGCGGCCTTTGCGGCGGCAACCGGTGCGGCTACGGGCCAGGCAAAGGCGGTGTGTTGTGCGCTTTTGCGGGCCGGCACTGCTGTGCCACGCCGGCTTGCACGTGCGGGATGAAAGCCGCGCATCAACTCCTGCAAGGCATGCGAGCGATGGTGGCGCGACTGGGTCAGGTTGCCGCGCAGTGTGCCGGCCATCTGGCGATGGGCCTTGTTGAAGGATTGCATCATGGCGGCAACCGCATCCGAGCGCTCTAGCCGGTCCTTTGCCAGCGCCTTGCCTTGTGCCTTGGCCATCTTGCGGTGGGCTTTGGCAAACTGCAGGCGCTCCTCGGTGAACTCGATACACAGAGACTGAACCGCGCTGACGACGGACTCACGGGATTCGAGCAGGCTCTGGCGCAGGGCGGCGCCCATCTGCGCATGGTCCAAGCGGAAGTCCTGGCTCATCTGGTTCGCGTTGTCGCGAATTTCCAGCACTTCGGCGGAGCGACTCATGCGGTCCGCTTCCAGCCCGGCGCGCAAGGCGCTCGCCATATCGCCTCGCTCCTGGTCGTAGGCCTGCAGCATGCTGGCGGTGTCCGCCTTGATGGCACGCACGGCGCTGACTCTTTCGCGGGCCACACTGGCAATTCCTTGCATCAATGTCGCCACCTGGTTTTGCAAACTGGTCATTTTTATACTCTCCTGTCGGGCTGGCAGTGCAGCCCCTCTGCGGCAGAATGATTTGCTGATTCGTGCTGCAATACGCCACTCTGCGCGCGAATTCGATATGTGGAAATATCCACCGGAAAGGGGTAAACCTTCCCGGCAGACAAGCCAACTCACTTCGGTCTTTTAGGCCGGAGCTGCTGCGCTGGATGTGAGGCCGATTGCCTCTGCATACTTCAGGTAGGTTTCGACCGACGCGATCACCACGCGTGCTTCGATCGACAACAGCTCAATACCAACCAGCGAAACCTTGACCCAGGCATCAATCACGATGCCCTTGTCCAGGATGCGGTCGACGACTTCAGCCAAACTCGAAGAGTCTGTTGATTTCTGTACTTTTGCCATAATCTTTCTCCTAACATATTGACCCCTGGTTACCGTATTTTTCTATACGAAGTACGGGGTTAAGCCCTTCGTCACTTGTAGTGATTGCATAGCCCGTGCCAAGTATTGAGGAGGTTTGAAACGATCTGTTTCCGTGGGTAAATAGCAACTAAAGAGCGACTGCAAACACTTAAAAACAACAGATGTATTCTCAATCGCGCAGAACGGTGTCCGAGCGCACAAACAGACTAGGGAGTCGGCGCCATAGTTAGGGAGGACGCTCCTGCCATCAGCACGCAAGCGATGGATTTGAGGATGTCTTCATGGCGAAAAGGCTTGGTGACAAAGGCCGCAATGTCGCCTGCCACCAGGCTGCGCTGCACGGTGCTGTCATCTTTATAAAAATAGCCCGAGACCAGAATTACCGGCGCCGTGCTCAGCGCTTGCTTGCGGATTTTGCGGGCCAGCTCGACCCCTTCGATGTCTCCGAGCTTGGCATCCATCAGAATGACTTGGCAGCTGTTGCGGCCCAGCCAGGCGAGCGCCTCTTCGCCGCTGCCCACGCTGGACACGAAGAAGCCATTGCGCAGCAGGATCATCTCCATGGCCCAGCGCACACCGGCCTCGTCATCCACCACCAACACCTTGACGCCTTCTGCCATCAGGTCTCCAGCGCCAGCGGCAGGCGCACGACAAACAGGCTGCCCTGGCCCAGGTTGCTCTCCACCACCAGCGTGCCGCGGTGCTGCTTGACGATGGTGTGGCAAATCGACAGGCCCAGGCCGGTGCCCTGCCCTGATGGCCTGGTGGTGAAGAAGGGATCAAACAAGCGTCCCATGTCGGCCGGCGCAATGCCGCAACCGGCGTCGCGCACGCTGACCAGCGCCATGTCGGCCTCGCGCCGCACCGCGAGGTGGATATCGCCACCCTGCGGCATGGCGTGGTAGGCATTGAGCACCAGGTTCATGATCACCTGTTGCAACAGATTGGCGTTGCCCACAAGGGGTACGACGGGCTCTGCATATTCCTGCACCAGGTTGATCTTGAGCACCTTGGCCTGGGGCGTGAGCACATTGACGGTCTCGCGCACCAGGTCCACCAGATTGAGGGACTCGGCCTGGTTGCTCGATGAAGGCCTGGCAAAACGCAGCAGGTTCTCGATGATCACCGACGAGCGTTCAATGCCTTCCAGGATTTTCTTCACGCATTCCTGGTGAAACTCCGGCTTGTCCGGAGGATCCAACAGGAACTGCGCCGCAGAAAAGCTGACCGACAACGGGTTGCGCAACTCATGCGCAATGCCGCCGGCCATCACGCCCAGTGCGGCGAGCTTTTCGGTCTGGTAGAGATGCTGCTCCAGGGCGCGGCGCTCCGACAGGTCGCGCCCCACCACCACCACGCCAATGGCCTTGCCGTTTTCGTCCGGAATGGGCGAGAAAGACCAATCCACCGGAATCAGCGTGCCCGAGCGGGCCACCAGATTGCGCTCGCACAGTTCCACCGCACCGCCATTGACCTGCTGCTGAATCAAGCTAGCCATGTTGCGGTCTTCCACCACTTCGCACAGGTTGGTGAGCAGGCGTCCCGACACATCCGCGTTGCTAAAGCCGGTGATGCGCTCGGCCGCCTTGTTCCAACTGGTGATGCGCCCGTGCCGGTCGGTGGAGATGACCAGGTCATTGGCGCTTTCCACCACGCTGGCCAGATGGCGCTCGGCCAGGCTGGCCTTGGCGCTCAGGGCCAGTTTCTCCGTCACATCGTCCATCACCAGCATGGCACGCACCACAACGTTGCTCGACTTGATCGGAATGACGGTATAAAAATAAACCCGCACCGGAATGCCCGGCGCCCGGTAAGTCATGTGCGAGCCCGGCAGCGTAATGCCGGTTTCGATCACCGTGCGCACCTTGTTTTCCAGCTGCGTGAACTCCATGATCACTTCCGGGAAGATGTCGCGTATGCGCTTGCCCAGGGTGTTCTCCTCGGTGCGGTGCGACTTTTCCAGAAAGTTCCGGTTGGCCGACAGCACGCGCAAGCTGGTGTCAATAAACAGCAGCGAAAACGGAATGGCGCCCAGCAGCATGCGGTACAGGTATTTGTCCGTAAAGGCATTGGCAATCACCAGTTCGGCAGCGCACTGCTCCATGGCTTGCGACTTGGCTGCCAAGGCCTCTTCCAGCATCTGGCGCCGGGAGATGTCTTCATGGGTGACGACCACGCGAACCTGGTTTTCGAACTCAAAGCGGCTGACACGGGCAATAAAGAAGCGCTTTTCAGTCGGCGAATTGCAGGGGTATTCGAGTTCGAACCTGCCCTGTCGGCCCTGAATTACCGCGCGAATGCCCTGCGCCATCGCCTGCGCTCCCTCGGAACCGGCGCCTGTGGCCTGGTCGCAAATAGTCAGGTAGTTTTCCGCCCCTGCCGCTTGCGCCGCCGAGCCGCCATTGGCACGGCCAAATTCCTGCCAAGGCATATTGGTCGAGAGAATGCCCCCGCGTTCATCCAGAAACGCCAGGCTTGACGAAACGGTGTCCAGTGCCGCCAGTGCGAAATGCTCTGCAGTGCTTGTTTTTGGCATCAGGGTTCAGCCTGTGTGCCCCCGCTCAAGTCAGGGCAGAAGTTGTAGGGTGGCCAGGGTCCGCGCAGTTCCAGGCCCAGGCCGATGGCCTCGCACAAGGCCTGCTGTTCGGCCAGGGTTTGGTTGAACGCCGGCAGCGCTTGCGGCGCCAGCAGAAAGCTGGCGTTGAACACCAAGCGCTCTGCGCGCCCGGTGATCGTGCTGGAATGGCAGCGCAGGGTGGTGGACGCCGCAGCCTGCGCTTGCAAGGCCTGCTGTAGCGCGGCGCCGGTGCGCGCCACACCGGCATCCAACGCCTTCTCCACCATCGCATCGAGTTGCTTTTGCTGCAGGTAGCGCGCGCCTGGCGAATCCGACAGGGTGGAGCGGCGCAGGGCGACACCGGCGTCTTCCTCTGCGAAGCGGGCGCGGGCAAGCTCCTCGTCCAGCACATAGGCCTTCACGCTCCATTCGGCCTTGTCGTGCAGCAGATCCAGGCCCTGCTCTATGGCGTCCCTGTGGCATACCATGAATTGGGCCAGGCTGGCGTGGGAGCGAAAGAGCGTGCCAAACTTGACCGGCAGCACCGGTGAGCTGTCCATCACGCCGGCCACCACCAGCTCGTGCAGGCCGGCGCGCTCGCCCACCCACAGCAGGGTCTGCAGGTTCTCCTCGGAAAAGTCGGCAATCTCCACTTCGCTGATTACCGCCACCAGCTGCTGCTGCGCCCCGGCATCGGCCAGTGCCGTCACGGGAAAACGCAAGTCCACCGCGCGTGGGGCCGAGGCACCCGCCAGCAGCGCCAGGCATTGCGGACGCGCCAGGCAATAGAGGTAAATGCCGCGCTCCGCCGCATCCGGTGTGGCGGCGCTCATGGCTTCCCGTCCTGTGCGGCGCTGGCGAAATGGCGCGCGCCAATCACCAAAGGGGCGTTTTCGGCCGCAGCGCTGCCAGTTGCTTGCTGCATAGCGGCGATGCGCTCGCGGATGGCGTTGAGTGCAGCCCGGTTGCACAGGGCCTCCAGATCGGCACCTGTGGCGCCCACGGCAGCGGCAGCGATGTCCTCCAGGCGCACATCCTGGGCGAGCGGCTTGTTGCGCACATGCACGCGCAGGATGGCCAGACGCTCGGCCTCGGTGGGTACGGGAATGTCCACCACCACATCAAAGCGGCCCGGGCGCAGCAGGGCCGGGTCCACCATGTCCGGGCGGTTGGTGGCAGCCAGAATCAGCACGCCGCTCAGCTTCTCCACGCCATCGAGCTCGGCCAGAAACTGGCCCACCACCCGTTCGCTGACACCGGCGTCCCCCGCACCACTGCCGCGCCGGGGCACCAGTGCGTCGATCTCGTCAAAGAACACCAGACAGGGCGAGGCCTGCTTGGCCTTGTGGAAGACCTCGCGCACGGCGCGCTCGGATTCGCCGATGTACTTGGACATCAGCGCCGGGCCCTTGACCGAAATGAAGTTGACCTGGGTGGCACTGGCCGCGGCCTTGGCCAGCAGGGTCTTGCCGCAGCCCGGGGGACCGCACAGCAGCACGCCCTTCAAAGGTTTGACGCCGGCTTGCGTGAACAGTTCGCCATACTGCTGGGGCCATTCCAGCAGCTCACGCAGCAGGCGCTTGGGGCTCTCCAGTCCACCCACATCGTCCCATTGCGTGTCGGGCACTTCGACAAACACCTCGCGCAGCGCCGAGGGCTCGACTTCGCGCAGCGCGGCAACAAAATCGTCCTTGCCGAGTTCGAGCTTTTGCAGCGATTCGTAGGGAATGGTGGCCTGGGCAAAGTCGATCTCCGGCAGGATGCGTCGGATGCAAATCATGGCAGCCTCGCGGCACAGCGCTTCCAGGTCAGCGCCTACAAAGCCATGCGTGACGTGGGCCAGGCCGGGCAGGTCCACGTCCTGGGCCAGTGGCATGCCACGGGTATAGATTTCAAGAATCTCCTGGCGGCCGTGGCGGTCCGGAATGGGGATGGCGACCTCGCGGTCAAAGCGGCCCGGGCGGCGCAAGGCCGGATCGATGGCGTTGGGAATATTGGTTGCAGCAATGACGATGACCTGGCCCCTGGCCTTGAGGCCATCCATCAGGCTGAGCAACTGCGCCACGACGCGCCGCTCCACCTGGTGCTCGCCGCCCAGGTCTTCGCGCTTGGGGGCGATGGAGTCGATCTCGTCAATGAAGATGATGCTGGGGGCCTGCTTGGTGGCGTCGTCAAAGAGCTTGCGCAGAAAGCCTTCGGACTCGCCGTAAAACTTCTGCATGATCTCCGGGCCGCTGATGGAGAAAAAGCGCACATCGGTTTCATGCGCCACGGCCCGCGCAATCAGCGTCTTGCCGCATCCCGGTGGCCCGTACAGCAGCACGCCCTTCGGCGCGTCGATACCCAGCCTTGTGAACACCTCCGGAAAGCGCAGCGGCAGCTCAATGATTTCGCGCACGCGCTGCACCTCTTTCTTCAGGCCGCCAATGTCTTCGTACGAAAACGTGGCCCGTCCGGCCGCCTGGGCCTTGGCCTCGGTCAGGGCAGGCCCCACCGACAGCAGGGTTTGGGGCGAGATCAGCACCGCACCCTTGGGCGAGGTCTCGCGCACCAGAAAGTCCAGCGAGCGGCTGCCGAAAAGGGTGCCGCGGATGCGGTCGCCCTCCAGCACCGGCAAGCCATCGAGGCGGTTGCCGATATAGGCCAGATCGCGGTCCGACAGGCCACTGGTGGCGGGCGACAACACGATGCGCACCGCAGCCTGCGCATTCACTTTTTTCACCACTACCGGCTCATCCAGGGCCACGCCGGCATTGCCGCGCGACAGGCCGTCGAGCTGCACCCTGGCAACACCGCGCGCCTCCATGAAGGCGGGCATGAGCTTGCAGACGGTGCGCCGCTTACCGGATATTTCCACGATGTCGCCGATCTGCGCGCCCAGGCGCAGCATGTCGGCCGGATCCAAGCGCGCCAGGGCCCGGCCCACATCCTTACTCAGGGCCTCGGCGACCTTCAGGCTGACTGTGCCCTCGCTGCTGGTTTTCATGATGGCAGTTCTCCGTCTTTCAGGAGCTGGATCTCCAGCACGCCGTTGCGGCAATGGAATGTCATCTGGCTGCCGGTGAAGCTGCCGGGCAGCAGCAGCTCCTTGCGATACCGGGGTTCCACCTCTTCACTCGAAATCAGCAGAATGTCGCCGTTGAGTTCAATGTGCAGGTTCTTCTCTTCCATGCCAGGCAGCTCGGCCACAATCAGCACGCGGTCCGCTTCGTCAAACACATCCACCATGGGCTCGCGGATCTCGTGCACCGCAACCAGTTTGCCGGCGTCATCCTGGCGGATGTTGCCAAAGGGCTCGACCTGGGGCGGTTGGTTGCCCACGGCCGACTTCACCGTAAAACCGTACACGCCTTTCTTTTGCTGCCGACCCGGGCCGACCTTGAAGGAGCCGGAACTGTGCACCGCACCGCCGGCCTTTTCCGCCTGCTCCACGAGCACACCCAGCTGCTCGATCAGGCTGCCCAGACCGGAGAAAAAGCCAGCACCCGCCGCCGGTGGCGTTTTGCCGAAGAAAGTGCCCAGGCGGCGTCCGATTTCTTCCACCCGCTCCTTGCCGACTGCGAATTCCTCGCTACGTTTCTTGTCTGACATGGCGCTCCATCCTTTGTGTTGACTGTGGCGGCAGGCCGCCTGTTAGGGCGCTCCGGTAGCCGGCGCGCGCAGCTCCGTGAGAGTCGGGTTGGAGAAAATGGCGTGCTCTTTCAATTTCTTGTGCAGGGTCTTGTAGTCAATGTGCAGCATGCGCGCCGCCATCGCCTTGTTGCATTGCGTCACCTCCAGCGCCTTGAGCAGCACCGAGCGTTCAATCTGCGAGACCACCCGGGCGGTCAGGTCCTTGAGCGGCAGGTCAGCCCCGGCCTTGAGCCGTTCGTTGGCTGAATCACAGAGCAGACAGGCCGGCGAGACCCCGGCCTCAGACCAGCAGCCGCTGCCACCGGGCACCGCCCCAACCGGTGCCTGCAGGCAACTGACCTGGGTGCCACTAATCATGCCCAGATACCTGGGGGTGATCATTCCATCCGGCTCGTCGCACAGCAGCACCGCACGGCGCAATTGGTTGCGCAGTTCGCGCGCATTGCCCGGCCAGCCGTAGGCGCGTATCAGTTCCCAGGCGGGGGCATTGGGGCCGCGCACCTGCTTGCCCAATTCCTTGTTGGTTTGGAGCAGGAAGCGGTTGACCAGAAAGGCCAGATCTTCCTTGCGATCCTGCAGCGCCGGTATGGAGATGGTGTACTCGGCCAGGCGGTGGTAGAGGTCGCCACGAAAGGTCTGCTTCTCCACCATGTCCAGCAGATTGGCATTGGTGGCTGCCACGACGCGGAAGTCCACTGCGGTCTCCCTGGTGCTGCCGATGCGGTGTATGCGCCTGGTTTCCAACACCCGCAGCAACTTGCCCTGCATGGCCAGCGGCAGGTTGCCGATTTCGTCCAGAAAAATGGTGCCGCCTGCGGCCAATTCAAAGGCACCGGCCTTGGCCTGGTGCGCGCCGGTGAAGGAGCCTTTTTCATGGCCGAAGAGTTCGCTCTCGATCAGATTGTCCGGAATGGAGCCGCAGTCGAGCGCCACAAAGGGCTTGTCGGCCCGCAGGCTGCGTGCGTGTATGGCCTGGGTCACCAACTCCTTGCCGGTACCGGATTCGCCCGTCACCAACACCGAAAAGTTGGTGGCGGCGACCCGGTCCACCTCGGTCTGTATGCCCTGCACGGCGGCGCTTTGGCCCATTTTTTCCATCAGCGAATCCGGCAGGGCGGAGGCGTCGTGAATCTGGCGCACCTGGCGGCGGGCTTCCGTTTCCGCCAGCACATGGCGCACGGTGAGCGCCACATCCTGGTTGTGAAAGGGCTTGGCCAGGTAGTCAAAAGCGCCATTGCGGATGGCGCGCACCGCATCCAGCGTGTTGCCGTTGGCGGTGATCATCACCACCGGTATCGCCTTGTCCAGCGCCTTGATGCGCGCCAGCACTTCAAAGCCATCCATGTCGGGCAGGCCCACATCGAGCAGCACCAGGTCGGGCGCATTCTGCCGGATGGAATGCAGCGCGGCCCCACCACTTGCGGCCTCGGAATATTCCAATCCTTCGATGCGCAACAGGTTCGTCAGAATCCAGCGCGCATCGGCAAGGTCATCGACCACCAGCACCCGGGCCGTCGCTTGGGGTGGCCCGGCAGGCCCCTTGAGGCTATTCGTGTTCGTCATTTGTGCTTCTTATCTTTCCCTGTTTTTCCCGCAATGCCGGCAGCAGATGCCGCACCAGAATGTCTGCGCCAAGCAGTGCCTCCACCGAATGCGCCAATCCCAAAAATAGCAGTCCGATCTGCCCGGCCGGCAGCGTTGCGTTGATACGCTGGGCAATAAAGCGGTCGCGTTGCAGCAACAGGCTGCGGCTCAGATCGCTGCGTTGCTGCTCGTGGTCCGGGGTGGTTTCGCGCAGATCGCCCTGGTGAAGGCGGTATTCCTGCAGCAGCAACTGCGCGTCTTCTGTGCCCTGCAAGGTGGCGCCGCGCTGCATGAGCTCTACCAGCAACTGGTGGTTAGTGCTGCCCTGTGCGGCCACATCGCGCACGATTTCGGCCTCTTTGCCGCAAATAGGCAGACCGTCCTGATACAGATGCACCGACGGGTAGGGCAACTCCAGCACGGTGATCATCTGGCGTATGCCCAGCCAGACTTCATCAATGGATTGCAGGTGCTGGCACCATTTCTCCTGGCCGAAACGGGCTATGTACTCCCGTTTGATCTGCGTGATCAAGGAACCCATATCCTGCTCGGTATGGATGATTGGCACGACGATGAGCGTACGCATGGTGAGGGATAGCCCGAGAACATCGCGCCGTAAGCCAGCGCTTTGACAGTGAATGCCCTGTACCAAGACTGCACGTCTTGTCCGGCAACCTATCGGGGCACTCTGACTGCTTATTGCAGAAGCTGTGCCTTGGCGATACCCTCAGTTTATTCCACATTTATCATTTATGCGGCTTATTCGCAACGCAATTATCAACATTTGCAGATATATAATTAAAATATAGTTTTATTTATTCCGTCAAAAGCTACCGCACATCAAGCTTCTTGATGATTTGTATCCGCCCGGGGCTTGTAGAAACCGGACACAGGTGCTTGCATCGGGCTATTGCAGTGCCGTATCTGTGGAGTCCGGCTGCACCTGCTGCAGCAGCTCCAATGCACGGTCGAATTCGTATTCCCTGGCGAGGGCCAGCACCGCGTCAAAAGTCGCTCCCAGGGACTGACGCGGCAGACTTGCCCTGCTCACACAAAAGGCATCGGACTCGGCATTGCCGCTGCGCAGCATGGCTTGCAAGCGGACCAGCGCGTCCTCTGCCTCTTCGCCGCGCCATGGCACAGCTGTCCGCAATCACTGGCACCCAGATTCAGCGCGTTGCCCTTGATGGTGTGTATCACCCGGCGGCCCAGAGCCCAGTCACCCCGCGCGCAGGCCCGCTCCAGTTGCTCAACCGCAATGCGCAAGGCCAGGGCGAAACGCTGCAACAGCGAGACATAGAGCGGCAGCTTTTTGCCGAAATGGCGCAAGCCGCTTTCGCTGTGGATGCCGGGAATGCTGTCCGACACAGTCAGCTCCACCATGGCGGGTTGTGCCCCTTGTTGCGGATGGCTGGCATCGGCGCACAGGCGCGTCTGCACCGTCACCACGCCGCTGCCAACAATCGCCTGCTGCGCGTTGACCAGCAAGTTCATCACCACCTGCTTGATCAGATCGGCGTCAACCCAGATCAGCGGCAGGGCGGCGTCGAGCTCGCAGACGATGCGTACCTTTTGCAGGGAGGCCTGGCTATCCACCATGCGCACGGTGTCCTGCACCACCTCGGCGCGCGCGGCCAGCAGCGCTCGGGTGCACTCCTGCACCTTGGTCTCCAGGGTCTGCAACAATTCTTCCGTCTGCCGCCTCGACTCGTGCAGGGCCACGGCCATGCTGTTGAAGGAGCAGGCCACACGGCCGAAGTCATCGCCGCTGAGCACTGGTATCTGGTGCTGCAATTCACCCCGGCGCTGATTTGACGGGCTGCCTCGTCCAGATCAGATTGTGGCGGTGACGTTCTGCAGTTCCTCCTGGCGGTGCTGAAAAAATACCAGCGAAAACACCAACACCGCGACCGACAGGACGATGGAAAGGTAAAGGCTGACCTAGGTCAATGCGGCACTTCTTCAGCCGCCAGTTCGGCCATCTCGGCCTCGGTGAATACGCGCGAGCGGGTATGGAAGGCCTTGCCCTCGGGGCCTTCGAGCGAGAAGGTGCCGCCATGGCCTTCGATGACGTCGATGATGAGTTGGGTATGGCGCCAATATTCGTACTGCGCGCGGCCGATGTAGAACGGGCTGCCACCCACATCGCCCAGGTACACATCGCCCGCGCCCATGGTGATTTCGCCGGGCAAAAAACAATTGGCTGCGCTGTTGTCGCAGCAACCGCCGGACTGGTGAAACATCAAATCCGGTCCGTGTTTGGTTTTGAGAAAGGCCACCAGTTCGAGTGCTGCGGGGGTGGCGATGACTTTTTCGACCATGCTGTGTCTCCTGGTTTAAGGCTGCGCTGTTGGCGCTCGCAGCGCAACGGCCGGGTGGGGCAATCGCCTCATGGTGGAGTACCACAAATCGGCTCTTACCCCACCCGGCCGTCGCGCTGGTTGGTTTGCGCCCCTGCGCCACGTTGCCGTCGTGCAGGGGGCTTGGTTAACGATAGGCGTCAAACACCCATCGAAATCCTTCTTCGCTTTAGAAGAAACCGAGCTTGCTTTCGCTGTAGCTTACCAACAGGTTCTTGGTTTGCTGGTAGTGGTCGAGCATGACCTTGTGGGTCTCGCGGCCAATGCCGGATTCCTTGTAGCCGCCGAAGGCCGCGTGTGCGGGATAGGCGTGGTAGCAGTTGGTCCAGACGCGACCGGCCTTGATGGCGCGGCCCATGCGGTAGGCCACATTGCCGTTGCGGCTCCAGACGCCGGCGCCCAGGCCGTACAGCGTGTCATTGGCGATTTCCAGGGCTTCGGCTTCGTCCTTGAAGGTGGTCACGGCCAGCACCGGTCCAAAAATTTCTTCTTGGAAGATGCGCATCTTGTTGTGGCCCTTGAACAGCGTGGGCTGCACGTAGTAGCCGCCTTCGAGCTCGCCGCCCAGGTGGGCCTGGTTGCCGCCGGACAGCACTTCTGCGCCTTCTTGCTTGCCCAGGTCCAGGTAGGACAGGATCTTGGTGAGCTGCTCTTTGGAAGCCTGTGCGCCCATCATGCTGTTGGTGTCGAGCGGGTTCTGGTGCGCAATGGCGGCCACGCGCTTCAAGACACGTTCCATGAACTTGTCATAGATGGATTCTTGAATCAGCGCGCGCGATGGGCAGGTGCAGACCTCACCCTGGTTGAATGCAAACAGCACCAGACCTTCGATGGCCTTGTCCAGGAAGCCGTCGTCCTTGTCCATGATGTCGGCAAAGAACACATTGGGCGACTTGCCGCCGAGTTCCAGCGTGGCGGGAATCAGGTTGTTGGCAGCGGCTTGGGCAATCACGCGGCCGGTGGTGGTGGAACCGGTGAAGGCGATCTTGGCGATGCGCTTGCTGGTGGCCAGGGGCAT
>CAIMZI010000026.1 GCA_903845935.1 uncultured beta proteobacterium | reverse complement strand
GTGCTGGCCACCAATGTGGCGGAAACCTCGCTCACCGTTCCGGGCATCCGTTACGTGATCGATGCCGGCACGGCGCGCGTCAAGCGTTACAGCTTCAGAAGCAAGGTGGAGCAACTGCTGGTGGAGCCCATCAGCCAGGCCGCAGCCAATCAGCGCGCCGGTCGCTGCGGCCGTGTCGCCAACGGCATTTGCATACGTTTGTACGACCAAAAAGTATTCGAGGGCCGCGAGCGCTTTACCGATCCGGAAATCTTGCGTTCCTCGCTGGCCGGGGTGATTCTGCGCATGAAGTCGCTGCACCTGGGTGTGGTGGAAGACTTCCCGTTCATCGACATGCCCTCGGGCCGGGCCATTGCCGACGGCTACCAGTTGCTCAACGAGCTGGGCGCGGTGGACGATGCCAATGAGATCACGCCGCTTGGCCAGGAACTGTCGCGCCTGCCGCTGGACCCGCGTGTGGGTCGCATGATTCTGGAGGCGCGCAGTCGCAGCGCGCTGGACGAGGTGCTGGTGATTGCCTCGGCACTCAGCGTGCAGGACGTGCGCGACCGGCCCATGGACATGCAGCAGCAAGCCGACCAGGCGCACGCCAAGTTTGATGACGAGAAGAGCGAGTTCAGCGGCTATCTGAAGCTGTGGAAATGGATTCACGATGCCCGTGGCGAGCGTCATCCCACCGGTGCCAGCGGCGTGGTCGGCCAGCACAAGGTCACGAATCGCCAGTACGAGCAGTTGCTGCGCCAGAACTTTGTCAACATGCGTCGGGTGCGCGAGTGGAAAGACATCCACACCCAGCTGCACACCGTGGTGGCCGAGCACAAGTGGCGGCTGAATACGACACCTGCCAGCTACGAACAGCTGCACCTGAGTATGCTGTCTGGCCTCTTGGGCAATGTGGGCTGCAAGCTCGAGACCGATGGCGCCTCCGGCGAATACCTGGGTGCGCGCTCAATCAAGTTTTACCCGCATCCGGGCGCGCATCTGGTGAAGAAGCCGGGGCGCTGGATTGTGGCGGCCGAGCTGGTGGAGACCACGCGGCTGTTTGGCCGTGGGATTGCCGCGATTGAGCCGCCGTGGCTGGAGCAGGTCGGCGGCCATTTGCTCAAAAAACAATTGCTGGACCCGCATTGGGAAAAGAAGGCGGCCGAGGTGGTGGCACTCGAGCGCGCCACGCTCTATGGCATCGTGGTTTACAGCGGCCGGCGTGTGAACTACGGCCGTGTCGACCTGGTGGGCGCGCGCGAAATCTTTATCCGTGAAGCCCTGGTGAACCACCAGTGGGAGACGCCATTGCCCTTCCTGGCGGCGAACCAGAAGCTGGTCAAGCAGGTGGAAGACCTGGAGCACAAGGCGCGCCGCCAGGACGTGCTGGTGGACGACGAGCTGATCTACGCCTTTTACGACCAGCAGCTGCCCGCCGACGTGTGCAGCGGCTACAGTTTTGAGAACTGGTACCGCGAGGAATCCAAGAAGCCGCAATACAACCCGCAGATGGCGGGCGGGCGGCGCGAGTGCACGCTGTTGCGGCTGACGCGGGAGGAGCTTATGCGCCATGAGGCAGCGGGCATCACCACAGCCAGCTTCCCCAAAACCATTCGCTTAGGGGGTGTGGACTGCGCCGCCACCTACCTGCACGAACCCGGCGACGCGCACGACGGCCTGACCGTCACCGTGCCGCTGTTTGTGCTGAACCAGGTCAACGAGGAGCGCTGCGAATGGCTGGTGCCCGGCATGCTGCGCGAGAAGATTCAGGCGCTGATCAAGACCCTGCACCAGCGCCCGCGCTCGCGCCTGGTGCCGTTGCCGGACACCGCATCCAAGTTTTCCGAGTTGCTAAACGAGCCGGAGCGCTTTGGCTCGGGCGGCCTGACCGACGCGGTGCTCAAGCTGGTGCGCGACGCAACCGCCGTCGACGTGGTAAAGGCCGACATCAAGGTCGACATGCTGACACCGCATTTCTTCATGAACTTCCGCGTGGTCGATGAACATGGCCGCGTGCTCGGGCATGGCCGCAACATCGGCGCGCTGAAGGCCGAATGGGGCAAGCAGGCGCGTGGCGCTTTCCAGGCGCTGGCCAATTTGAAGCTGGGGCAGGGCGCAGCATCGGACGCGGATGCCAATGCGACACGACCGGCAGGACGCGCAGGCGGTGCTGCCCTGGTGTCCGCGCCTGCCGTGCAGCGTGGCGTGCAGCCGGGCAACGCAGCTTCCAGCAAGGCGGGCAGTGCGCCACCGGTTGCAACCGAAAAGCGACACACCGCCTGGACCTTTGGCGAGTTGCCCGAGCTGCTGGAGATCCGCAAGGGCGGCCAGACGCTGATTGGCTTTCCAGCCTTGATCGACGCGGGAGATGCCGTCACCATCGAGGTCTTCGACGAGCCCGAGACGGCCCATGCCAAGCACCGCGCCGGCCTGCGCCGCCTGTTTGCGCTGCAGATCAAGGACGCGCTGAAATACCTGGAAAAGAACATCCCCGAGCTGCAAAAAATGGCCGTGACCTTTATGCAGGTCGGCAAGACCGAAGGCAAGGACAGCGCCACTTCCGGCGGCACGATTGAAGAGCTGCGCGAGCAGATCGTCGCGCTGGCGCTGGATCGTGCCTTCCTGATCGAACCCCTGCCCACCGACGAATTCGCCTTCAAGAAGCGGGTGGAAGAGGGGCGCGGCCGCCTGACATTGATTTCGTCCGAGGTGGCCCGCCTGGCCGGCGTCATCCTGCTGGAATACGCCACTGCCGCACGCAAGATCAAGGACAGCAAGGCCGCCGGTGAGGCTGCGGTCGACGCGGCACAGCAGCTGCAGCGTTTGATGCCCAAACGTTTTTTACACGCCGCACCCTGGGACCGGCTGCAGCACCTGGCGCGCTACCTTAAGGCGATTACCTTAAGGCTAGACAAATACCGCGCCGACCCGGCTCGCGATATCACGCGGCTGGCCGAGCTGCGCCCGCTGGAGCAGCGCTACTGGCGCTTGGTGGCCGAGCGCAAGGGCGTGGTGGACGACCGCATGCTCGAATTCCGCTGGCTGCTGGAGGAGCTACGGGTCAGCTTCTTCGCGCAGGAGTTGCGCACGCCGCAGCCGGTCAGCGTCAAGCGGCTGGACAAGGCCTGGGCGCAGCTGGCTTAAGGTATTCGCAGAAGCCGGCTCCACTTGCTGTAAAGCGCACACTACCCATGGTAGCCTTGACAAATGAAATGGGAATGCAAAAACGGGAGTACAATTTTTTACATTTGTCGTTCGTTTTTTACTTTACAAAATTTCTTGGTAGGTATTTAATAATAGCAGAAAAATAACTTATTTTAAATATTAAATTCCAGCGCGTTGTTGATGCATGAAAATGCATGGTTGATGAATATAAATAGGTTTTTGTTGGAGGTTGCAAGTTGAAAAATTCCGTATCACATGCTTTCCCAAGGCTTGGCAGCTTCGCCAAGTGCAGGCGCGGATTCACGCTCATTGAGCTGATGATTACCGTTGCGGTCATTGGTATCCTGGCAGCAATTGTGATGCCGTCCTATACCGATTATGTGACGCGGGGCCGGATAACCGAATCCGTATCCGGACTCTCCGATATGTCGGTGAAAATGGAACAATTCTTCCAGGATAATAGAACCTATGTCGGAGCCTGCACGGCCGGAACCGTGGCGCCACTCCCTGCATCCAGCAGTTATTTCAGTTACAGCTGTTCCGTTCTTTCTGCCAATGCGTACACTGTCAATGCAGTCGGTGCTGGTTCGATGGCAAATTTCGGCTATTCGATAGACCAAGCCAATACCCACGTCACCACTTCACTGCCCACCGGCTGGAGTGGGGTAAATAATACCTGTTGGGTTCTGAAAAGAGATGGATCGTGCTAAAGGCCAGCAGCCTAAGAAAGGGCTTCACGCTGATCGAATTGATGATCGGTATTGCCATTATGGCCCTATTGCTCGCTCTGGCTGCTCCTGCATTTTCTACTTATTCCGAAAATGCCAAGTTGCGTGGTATTTCAGGAAGCTTTCTGGCCAGTGCGCAAACCGCACGTACCGAAGCCATACGCACCAACCAATCGGTACAAATACTTCTCACCACAGATAATCCTGTCGCGGCGAATGCGGCAACCACGAATCTAAGTGCAAGTGCCGGAAGCTGGATAGTCCGCGCCCTCAGCAATGACCCGACGCCGGTATACCGTTTTGTGGATGGCAAAAGCGCCATGGAGGCATCTGGCCGTGCCGATGGCACTTCCAGCGTGCAAGTAAATGCCGTATCGAACGGTGTTGCAACGCCAGCAATTACCTTTAATGGTGCCGGTAGTACCTCGCTTGGAGCCGCCTGGACCGTCAATTTCACCAGTACAAAGGGCGCCTGTGCGCCGTCTGGGACCGTGCGTTGTCTGCGTGTACAAGTCACGGTTAGCGGGCAAATCAAGGCATGTGATCCTGCAGCAACCGGAGCGGGGGATACCCGCGCGTGCTAAGGAGTGGGCATGAAAAGTGAAAATCGACAAAAGGGCATGTTACTGGTCGAAGTGTTGGTAGCACTGCTGTTGTTTGTGGTGGGAATCCTGGGCCTGGTCAAGGCCATGGGCATCAGCCAAAAGGCCATGGCAGATACCGCCAGTCGTTCGGAGTCGTCCACCTTTGCCAGCGATATGGTGCAGAAAATACGCGTGGCTGCCGATACCAGTAGTCTGGCTGCTTTTCAGACTTCACTCCAAAGCTTTCAGCATCTGGAAATCAGCACCAGTCCCTGCATATTTTCTGGAACGCCCTCCGCCAATGCGCTGGTAACGGCATGGGCTACCGACGTGCAGTCCGGCCCCCACCACCTGCCGGGTTCCTCCGCCAGCATGCAGCAAATTCTGGTCGATACCTCCGCCACAGGATTCAATAAAATTACGGTGACGGTGTGCTGGAAGGGCCCCAACGATACTCAGTTGCGCAGAAACACTTATTCGGCCTATGTGAATGCAAATTTCTAAACATCACAGCTGGCGTGGAAAAAGCAGTCCACGCACAACGATCCGTGGCTTCTCCATCATTGAGTTGCTGATCGGTATGGTGCTTGGTTTGCTGGCCATCATCGCTATTTTCCAGATTATGTCGGTATGGGAATCGCGCCGGAGAACCATTACCGACGGCAATAGTGCACAAATAGCCGGAGAAATTGCCAACCTTGAACTGGAGCGTGATTTGGACCAAAGTGGTATGGGATTTGGAAATGTCAGCGCCGCAACCATCGGCTGCTCGGTAGCGGTACACAACGCTAGTCTCGCTACCGCCGATTTCTCGATTCGCTTTTCACCGGTTGAAATTATCAATGGCGCCAACGGCGCGCCCGATACCATCAATGTTCTGTATGGGAGTTCGGCCTTTTCTAACAATATCCAGAAAGTGGAGTCATCCAGCAATACCACCAAGGTGCTTCAGTACCGGGCCGGTTTCAATATGGGCGACCTGGTGGTGGTTGCCGGCAATTCGCCGGTCGCTTGCACCTTGTTTGAGGTCACCGACAACACGGTGAATGATGCCAAGACCATAGGGCATGGCACTGCCAGCTACACCAGTTTTTATACCGGCGCGTCGGTCACCCCATTGATGAATTCCGCCACCGCGGGCGTGGCCTACACGACCGGTGAAATTTATAATCTGGGGCCCAATGCCCAGCGCACGCAATGGAGTATTTCCAGTGCTTCGGTGCTGACTCGCATCAACAGCCTGCGCGACAGCACGGTCTCAGAGGTTTCTGAAGGGGTGGTCGATCTGCAGGCGCAATACGGCGTGGACGGCAGCGATGGCAGTGCGCCCAACGGACATATAGAGGCTTCCGAGTGGACCAACACGACACCAACCGACTGGAGCAAACTGCTGGCGGTGCGGGTTGCAGTGCTGGCGCGCAGCAGCCAGTTGGAAAAAGATACGGTTACGGTCAACGCACCTGCATGGGCCGGTAATTCGATTCCCTTTGTGATGCACAACCTGGACGGTAGCACCGGCAGCACCTCGGTCATTGCCAATGATTGGCACCACTATCGCTACCGTGTCTATGAATCCACGGTGCCCATGCGCAATATGATCTGGGGCAGTACGTCATGAGTAGGCGGGCATTCATGGCGCCGGTTGCGGCCAGGCAAAAGGGCATTGTGCTAATTGTTGCCATTATTGCCGTGTTGGCCATGACCTTTGCGGTGCTGGCCATGTTGCGCTCCAGTGCCGGCAGTCTTGGCATTGCAGGTAATCTGGCATTTAAAAAGAATGCAACCTCGGCCGGTGATTTGGGTGTCGAAGAAGCCCGCACTTGGTTGACTGCGCAAACCTCGTACACCTTGTCCTATGACCAGGCGCCGGGCTATTTTTCAACCGGTATGAGCAACTTTGACCCGCTGACCTACGCCTGGTCTGCTGGCACCAATGCGGTGGAGGCGACCGCTGACGACGGCTCCGGAAATCGCGTTATGTATGTGATTCACAGGCTGTGCTCGCTGACAGGTTCCTTCAATCTGCCAGGTCAGTCCTGCGTGCGCCCCTCCAGCCTGAATGCAGTCGGTGCCGGCAGTCCGATTGGTGCCGGTGGTGGGGGAACTGCCGGTCCGGCGGTGGTGATACCAAGGCCTTACTTCCGGATTACTTCGCGCATTGAAGGTCCGCGCAACACGCTCAGTTATGTGCAGGTGATCATCTATTGATTGGGATTAAAAATGATGAATAAATCACTGCTTTCTGGTGGCAAAAATCTCCTGATGATGGCCCTGGGTTTCCTGGCAGCCATGTCGGTCGGCCCTGCGTCTGCCACAGACATTTTTACCCAACCCTTGACAAACAATGCCGCGGCGAATGCCCCGCCCAACATCATGTTGCTGATGAATACCTCCGGCTCCATGGCATACAGCCATATGCCGGACCAAATTGAAGGGGATTTCATCAGTCCGCCGGTGGGTTACAAAAGCTACCAGTGCAACTCTATTTATTACAATCCGAATACCACCTACGGATTGCCCGTGGGTTCGGATGGTAGCAATTTGGCGGAGGCTGTGTGGCCTTCTGTTCGATATAACTACTATTCAACTAACACCAGCGTGGTTGATATTTCTGCCAAATTTCAGGCCTATGACCTGGGCACGCGCAGTAACCAGACAAGTGGTGCCTACGACCTTGCACAACCTGCCTATTATTATGTGTACTCTGGATCTGAGACATTAAGTTATAGCAGCCTGCCCTGTACCCAGGTAGACACCGGGGCGAGCGCCGCCACGCCGGGCGGCGGCACTTGGACACGCAAAATTGTGGGTGCTACATCGGGTATTTACCCGCATATCGATGAACGGCAGAACTTTGCCCGTTGGTATGTGTATTACCGTACCCGCATGTCCATGGTGAAGACTAGCCTTGGTTTGGCATTTGCGCCCATCACCAGCAGTTACCGGGTAGGCTTTGTTTCCGCCGATCCAGGTACACCAGTTGCTGCCCAATCCTTTTTTCCCGCCGCAGACTTTACCAAGGACAATAAGGCGGCCTGGTACTCAAAAATATACGCACAGATACCTGCAGGTCCATCCTCCATGCGCGAAGGTCTGGCACGAGTAGGGCGGTATTATGCCAACAAACACGATGGTATTAATTTGGGTATGGATGACGACCCGGTGCAATATGCCTGCCAGAACAACTACACCATGATGACCACCGATGGTTATTGGAACGTGGCTGCTGAGACGGCCGGACCGGTGCAACTCGACGGCAGCACCCTGGTCGGCAATCAGGACGGAAGCTTTACTGGTGAAGCTGGAAATACGCCCTATGGCGTCTGGGATGGCGGCTCCACGACGACGGTGACGACGAATAACCAAAGCAATGCGTATGCTTATGGCGCTTGCACCAGCTCCTACGTGACTAAAAGTACGCAGCAAACCACGCAAGATATTACGGGTGTTTTGCAAAGCACGACCCAGCAGCAATTAAAGACCGATCAATGGCTGAAAACGACGCGCCAGTATCTGCAAAGCACCAATATCAATTTGCAATCCACCAGCCAGACCCAGATGCTGCAGCAGCAAACCAGCCAGAAGACGGTTCAGAATTTGCAGAGTTCGGTGCAAAATAATCAGAGTCAATCGCAGAGCCTTCAGGTGACTTACCAAAGTCTGAGAACGGATACCCAGAATTTTCAAATCGTCAACAACTATACCAAGACGGTTTCCAATACCTACAAGTCGACCAGTCAGACCACCAGTTCGACCAGTCAGGTCAATGTGGACACCCAGCAAAACATCAAGACCACAACGCAGAATCTGCAAAGCACCAACCAGTATCTGAAAACTACCAGTTTTGTGACGCAGACCCAGTCAACTCCGATGACGCAAAGCACGACACAACAGGTGCTGCAATATTCTTACACCACGCAGCTCTTCACTTACAGCGGCCTAACCGAGTTATCTACTCCGTCGGCAAGCTGCACAGCCAATCCCCCTACCATATCGTGTTTCACCGCCACTACGGCCAATGTACTGGCGACATCCTGTGCGGCCATAGCGCCCAACGCCGGCAACAGTTACGTCCAGACCCATTGCACGCAGACACCGGTGTCCAGTTGTTCAGGCGTCGGCTGCCTGACGCTGAGCACCGGCCCGACCGTTAATTCGGCCTGTGTTGCCGCCGCGGCCAGTTTGACCAATGCTTACACCAACATCTCCTGTACTCCTGCGTCCGTAGTGACAACCAATGTGGTTTCGTGTAGCCCGGGCACCAGCGGATTGGTTACGACCACCTGCCCCACGCCGGCCGCAGCGGTCACAGCAGCCAGCCCCACGGCTTGCGTGGCAAGCGGCCCGACCGCCCTGAACGGCTTTATTACCACTACCTGCCCAGTCCCTGTGGTGACGACGAATGTGCCCATTGCAGGAACCTGTGTGCCGGTGTCCACGGGTGTCGCACCCAATTACATCACTACCTCCTGCCCATCACCCGTGGTGACCGGGCCGAGCAGCGGCGTAGCCTGCACTGCTGCGGCTGGCACCTCACCGAACTACATCATTACCACCTGTGCGCTGAGTGCCAAGGTCAGGACCCATGCTGCTAGCTGCACCGCCAGCAGCTCGACCGCGGCCAGCGTCGTTACCTGCCCTGCAGCGACAACGACCGGGCCAACGGTGGGGGCATGTACCGCGGGCACGGATGCGAACTTCATCACCACTACTTGCAGCAACACCACCGCGGTGCAAACCGCCATCGCTCCCGGAACCTGTGTGGCATCCGTTGCCAGCAGCAGCAATAGCTATACCGATACCACCTGCCCGGCAGTGGTGCCGGTGACAACGGGTTTGACCGCCGCCTGCACTTCCATAACCGCCAGCTCCTCCAACGGGTGGACAAGCACCAGCTGCTCAGCGCCCAACACGGTGCAAACAGCGATTGCTAGCACCTGCGTAGCCCAGACGGCGAAGTCGTCAAACGCTTGGACAAATATCACCTGTCCCGCAGCGATCGTGACTCAAACGCAGGGCGTGGCATGTCCAGGAACAGCGCTTCCCTTGACCGTGACCACCTGCAGCACCAGCAACCCGGTGAACACCCCGATGGCGTCGACAAGCTGCGTGGCAAGCAGTCCCACTGCCACCAACAACTACACGACGACGCAATGCACCACGACGACGGCGGTGATCACGCCCATACAAAATGCCTGCGGAACCGTTGGCACGCTGATCTCTGGGCCCACGGCTGCAAACGGCTACACCACGACCACCTGCGCGGCCCAGGTAAACAGCCCTAACACGGGGATTTCCGGTACCTGTGTGCCGGTCACCGGTACCTCGCCCCTGTGGACTACCGTGACCTGCCCAGTCGCTATCTCAACTTCGGTGCCGATTGCCGCAGCGTCCTGCGTGACGCAGACTGCGGCGTCAGGAAATAGCTGGATTGGCAAGTCCTGTTCTCTGACGATCAACACCAGCGCGATCGTGAATCCCTCGAGCTGCAGCGTGGTCACCGCTGCCAGTGGCAACAACTGGACGGCGACCACTTGCCCGGCAATTGTCACCACCAATGTGCCGGTACAAACCTGTACGGCCAGCGCTGCCAGCTCCACCAACAACTGGCTTACCACCACCTGCCCCGCGCCCGCGGTGACCACGGCAGTCGGCATTCCCGCCGCATGCGTGCCAATCACCGCAACAGCTGCCAACGGTTGGACCACCACCACCTGCCCGACACTGGTGGGTACGGCCAATAACCAGGCGAGTGTTCCGGTTCAAAGCTGCGCTACCCAGACGGCCGCCGCTGGCAATAGCTACGTGAACATAACCTGTCAGGACAATACCGTTACAAGCAACGTAGCAGCCGGAGGCTGCAGTCCTATCGCAGCCGTTGCGCCCAATTGGATAGCCACCAGCTGCCCGACCAATAACACAGCAGCTGTTCCAGTAGCCACTTGCCAAAACATTGCGCCTACGCCGACCAATGGATACCAGACTACCAGCTGCACCGCCAGTCCAAGCCAAGCCTTTGGCGTTCCGGTCTCCACCTGTACGTCCGGGACGGCAACGACATCCCCGTATCTGACGACCATCTGCCATCCTTTGACCGTCTCCACCGTGGTCCAGTCAACTGCATGCCAGGCTGCCTCTTCGACCTCTGGCAATGCCTACACCACGACCACATGTTCGGCGCCGATGAGCGGCCAGAATATCCAGGTCGCCAAAACCAACTCGACCATTACCCAGACCTTCAGCGGCGCTTTGCTCACAGGTACGGTAAGCAACCCCGGGGTCAGCGCAGCGGTTCCCATCGACGCCAATTGCTATGTGATCGGTGGCCCATCGGCACTACCCACACTGCCCAGCACCCAACCCAGCTTGCCCCTGGGCTGCAGCGCATGGCCGTGCGTCACGACCACCATCACTCCCACCGGCTCGGGCAACTCCCTGGCAGATGTGGCGCAGTATTACTACATCAACGATTTGCGCCCAGACATGCCTGACAATAAAACCACTCTGAGTGGTATCAGTGACAACGCACCCTGGCAGCATATGACCACCTTTGGTCTGGCCTTGGGGGTTTCAGGCACCTTGCCGTTCGACCCTAACTATCTGTCATCCAGCGCGACCGGGGTATTTTCAAAAATCCGTCCGCCGCAGAATGTAACTCCTGCCATTGCGCCGACCATGGGCTGGCCCACATGGCCGGACCCGGCCCTTGATTACGCCAGCGATTTGCGGTTGTACAACAATCCAAAGGCGATTGATGATTTCTGGCACGCCACCGTTGACGGGCGTGGACAGTTTTTCAGCGCAGGCAACGCATCCTCCGTGGTGACCGCCGTGAGTTCGGCGCTAGCAACCATTAGCGCAGTGGCAGGCGCGGGCAGTGGCGCGGCGGTGTCCAACACCACTCCCGTGGCCAGCGACAGCTATTTGTATGCCGCGACCTTCAAGTCGGGGGAGTGGTCCGGTGATGTGCTGGAATATGCGATGGACATTAGCACGGGTGCCAAGCTGCAAATCCCCAACCCGGCCTATCAAACCGACCCCACTAAACCGGCAACCATAGACGCTCCGGCTCTGTGGTCACTGCAAGCCAGTCTGGATTTGGCGACCTCCGCCGCCTGCGATAACCGGAAGATCTTTATCCGGAGCGTGAATGCCACCACTAATCTGGGCAATTTTTCCTGGAACAGCAAGTCCTGTGCGACCGGCGCCTTCGATACGGCGCTGACCAGCGCTCAGCAAGCCTTGTTTGGATCCAGTGTGATCGCCAACTTGAACCAATATTCGTCCATGACCGACGGCTCGAATGGCGCGGTGGACCAGCGCAGCGCCGCGGCAGGCGCTAACCTGGTCAACTTCATAAGAGGCCAGCGTGGTCTGGAAGTGACTTCGTTCGACGGTAGTTTCATGCCCAACAATCTCAGCACCCTGTACCGCAAGCGTGTCCATGTGCTGGGAGACGTTGCCGACTCGTTTTTAATCTTTGTCAAAGCGCCGTCTTCAGCCTACACCGATACAGGTTACAGCAGCTTCAAGACGGCCCAGGCATCGCGCACGCCCATGATTTATGTGGGTGCGAACGACGGCATGTTGCATGCCATTTACTCGCCGATTGCAGCAAACGATGCCAACTATGCCAAGGCGGGAACGGAGGCTTGGGCGTATATTCCGCAGGCGGTGATGCCCAATCTGTACAAGCTCGCGGATACCCAATACAGCACACACCACCAGTTCTTTGTGGATGGCACGCCCAGCTATGGTGACATCTATGACAAGACCAGTGCTAGCTGGAAAACCATACTGGTCGGAGGCCTGAATGACGGTGGCAAGGGTTATTACGCCCTGGACGTGACGGATCCGGTCAATCCCAAGTCGCTGTGGGAATTCAACCAGAGCAGCACCTGCTACAACCCATCGGTCACAACTACCTACGGTTCAGATTGCAGTCTGGGCCTGTCCTTTGGTCGGCCCGTGATTACCAAACTGGTCAATGGAACCTGGGTGGTACTGATAACTTCCGGATATAACAATATACCGAACGCTGATGGCTCCAGCTCCGGAGATGGCCATGGTTATCTGTATGTGCTCAATGCGGCCACCGGACAAATCATCAACAAGATCGATACCGGGGAGGGTGACACTTCCAACCCCAGTGGCCTGCGTGAAATCAATAATTACGTCGCCAATGCAGGCCTGGATAACACCACGCTGCGTGCCTATGGCGGCGATCTGTTAGGCAATGTCTGGCGTTTTGACGTCAATGACAATATTGATCCACCCGGCTTGGAGGCGGCCAAGATAACGACCTTGTTAGATCCCTCGGGCAATCCTCAGCCGATTACCACCCGCGTGCAATTGGCCGAGGTCAATGGCACGACCATGGTGGTCGCCGCGAGCGGGCAGCTATTGGGGAGCAGCGACCTTGGGACCACGCAGGTGCAATCGGTGTATGGTTTCACCGACGCGCTTACCGCAGCCGTGCAGTACCCGAATTTGCGGGACACTTCCAAGGTTTTGACGCTTTCGGAGTCTGGCAATATCAGGACTGCGGTATGTTCTGTGGTGGCCAATTGCGCATTTACCACCGGCTGGATTGTGGATCTACCGCAGCTTTACGAGCGCGTCAATGTCGATCCGTTCATCGTGGGGAGCACGGTTACTTTTGCCAGCAACATTCCCTCCAGTTCGGCCTGCATTGCCAATGGCACCAGCTGGCTGAATTATGTAGACTTGCTGACCGGCGGCACCGTGCCATCGAGTGCCACAGGGGAGTCCTCCGTGCGCTTGCCAAGCGCCTTGGTGGTTGGCCTGAATTACGTGGTGCTGAGCACGGGGCAGGTGATTGCCCACGTGAGCCTGTCAGCCGGTCAAGTATTGCCCTACACCATACCGGTAGAGCCACCAAGCCCGGTCGGTAAGCGGGTAAGCTGGCGCGAAATCAGCAAATGATCCCCAGCTTACGCGCTGCTCCAACGGACTGCCAGGGACTTCGTTGACGCTGGGTAAGGCCTGTTTTTTTTCGGTGGCACTGCATGCGGCGCTGCTGCTTTCGTACGTCTATTCGGCTGCGCGCATAGAAATCGGGGGGCTTGCCAGTGCACCGGCGTCGGACCTGCACGCCAGAATCTTTAGCTATCAGCGCATCAAGCCTGCTAAAACTGCGGCGCACCAGGACAGTCGGTCGCCAGCCACGTTGGCTGGCGATGGCGAGCAAAACAAAAGCGCAGTTCCCCAGGCATCGGCAGTTGCTGTGGACGTCCAGGAGGAGAAAATTCTAGAGCAGGGGGCACTTGACGCTTCGCCCGTCATTCTGTCGAATGTGATTCTGGAATACCCTGCGGCAGCGAATAATCGAGAGGGTTTGGTCAGCCTTGAAATTGTGATCCTGGGAACGGGGGCTGTGGAATCGGTAAAAGTTCTGAAGGCCGTACCACCCGGATTTTTTGAAGAAGCCGCAATCACCGGCTTTAAAAATGCGAAGTTTTCGCCTGGCCTGCTGGGTGGCTTGGGCGTAAAAAGCCGAATGGAAGTCGAAGTGGAATTTATGCCGACCAACCGAGGTGGCAGCGTGTCCGGGCAAAGGTAGATTTCCCCGGATCTGCCGGGAAGCTACAACTTTTGCAGCCGCTCCAAAGCCGCCAGTAGGGTGGCATCCTGCTTGGCAAAACAAAAGCGCACCACGCGCTGGTCAAAGCCCATGCCGTAAAACGCAGACAGCGGAATCGCGGCCACGCCGATGTCGCGGGTCAGCCATTGGCAGAAGTCGGCCTCGCCCAGATCGCTGACCTGCGAGATGTCCACGCACTGGAAGTAGCTGCCCTCGGTGTGCAGTATTTTGAATCGGGTTTTTGCCAGTCCCTCTCGGAACAGATCGCGTTTACGCTGGTAAAAGGCTGGCAAACCCAGGTATGGAGCAGGGTCTGCCATGTAAGCAGCCAGCGCATATTGCATGGGCGTGTTGACGGTGAACACATTGAACTGGTGTACCTTGCGGAACTCGGCCGTCAGGGTCGCCGGGGCCGCCACGTAACCCACCTTCCAGCCCGTCACGTGGTAGGTCTTGCCAAAGCTGCTGACGATGAAGGCGCGCGCCGCCAGACCAGGGAAACGTGCCGCGCTCTGGTGCTGCTGGCCGTCAAACACCATGTGCTCATAGACCTCGTCGCTGATCAACAGCACATTGGTAGGTGCCAATAAATCTTGCAGAGATCGCATCTCGGCCTCGGACCAGATGGTGGCGCTGGGGTTGTGCGGGCTATTGATCAGAATGGCGCGGGTGCGCGGCGTCAGCGCTGCGGCAATTTTGGCAAAGTCGGGCCGGAACGTGCCCGGCGTCAGCGGCACGCGCACCGCCACACCACCGGCCAGCTCAATATTGGGCACATAGCTGTCGTAGCAGGGCTCCAGCACGATCACCTCATCGCCCGGATGCACGATCGCCAGAATGGTGGTGAGTATGGCTTGGGTGGCACCGGCCGTGATGGTAATTTCGCTATCCCCATCGTAGCGTTGCCGGTGCAGGGCTTCGATCTTGCGGGCAATGGCCTGGCGCAGCACCGCCACGCCTATCATGGGCGGGTACTGGTTGTGGCCGGCCTGCATGGCTTTGGTGACGGCGTCGACCAGAGACGGATCGCAGGCAAAGTCTGGAAAGCCCTGGCCCAGGTTGACCGCATTGTGCTGGGCGGCCAAGGCCGACATCACGGTGAAAATGGTGGTGCCGACACGGGGCAGGCGGCTGCTGAGGGCGGGTGTGCGAGCTTGAATTTCAGAGTTCATAATCGTTGACGTGGCCGGTCATGGCCTTGATGATCAGCTCGCGGCTCAAGCGATTGCTCAGCAACTCGGCAAAATTGTATACAAAATTGCGCAGGTAGGCGCCGCGTTTGAAGGCCACGCGGGTGATGTTGTTACCAAACAGTTGACCGGCGGGCCTGGTCACCAGTCCGCCCTTGCCGCCGTTTTGGGCGCAGTCCTCCACAATGTCCTGCACCGCCATTTCGGCGGCAATGCCTACGCCCAAGCCTAAGCGCACATAGGTCTTGATCACGTCTGAATCGATGGCTTCCAGCGCAATGCGCGGCTCCAGATGGGCATGGGCAAAGGCCAGGTCGATCTTGGTGCGGCCGGTAAACGACGGATGGTAGGTGATGAGCGGCTCGCGCGCCACGTCTTCCAGCATGACGTGCTCTTTTTTTGCCAGCGGGTGGTCGGCGGGCAACACCAACATGTGCTGCCATTCGTAGCAGGGCAGGGTGACCAACTCGGCATAGTCTGCCAGCGACTCGGTGGCAATGCCGATTTCGGCCACGTCGTCGATCAGCATGCGCGCTACCTGGGCCGGCGCGCCCTGGTGCATGCTGATATTGACCTTGGGGTAGGCCGCGCGCAGGGCCGCCACGCGCTCCGGCAGGACATAGCGGGCCTGGGTGTGGGTGGTGGCGATGGACAGAGTGCCACTGTCCTGGTTGCTGTATTGCTCGCCTATGCGTTTGAGGTTGCCGACCTCGCCCATGATCAGCTCAATGCTCTTGAGCACATGCATTCCCGGCTCGGTAATGCGCTTGAGCCGCTTGCCATGGCGCGCAAAAATCTCTATGCCCAACTCTTCCTCGAGCTCAATGATGGCCTTGGACACGCCCGGCTGAGAGGTATGCAGGGCCTTGGCGGCCTCCGTCAGGTTGAGGTTGCGGCGCGCGGCCTCTTGCACAAAGCGAAATTGGTGGAGGTTCATAAAGTTGTTTTGCGGGTTCGCTCATACATAAAGGACATTAACCCGGGTCTGCAGCGATCTGCGCCAACAACGCAATCAGGCGCGGGTCTTCGCCCACTGCGGGCCTGAGTTCAAACACCACCGCCGGATGCCGGGTGCGCAGTTGCTCCACCAAGAGCGGCAGGTCTTCACGTGCGTGCCGACCAACGCCCAAAAACATGGGCAGCACAGCGATATGGGTAACGCCGCTGTCCAACAGCCTTTGGCAGGCCGTGGGTAGGTCGGGTTGGCTGAGTTCCAGATAGGCGCAGCACACCTCCATACCGGATGAGCCATTGGCAATCTGCGCCGCCACCGCTTCCATGGGCTTGTGCCAGAGCGGGTCGCGCGAGCCATGCGCAAATAGCACCACGGCACTTTTTTGATTGGTAATCATCGTCGCAACACCAGCCAGGTAAATGCCGTCAGTGACAGCATGGAGTAAATCAAACCGGGAAGAGCCGCGGTAAACCACGGCTGCCAGCCCTGCAGCGTGCCCAGATCGCCCAGTACATTGTTCAGAAGCACAAAACTGATGCCCGCCATCACGCCGCCAAACACATAGCTGGTAATGCTGCCGGAGCGGAAGTGGAAATAGGCAAAGGGCAGTGCCAGCACCACCATCACCAGGCAACTCAAGGGGTAAAACACTTTTTTCCAGAACTGGATTTCGTACTTTTGCGCCGACTGGTTGTTGGAGCTCAGGTGCTGCATATACTGAAACAGGTCAATCGTTCCCATGCGTTCGGGCTTGAGTACGGCCGCCGCCACCATTTCGGCGGTGATGCTGGTCGGCCAGCGAAAGTTCGTTGCAAACACCCGGTCTACGCGCCCGTCCTTGGCTTCAGTTGCGCCAAACTCCGTTCGATCCACCGAGCTCAGCAGCCAGTCGTCGTGCTTGCCAAAGCTGGCGGTCTGGCCCAAAGTGACCGAGACCAGGTGGCCCTGGTTGTCAAACTCAAAAATCCGCACGTCCTTCATGGTGCCATCGCCCACCAGGGCGCCGACATTGACCGCGTAATTGCCATAGGCCTGCTTCTCCTTGAGCCAGGCGCCGGTCTTGCCGACCGTGACCTGGCCCTGAAAGCGCGCCTTAAGCAACTGCGCCGTCTTGTCCGCAAGGGGCGCCATGTAGTCGCCCACGGCGAAGGTGAAAAACACGAACAGCAGGCCCAGGCTGAGCAGAATGCGCAGTGCCCGCCAGGGCCCCAGGCCGCTGGTGCGCAGGATGGTGAACTCCGAGCTTTGTGCCAGCCTGGCCATCACGAAGATGGTTCCGATCAGCACGGTGATGGGCATCAGCTCGTAAATGTGACTGGGCATCATCAGGCCGATGTAGATCAGCGCCTGTGGAATCCGGTAGCCCAGTGCGCCGATGTGGTTGACCGACTGCAACTCTTCGACAAAGTCAAAAAAGAAAAACAGCGCCACAAAGCCCAGCGTCACCAGGGCCACGGCGACCAGCACCTCGCGGTAGAGCAGACGGCGCACGGTTTTCATGCTGCGCTTCCTTGCGTTGCCTCGGGCCGGCGCCGCCGCCAGCGCAGCACCCAGTTGTTATGGCGCTTGATCAGCCACAGCAGGCCCATAACCAGGGCGCCGCCATGCAGCACCAGCAGGAAGGGGCCAAATTGCGCCTGGCCCGACTCGACCCAGCTTTTTCCCAGCACCAGAAAGTTGAAATACGCCACAAAAATCAGAAAGGCAAAGCCCAGGTTGGCTGTTTGTCCCACGCGCGGATTGGTGCCCGCTGCAGCCAGGCCGATCACAATGAAATTGAAGGCCGCCAGCGCCAGGCCTATGCGCCAGGACAACTCCGCCAGATTCTGGCGAATCGGCGTTTCCAATAGCTCCAAAGTGCCCAAAGAACTCGATGGAATATAGCTGCGCGCCGACACATCATCGGCTCCGACCCGCGCGCCATAGCGCTCAAACACGCTGACCGTCAGGTCCGGCTTGCCGGTGGTGCGCTCCAGGCGCTGGCCGTTTTGCAGCAACAAAAACTTGTCCGGACCCATGCTTTCAATATGACCGCTGCGCGCCGAGGTGATGGTCTCCTTGTCCTGCTCCTTGGTGGCGATAAACACGTTGTTTCCAATTTGCTTATTCTCTGAGTTCTTTTCGATAAAGAAAACCCGGTCGCCATTGGCCGATTCCTGGAACTGGCCCGGCTCAATGCGGGCAATGTCACCACGCTTTTCATAGCGGTCGCGCAGGTCTTCGATGCGGCCAAAGGCCCAGGGCAGAACGAAGAAGGCCAGCACCACAATGATCACCAGGATCGGCCAGGCAAAGCGAAACAGCGGATTGAGCAGCGAGGTCAGGCCGCGCCCACTGCCAAACCAGATCACCATCTCGCTGTCCTTGTACATGCGGGTGAGTACCGTCAAAATGGCAATGAACAGACTCATGGACAGGATGGTGGGCATGTCGGACAGCACGGTGTATCCCATGACGATCATTACATCGGTGGGATTGAAGTTGCCGCGCGAGGCCTCACCCACGGTGCGGATCAGCGTCATGGTCATAACGACCGTTGCCAGCACGACCAACGTGGCGCCAAAGCTGCGCGCTAACTCTTTGCGGATGGAAGAATGGAATAACATGGCGAACAGATAAGAAAGCGAATTATGAACTTTGAACTAAAACCCCTGAGTTTGACCGAAGCCGCCAGTGAAAAGGCGGACGCGCTGCTGGTGCTGGTGTCTGACACCTACAAGCCTGCGCGTGACGGATTTTCGGTTCTGGTTGGCCTTGCCATCAAGGAGGGTGACGCCCAGACCAAGGTTGGCAAGACGCTCGCGCTGTACAAGCCGCCGCAATCCCTGGCCACGCGGGTGCTGATCGTCGGTGTCGGCGATGGCAGCGCTAAGCACGTGCGCAGCGGGATTGTCGCAGCGATGGATGGCATCAAATCCGACAAGCTCAAGAAGCTGGTCGTGGCCTTTGCCGGTGTGGCCCAGGCCGCGTCGCTGCGGGCCGCCGTGTTGGCCGTGGCGGACGCCAGCTACAGCTACACCAGCACCAAATCCAAGGCCGAGCCGCGCAGCCTGCAAACGGTTCTGCTCACGGCCAGCAACGCGGGCGAGTTGCAGGACAGCTTTGAGCGCGCCGTCGCCGTAAGCACCGGCGTGGAGCTGGCCAAGGAATGGGCCAATCGGCCGGCCAATCACGCCACACCGGCGCTGTTGGCCAAGGCTGCCGAGGCGCTGGCAGCCAAGCACGGCAAGATCCGCTGTGAAGTTTTGGGCCCCAAGGAGGTAGGCAAGCTTGGCATGGGGGCCTTCCTGGCCGTGGCCCAGGGCTCGGAGGAGCCGCTGCGCTTTATCGTTCTGAAGTACAGCGGGGCGGCCAAGGCGGTGGCGCCCACGGTGCTGGTCGGTAAGGGCATCACCTTCGATAGCGGCGGTATCTCCATCAAGCCGGCGGCGGAAATGGATGAGATGAAGTACGACATGTCGGGAGCCGCCAGCGTGTTGGGCGTGTTTCGCGCCCTGGCCGAACTCAAGCCCGCCATCAATGTGGTGGGGCTGATTCCCTCCTGTGAAAATCTGCTCAATGGCCGCGCCGTCAAGCCGGGTGACGTGGTCACCAGCATGAGCGGACAAACCATTGAAATTCTCAACACCGACGCCGAGGGCCGCTTGGTTCTGTGCGACGCGCTGACCTATGCCGAGCGCTTCAAGCCGCGTGCCGTGGTGGATATCGCCACGCTGACCGGCGCCTGTGTGGTGGCCCTGGGTGGCGTGCGCAGCGGACTGTTTTCGCCCAATCAGGAGCTAGCCAATGCCCTGCGCGCAGCCGGTGAAGCGGCGCAAGACCTGTGCTGGGAAATGCCGCTGGACGAGGAATACGGCGAAGGCCTGAAGTCGCGTTTCGCCGATGTGGCCAATGTCGCCGGCCGTGCCGGTGGCGCCGTGTCGGCCGCCAAATACCTACAACGCTTCACCGCCAAGTACCCCTGGGCGCATCTGGACATCGCCGGCACGGCCTGGAAAAGTGGTGCCGCCAAGGGTGCCACCGGCCGCCCGGTCGGCCTGCTGGTGGAATACCTGTTGGCGCAGCTCAGCAAGTAAAGCCGGTGACCGAAGTCGCTTTCCATTTTGGCGCGCCCGACCGGCTGGCCTACACCTGCCGCCTGCTGCGCAAGGCCACGGCCACCGGTGCGCGTCTGCTGGTGCGTGCCCCGGCCGATGCCTTGGCCGCGCTGGACCTGGCCTTGTGGAGCGTGGGCGCCGGCGACTTCGTGACCCATTGCGATGCCGCCGCAGCGGACGCCATGCGCAGCCGGTCCTCGGTGTTGTTGCTCGATGAGCATGCCGAGCTGCAGCCGGAATTCCCGATTCTGGTGAATCTGGCCGAGGATGTGCCTCCTGGGTTTGAGCAGTTTGCGCGCGTCATAGAAATCGTCAGCATGGACGAGCAGGACCGCAATCTGGCCCGACTGCGTTGGAAGCATTACACCGGGCGCGGCTACAGCATCACGCGCCACGACCTGAAGAGCCGGGCGGTGGATTGAGCATGGCGCAAGCTTTTCCTCCGCGCTATCTGCCCACCTTGACCGAGGTGGTGCAGCCTGGCACGCCCGGTGCGTACAGCAAGGTGCTACCGGCCGCGCCCGCAGAACGGGCTTTGCCTGCGGCCAGCGTGGGACGTATGGCCGCCGCCGCACCCGACCGCCATGCGCTGGCCCAGCAGCTGATCAAATCGGTCAAGCCCCAGTTGGAGGCCGAGTTGCGCAATATCGCGCAGGAACTGTTCGAGGCCCAGTTCAGCGCCCTGTTGCCGTCCCTGCACCTGCAAATTGAAGAGGCCGTGCGCGAAGCGATTGAACAGGCTTTGCCGGACCCGAGCGATTCAAACGAATAAGGCGCATGCGCTGCAAAATCGCACAGTCTTGATGCTAGAATACGAGGCTCTGGAGCGGTGGATGAGTGGTTTAAGTCACACGCCTGGAAAGCGTGCGTGGGGTTAAACCCACCGCGGGTTCGAATCCCGCCTGCTCCGCCAGTAAAACCCCTGAAAGCCCCTGCTTCCTCGTGACGCAGGGGCTTTTTTGTGGCTTAAATTGGCGAATCTGTGTCCCGTGACTGGCGTTCGGCCATGCAGTCAATCAGGCCTTGCAGCAGACGCATGCTGCTGTCCGGCACGGCCTCAAAGTGAAAGCCCAGGCGGCCCGAATGTTTGCCGTCGGTCTCGACCATACGCGCCATGCAGCCGAAGTGGGCCTCGCCCAGCAGCAGCACACAGTAAATGGAGTGACCTTCGGTGGCCAGGAATAAGGGCAATTGCCATTCATCACAGCTGATGGCAAACCCGGACATGCTGACGTCCTTGAGTTCGCAGGTTTCACCCTTGGCGGCACCCGTGTTGAACCACATCGCCGCCCGCTCTATCGGGGCGTGGCGTGGATAAGCGCGTCGATTGACGCCCTGCAACTTGTCTGTCGCATCTTCCGCTTTGGTTTGCAAGGTACTCCCCCCGTCTGTTTGGTGACAGTTTACGTCAGGGGCCGGGCTCACTTGCTGGTTTGCAACATCTTCATGGCTGTGGCAATGAGGGTCGACACTTCGCTCATATTGCCGGGGATGATCAGCGTGGTGGTGGCGTCGCTGGCGACCTTGCTGTAGGCCTCTACCGCCTTCTCGGCTACCTTGAGTTGCACCGCCTGCTCGCCGCCGGGCTGGCGTATGGCGGCTGCAATGCGCTCGATGGCGCCGGCTGTGGCATCGGCCACGGCGGAGATGGCCGCGGCCTGGCCCTGGGCCTGGTTGATGGCGGCCTGCTTCTCGCCCTCGGAGCGGGCGATAAAGGCCTCGCGCTCGCCGGTGGCGATATTGATCTGCTCCTGGCGACGGCCCTCGGAGGCTGCAATCAGGGCGCGCTTTTCGCGCTCGGCGGTGATCTGGGCCTGCATCGCATGCAGGATTTCCTTCGGAGGAGTCAGGTCCTTGATTTCGTAGCGCAGCACCTTGACGCCCCAGTTCAGCGCGGCCTCGTCAATGGCGGCCACCACCTGGGCGTTGATGATGTCGCGCTCCTCAAAGGTCTTGTCGAGCTCGAGCTTGCCAATGACCGAGCGCAGGCTGGTTTGCGCCAGCTGCGAAATGGCGACGATGTAGTTGCTGGAGCCATAGCTGGCACGCATGGCGTCGGTCACCTGGAAATACAAAATTCCATCCACCTGCAGCTGCGTGTTGTCGCGGGTGATGCAGACCTGGCTGGCAATGTCCAGCGGAATTTCTTTGAGCACATGCTTGTAGGCCACGCGGTCCACAAACGGCACCAGGATGTTGAGGCCCGGGGTGAGCGTGCCGTGGTATTTGCCCAGTCGCTCGATCACCCAAGCATGCTGCTGGGGCACGACCTTGATGCTGCGGCTGATAAAGATGACGGCGATAACCAATAAGACGATTGCAATTTCCATGGTGCTTCCTGTTGTGGTTGTTGGACTAGCTCTTGTCTACGAGCAGGCGGTTGCCTATCAGTTCGGCCACCCGGTGTGCTCCTGGGCTGGGTGAAACACCGGGGCGGTGAATAGCCGTCCAGCGCGCGCCACGGTAATGCACGTCGGCTGTTCCGTCTGCGTACCAGTCATCCACTTGCACCGTTTCGCCGATGTCCAGATTGACATTGGCATTGGCCTGAGCGGGTGGCTCTTGGTGGTGCCGCTTGATTTGGCGTAGATGCCAGCCGACCACGGCGCCACCGCCGACCAGGGCCGCCACCACGATTTGCGTGGTCTGGCCGTAGCCCAAGTGGGCGGCGATTGCGGCAAAGCCCAAGCCAATCGCCAGCATCAGCAGGTAAAAGGTGCCGGTCAGCAGTTCTACGGCGATGGCGCCGCCGGTGGCAAGCCACCAAAGGGTTGATTCAGCCATGCAAGGGTTTACTCTGTGTTGTAGACGCCACATTGTCTGCCAAAAGCCTTGCACTGCAACAAATCACACACTTTTAGTCCGTACACTTCGCGCTGCCCCGTTTTTTGCCCTGTAGTCGGAGATCCGCCATGAAGTTTCGCTTTCCCATCGTCATCATCGACGAAGACTTTCGTTCCGAGAACACCTCGGGCCTGGGCATCCGGGCGCTGGCCCAGGCCTTTGAATCCGAAGGTTTTGAGGTGCTGGGCGTCACCAGCTACGGCGACTTGAGCCAGTTCGCGCAGCAGCAATCGCGCGCCAGCGCCTTTATTCTGTCGATAGACGATGAAGAATTTACGCCCGGCCCGGACCTGGACCCGGCGGTTTTGAACCTTCGCCACTTCATTGAAGAGGTGCGACGCAAGAACCTGGATGTGCCGATTTATGTCTACGGCGAGACCAAGACCAGCCGCCATATCCCCAACGACATCCTGCGCGAGCTGCACGGCTTTATCCACATGTTTGAGGACACACCGGAGTTTGTGGCGCGCCACATCATTCGCGAGGCCAAGAGCTACCTGGAGGGCGTGCAGCCACCCTTCTTCAAGGCCTTGCTGGATTACGCCGAGGATGGCTCCTACAGCTGGCATTGCCCCGGTCACTCCGGTGGCGTCGCATTTTTGAAGAGCCCGGTGGGTCAGATGTTCCACCAATTCTTTGGCGAAAACATGCTGCGCGCCGACGTCTGCAACGCGGTCGAAGAGCTGGGCCAGTTGCTGGACCACGACGGCGCCATCGGCGCCAGCGAGCGCAATGCGGCGCGCATCTTCAACGCCGACCATTGCTTCTTCGTCACCAACGGCACCAGCACCTCCAACAAGATGGTCTGGCACCATACGGTGGCCCCCGGCGACGTGGTGGTGGTGGACCGCAACTGCCACAAGTCGATTTTGCACAGCATCATCATGACCGGCTCGATTCCGGTGTTTTTGAAGCCCACGCGCAACCACTTCGGCATCATCGGCCCCATACCCAAGGAAGAGTTCCAGATTTCCGCCATCCAGGCCAAGATCCGAGCCAACCCTTTGCTCAAGGGGGTGGACGCCGAGACGGTAAAGCCGCGCGTGCTGACCATCACCCAGTCCACCTACGACGGCGTGCTCTACAACACCGAGACCATCAAGAAGACGCTGGATGGCTATGTGGAGAACCTGCACTTTGACGAGGCCTGGTTGCCGCACGCGGCCTTCCACCCGTTCTATGGCACCTACCATTCCATGGGCAAGAACCGGGCGCGTCCCAAGACTGCCGTGGTCTATGCAACCCAGTCGATTCACAAGCTGCTGGCCGGTATCAGCCAGGCCAGCCATGTGTTGGTGCAGGACTCGCAGACCGTCAAGCTGGACAGGCCGCTGTTCAACGAGGCCTATTTGATGCACACCTCCACCAGCCCGCAGTACAGCATCATCGCCAGCTGCGATGTGGCAGCTGCCATGATGGAGCCGCCCGGCGGCACCGCCTTGGTGGAAGAAAGCATTGCAGAAGCCTTGGACTTCCGCCGCGCCATGCGCAAGGTGGACGAGGAATATGGCGCCGATTGGTGGTTCAAGGTCTGGGGCCCGGAGAAGTTTGCCGAGGAAGGCATTGGCCGCGCCAGCGACTGGATACTCAAGGGCGAAAGCAAGACCGCCAAGGCCAACTGGCACGGCTTTGGCAAGATGGCCACCGGCTTCAATATGCTGGATCCGATCAAGGCCACCATCGTCACGCCCGGCATGGACCTGAACGGCAAGTTCGCCAAGACCGGCATTCCGGCCAGCGTCGTGACCAAGTTTTTGGCTGAGCATGGCGTGGTGGTTGAAAAGACCGGCCTGTACAGCTTCTTCATCATGTTCACCATCGGCATCACCAAGGGCCGCTGGAACAGCATGTTGACCGCGCTGCAGCAGTTCAAGGACGACTACGACAAGAACCAACCGATGTGGCGCATCCTGCCGGAGTTTTGCAAAAAGCATCCGCGCTACGAAAAGATGGGCCTGGCCGATCTGTGCCAGTACCTGCATGCGCTCTACGCCAAGCACGACATTGCCCGCCTGACCACCGAGATGTACTTGAGCGACCTGACCCCGGCCATGAAGCCCAGTGACGCCTATGCCCATATCGCGCTCCGCAAGACGGATCGGGTGGAGATCGACCAACTCGAGGGCCGCATCACGGTCGGGCTGGTGACGCCTTACCCCCCCGGCATTCCCTTGCTGATTCCCGGTGAGGTATTCAACAAGAAGATCGTCGATTACCTGAAGTTTTCGCGGGAGTTCAACACGGCTTGCCCCGGTTTCGAGACCGATGTGCACGGTCTGGTGGAAGAGCTCGATGCCGACGGCAAGACACATTACTTTGCGGACTGCGTACGGGAATAAATGCAGGTGTTAAGCTCTAGCCATGAGAATGGCTGAGCCCAACCCCCAGAGTTGCGCTCCCACAGGAGGCAACAATAATGAGTAGTCCGGATGTTCCGCGAGGGGCTGATGAGCAGTCTATGGCTTTGCAGCAGACCACGCTGGATCTGCAAGCGGTGATGCTGGAGAACCAGGCCATCCTGGACAACGTAGCGACCGGCATTGTGTTTTTGAAAAACCGCTTGGTGCAGCGCTGCAACCCGCACGCCGAACAGCTGTTTGGTTATGCGCCGGGCGCAATGGTCGGTACCTCGACGCAATCCTGGTACTCCAATCCGCAGGATTATGATTCCGTCGCCAGCGATTTTTATCCGATCCTGAGCACCAGACAGGCGCGCACCACGGAGCTAATTTTTCGGCGCCAAAACGGTGAGCTGTTCTGGGCCCGCATGTCGGGACGGATCTTTGACGGGGCCAATCCTCTGCAAGGCGGCTCAATCTGGGTGATTGAAGATAGCTCGGAGCGGCATGCTGCCGAGGCTGCCTTGCGCAGCGCCACGGCGCTGACCGGTGCCGTGTTCAACAGCGCCAATGTGTCGATCATCGCCACCAGCACCGTGGGCACCATCAATCTAATCAACGCCACGGCGCAGCGCTGGTTGGGCTATTCGTCTGAGGAATTGATCGGCAAGGCAACGCCTGCACTGATTCACGATGCAGGCGAAGTGCTGGCGCGATCTGTGGAGCTCAGCCGTGAAATGGGCTTTCCGATCATGCCCGGCTTCGATGTCTTTGCAACCAAGGCGCGCCTGCGTGGCAGTGACGAGCGGGAGTGGACCTACAGGCGCAAGAACGGCACAAGCTTCCCGGTTTACCTGTCGGTTTCAGCGCTGCGCAATGAGGTCGGTGAAATCACCGGATTTATCGGCATAGGCGTGGACATTACCGACCGGCGCCGCGCCGACGAGGCCATCCAGCATGCCAACGAGGTGTTGGAGCAGCGGGTGCTGCAGCGCACGGCCGAGCTGGAGGCCGCCAATCTGCAGTTGAAGGCCGAGATCGATACCCGCGTGCAGATGGAGCAGGAAATGCGGCGTATGGCGCATTACGACAGCCTGACTGGCCTGCCCAACCGCAATCTGCTCAACGACCGGATTGAACAGGCGATAGAGAGGGCGCGCCGCAACAACCACAAGGTGGGCGTGTTGTTCATCGACCTGGACCATTTCAAGACCATCAACGACACTCTGGGCCACCACATCGGTGACCTGTTGCTCACCCAGGTGGCCTCGCGCATGTCCTTCATGCTCAGGGCCACCGACACCTTGGGGCGCCTGGGCGGTGATGAATTCCTTTTTCTGGCGCCCGAGGTGGATGACCCGGAAAAACTGGCCGTGATTGCGTCCAAGTTCATCGAGATACTGGCCCAGCCCATCGCCGTGAGCTCGCACCTGCTGCACGTCACGCCCAGCATCGGCGTGTGTTGCTATCCCGACCATGGCACGGACCGCGACACCCTGATGCGCAACGCCGATACCGCCATGTATTTCGCCAAGGCCAGCGGGCGCAACAACTACAAGTTCTATACCGAGAGTCTGAATGTCGATGTGGATAACCGTTTTCAGATAGAAAACGCGCTGCGCTATGCCCTGGTGCAAAACGAGCTATCGCTGCATTACCAGCCGCTGATGGATACGCGTACCAACACCGTGTTCGGCATGGAAGCCTTGCTGCGCTGGCACAGCAAGACCCTGGGTGTGCTGTCACCGGCGCAATTCATACCGATTGCTGAAGAAAGCAGCCTGATCATTCCGATTGGTTCCTGGGTCCTGCGCCAGGCCTGCATGCAGGTCAAGCGCTGGCGAGAGGTCCATGGGCAGGATTACATCTTGGCCGTCAATTTGTCGCCACAGCAATTCCACCAGCCCGATCTGCTCAAGGTCATAGCCACCATTCTGTCGGAGACCGGCTTTCCCCCCAGTGCCCTGGAGCTGGAAATTACCGAGTCATCGCTGATGCACAACGTCAAGGAGGTGACGGCCACCCTGCACCAATTGGTGGATCTGGGTGTGCGGCTGGCGATCGACGACTTCGGCACCGGCTATTCCAGCCTGTCCTATCTGCGGCATTTCCCGGTGCACAAGCTCAAGATCGACCAGTCCTTTGTGCGCGATATTGGTGTCGATGAGCGTGGCATGGGCATTATCAGCACCATCATTTCCCTGTCTGCCACCTTGGGCCTGCAGGTGATTGCCGAAGGCGTGGAAACCGATGCCCAGAAACAGGAACTGATGCAGCAGGGCTGCCACTTCCTGCAGGGTTATTTGTTTTCACGCCCGCTGGCGGCCGATGAGGCAGACCGGTTTCTGGCGATCAGGCGTGCAGCAAATTGAGTTGGCGCGCAATGATGTCGTGATTCAGCCAGAGCACGGGGCCGCTAGGCGCTGAGCACTCTCGAAAGATCAGCGGGCCGGTGGCCTCGATCACCAGAGTGCTGAGCAGGTCGGTGATCAGAGCCTTGTTGGCGCGGTGCATTTTCTGCACCTCGTCCGATGTACCAATCGTCAGGTCGGCCTGGGGCTGGCGGTTGGCCATGGGCCAGGCGGCAAAATTGCGGAACGGCAGCATCACCTCATTGCGTTGAAAATCCAGTACTTTTTGCAGCACGGCGTCCAGCGTGATGCCATCGGCCAGCAGGGCCTCACAGGCCTGCCATTGCGCGTGCGCCCAGGCGCCGCCGTTCTCTTTTTTCAGGGCATTCAACAGCGGGATCAGCGGCAGCTCGACACCGGCAAAGATGTCGGACGAGTTGGTGCGAATTTCGGGACAGTTGTAGACCGTGGCCTTGATGCCTTGGGCCCAGGCTTGTTGTGCAATGCGCTCCAGTCGCATCTTGGCCAAGCCTTGGGTGTAGTTGGTGTAGGTCTGCCAGTGGTAGCTGTCGTCGATCAGGATTTCTGTGCCGTGGTAGCCGTAGGCCGAATAGCGCACCTGTGCGCCAGAGCTTTCGGCACGGGCTCGGATGGCGGCACTGGCTTCAATCAGGTGGCCAAAGGTATTGGCCGAAACTTCATCAAAATTCTTCAAAATCAGCTTGCCCAAATCGCTGTCGAGCAGGGTTTGCGAGGACATAAAACGCTCGCCCCGACCCTTGTAGACGCGGTTGGCAATCGCCAGAAAGACCTTGGCCTTGGGGATGCCGCCGGCCATGGTGTGGGCGAAGAACACATTGCGGCCTTGCGGGATCATGTCGCTCAGAATTCCCATCACTTCAGAGAGCGAATCCGTGAATCGCTTGACGCCGATCGCCTGGCATTTTTCGATATGCGCCCAGTCCAGCTTGTCCTCGGTCCAGCTCTTGAGCGTCAGGCTGCCCAGCAGATCGGTGGGAGTTGGTTCGCCCGCTGGTGCATCGGCATCAAAACCTGCCATCAGCGGCAGGTTGATAATCTTGCCGCCAAGGGCTAGTTCACCCGCGGCCAGTTCTTCCTCGTTGAGGGGGCGTAACGCATTGGCGGCGTCACGTCGGCCCACGGTGATGCCAACGATTTGCATGCCGGCCTTGCGCGCTTCACCCACCAGGCCGTTGGCATAACCGCGTCCAAACAGCTCGCCGAACAAAACGAACACATCGCCCGATTGAAAGATGTTTTCTTGGGGAAGTTGGTGCAGGGGGATAGGTGTATTCATGCCCGTATTATTACTTTTCAATCGGCCGCCACGGCGCCCATCGTTTTGCTGTGGCCGCCGTCCACATGGGTGATCTCGGCGGTGATGCCACTGGCCAGGTCGCTTAGCATAAAGGCTGCCACGTTGCCCACCTCTTCAATCGTCACATTGCGCCGCGTCGGTGCTGCTGCTGCTACGTAATTCAAGAGCTTGCCAAAGTCCTTGACACCGCTGGCAGCCAGGGTCCGAATCGGTCCGGCGCTGATGCCGTTGACGCGGATGCAGCGGCCATCCGGCATGCTGCCCACGGCCTCGGCCAGATAGCGCACCGAGGCTTCCAGCGAGGCCTTGGCCAGGCCCATGGTGTTGTAGTGCGGAATGATGCGTTCGGCGCCCAGGTAGGACAGGGTCAGCAGCGCCGCCCGGTCGTTGAGATAGGGCAGGGCGGCCTTGGCGAGCGCCGGAAAGCTGTAGGCGCTGATGTCGTGCGCGATGCGGTGGTTCTCACGGCTCAGGCCATCCAGAAAATTGCCGGCAATGGCCTCGCGCGGCGCAAAGCCTATGCTGTGGACCAAGCCGTCAAAGCGGGGCCATTGGGCAGACAGGTTCTGAAATAGCGCATCAATTTGTTCGTCGCTGGCCACATCGCAGTCAAAAATAAGTGTGGAATCGAATTCGGCGGCGAAGTCGGTGATGCGCTCCTTGAAGCGTTCACCGACGTAGCTAAAGGCCAGTTCGGCACCCTGTTGGTGGCAGGCCCTGGCAATGCCATAGGCAATGGAGCGGTTCGAGAGCACGCCGGTGATCAACAATTTCTTGCCTGCTAAAAAGCCCATAGATCCTCGAGAAGAATGCGTTGTCTGGTGCAGAATTGTCGCATGCGTTTTTTGCTGTGTTTTCTGTTGAGTGTCTGTACGTTGCCGACTTGGGCAGCGCATGGCTATGCACTGTGGGATGAGTTCAAATACGCGCCCGGCTTCAACCATTTCGACTACGTCCATCCGCAGGCGCCCAAGGGCGGCGAGTTGCGCCTGGTCAGCAACCTGCGCTTCTCCACCTTTGACAAGTACAACCCCTTCACCATCAAGGGCAACGAACCCGCGTATTTGAGCGAGCTGATGTTTGACAGCCTGCTCACCGGCTCCATGGACGAGACTGCCACCGCCTATGGCCTGCTGGCAGAGGATGTGCAGGTTGCGCCGGACCGCCTGAGCGCCACCTTCCGCCTGCGCGCCAATGCCCGCTTCCACAATGGCGACCCGGTGCTGGCCTTGGATGTGAAGCACAGCTTTGACGTTTTGAACGGGCCTTTTGTTTCGCCCGGACTACGCAGCGCCCTGGAAGATGTGGCTTCTGTTGAGGTGGTCGACGCACTGACCGTGCGCTACCGCTTTAAAAAGCCGAATCGCGAACTGCCACTCATCGTCGGCGGCCTGCCGGTGTTTAGCCACCGCTGGGGGGAGGGCAAACCGTTTGACCAGGTGGTGATGGACATTCCCATTGGCAGCGGCCCCTACAAAATCGGGCCGGTGCTGTTTGGCCGGGACATCACCTATGTGCGCGATCCTGCCTATTGGGCCCAAGACCTGAATGTGCGGCGCGGCATGTTCAACTTTGATCGCATCACGGTCAAGATTTACAAGGACAAGACGGCGACTCTGGAAGCACTGAAGGCGGGCGAATTCGACCTGATGCGATTCTTTTCGGCCGGCGACTGGGCCAGGCGCGTCAATGGCGGCAAGTTCGATACCGGTGAGCTGGTCAAGGCCGAATTTGCACACCGCATGCCCACCGGTTTCCAAAGCTATGTGCTCAACACCCGCAAGCCGCTGTTGCAAGATCTGCGGGTGCGCCAGGCGTTGGGTCTGGCTTTGGACTACGAATGGATGAACCGCCAGATGTTTTATGGCGCCTACCGGCGCGTGCAAGGCCTGTTCGGCAATACCGATTGCCAGGCGAGCGGCATGCCCGATGCGGCGCAACTGGCCCTGCTGGAGCCCTGGCGCGGCCAGATTCCACTGGCCACCTTGGGCCCCATGGCGCTGGCGCCGCGCACCGATGGAGAAAGTAGCCTGCGCGCCAATTTGCGCCAAGCCCAGGCCTTATTGAAGGAGTCCGGTTGGGAATACCGCGACGGTGCCTTGCGCAATGCAAAAAATCAGGTGCTGGAGCTGGAGCTGCTGGACAGCAGCGAAGCCAGCACCAGGACGGTCACGCCCTGGGCGCGCAATCTGGAAAAAATTGGAGTGAAGCTCAACTTTCGCAGCGTCGACTATTCGCTCTACCAACAGCGCCTGCAAAAATTTGACTTTGACATCACATCGCTGGCCTACGGCGGCACCAATAACCCGGGCCAGGAGTTTGTCGATCTGTTTGGAGCCAAGGCCGCAGCCCAAGAAAACTCCGGCAACCACAGCGGCATCCAAAGCCCTGCCGTCGACGCCCTGATCACGCAAATGGTCGCTGCCCGCTCTAGGGCTGAGTTGCTGCCGGCCTGCCGCGCGCTGGACCGCGTCATCGCCCACAGCCACATCCTGATTCCGCAGTGGTCTGCCTCCAGCTACCGCATGGCCTTTAACGCCTGGCACCTGGCCAAACCCGAGACCATGCCTCCCTATTCGCCGGGCGAGAGTTGGGCCATAAACACCTGGTGGGCGCGCTGATGGCGGCCTACATCCTCAAGCGCCTGGCACTGATGCTGCCCACCCTGTTGGGCGTGCTGTTCCTGACCTTTGTGGTGGTGCAGTTTGTGCCCGGCGGGCCAGTGGAGCAGTACCTGGCCGAGGCCAAGGCGGGCAAGGGCGCCAGCGCCGAGGGCGGCGCCATCTATCGGGGCTCCCAAGGTGTGGACCCCAAGCGCATTGAACAGGCCAAAGCGCTGTACGGCTTTGATAAACCGGCACCGGAGCGCTTCTGGCGCATGTTATGGCAGTTTGCCCACTTCGATCTGGGCACCAGTTT
>CAIMZI010000025.1 GCA_903845935.1 uncultured beta proteobacterium | reverse complement strand
GAATTCCCATGAGTAAAAGTTTTGACGTCGTCGTGATCGGCGCCGGCCCCGGCGGCTATATCGCTGCCATCCGTGCTGCCCAACTGGGCTTCAGCGTGGCCTGTATTGATGAGTGGAAGAATGACAAGGGCGGCCCCGCACCCGGCGGCACCTGCACCAACGTCGGTTGCATCCCGTCCAAGGCGCTGCTGCAGTCCAGCGAACATTTCGACCATGCCAACCACCATTTCGCCGAGCACGGCATCAGCGCCAAGGACGTGAAGATGGACGTGGCCAAGATGATTGGCCGCAAGGACACCGTCGTCAAGCAAAACAACGACGGCATCCTGTACCTGCTGAAAAAGAACAAGATCACATTCCTGCACGGACGCGGTTCCTTTGTGAAGTCCACCGATGCTGGCTACGAAATCAAGGTGGTGGGTGCTGCCGAAGAAATCGTCACCGGCAAGCACATCATTGTGGCCACCGGCTCCAATGCCCGCGCGCTGCCCGGTACACCCTTCGACGAAATCAACGTGCTGTCCAACGACGGCGCCCTGAAAATCGGCGCGGTACCCAAGAAGCTGGGCCTGATCGGTTCCGGCGTGATCGGCCTGGAGATGGGCTCCGTGTGGCGTCGCCTGGGCTCTGAAGTCACCATCCTCGAAGGTCTTCCGACCTTCCTGGGCGCGGTGGACGAACAGGTTGCCAAGGAGGCGTTCAAGGCCTTCACCAAGCAGGGTCTGAAGATCGAGCTCGGCGTCAAGGTCGGCGACATCAAGAACGGCAAAAAAGGCGTGTCGGTGGCTTACACCAACGCCAAGGGCGAAGCCCAGACGCTGGATGTGGACAAGCTGATCGTCTCGGTTGGCCGGGTTCCCAACACCATCGGCCTGGCCGCTGACGCCGTGGGTCTTGCGCTCGACGAGCGTGGCGCCATCGTGGTGGACGGCGACTGCAAGACCAACCTGCCCAACGTCTGGGCGGTGGGCGATGTGGTGCGCGGCCCCATGCTGGCGCACAAGGCGGAAGAAGAGGGCGTGGCTGTCGCCGAGCGCATTGCCGGACAGCACGGACATGTCAACTTCAACACCATCCCCTGGGTGATTTACACCAGCCCCGAGATCGCCTGGGTCGGCCGCACCGAGCAGCAGCTCAAGGCGGACGGCGTGGCGTACAAGGCCGGCTCCTTCCCCTTCCTGGCCAACGGCCGGGCTCGTGCCCTGGGTGACACCACCGGTTTCGTCAAGTTCCTGGCCGATGCCACGACCGACGAAATCCTGGGCGTGCACATCGTCGGCCCCATGGCGAGTGAACTGATCTCCGAGGCTGTCGTGGCCATGGAATTCAAGGCCAGTGCCGAAGACATCGCGCGCATCTGCCACGCACACCCATCCTTGTCGGAAGCTACCAAGGAAGCGGCTCTGGCAGTGGACAAGCGCACCTTGAACTTCTAAGCCATTGCAGTCATAAACCTTGCCCAATAGCGTCAAGAAAACCTACGAAGCGGAACTGGCCGCCCGTGGCTACCAGGCCGACCCGGCGCAGCTGCGCGCCGTGGAGGCGCTGG
>CAIMZI010000024.1 GCA_903845935.1 uncultured beta proteobacterium | reverse complement strand
GCGATCAGGCGGATGGGCTCTCGCAGGTTTTGCAAATAGGCTTGCAACTGGGTCTTGAGCGTGGTTTCGAGCATGGGGGTTCCTTCAAAGAGGTCGCGCTTGTGGCGCGGGTAGGGATTGTGATGGGCGCGGATGGGCGCGGACGAGAGCAGCAGCGGACCCTGCAATGGCTCTGACGGAAGGGGCGCCCCTCACGGCGCACCCCTTCGAGCAGAGAAACTACTTAGATCTTGCCGACCAGGTCCAGCGACGGAGTGATGGTCTTTGCGCCTTCGTTCCACTTGGCGGGGCAGACTTCACCGGGGTGAGCGGCAACAAACTGGGCAGCCTTCAGCTTGCGCAGGGTTTCCTTGACATCACGGGCAATCGCGTTGTCATGCACTTCCAGGGTCTTGATCACGCCTTCGGGGTTGATCACGAAGGTGCCGCGCAGCGCCAGGCCGGCTTCGGGGATGTGCACACCAAAGGCGTTGGTCAGGGTGTGGGTGGGGTCGCCAACCAGGGGGAACTTGGCCTTGCCGACGGCGGGCGAGGTTTCGTGCCAGACCTTGTGCGAGAAATGCGTGTCGGTGGTGACGATGTAGACCTCGGTGCCCAGCTTCTGGAACTCGGCGTAGTTGTCGGCTGCGTCTTCCACTTCGGTGGGGCAGTTGAAGGTGAAGGCGGCGGGCATGAAAATCAGGACCGACCAGTGGCCCTTGAGGGACTCTTCGCTGACTTCAATGAACTTGCCATTGTGGAAGGCCTGGGTTTTGAAGGGCTGGACTTGGGTATTGATCAAAGACATGGGGTTCCTTTTTGTCTGGTTAATAAAAACTATCGAATGAGCACATCTCATTGGTATGAAGTATATCCAGGCCGACCCCGACAGCTGATTGTTTGTCTCAATCGGGGTCATTGATAAAGCCGCCGACCCGGACTGCTTCATACTCGAGAGTTAGCTTACGCCCTCGCCATGACACACGCACACCGCTCCAGCCAAAGCACACAGTATCCGTCCGGTTTTATGGTGCTGCACGGCAATCGCCTGGAAGACTTGCGCGATTTGCTGGTGCAGTTTCTGCGCGCCCGGCCCTTGGCCGTGTTGCAGCCGGAGGTGATTCTGGTGCAAAGCAATGGCATGAAGCATTGGCTGGAAATGGCGCTGGCCGATGAGGATGCCTTGGGCATTTGCGCCGCCACCCGCATGGAACTGCCGGGCAGCTACCTGTGGCAGCTATACCGCAGCGTGCTGGGTGCACAGGCTGTGCCACCGCACATGCCGTTTGACAAGGCCAGCCTGTTGTGGCGCTTGATGCGGTTGCTGCCGGAGCTGGCTGCTGGCGAGCCGGTCTACGCGCCGCTGGCGCGCTACCTGCAGGACGGCAGCGATGGACGCAGGCTGTACCAGTTGGCCCAGCAGATTGCCGATGTCTTCGATGGCTATCAGAGCTACCGGGCCGACTGGCTGGCCGATTGGGCAGCTGACCGCGACACCTTGCGTGCACACGATGGCAAAGCTGTGGCCCTGGCAGAAGACCAGCGCTGGCAGGCAGCCTTGTGGCGCGCGCTGCGCGCCGATGTGGGCAATGAACTGGCCGAGGCTTCGCGTGCCAGCGTCCATGCGCGCTTTATGCAGCAGCTTGCCAGCCCGTTGGATTCACAGCGGCCCGGTGCGATTTCGCCCCTGCCGCCGCGCATCGTCGTTTTTGGCATCTCGTCGCTGTCTATGCAAACCGTCGAGGCCCTGGCCCTGCTGGGCCAGACCAGCCAGGTGTTGATGCTGGTACAAAACCCTTGCCAGTATTTCTGGGGCGACATCGTCGAGGGCCATGCGCAGTTGCGACAACAATTGCGCAGGCGCCAGCAGGCCAAGCCGCAGCGCCCCGGCGCGCTTCAGGCCGGCCTGTTCGATCTGGTGGATCAGCATACGCACCCGCTGCTGGCATTCTGGGGCAAACAGGGGCGCGATTACCTGCACCTGCTCGATGGTTTTGACCGGGTGGAAGACTACCGTGGCACGGTCACGCGGGTCGATGCCTTTGTCGATCCGGCCCTGCTGTCGGATCGGCCCAGCCAACTGGCGCAGCTGCAATCGGCGATTCTGAATCTGGAGCCCGCGCCCGCGTCACCGGTCGCCCTGCAGCCGGGAGATACCTCCATCACGCTGATCAGCGCGCATTCGGCCCAGCGTGAGGTCGAGGTGCTGCACGACTGCCTGCTGTCCTGGCTAGAGGCCAATCCGGACCTGCAGCCGCGCGACGTCATGGTCATGGTGCCCGACATGGAAGGTTTTGCGCCGCACATCCATGCCGTGTTCGGGCGCTTTGCCAGAGGCCAGGCGCGCCACATTCCCTATTCGGTGGCCGACACCACGGCGCGCCAATCTCCTGTCGTACAGGCACTGGAGCAGCTGTTGCGCCTGCCCAGCGCCCGCCTGTCACTGGTGGATTGGCTGAGCCTGTTTGAGGTCTCGGCGATTCGCAAGCGCTTCGGCCTGACGCCGGTGGACATCGCCCAGTTGCAGGCGTGGCTGTCACGTGCCGGTGTGCGCTGGGGCCTGGACGCCAGCCACCGCCAGAGCTGGGGCTTGGCAGCCAATGTGCCGGACCTGGATCAGAACACCTGGGCCTTTGGCCTGCGCCGATTGTTGCTGGGTTATGCCGTCGGCCCTGGTTCGGCCTGGGCCGGTACCTTGCCGCAGGCGGCCATCAGCAGTCTGGATGCCGCCCTGGTCAGCCATCTGCTGGACTGGTTGCATGCCATCAACCTGACGCTGAGTGAACTTTTGGACGAGCAAACGCCACAGCAATGGTGCAGCCTGATGACCGGCCTGGTCGAGCGCTTTTTTGAGGCCGAAGGAGACGCCGAGGAGCGCCTGATCCAGCGCCTGCAGGAACCGCTGGAAGTCTGGCAACAGACCTGTGCCGATGCCCGCATGGGATCCCCCGTGCCACTGGATGTGGTGCGCGAGCACTGGTTGTCGCAGATCACCGAGTCCGGCCTGCAGCAGCGGTTTTTTGGCGGTGGCGTGCAGTTTGGCACCCTGATGCCGATGCGCTCGATACCGTTTAAGGCGATCTGCCTCTTGGGCATGAATGACGGCGACTACCCGCGCCAGACTGCGCCGCGCGACTTTGACCTGATGGCGCACAGCTGGCGCGCTGGCGACCGCTCGCGCCGCGAGGATGACCGCTACCTGTTTCTTGAAGCCCTGTTGTCGGCCCGCGAGCGCCTCTACATCAGCTGGCAGGGCCACCGCGCGACCGACAACACCGAGCAAGAGCCTTCGGTGCTGGTGGCGCAGTTGATTGACTACTTGCACATCGGCTGGACGCCCAAGCGCCAGGCGCAGCAGCAGCAGCTGCAGCCCTATTCGGAAGCCTACTTTTTGGAGGGTTCGGCCTTCCAGACCTTTGATGCGGAGTGGGCGCGCGTGCATGCTGGTGTGGAGGTCGGCGATGTCCTTACCGTTCAGGCCGTGGCCGGCAGTGATGCGCCAGCACCCACGGCGCTGACGAATGACGACTTGCGCCAGCTGTTGCGCCAACCGGTGGAGGTGTTTTTTAAAGCGCGTCTGCGCATCCGTCTGGATGCGGTCGATGCAGCGCTGCAGGAGCTGGAACCCTTTGCCCTGAATGGCCTGGAGAAATACGAGCTCGGTCAGTCGCTGCTGAAGTCTGGCGATGCTGTGCACGCACTTGCCGACCTGCATCTCTCCGGCAAATTGCCGATGGCGGCCTTCGGCGAGCGGTTGGCTTCAAGTCTGGCGCGGGAACGCGATGTGGTGCTGGAGCGGCGCCAGACTTGGCGCCAAGCCTATGCCTTTGATGGCCCGGTGGTTGCGATTGCCCTGAACATCGACGGCGTGGTGCTCACCGCCACCCTGACCGGTCTCTGGACGGCGCGAGCCATTGAAACAGGCGAAGCGACCACGCCGCAAAGCCCCTGCCTGCAGATTGCTGAACGTCTGGGTGCCGTGCTGGAAGGCGGTGCCAAGGACCGGTGCGCCCGAGGACATATTCTGGTCGGCCTGTGGGTCAACCATCTGCTGGCCTGCGCCAGCGGCATGCACCTGGTCAGTGTGCAGCTCGGGCTGGACGGCCAGGTGGTGTTCCAGCCCCTGCCGGCGGATGAAGCGCTGGGCATTCTGCAGGAGCTGGTGAGAGCCTATGGGCAAGCCTGGTCGCAGCCGCTGCCGGTGGCCTGCAAGACGGCCTGGGCCTATCTGCAGGCGCTTGCCAAGGCTGAGCGCCTGGGGCAGCCGGACAAAGACCCGCATGACGTGGCGCAGGATGCTTTCGACGGCGGCTATATGAGCAACAGTGAATACAAAGAGTCACCCTATGTGGCGCGCGCCTTTGACAGCTACCAGGACATAGAGTCCGAATTGCCGCATTGGGCCGCGCTGCTGTATGGCGATATGGCGGCCCATGCCGCTGTGCAGGTCGAAGTGGAGCAGGGCGTATGAGTTCTCTCAATCCATTGACCATGCCGCTGTCCGGCCTGCAGATGATCGAGGCCTCGGCCGGCACCGGCAAGACCTTTACCCTGGCCGCGCTCTATGTGCGTCTGGTGCTGGGTCATGGCCGTGGCGGCGAGGAGGGCGCTGGCACAGATGCCGATGGCGCGCTGTATCCGCCGCAGATTCTGGTGATGACCTTTACCGATGCCGCCACCTCCGAGCTGCGTGGCCGTGTGCGCCAGCGTCTGGCCCAGGCGGCCCGTTACTTCAAGGAGCTGGAAACGGACGCCGCAGTAGACGATTTTCTGCATGAGTTACGGCAGGACTATCCGGTGCCGCAATGGCCGGCCTGCGCCCAGCGCCTTGACATGGCCGCGCAGTGGATGGATGACGCCGCCATCTTCACCATCCATGGTTGGAGCAGCCGCATGCTCAAGACCCATGCCTTTGACAGTGCCAGCCTGTTCCAGCAAAGCCGGGTAGAAGACAGCGGCAAACTGCGCCTGGGGGCCGTGCAGGACTATTGGCGCCGCTGGTTTTACGCCATTCCGTTGGCCCAACTCGGCGCGCTCAAGGCGCTGGGCAACACGCCCGATGAGCTGCTGAAAAACCTGAAGCCGCTGTGGGACGCCAGCGACAGGGCGCCCGGCGACGCGCCGCCAGCAGGCAGCGATGCGCATGTGCTGCTGCAGCAATGGGAAGTCTGGCAGGCCGGTTTTGTCGGTCTGGAAGCGGCGGCACGCAGCGCCTGCACACCGGAGCTGATTGCACTGCTGGACGCGACCATCGCCGCCAAACGGCTCAAGGGCTACCGCAAGGACGGGCCGGGCAAGCTGGCCGATTGGGCGCAGGGCGAATCCATTTTGTTGTTGAACAAGGCCGCGCGCAGCACCGCCCAGAACCTGCTGCAGCGTTTTGGTGTGTCCACCTTGCTGAACCTGGGCTGGGCTCAGGCGGCTGACCATGCGGCTTTTGGCCACATCCAGGCGCTGGCGGACCATTTGCAGGCCGAGCCGGACGTGGGCGCCGAGCTGCTGCAGCACGCGGCAACAGAAACAGCCCAGGCCTATCGCACAGCCAAGAACCAGTTGGCGCAGTTTGATTTTTCCGACCTCTTGCAATGCCTGTATGTGGCGCTGCAGTCCCCCGATGGACGCCTGGCCGCGGCTATACGCCAGCAGTTTCCGGTGGCCCTGGTGGACGAGTTTCAGGACACAGATCCTTGGCAATATGGTGCCCTGTCCAAAATCTATGGGCAGGCGGTTGGCACTGGCCTGATCATGATTGGCGACCCCAAGCAGGCGATTTACAGTTTTCGCGGTGCCGATCTGGCCACCTATCTGGAGGCGCGCCACCAGGCCCATGCCATCCATACGCTGTCTGGCAACTTCCGCTCTACGGCGCCCTTGGTGGCCGCAGTCAACCATGTGTTTGGCAGCGCCCAGCGGCCGTTCGGCGAAGTGCTATTTGATACCGTGTTGGCCCGCAATGCCAAGGTGCTGCCGCTGCAGGTGCAGGGCGCCGAGCAGACGGCCCTGACGGTCTGGCAACTGGCGCAGGCGCGGCCCGCACGCAAGGACGTTTTTCAGCGCGAGATGGCCGCGCTGTTTGCCACACAAATCGTGCGACTGCTCAATGCCCGCGCCGCGTCCCCCGGCGAGATGGCGGTGCTGGTGCGCAGTGGCGATCAGGCCAGGGCGGTGCGCCAGGCCCTGTCCGCACGCGGTGTGCGCAGCGTCTATCTGTCGGAGCGCGACAGCGTCTATGCCACCCAGGAGGCGCTCGACCTGTGGCGCATGCTGGGCGCCGTGGCCAACCCGCGCTCCACGAGCCTGGTGCGTGCCGCACTGTCCACGCGCCTGTGGGGCCTGGGCTTTGATGCGCTGGAGGCGCTGTTTCAGGACGAGGAAACCTGGGACTCGCTGGTTGAAAAGTTCCACGCCTGGCAGGTGGTTTGGCAGCGCCAGGGTTTTTTGCCCATGCTGCACCACCTCTTGCATGACCAGTCCATTCCCAGCCGTTTGTTGAACCCACCGGATGGCGCCGCGCAAGATGGCGAGCGCCGTCTGACCAACCTGATGCACCTGGGTGACCTGTTGCAAACCGCCAGTGCCAGCCTGCAGGGTGAGGCGGCGCTGATCCGCCATCTGGAGCAGCAGCTGCAAAACCCCAAGTCCAGTGGCGACGCCGCGCAGCTGCGCCTGGAAAGCGATGCCGATCTGGTGCAGGTGGTCACCATCCACAAGTCCAAGGGCCTGCAGTACCCCTTGGTGTTTCTGCCCTTTGTGTCGAGCTTTATGGCCGAGAGCAAGGACAGTGGGCGGGACGACGCCGAGCGCCTAGCCGAAGACATCCGCCTGCTCTATGTCGCCATGACGCGTGCCGAACGCGCGCTTTGGCTGGGCGTGGCGCAGGTCAAGGGCGATCTGGATGGATTAGCGCCCAAGCTGCGCGGTGCGGTCTCGCAACTGTTGCAACGCGAGTCGGCGGACGATCTGTCCGAACGACTGAAGCTGTGGGGCACCTGCCAAGAGATTCTGGTCGCAGCGGCCCCGCCGCCGGACGACACGCTCTACCTGGCGCAGGCCATTGCCAAGCGCTGGAAACCGGCGCTGCTGCCCGTGCGCAGTCTGGATAGCCGCTGGTGGACGGCGAGCTTTAGCGCACTCACCCGTGAATTGGGTCCTGCGAGCGTTGTCGCGACCATGCCGGGATCGGAGCGTGAAGACCGGCTGGACGATGCCCAGGTCGACAGCGCCGCGCCACTTGCTCTGGATGTGTCTGAAACCCAAGGCGCTGATGCCGAGCCGCCGGCCTTCAATGCCTTCCCGGCCGGTAGCAGCTATGGCACCCTGTTGCACGACCTGCTGGAATGGCAATTTGAGCGCGACTGGCCTTTGGCCCAGACCCCGCCTGCGCTGTCGCGTGAATGGACCACGCTGTTGCAACGCAAGGCGCAGCGGCTCAAGCTTGATGAGGCACAGAGCGCGCAGCTGCAGGATTGGTTGCAGCACATCGTTACCACGCCCTTGCCGCTGCCGGGCGCGCCGGACCTTCTGCTGGGCGGTTTGAGTCGCCTGAACTTGGCTAACGCCTGGGCCGAAATGGCGTTTACCTTTCCGGTGCACGGTCTGGGCGCCAGCCGACTGGACGCACTGATCCAGCAGCACGCATTGCCCGGCCAAGCGCGCAGCCCGCTGCAGCCCCTGCAGCTCGAGGGCATGCTGATTGGTTTTATGGATCTGGTGCTGGAGCACGATGGGCGCTATTTTGTGCTGGACTACAAGTCCAACCGGCTGGACTTCTACGTCCCCGAGCAATTGCGCGGCGCCATTCTGGCGCACCGCTATGACGTGCAGTACAGCTTGTACACGCTGGCGCTGCACCGCCTGCTGAAGTCCCGCTTGCAGGATTACGACTACGACCGCGACGTGGGCGGCGCCATCTACCTGTTTCTGCGCGGCATAGACCAGGAGGGAGCCGGTGTGTTTATCGACCGACCGCCACGCGCCTTGATCGAGGCGCTGGATGCAGCGTTTGCGCAGCCGGCCAAAACCAGCGAGGTGCAGCCATGACGCGTACGGACTCCGCTGCATTGCAATTACCGCTGACCGGTCTGGACCAGGTCTTTGCCGCTTTCCTGCAGGCGGCACAGCCGGGCGGTGATGCCAGCCACATCCTGCTCGCGGCACTCACCAGCCACCAGTTCGGCCGAGGCCATGCCTGTTTGGACCTGCACATGTTGGCCAATCAAGGCGTGGCTGTGATGGCTTGGGACGAGCGGCTAAACGCCTTGATCCCGGCCGATCTCACGGCGGCGGCACTGAGTCTGCCCTGGACCCAGGGCGAGGCCAGTCCCTTGGTCTTGGACGGCTCTCGCCTGTATTTGCGCCGCAGCTGGCGGGCCGAGCAAAGCATTCGCGCGGCCATCCGGGCACGGCTGCAACAGACCTGCGCGGCTCCCGCCAACCTGGTGGAATTGCTGGACCAGTTATTCCCAAAGGCGCTGCAAGCAGAAGCGTTGGCATCTGCGCCAGACTGGCAAAAAGTGGCCTGCGCGCTGGCCGCTCGCAGCAGGCTGACCCTGATTACCGGTGGCCCCGGCACCGGCAAGACCACCACCGTGGTGCGCCTGCTGGCGCTGCTGCAGTCCGCCGCCCGCCAGGCAGGGCGAGCGCTGCGCGTGGCGCTGGCGGCACCCACGGGCAAGGCGGCGGCGCGACTGGGCGAGTCGATTGCCTCGGCCGTGGAGCAACTGCCTCCAGCCCTGCGCCCCGATGCGCTGGCCCCGGCCCAGACCCTGCACAAGCTGCTGCAGATCCGCCCCGACCAGGCCGAGCATGCCTCGCCACCGTTGGCGGTGGATCTTGTGATTGTCGATGAGGCCTCGATGATTGATCTGGAAACGATGGCGCGCCTGCTGGCCGCCGTGCCACTCAGCGCCAGCCTGGTGCTCTTGGGCGACAAGGACCAGTTGGCCTCGGTCGAGGCCGGTGCGGTGATGGCGCAGTTGTGCGAAGGGGCCGAGGCCGGTCACTACACGCCGGACACGGTGGCCTGGCTGCAGTCCGTTGCCGCTGCCGATGTGCGGCCCTGGGCTGCGCACAGCGGCAGCGCCCTGGCCCAGCAAACCGCCATGCTGCGCCTGAGTCGGCGCTTCAAGCAGGACAGCGGCATTGGCATCTGGGCCAAGGCCGTCAATGCCGGCGATGGCCCCACGGTCAAAAGCCTGTGGCGCGACTGCCCGGCCTGGGAGCCCCGCAGCAGCGCGGTGGTCGACCGGCTCCAGCCCGCATCGGCATCGGATGCGCAACTCGCTGCCCTGGTGCAGCAGGGCTGGCAGGCCTGGCTGCAAGCGCTGCGCGTTCTTGACGCTCAGGCTGGTACCGATGCACTGGCTTTGCAGGTCTTGAAGGCCTTTGGAAATTTTCAGGTCTTGTGCGCCGTACGGGAGGGGCCTTGGGGTGTCGCTATGCTGAACCAGCGCATCGCCCGGGCCCTGGGTTTTCGCGACGAAGGCTGGTATGGCGGTCGGCCGGTGATGGTGACGCGCAACGACTACAACCTGTCGCTGATGAATGGCGATGTGGGCTTGAGCCTGCCCCATGCCAGGGGTCTGCGCGTGGCCTTCCCGGATGGGCAGGGGGGCGTGCGCTGGGTCCTGCCTTCGCGTCTGGATGCGGTGGAGACCGTGTTTGCCATGACCGTGCACAAGTCCCAAGGCTCCGAGTTTGAGCATGTGGCCCTGGTGCTGCCGGACAAGCCGGTGGCGGTGCTGACGCGCGAGCTGCTTTACACCGGCATCACCCGCGCCAAGTCCCGCCTGAGTATGGTGGTGCCGCAACCCGACGTGCTGTGGCGCGCGGTTGACGCTAAGGTGCTGCGCAGTGGCGGTCTGGCCGGTACCTGAATCCCGCTGGCACGGCGCGAGTCAGGTGTCGACTTGGGCAATGACATGCGGAATCGTGGGTCGACCAATGATCGGCCGCATGAGCTGGTCAAGGCTGACTGCAGGTGTTCACGCGGCTCAGTCGTAACAAGGTGCAGTTGCTGACAGAGTTCGCCAAGCGCGAACCGCGTGGAAGCAGCAACCGGCTCAATGGGCAGATGCGTGCATGTGCAGCAAGAACGCATCTGCTTCACTGACCTAACCCAAGGAGACCAAGACTGAAGTGAGGTCTGAGCCCGAAAAATGCGGCCTAGGCGATAACGCTTCAAATGGCAAACCTTGCCGATTGACCCAATGCGTTGTGAAGCCAAACCAGGTGGCACCCAACGCATCCCATGCATTGCTGGATACGAACAGCACTTCATCTTTGTTGACCGGAATGGCTTGTTGGACCAACCCGTAACTTTCGGGAGAAGTCTTAAACAGGCGAATCGGATCGACTGATATGAGGTGGTCTAAAAAATCCTCCATCCCTGCACTCTTTACTGCTGAAGTCAGCATATCCACACTGCCATTTGAAAGGATGGCTGTCGTAAGGCCCATGCCTTTGATCTTTTGAAGCACAGCCAAATTTTCTGTAAATGGCGTCAGGTGTGCATATTGCTGCATCAGCTTTTCAACCTGCCCAGATTCACGGTCCAGTTTGAGTCGATCTAACGTGTACTCCAAGGACAAACGCGTTAACTCCCAAAACGGGCGGAAGTATTGACTACCCGATGCGTTGTGCGGATCTGACTGCGTAATCAGCCGCGTGTATTCAATTTGCTTGTCGCGCCACCTCACCGCGATATCAGCCCCTTTGCCAGGGTAGAACTCTTCAGCCATAACTTGGATGGAGTACACGTCAAACAATGTGCCGTAGGCATCAAAAACAACCGCCTTTATCTTCATGAAATTTTCCTCGGTGAGAATCAAATGACTGTCTTGGCATCTTGGCCAAACAAAATGGACTTGGCGCTCTGGTCCACGGTGGGCGTTGTATTGATCGATTTGGCGATCTCATAAGCCTTTTGTGTTGCTGGACGGCTTTTAATCCGTTCAAACCATGACGCCAGAAATGGAAACTGACTCATATCCTGGCGCTGACGCTCATGTGGTACTACCCAAGGATAGGCTGCCATATCGGCAATGGAATAGTCGCCGCAAATGTAATCGCGGCCATCTGATAAGTGCTTATTCAGGACGCCATACAGGCGCGAGGTCTCTTTGATGTAACGATCGATGGCGTACGGCAATTGCTCTGGTGCGTACTGCACAAAGTGATGGTTTTGGCCAGCCATGGGTCCTAATCCGCCCATTTGCCAAAACAGCCATTGCAGGCATGCATTTCGACCGCGCAAATCTTGTGGGACAAATTTTTGCGTCTTATCCGCCAAATATAAAAGAATGGCACCTGACTCAAAAATGCCAATGGATTCGCCGCCGCCAGTTGGTGCGTGGTCAACGATCGCAGGAATGCGATTGTTGGGCGCAATCTTCAAGAATGCAGGGGCAAATTGTTCACCCTTGCTGATGTTGATGGGTTTGATGTCGTAAGCAAGACCGGACTCTTCCAAGAACATCGTGATCTTGTGGCCGTTTGGTGTGGTCCAGTAATAAAAGTCAATCATGCGTCATACCCCAGCGGTTTTGAGCCGCTCGTTGGATGGGAATAGTATTTTTCGTGCGTCCTCATCCACTTCGGTTTTGAAAGCAAATTTGGTTTTCAAGGCCTCCGCTCGTTGAGCCGCTGGACGCGCATTGATTTCATCGAGCAAGCGTTTGACATGGGGTAGTTTTGCCCAGGCATCTGCACCCAAAACAAAGGGCGCAACACGCGCCCAACCCCAAACCGACATGTCCACAATGGAGTACGCGTTGCCCATCATGTAAGGCTGATTTGCCAGAACATCATTGATGAGATGCCAATGACGCCATGCTTCAAAGTCATAGCGATTCACTGCGTACACTTTGGGCTCTGGTGCGTAGTGCTTAAAGTGAACCGCCTGACCACAGTAAGGTCCAATGCCCGTGGCCACAAGCATCAGCCATGAGTACATTTCAGCCTTGTTTTTGGGTGTGTTCTCTGGCACAAATTGTCCAATTTTTTCAGCCAAGTAAAGCAGCATGGCGTTGCTATCAAAAATTCGGACGCCATCATCCATCATGGCTGGAGTCTTGGCATTGGGGTTGATGGCCTTGAAGGCATCTGAGTGCTGTTCGCCTTTGCGTGTGTCCACTGGAATGAGTTCATAGGGCTCACCTGTCTCTTCCAGATACAACGCGACCTTCAAGGGGTTGGGTGAAGGATGAAAATAGAACTTGATCATGTATGGTGCCTTTGCGCGTGGGGATGAAGAAAACTAAAAGAATGCCAGCCAAATACCGAGCGGCAGAAACGCCATGCTCAACAAATGTCCAACGATGACGGTGGACGCCACCTTGTGGGGCTCCACCTGAAACTTATCAGCGAGCATGAAATTGAAGACTGCGGGTGGCAAACATGCAAACAAAATCAAAGCCCCGCGCTCCAGCCCTTGCAATGGAATAAGACAAAGGGTCAAGAAAACGGCCGCTAGTCTGACGATGAAAATCAGCACGCCTGACTGAACTCCCACCCTGGCATCTGCAACCTCGCTACTGGCAAGCCTTGCCCCAAGGGACATCAACATCATCGGGACCAATACACTGCCAATCATGGTGCAGGAGGTTTGAACCCATGCGGGTAGCGCCAACCGCAGTTGAGCGCTGGCTACCCCCAGCACAGTTGCCCAAACCAGTGGGTTGGCATAAACCATGCGCCAGTCAATTTTTCCGCTCATCACGCCAGCGCCAAGCGTGAAATGCAGAATGTTGGAGATCACCAACAAGACTACAGCTGGTGCCATGCCTTCTGGCCCATAGGCCAGGGCAACCAAGGGGATGCCAATCGGCCCGACATTGGTGAACATGGCACAGGGCAGAAAGGCCTGCTTACTTGTCCCTGAAAATTTCGCCAATGGCCAAGCGATCAATCCACTCAGAAAAATCAACACCATGGACGCCCCAGTGAATGACAGAGTAGAGATCGGGTCAAACGATTTGGCAGACAGCGAAATGAAGATCAACACCGGCAGTGCCACGTCCACGACCAGTTTGTTGGCTCCCCCAAGGTCCGGTTTGACGCGGCGACTGTACATAAAGCCAACCAGCACCAGGGTGAAAATTGGGAGTGTGATGGAGGCAATTTTTGAAAACATGGACGCTGACTCGGTTAGAAGCACACTCAACACTTTGCATTATCTTGTACTTGATGCAACAATACGTACATTAAAATTTGCAATTCGTACAAATGGATGCCCCTCGCTTAGATCGACTCGCCGCCTTGCTGGAAGGACTTAGCCCAAAAGTAACGTTGACCTCACAGGCGGACGGCTTTTCGCTGCACATCATCAAGACGGGTGTGAACGGCTCCTCGGACAGCTTTTCGGGCAGTCAACTGGACGGCTTGTCTTTATTGGTTTGCCCTGAGGCGTACTCGCTTCAAAACATCCTCGAAGCCGATCAGCAATGTTTCATGAGTTTTGACGTTGTTTTTGAGGGCCCCATGGGACCCAGCTTTTTAGCGGAGCTATCTCAGCCAATCTCAGTTGGCATGAGGGACGCTGACCCATCGCTCGTGCAAGTCATGACGCTGATTGCCAATGAGATGCAGGCCAGTCGTTGTGGACAACCGCTTTTTATCAATCGCGCAGGCGATATCTTGCTAATCAGTTTGATGCGGCATCTGACATCTCGACCGCAACAATCCACAGGGCTTTTTCATGCATTGTCAGACCCGCGAATTGCTAGAAGTTTGGTGGCCATGCACACCAAACCCGCTCATCCCTGGACCTTGGAAATTTTGGCTAACTTGGCAGGCATGTCGCGAACATCGTTTGCAAATTACTTTAGAGATGTGATGCAAGTGTCACCTGGAAAATATTTGGAAAATCTGCGACTGGCAATTGCACGGCAACTGGTGCAGACCGGTATAGGACTCAAACAAATTGCCGCGCGGACAGGCTATGCCAGTCCGTCTACCCTGTCCAGGGCCCTGGGGCGTACCGTGTGAATAGCGTAAAAATCAATACGGTGATGGTTGAGCAATTGGGCATTGAAACCAGTGCTGGAGGTTGTTGGCACAATTCAATCGTCAACTGTCGGGCAACCGGATCAAATTGCTGGATGACTCTGGGCAGCTCACTGCAGCTGCTTACTAATAACGTGATCGCCACAAAGCTGCCCGCCGGCTCAAGATAGCCAATGAATGGTCTGAATCCGGCAGATCGTAAATCTCTAAGTCGACTCCTCGCACGCCAGCAGCAGCCAATGTAACCGCCTAAAAACTTTCAAAAATGTCATTCGACTGTGACGGGCTGGCAATCTCGGTTGTGCCGCGGGAGCGGTCATCTGAAAGTTCGAGGACGGAGCGAGAATCACGGCCATGCTCATAGTACTCAGCGGACTTCCGGCCACGGGCAAGACCACCATTGCAAAATTGCTTTGCCGCAAGCTGCACGCCACTTATTTGCGGATCGACACCATAGAGCAGGCAATTGCTTCCTCGTTCCGCAATTCAAGTGACTTGGGCGCGTTGGGCTATGAAGTTGCCTACGAATTGGCCAGTGCCAATCTAGCTTTGGGCAACACCGTAGTAGCTGATGCCGTTAACCCTCTGACCGTCATCCGGGAGACTTGGCGGGAGCTGGCAAGGAACGCTGCATCTGAAATCGTCGAAATCGAAATTGTGTGTTCCAACAGAATTGAGCACAGAAGAAGGGTGGAAAGCCGTGAGGCAGACATTACCGGTCACGTCCTTCCTGACTGGGATGAAGTTCAACATCGGGAATATGAAGCGTGGGCCAGTGACTGCCTTGTTATCGATTCCGCCCACGTCAGTGCAGAGGACGCATCGGAAGTGGTTCTTGATTTAATACAGTTTCATTCGAAAGGCCGATGAACGCTTTCAGCCCTTCTGAGTCATGACCTGCCAAAAATTCAATGATTCCTGACGCCGCCCAAACGAAGTGCGTGTTGTCCAATTGCTGCAATCTGTTTTTTGCAAATCGCTGGCCGGTGAACGTCACTGGCGGGCTGCTCTACACCGG
>CAIMZI010000023.1 GCA_903845935.1 uncultured beta proteobacterium | reverse complement strand
GGCGCGCAGATCTGGGACACCAGCAAAGTGGTGCTGGTGCTGGACCACTATGTCTCCACGCAGGATGCCGACGCGCAAAAGATTGTGGACCTCACCCGCAGCACCGCGCGCCAGTGGAAGCTGCCCAACGTGATCGACAGCGAAGGCATCTGCCATGTGGTGCTGCCCGAGCGCGGCCATCTGCACCCCGGCATGCTGTGCGTGGGCGGCGACTCGCACTCGCCCACCGGCGGCGCCTTTGGCTGCTATATGTTTGGCATTGGTGCCACCGAAATGCTGGGCGTCTGCGTCACCGGCAAAATCTGGGTGCAGGTGCCGCGCACCCTGCGCCTGCAGTGGCAAGGCACGTTGCAACGCGGCGTCTGCGCCAAGGACATGATGCTGCACACCATCGCCCGCCTGGGCATGAACGGCGGCCAGTACCAGGCCGTGGAATTTGCCGGCCCCGGCGTCACCGCGCTGTCCATGCCCGAGCGCATGACCCTCTCCAATATGAGCGCCGAACTCGGTGCCCAGGCCGGCCTGATTGCAGCCGATGCCACCACCGTGGCCTATCTGCGCGGCACCGGCGTGGCACCCGAACATTTGCAGGATGTGAGCAACTGGTGCAGCGATGAAGGTGCCGATTGCGAACTGCATGCGTTTGATGCCAGCACCTTGGCGCCGCAGGTGGCTGCGCCGCACAGCCCTGCGAATACCCGCGCGGTCGGCGACTTTGCTGATGTCACACCCGGCATTGCCTACATCGGCGCTTGCACCGGCGCCAAGCTCGAAGACCTGCGTGCGGCGGCCAGCGTGTTGCAAGGTAGGCATGTGGCAGCCGGCGTGCAACTGCTGGTAGCCCCGGCCAGTGCCCGTGAGCAAAGGCAGGCCGAGCGCGAAGGCACCCTGCAAATCCTGATTGACGCCGGTGCCAGCGTGCTGGGCAACAGCTGCGGCGCCTGTGCCGGCTATGGCGCCAGCTTTCCTGCAGGCGCCACCGTCATCTCCAGCACGGCACGCAACTTCAAGGGCCGTATGGGCCCGGCCAGTGTGGACGTGTACCTGGCCTCGCCCTATACCGTGGCCGCCTCGGCGCTGCGCGGGCGCATCACCGATCCGCGCGAGGTGCTGGCATGAGCAGTTCGCGCGTGTGGCGCGTGGGCGCCGACATCGACACCGATGTGCTGGCACCTGGCGCTTACATGAAGCACGGCATCGACGTGATTGCGCAGCATTGCCTGCAAGCCGTGCGGCCGGACTTTGCCACCGGTGTGCAGACAGGCGACGTGCTGGCCGCCGGCGCCAACTTTGGCATCGGCTCCTCGCGCGAGCAGGCCGCCGGTGCGCTGCGCCACCTGGGCGTGGCGGCAGTGATTGCGCCCTCGTTCAGCGGCCTGTTTTTTCGCAACGCCTTCAACCTCGGCCTGCTGCTGCTGACCTGCCCGCATGCCGCCGAGCTGCAGGAGGGCGAGCGGGTGCAACTGCTTTTGCCTCCCGATGGCCCATGCGTGCGCACGGCCAACGGGCAGTCGCTGGACTGCGCGCCCATCCCCGGTTTTTTAATGGACATGGTGCAGGCCGGCGGTTTGCTGGCACTGCTCAAACAACGCAACAGGAGTGCACCCCATGGTGGCTGAAAAGGTTTTGGATCCGGTGACGCTTGCGGTGCTGCGCGGGCGGCTGGAGCAGATTGCCGACGAGATGGACGCCACGCTGTACCGCAGCGCGTTCAACCCCATCATTGCCGAGGCGCACGACGCCTGCCACGGCCTGTATGACGCGCAGACCGGCGACACGCTGATCCAGGGCAAGTCCGGACTGCCGGTGTTTGTCGGCGCGATGGCCTTTGCCGTGCGCGCCGCCATGCGCGTGGCCGCCGAACGTGGCACCGGCATGCAGGATGGCGACGTCTGGCTGTTCAACGACCCGTACGAGGGTGGCACGCATGCCAACGACTTCAAGCTGGTGCGGCCCTGTTTTCGTGGTGGTGCGTTGTATTGCTTTTTGGCCTCGGCTGCGCACTGGCATGACGTCGGCGGCGCGGTGCCCGGCAACTACAACCCGGCCGCCACCGAATGCTGGCAGGAGGCGGTGCAGATTCCGCCGGTGCGCATTCTGCGCGCAAACCAGCTCGATGAAGACGTGCTGGCCATCCTGCGCGCCAACACCCGCCTGCCCGACAGTCTGTGGGGTGATCTGAACGGCCAGCTCGCCGCGCTCGAACTCGGTGCCAAGCGGCTGGACGGCCTGCTGGACGAATACGGCGATGCGACTGTGGCCAGTGCGCTGGTGGAGTTGCGCGCGCGCGCCTTGCGCCTGATGCGCTCGCACATCGCCAGCCTGTCGGATGGCCGCTACAGTTTTGAAGACGTGCTGGACAACGACGGCGTGGTGGATAACACGTTGACGATTGCGCTGGACATGACGGTGGCAGGCGAGCGCCTGACGCTGGATTTTTCGCGCACCTCGGCGCAATGCGCGGGGCCCGTGAACATCTCGCGTGCCACCGCCGTGGCCGCCTGCTATGTGGCACTCAAGCATGTGTTTCCGGATGTGCCGGCCAATGCCGGTGTGCTGGACGCGGTGGATTTTGTGATTCCCGACGGGCTGGTAATCAGCGCCTCGCGCCCGCGCCCAGTGGGGGGTTACACCGAAACCATTTTGCGCATGATCGATGTGATCTTCAGCGCCACCGCACTCGCCGATCCTTACCGCGCCGTGGCCCATGCCTACGGCACCATCAATGCGCTGTCGATTGCCGGGCACCGCACGGATGCCAAACGCGCGGGCCAGCGCTGGGTGATGTTCAGCTTTTTTGGTGGCGGCCATGGCGGGCATTCGGATGGCGACGGCCTGTCGCACGGCAACGCGCCCATCTCCACCGCCACCATTCCGCCGCTGGAAATTTTGGAAGCCGCCTACCCGGTGCGCTTCACGCAATGGGCCTTGCGCCCCGGCTCGGGCGGCGACGGCCAGCACCGTGGCGGCCTGGGTGCGATCTATGAAATCGAGCTGCTCGAAGACAGCGCCGAGGCCTTTGTCTTTGGCGAGCGCAGCAAGGTGGCTCCGCAAGGCATCCATGGCGGCAAGCCGGCCCTGCCGAATGTCTTTGAGTACTGCCAGAACGGTGAATGGAAACGCCCGCCCATGCTCTCCAAGATGCTGGGCATTCAATTGAAGAAGGGCGACCGCGTGCGCCTGCAAACACCCGGCGGCGGCGGCTGGGGCGACCCGGCACTGCGCAGCGCGCAAGACCGAGCCAACGACATTGCATTGGGTTACACCCGGGAGAACACATGACACAGGGCGTAAACCCCAAACCCCACTGGATTGTGGGCGTGGACGTAGGCGGCACCTTTACCGACCTCTTTGTGCTGGACGAGGCCACGGGAAAGGCGCGCATCGTCAAGGTGCCCTCCACGCGCGGCGAGGAAGCACGCGGCTTCATGAACGGCATCCAGCGCGTGACCGGCTCGGATGGGGCCGATGGCGCCAGCGGCATTGCGACCATCGTGCACGGCACCACTGTGGGCACCAACGCGCTGCTGGAACGCAAGATTGCCAAGACCGGCATCATCACCACGCGCGGCTTTCGCGATGTACTGGAAATGCGCCGCCGCGACCGGCCACAGACCTGGGGCCTGCGCGGCAGCTACACGCCGGTGGTGCCACGCGCCTGGCGCCTGGAAGTCGACGAGCGCGTGCTGGCCGATGGCAGCATCCACACAGCCGTGGACCTGGAGCAGGTGCGTGCGCAAGCCCGCGCCCTGCTGAGTGAGGGCTGCGAAGCGGTGTGTGTGTTCTTTGTGCACGCCTATGCCAACCCGCGTAACGAGCAGGCAGCCGTGGCTGCGGTGCGCGAGATTTGGCCCAATGCTTTTGTCACCGCCGCCAGCGAAGTGCTGCCGGAAATCCGCGAGTTTGAACGCTGCTCTACGGCCACGCTCAACGCCGCGTTGCAGCCGGTGGTGGGCAGCTATTTGCAGCGCCTGGACAGCGATCTGCGCGCCCAGGGCTTTGGCGGCGAGTTGCTGATTGTGCAAAGCAATGGCGGCGTGATGTCGCGCGAGACGGCTTGTGATGTGCCGGTGCGCACGGCCCTGTCCGGCCCGGCTGCGGGTGTCATGGCCTGCGCCGAGATTGCCCGCGCTGCCGGCTTTCCCAACGTCATCACCGGTGACATTGGCGGCACCTCGTTTGACGTGTCGCTGGTGGCCGCGGGCGAGGCGGCCTTGGCGGCGCAAACCTCGATTGCCTTCGGGCTGGTGGTGCGCTCGCCGATGATTCAGATTGAAACCATAGGCGCCGGCGGCGGCTCGATTGCCTCGGTGGATGCCGGTGGCATGTTGCAGGTCGGGCCGGAGTCTGCGGGCTCCATCCCCGGCCCCGCCTGCTACGGCCGCGGCAACCAGCGCCCCACGGTGACGGACGCGAACGTGCTGCTGGGCCGCATTGCGGCCAACCGGCCATTGGGTGGCGGCTTGCTGCAGGCCCTCAATGCCGGCCTGTCCGAAGCAGCGATTGCAAGAGAAGTGGCCGAGCCACTGGGCATCAGCACACTGGCGGCGGCCGAGGCGATTCTGACGGTGGCCAACGCACGCATGGCCGGTGCCATCCGCCTGGTGTCCATTGAGCGCGGCCACGATCCGCGTGCCTTTGCCTACATGCCGTTTGGCGGTGGTGGTGGCCTGCACGTCTGCGCCATGATGCGCGACGTCGGCGTTACCACCGGCATCGTGCCGCGCTACCCCGGCGTCACCTCGGCCCTGGGCTGTGTGATGGCCGACATGCGCCACGACGCCGTGCAGACGTTGAACGTGGGCCTGCCCGAAGTCGATTGGGCCACGCTGATCCAGCGCGTGGATGCGCTGGCGCTGGCCTGCCAGACCCGGCTCGATTCGGCCGGCGTGCAGTTCAAGCGTGTGGACGAGGTGCTGAGCTTTGACATGCTCTACACCGGCCAAACCCACACGCTGCAAGTGGCCGTCGGCCGCGAACAGCTGAACACGCAGGGCCTGCTGGCGGCGTTTGAAGTGGCGTACCGCCATGCCTTCGGCCGCGTGCTGCAAGGCCCGGTGATCCGCGTGATGAACCTGCGCTACGCCCGCATCGGCCGCCGCCCCAAATTTGATCTGGCGGTATTGGCGCCACAGGGTGTGGGCAGCACCCAAGTCCTGGGCGAGCAGCAGGTCTACCACGCCGGGTGCTGGTGGACGGCGCAGCGCTTTGCGCGGCTGGACCTGCCGGTCGGAGCCATCGTGCAAGGCCCGGCGATTCTGGAGCAGCCCGACACCACGGTGTGGCTGGAGCCGGAGTTCACGGCGCGCGTGGATGCGCTGGGCAATCTGCTGGTGCAACGCCGCGAGCCTGGGGAACAAGGAGACGCCGCATGAACCTGGCACAAGCCAAACTCGGCATGGTCATCGTTGACCTGCAGAACGACTTTCTGGCGCCCGACGGTGCCTATGCCCGCGGCCATACGGCCAGCAGTGCGGCACAGGCCCTGCCGACGCGCATGGAGCCGGTGGCGCGCGCCATCAAGCGCCAGGGCGGGCTGGTCACGGCCAGCCTGTTCACGCTCTGGCCCGATGCCAAGGGTGAACCCATGATCTCGGCCCACCTCAAAGAACGCCGGCCGTTTTTGCGCAAGGGCGACTTCGCCCCCGGCAGCCGCGGCCAGGCCAATGTGGACTTGTTGCTGCCCTGCGTCGATGTGTCGGTGTGCAAGGTGGCCTATTCCGCCTTCTTCAACACCCAGCTCGACTGGCTGCTGAGAAAGGCCGGTGTCGACACGTTGGTGGTCTGTGGCATCGTCACCAATGGCGGTGTCGCCAGCACGGTGCGCGATGCCCATGTGCGTGACTACCACGTCATCGTGCTGTCGGACGGCTGCGCCGCCTTTAGCGACAGCGCGCACCAGGCCGCACTGACCGATATGGCCTCGGTGGCAGAGGTGATGGACAGCGCCACGTTTTTGCAGCAGGTAAGCCATGCCGGTCACTGACGGCGCGCAGCCCCGCATTTGCGCTGCGGCCGACTTGCATGCCGACACCCATGTGCCGGTAGCCATCGTCGGCGCCGGCGCCTGCGGCTTGACCGCCGCGCTGGCCCTGCAGCGCCTGGGCGTGGACTGCGTGCTGCTGGAGCGCGATGCGTTTGCGCGGGGCTCCACGGCGCTGTCGTCCGGCTTTATCCCGGCACCGGGTACCAGGGCGCAGCAGGCGCTGGGCGTGCAGGACAGCCCGGAACAATTCATAGCCGATATCCAGGCCAAAAGCCACGGTCTGTCGGCACCATTGCTGGCCGAAGCCTATGCCCAAGCCATTGCCCCGGCACTGGACGCGCTGGAAGCAGCGCACGGCATTCCCTGGCAGGTGTTGGACGGTTTTCTGTATCCCGGCCACAGCAGCTACCGCATGCATTGCGTGCCCGAGAAAACCGGCTCCGGCCTGATGAGCCGCCTGTTGGCCGCCGCCGATACCGCAGCAGTGCCGGTGCTGACGCAGGCCCGCGTGACCGAGCTCTGGTGTGATGCCGAGCAACGCGTGCACGGCATTGGCTATGTGCGGCCGGACGGCAGCACCGAACGCCTGCGCTGCGATGTGCTGCTGCTGGCCTGCAACGGCTTTGGTGGCGCGCCGGCCCTGGTGCAGGAACTCTTGCCGGAAATGGCCGAGGCCACCTATGCCGGCCACACCGGCAACGACGGCAGCGCCGTGCTCTGGGGCCGGGCACTGGGCGCGCAGCTGGCCGACCTGAGCGCCTACCAGGGCCACGGTTCCTGGGCCATACCGCAGGGCGCGCTGATTTCCTGGGCGCTGATGACAGAGGGTGGCATACAGGTCAACGCCTTGGGTCAACGCTTTCACGACGAGACCCAGGGCTACTCGGAGGCTGCAGTGCATGTGCTGGCGCAGCCGGGCGGTGTGGCCTGGAATGTGTTTGATGCTGCGCTGCTGGACTTTGCCCAGCAGTTCCCGGATTTTGTCGAGGCGCAGGCCGCCGGCGCGGTGCAGCACTGCGCCGATGCGGCCGCGCTGGCGCAACTCATCGGCTGCCCGCTGGTGGATCTGCAGGCGACGCTGGCGCAATGCAGCGAAGGTATGGAGCCGGTCACCGGTCGCCGTTTCAAGCGCGCACTGCAGACACCGTTGCACGCCATCCGCGTCACCGGCGCGCTGTTCCACACGCAAGGCGGGCTGGACATCAACGCCGCCATGCAGGTGCTGCGCAGCGACGGCACGGCCTTCCCCAACCTGCTGGCGGCCGGTGGAGCTGCGCGCGGCGTTTCCGGCAATACGGTGTGGGGCTACCTGTCCGGCAACGGCCTGCTCAGCGCCGTGGCCGGTGGCCATATCGCCGCGCAGACGGCACAACAACTCGTGGCCCAAGCACCGATCAAGGACACCTCCGCATGAGCACTGTTTCACTGGCCCAGCGCCTGCAACAGCCCCGAGCCCTGCTCGCCCCCGGCGTCTATGACGCACTCACCGCGCTGGTGGCGCAACAGGCCGGCTTCGAGGCGCTGTACCTGTCGGGCGCCTCGATTGCCTACACGCGGCTGGGCCGCTCGGACGTGGGCCTGACCACCGCTACCGAGGTGGCGCAAACCCTGGCCCATATCACAGACCGCGTGGACCTGCCGGTGATCGTCGATGCCGACACCGGCTTCGGCAATGCGCTCAACACCCAGCGCACGGTGCGCGACTTTGAGCGCGCCGGTGCCGCCATGATCCAGATCGAGGACCAGACCTTTCCCAAGCGTTGCGGCCATCTGGACGGCAAGGGCGTGATCCCCGTGGCCGAGATGTGCGGCAAGTTGCAGGCCGCACTCGATGCGCGGCGCAGCAGCAAGACCCTGATCCTGGCGCGCACCGACGCCGTGGCCGTGGAAGGGCTGGACGCTGCGCTGGAGCGCGCCGAGCGCTACCTGGCCTGCGGCGTGGACGCCCTCTTCATCGAAGCCCTGCGCAGCCCCGAACAGATGCAAGCCGCCTGTGCGCGCTTTGCCGCTCGCGTGCCGCTGCTGGCGAATATGGTGGAAGGTGGCAAGACACCGGTGCAGAGCGCCCAGGCGCTGGAAGACATCGGCTTTCGCATCGTCATCTTCCCCGGCGGCACCGCCCGTGCCGTGGTCCACACGCTGCAGGGCTATTACGCCAGCCTGCAGGCGCAGCAAACCACCGCGCCCTGGCAAAGCCGCATGTTGGACTTTGATGGACTGAATGCGATGCTAGAAACACCGGCGCTGTTAGCGCTAGGCAAAAGCTACGAAGTGGCACATTGAACCACGGCTCTCCGATTGGTGAAAAAGGCTTGGGACTCATCCAAATCCCTGCCGCTGGCTTTGCCAGGCCGACCAACAATGGCGTGCTTAGCTGCGCGAGCTTTAGGGGGCCCGCCCTGGGGCAGTAAATATCAGTCCCAGACATCGGCCGGTAGCAAGGCCTTTTTGCGGTAGATCGTGTTGCGCGATACCCCCAGCATCTTGGCCGCCACCGACACATTGCCACCCGTGGAGCGCAGGGCTTGAGCCATGGCATCTAGTGCGACGTTTTCCAGCTTGTGGGATTCAAATGGCTGAGGTGACCTTTCGCGAACCGCCTCTTTCATGGTTTCGGGTGCGGTGTTCTTCAGGTCGACCCGGCTCACCGTGGTGCGCGGCAACACCATATCGGCCATCTGGACTTCCTCCAGAAAGTCGTCGGGCAGGTCTTCCATCTCGATGTTGTGGGAGCAACCCACCATTACCACGGCCGTGCGTAGCAGATTGAAGAGCTGGCGGAAATTGCCGGGCCATGGAAATTGGTGGAACAGGGCCATCACTTCATCGGCGATGCCTATGGGCGTGGCGGAGTGGCAGACGCTGGCGAGAATCTTGCGCGTCACCACCTCCAAGTCCTGGCGCTCACGCAGTGCGGGCAGACGCACCACCAGGCCGTTCAAGCGGTAGTACAGGTCTTCGCGAAACTCGCCGCGTGCAATCATTTCCTTGAGGTTCTTGTTGGTGGCACAAATCACCGCCACATCCACCTCGACCTCCTTGCCCGCACCCAGTGGGCTGACCTTGCGCTCTTGCAGCACGCGCAGCAGGCGCGCCTGCAAATGCTTGGGCATGTCACCAATTTCGTCCAGAAACAAGGTGCCGCCATTGGCAAACAGTACCTTGCCAACCGAGCCTTTGCGCTTGGCCCCGGTGAAGGCGCCCTCTTCATAGCCAAACAATTCAGATTCGATCAGCGTTTCGGGAATCGAGGCGCAATTGACCGACACAAAGTTCGCAGCGGCGCGCGGCGAGTCGTTGTGAATGGCTTGGGCCAGCAAGTCCTTGCCGGTGCCGGTTTCGCCCAGAATCATCACCGGAATGTCCCGGCCACGAACCTTGTGCAATTTCTGTATGACGGCGGCCACCTGGGGGTCTCCGGTGTCCAGGTAGCGCAGGCTGGACAGGGATTCCTTGCCCAAGCCAGCCTGGGCCGCTGGCGTCGCAGGATTTGGCATGGGCGTGGGAATAGTGGGCGCTGGAGCGGCTTGGCTTGCATGCGTGCGCTGAGCCTGGCCAAAGTCCATCACTTCGAATGTGCGTCTGGATTTCAGGTCACTGATACAGCACACCGTCACGCCGTTGTGCATGCACAGGGTGATAGGCCGGGTACCAGCGCCGCGCACCCGGTCATGAAACTGCGAGATCGATATACCGAACAGGGACGAGAAGGTATGTGCGCCCATGGCATTGCTTGACAGCCCGAGCTGAAACTGGGCGCTGCGGTTGGCGGTGACAAAGCGTCCGTCGGCAGTGAAGACGGCCAGGCCTTCCATCAGTGTGTCGAGGAATTCGGCCCGGGCGTGAAAGCGGACTATGACCTCCTTGGGGAACACGGCGGCATACATATGGTTTTCAATCATCTGCGTGGACATGCGCGCCAGTGCCATGGTGTGCTGGTGGTAACTGCGGTGGTCACCGGTCACATCCAGTGCGCCTATGACCTTGCCATAGGGGTCAAAAATCGGGGTGCAGGAGCAGGTGAGAAAGCGATTGGCCTGTAGATAATGCTGGGCGCCATGCACCACCACCGGATGCTCCTCGGCCAGGGCCGTGCCAATGGCATTGGTCCCCTTGCTTTGCTCCGACCAGTCCACGCCGGGACGCAGGGCGACCAGCGAGGCCTTTTCCAGAAAATCGGCGTCGCCCAGCGAGTGCAGTACCAGGCCCTTGCGGGTGGTCAACAACACCATGCTCTGGGTGTTGGCAATCTGCTGGTACAGCGTCTCCATGATGGGCGCTGCATGCTGGTACAGGAAACGGTTCTCCTCCAGCGCCTGATTGACCAAAGAGTGGCTGGCCGCCGAAAAGTCTGGCGCATCGCGCTCCTGCAAGCCAAAGGCATGGGAGCGCTGGCGCGAGGAACCTATCAGTGTCTCATGCTCAGGGCTATTTAAGGGTGGGCTGTTTAAGGGCCTACAGCCCGTTCCACCAGCGGCGCCGCGTTCAATTAAAGTCATCGTGTCTCCGGCTTTCACTGTTTGCAACTCCACACCGACTCCATCCAGGTAACCCATTTCACCGAAATCTGAGACGGCGTCGGACCTGCCGACGTGAATCTTTTTATCAAAACTCTCAGTCATTCATTTTGCTCCGTTTTGTGACAAGATTCAATCGGGTGCAATATGCAGGCCAGTGCCGCTCTGCGGTTGCGCCAATTTGTCACACCGTGCCGCGAAGCATTGGTTTTTCAACTGGCGTGAAATTTGCGAAAGCAGGTGATCCGCAACTTAACGCTTCGCGCCACATCCTCCATGAGCACCTTATTTCCCTCACGCCGTACTTGGGTTTCCGCCGCCCTGGCAAGCTGCCTTTCGCTGGGCAGCCTCGTGGCCATGGCGCATGGCGACGTGGTTCCGCACTCCGTGGACACCAGCACCTTGCCGCAGCTGGGCGAAAAGTGGTTGGATGACAACCCCTATGCCAAGGACAAGGCCGAAGGTCATGCCGAAGCCCTGCGTATCGGTACCTCGGCCTTTAACCAGAACTGCGCCCGCTGCCACGGTCTGGAGGCCATCTCCGGCGGCATCTCGCCGGACCTGCGCAAGCTCGACAACGACTGCCTGAGCATGGGCGATGAGAGCAAGAAGCTGGGCTGCTTCCAGGAGATTAATGACTACTTTGTCTCCACCGTGCGCCGCGGACGGGCACGCGATGGCCGCGTGTTCATGCCTCCGTTTGAAGGCATACTGACCCAAGAAGCCATGTGGGCCATCAAAACTTATCTGGAAACGCGTCGCGCGCCCTGAGCCCATTCAGGCACAGGCACAAAAACAAGTAGGAGACTAGATGAATCGAGACTCAAACCCGCGTGCAGCGGGACTCATGCAGCGCCGGAGCTTTGTTGCTGCCGCCCTGCCATTGGCGCTGGGACTGTCCTCACTGGCCCATGCGCAGGAAAAAACTGCCATAGAGAAAATTCGCGCCAGCGGGGTGCTGAAGATTGCACTGTACAAAGAAAACGAGCCCTACTCCGACGGCAATATGTCGCACATGGCGGGATTGGACGTGAGTCTGGGCGAGGCGCTGGCCAAGGCCTTGCAATTGACGCCTTCGCTAATGCCTTTTGACGCAGGCGAGAACATGGGCGATGACCTGCGCAACATGGTCTGGAAGGGCCATTACCTGGGCTATGGGCCGGCCGATGTGATGCTGCATGTGCCGGTGGACAAGTACTTTATGGGCGAGAACCGCCAGGCGTTTATTTTCGCCCCTTACGTGCGCGAGCATCTGGTGGTGCTGACCAACACCCAACTCCTAGGCGTGGTTCGCAACCCGGAAGATCTGGAAACCAAAAAGATTGCGGTCGAGCAGGGCACGGGCGCGGCCAGCGCCATGATGGGTTACAAGGGTGGCCTATTGAGTGGGCATGTGGCACTCTACAAGAACGGCATCGACGCGGCCAAGACCGTGCTGAATGGCCAGGCGGATGCCGCTTTTGTGTCGCTGGCGCAGGCCGAGGCCGCCATTTTTCAGATGAAGCTGGACCGCAAGGACTGGAGCTTTTCCAAGCTGTCTATGCCGGGTGTCCCGCCGAACGGCTGGCCGCTGGGCATGGCCGTCAAGGCCGACAACAAGGAGCTGGCGACGCTGCTGGACAACGCGCTGGAGGCGATGCGCTCCAGCGGCGAACTGCTGGCCATCTTCCAGGCGCACGGCCTGACCCTCGCTGCCCCCTGATCAAAACTTCGCCTGAACGCCTGCGTACAGCGTACGCGGCGCGCCCAGGCTGCGGAATTGCTCATAGGCACCCGTGCTGACATTGTTGCTGGCCAATACGCCATAAGCTGCGTATTTGGCGTCTAGCAGATTGCTGATGCCGGCATACAGGTTGAAGCGCTTGTTGAGGCTGTGGCTGATGTCGAGCTTGAGGGTGGTGAAGCCTGGCACCTGGCCGTTCACATCGGCATTGTTCTCATCCCCTCGCGCGTAGGTCGGACCCTGCGCCTGCAGCGCCAGACCCAGGCGCGTCTTGCCGTCCAGCGCGTAGCTCGCGCGGCCCTTGAGCACCCATTGCGGAATTCCGGGAATGAAGTCGCCTGGCTTGACCGGAACCGCCGGTGCGCTATTGGCCGGGTTGGCCACCAAGAAGCTGGACCGGTAGGTGGCCTCTATCCAATCGAGATCGACGGCGTAGTCCATGGATCCGAAGCGGCCATCCAGGCCCAGCTCCAGACCTTGGCGCAGGGTCTGGCCGACGTTGGAAAAGTAGCCGCTGTTCAGACTGCTCTGGTTAAACAAAATGTCATTTTCCAGCGTCGTGCGGTAGTAGGCGGTACGCCATTTCAGGCGGTCGCTGAAGTTGCCGCGCATGCCGATTTCATAAGTTCTGGAGACCACCGGCTTGAGTTCCGGGTCGGCGCCAAAGGCATTGGGCACACCCGAGCAGGGCACGGCCGGATCGGCACAGGCCAGCTCGATGGCCGATGGCGTACGAAAGCCTTCGGCGTAGTTGGCAAAGGCGATCCAGCTGGGCGCCAGCACATAGGTGAGGCCCAATGACGGATTGAGCCGCTGGTACACATGCTTGCCGCTGACATCGGTGAGCGTGCCCGCCGCAAGGGAACTGCTGCTGTCGCACAGCGCGTTGTCCACGCAGGATTGGCCGGACAGCGTGAGCGTGGCGTAGTCGTAGCGCGCCGAGGCGGTGATCGACAAGGCATCGCTGGCATCGAAGGTGCTGGTGGCAAACAGGCCCAGGCGTTGATTGTCGGATTGCACATCGGCCTGCGCCGTGTAGGCGGACACGCCCACCGTGCCCCGGCTGCTATCCAGGATGGCGTACTGGCCCTGGTTGTTGAAGTGGGTGTGACTGAACTCGGCGTTCAGGCCCAGGGTGGCCACCTGGTTGATGTTCCAGATCGGGTCGGTATTGGTCCACTGCGCGTTGGCGCCCATAATCGACTGGGTGTAGTGCGCCAACAGATTGGTGGCGGGGCAGTCCGCAGTCAGCACGCAGCTGGCTTCGTTGGTGGATGCGTTGGGAGGGTTGTTGACATTGCTGTTGAGAATGTCACGCGTCAGGCTGCGGTAGTAGACATTGCCGGCATAGCTGTTGGACGCATCCGCTGCCCAGTTGCCCTGCACATTGAGTGTGAGGTTTTGCGTGGCCGAATAGTCTGGATGCGAATAGCCCTGCTGCGCGTTGTCCAGCATGGACAGCGGCACGGACTGGTTGCCGTAGAGCAGGTTGTCGGCCGCCAGCAGGGAAATGGCCACATCGCCTTGATCCAGGTAGGCCGTGTATTTGCCAAAAAACTGGCGCACCTGGCTGGGGTTATTGGCGGCCCAGCCATTGTCGTTGTAGAGGCTCGCGGCGAAGTACAGATTGCCATCGTCGTCATGGCTGCCGTGTTCCACGTCCACGCTCTTGCGACCAAAGGAGCCCAGCCCGATGCCGCCCTGGCTGCCTTTCAGGCTGTTGCCGTTCTTGCTGGTCATGCTGATGGCGCCGCCCAGGGTGTTGAGCCCGTACACCGGATTCGAGCCGGGGATGACGTTGACCTTGTCAACGATGAGCTGGGGCAGCAGGTCCCAGGACACCACATCGCCAAAGGGCTCGTTGATGCGCATGCCATCCAGGTACACCGACAGACCTTGCGGCGTGCCCAGCGCGGGCGAGGCGGTAAAACCGCGGTAATTCAGATCCACGCTAAAGGCGTTGCCCTGGGTGTCGTTGATATTCATGGAACCCAGGGACTGGCTCAGGCGCTGGGCTAGGTCTTGCGAGGGCGTGTCGAGCGCGTCGTGCGACAGGGTTTGCACATTGCCGGCGAATTTATCAAGAGAAATCCCGGTTCCAGCCACCGGTGTGGTGGCAATCACCGTCACCTCGGCCAATGTGCCGGTCGCCGGGGCAGCGTTCTGACTCCAAGCTGGCGCCACCGCTGAAAGGGCCAGGGCCAGCGGGAGTAGCTTGTGGCGGGTGGGAATCGCGTTTGTCACTGTCGTCTTCATTTTTTTGGGTTTTCGAAATCAATTGGTCAAAATGCTGTGTGGCTCGCGCCCCACGGGAACGGTCTTCAAGGCCTTGCGATTGCTGGTGTCGATGATCGTCATGTCGTCCGACTGGCCATTGGCCACATACAGGCGCGCCCCATCGGTGCTCAGCGCCAGTCCCCAGGCACGCTTGCCCACCAGGGCCAGACCACGCACCGTGCGCGTGGCGACGTCCACCTCCGCCACATGGTTGGCCCGCCCCAGCGCCACCCAGACCGTCTTGCCATCAGAGCTGATCAGCATGCCTACCGGCGTGATGTCGGAGGCGCGCATTCCGGTCACGGTAAAGCTTAGCGTTTGCTTGATCTTCATGCTCGCGGTGTCGATGATGCTGACGCTGGAGCCCAGTTCGTTGGTCACCCACAGCTCGGAGGCATCGGGCGTGATGGCAAAGCGGCGCGGCCGCATGCCGGTCTTCACCTGGGCCACGGTCTTGCGCGCGGCCACATCGACCTTGTAGACGGCGTTGGCCACCTCGGAGGTGACAAACACCGTTTTGCCGTCGGCCGTGGCGAGCACACCCTCTGGCTCGGCTCCGGTCTTGACCGAGAACAGCGGCTTCTTGCCAGCCACGTCATAGGCCGCCAATTGGCTGCCGTCTTCAATCGAGACGTAGGCCGTCTTGGAGTCCTGCGATAGGGCGAAAATTTCCGGGCTTTCGCCAGTGGGAATGCTGTCAATCAGCTTGCCCGACGCCAGGTCCAGCACGCCGATCTGGTTGCTGTCGCCACAGGCCATCATGATCTGCTTGCCACCTTGTGCCCAGGCCATATGGCGCGGACGCAGGCAGACCGGAAGCGAGCGGATCACCTTGCCATCTGCGTCCATTTGCAAAATGGCGTTGTCCTTTTCGCTGCTGACAAACACATCGGCCTGTGCCGGCGCGCCAAGCAACAGCAGGGCGGCGCTGAACATCAGCGCCTGGGAGTAGCGGGAATTCATGCGTGTCTCTTTCTTGTGTGTCACATGGGACATGTCTTCAATGAAGCCGCAATATATATGCCAATGGAATCACTTGCAGAAGTCACGCTTTTGCGGGCACTTCCTGCTGTACAGGGGTAGACTTGAAAGTCTATGACGCACCCTGAAACAACCGAACAAGCCACGCCGGTACTGATCGCCACCGCACTGCAAAAGTCCTACGGGCCCAAACTGGCGCTCAAGTCCGTCAGCATGTCGCTGTATGCGGGGCAGTTCGTGGCCCTTTTGGGGCCCAACGGCGCGGGCAAGTCGACCCTGGTGCAACTGCTCAGCGGCCTGTTTGTGCCGGACCAGGGCGATCTGTCGGTGCTGGGTTTTGACATCCGCCGTGAAGCACCCAAGGCTCTGGCCGGACTCGGCGTGGTGTTTCAGCAATCCTCGCTGGACCTGGATTTGAGCATTCGCGCCAATTTGCTGTTTCATACCGATCTGCATGGCATCGCCCGCAAAACGGCACTGCAAAGAATCCAGGCCGGTCTGGAGCAGCACGGCTTGCAAGGCCAGGAGGGCGTGGCCGTGCGCGCCCTGTCCGGCGGCAACCGACGCAAGGTGGAGCTGATTCGCGCGCTGCTGCACAAGCCGAAATTTTTGCTGATGGACGAGGCCACCGTCGGTCTGGATCCGGCCTCGCGCCAGGAGCTGATGCGATCGGTGGAGGCCCTGGCGAAGGCGGGCGAAGTGGCCGTTCTCTGGGCCACGCATCTGGTCGACGAGGTGGTCCATGCCGACCGCGTGCTGGTGCTGAACCAGGGCGAGATCGTGTTTGATGGCCCGCCCGCCGAACTCATTGCGCAGTCCGGTGGCCTGAGTCTGGAGCAGGCCTTTCTCACGCTGTGTCCACAAGGCAAGGGCCGTGGCGCGGCTTAAGCGCTTCACACTTCGGTTGCATTCGTTACATAGCTTCGCATGGCGTACATGAGCTACAGCGCGTAGCCGCCGCAAGATCAGTACACACACCTTTTCCGGTGTGCATGATCTAAAGGACGAACGATGTACGCACGTAAACTCAAACCCGTATGGACCGCAGTGTTGGTGGCCGGCAGCCTGGTGGGCATTGGCGCCCACGCCGAGGGGCTGTACGCGGGTGGCAGTGTGGGTAGCCAGAACTATCCCAACACGCTCAATGGCAACGCCACCAGTGGTTCCGCCCTGAGTGGCAAGCTCTATGGCGGTTACCAGCTCAACCCGAACTTTGCCGTGGAAGCAGGACTTACCGAACTGGGCGCGGTGAACAATTCCGCCGGTCAAACCGACAGCTACGGCAGCTTCGTGGACGCCGTCGGCATGCTGCCGCTCAACCCGCAGTGGAAGCTGCTGGGTCGCCTGGGCTTGGCCCACATGTCGGTCAATACCCCAAGCGGTGACGATGGCGGCAATGGCCTCAAGCTTGGACTGGGCGCCGAATACGCGCTGACCAAAACCGTTGCCATTCGTGGCGAGTGGGAACGTTACCAACTCAACGCCTTTGGCGACAAGCCCAATGCGGACCAGTTCACGCTAGGATTGAAACTCGGCTTCTAAAGGCTTGGCGGGCGCTTCAGGACAATTGCCAGCGCCCGGCTGCTCGGATCGATTCCCATCAGGCTGCCGTGAAGAGTGAAGACTGTCGCCGCAGCCCCTTCCAATGGCGGACGTCATGGCCTGAGCCAGCTCAAAGGCCTTGTGCCAGATCGTGGCAAGCGCAGGGGTTCAACTTTCCTTCAATAACGGGGAGGATGGCGCTTTTGCACTGCCACCGGTGCTACCGCCTGCGGCAGGATGGGGACGATCTGCACCTGCAAATACGGCCCCGGGTCTTGCGGTGACTGTACTGCATACTGCTTGCCCGCGTATTCGTAAACCACGTTGAACGCGACCACCCGGTCCTGGTACACGGTTTGGGTCGTGCACTGTCGCACGTTTTGCACGCTGTCGGGTCCACGCCCTTCTAGCTCATTGCCCAGTACGGCACCACCAATGGCGCCAAGTACCGTGCTGGCACCGCGTTCGCGCCCATGGCCTGCAGCATTGCCCACGGCACCACCGGCAATCGCACCCAGCACCGCCCCGGAACCGGAATTCTGGCCCTGCACCTCAACCTGCTGGTCGGTGCAGACCTGCTGTGGAATGCCAACCTTTTGCAGGATGGGGGTGGCGGAAAGAACCCGTGCACTTTCCTGCGCGAAGCTGCTCTGGGCCAGGCAACTGCATGCAATCAAGACAGCAGACGCAGTCAGTAGGTGAGTGCGGTTGGCGTTGCGCGATGCTCGAATCATGTCGTCTTCCTTTCAGTGGTGCTTATAGCGTGTTTGACATTGGATTGGCAGGTGCAGACTATGCAAGATCCAGGTGTCCGGCCCGTAAAGTATGCAGGGATATTTGCAAACAAGGTGCTGCAGGCGTTCGCCTTTACGCAGGCCTTTACCGCCACTTCACGGAAGGGAAACACATCCATGTAACGTGTGAGCGACATTCAGCCCACAACAAATAGGATGGGTGTGAATGAGCGCAATGCGACCCGGTAAATTTGCGATTACGGCCAGCGACCGTTACATCGGTGTCGTCAGGGCATTCATGGATTACGGCTGGCAACCGGTCAAACTGTTTACCGCTCCGATCACAAGCCATATGGCCAGCAACCGCCAGGTGATTGAGCTGGCCCAGCGTCACAAGATACCGATCCAGCTCAATCGCATGGAGGAGCGCGATCTTGCAGGACTCCAAGACGATGGTTGCGAGCTGCTGGTGCTGGCCAGCTACCAGTGGCGGGTGGGAAATTGGGCGCCGTTCCTGCCGCGTGCCATCAACTTCCATCCCGCGCCTTTGCCGCACTACCGAGGGCCTTACCCCCTGGTTCAGGGCATATTGGACCGGCGTTCTGTATGGGCCACTACCTGCCACAAGCTAGCAACTGAATTCGATACCGGCGATATTCTTGCCGCGCGCTATTTCGATATCAATACCAACGAGTGCCACGAAAGCCTGGATCTCAAGACCCAGATCGAAACCACGCAGTTGGCGTCTGCCGTGGCGCAGGATCTGGATCGTCTATGGGACGGCGCCTCGCCACAGGGCGTTGGCAACTACATCAAGATGTGGACCGACGCCGACCGCGAGATAGACTTCCACTGCAGCGTCCAGGAAATCGATCTGAAACTCAGGGCGTTCGGCAATTTCGAATGTCTGGCACGCGTGAACGACCTGCTGTATTTTGTGCGACGGGCGGTTTGCTGGCCGGTGGCGCACAACTGCGCACCTGGGGCCTTGGCCCATGTGGATGGAAGCCACTACGTCATTGCCTGCAAAGACGGCTGTGTGGCACTCCTGGATTGGAGCTTGGTGCCAGCAGGCACCAGAATTGAAAGCGCGTCCCGGCAAGGCTGATCGCCGGTTCAGCTCGCCTCCCAGCGTCCCGCGAGATTTTTCAGCAAGGTGTTCACCGCCGCCAGCTGGCGGTTGCGCACCGTCACCAGCGTGGCCTCGGCAGTCAGTGCCGAACTTTGCGCGGCACTGACGTTGAGGTAGCCCACGGTACCGGCGCGGTACTGCGCCATGACGATGTCCAGATTGCGCTGCGCCGATTGCCAGGCCTCGGTTTGTGAACTCACCTCGTCTTGCAGGCGGCTGGACAGCACCAGGTTGTCTTCCACTTCCTGCAGCGCAGTCAGCACCAGTTGCCGGTAGCTGGAAGTCACCTGCTCTGCCGTTGCGCGGGCCTGGGCACTGGCCAACTTGCGTGTGCCACCGTCGAACAGCGACTGGGTCAGGCCAGCACCCAGGTTCCATAGCAGGTTCGGCGTGTTTAGCAAATTGGCGATCGAGTTCTGGCCGTAACCGGCGCTGGCCGACAAGCTGAGCGTGGGAAAGAGGGCTGCATCGGTGATGCCGATCTGTGCGTATGCTGCCTTGACGCGTTCGCGTGCGGCGGCGATGTCGGGGCGGCGTTCCAGCAAGGTGGACGGCAGCGATGAAGGGACCAATACTGCAGCCGGCAGCGTGGCCGTGCGCACTAGGCTGAAGCTGGAGGGCGGCAGGCCCAGCAGCACGGCCAGCGCATGTTCCAGTTGCGCACGTTGTGCCATGGTGTCGGCCAGTTGGGTCTGCGTGCCGTTAAGCTGGGTTTTGGCCTGCAGCACGTCCGTCAATCCGGCAACCCCTGCCGAATAGCGTACCTGGGTGAGTTCCAAGGCCTTCTGGTAGGCCAGCACATTGCGTGTCAGCAGCTCCTGCTGGACTTCTGCCGCGCGCAGCGAAAAATAGCCCTGCGCCAGCGCCGCTTGCACCGACAGGCGTGCCGCAGCCAAGTCGGCCTCGGAGGCCTGGGCCGTGGCCTGTGCGCCCTGCGTTGCCATCGATAGGCGTCCCCACAGGTCCAGCTCCCACGAGGCACTGGCGGCGAGAGACACATTGTCTGCAGGATTGCCTGAAGCGCTGGAAGTGTTAGTGTAGGCGCGCGTGCCAGTGAGTCCCGCGGATACTGTCGGGTAGACAGCGGTCTGGCTGGCATTCAGCGCGGCGCGAGCGGCGGCCAATTGGGCCACCGATGCCTTTAGCGTTTCGTTGCCGATGACGACGCGGCGTTCCAGCTCGTCGAGCACCGGGTCCTGGAACAGGGTCCACCAGGCATCTGGCACAGCGGCAGCCTGTGAGGAAGGCAAAGCTTCCTTAAATTGTGCCGGTGCAGTGGCAGCAACGGGTGGATCTACACGCGTCACTGCGCAGGCACAGAGCAGCAACGTGACGGCCACGGCCAACAGGGTTTTGGGAAAGGGGTGCAACATAAAAACCTCAGGCGGGTGCGACGATGACGGAAAGGGTTGCGGCGGCAGTGCGACGGCGTTTGGTGGCCAGCCTATCCATCAGCACGTAGACCACCGGCGTGGTGTAGAGCGTGAGCAACTGGCTCAGGATCAGGCCACCCACGATGGCAATGCCCAGCGGTTGACGCATCTCGGCACCGTCGCCCGTGCCCAAGGCCAGGGGCACGGCGCCAAAAATGGCGGCCATGGTGGTCATCAAAATCGGGCGCAGGCGCAGGCGAGCGGCACGGTAAATGGCGGCACCGGCGCTGGCTTGACCTTCGCGTTGCCGCGCAATCGCAAAGTCAATCATCATGATGGCGTTCTTCTTGACGATGCCGATCAGCAGGATCACGCCGATAAAGGCAATGATGGAAAACTCGGTGTTGAACAGCATCAGTGCCAATAGCGCACCGACTCCGGCCGAGGGCAGGGTGGAGATGATGGTCAGCGGATGAATCAGGCTTTCGTAAAGAATGCCCAACACCAGATAAATGGTCAGCAGCGCCGCCGCAATCAGCACCGGCTGCGATCCCATCGACTGCTGGAAGGCATTGGCCGTGCCCTGGAAGCTGCCGCGCACCGATACCGGCACGCCGGTCTGCAAAATAGCGCTGTCAATTGCCGCCGTGGCGTCCGATAGCGACACGCCCACCGGCAAGTTGAAGCTGATGGTGGAGGCCGGTGTGCCGCTTTGGTGGTTGGTGCTGAGCGGCGTGTTGGTGGTCTCCACCTTGGCAAAGCTGGACAGCGGCACCTGCGCACCGCTCTTGCTGGTGACAAACAGGCGCGCCAGCATTTCCGGCCCCTGTGCAAATTCGGGCGCAAATTCCATCACCACCCGGTATTGATTCAGCGGGTTGTAAATCACCCCGACCTGGCGTTGGCCAAAGGCGTCGTTGAGCGTGGTGTCCAGGTTGCTTACGCTCACACCCAGGCGCGCCGCCGCATCGCGGTCAATCGTGATGGAGGTCTGCATGCCTTTGTCCTGCTGGTCGCTGTTGACGTCGGCAAGTTCCGGCAGTTTCATCAGGGCCGCGCGGATGCGCGGCTCCCAGGTGCGCAGATCGTCCACCGAATCGGCCTGCAAGGTGTACTGGTACTGGGCGTTGGACTGACGCCCGCCGATGCGAATGTCCTGCACTGGCACCAGGTACAAATTGGCGCCGGGCTCATGCGCCAGTTTGCCACGCAGCCGGGCAATCACGCCGTCTACCGACAGCTGGCGCTCGGCCAGCGGCTTCAGGGTGATATAAAAATTGGCCGAGTTGCCGCCGCCAGTGGAGCCATTGACGTTGGCCACCGCCGGATCGGCCCTGACGATGGCCACAAATTTATCGACCCGCGCGTGCATCATGGCGAAGGAACTGCCCTGGTCGGCCTGCACGCCACCAACGATGACGCCGGTGTCCTGTTGCGGAAAAAAGGTTTTAGGGATGGCCGTGTACAAATAGACATTGAGCGCCACCACTGCTGCCAACGAGAGCATGGCGACAGGCTGATGGCGCAGCGTCCAGACCAGGCTGCGTCGGTAGCCACGCGCACATGCGCGTCCCATAGACTCCATCCAGCGGCCCACTGTGTCGGCCCAGCGCAGCGCCATCCGAAGCCAGGGCCTGTGCGGACGCGAAGGCTGGCGTGGCGCGCTTTGGGGCCGCAGCAGCACCGAGGCCATCATGGGCGTGGTGGTCAGCGACACCAGCATGGACACCAGAATGGCCGAGGACAGCACCACCGCAAATTCGCGGAACAAGCGGCCCACCACGCCGCCCATCATCAGAATGGGAATGAACACGGCGATCAGCGAGATGCTGATGGACAGCACGGTAAAGCCGATTTCGCGCGCCCCCTTGAGTGCGGCTTCGCGTGCCGAAAAACCCTGCTCGGTGTAACGCGTGATGTTCTCCAAAACGACGATGGCGTCGTCGACCACAAAGCCGGTGGCCACGGTCAGTGCCATGGCCGAGAGATTGTCCAGGCTATAGCCGCACAGGACCATCACGCCCAGGGTGCCGGCCAGCGACACCGGCACCGCAACGGCCGGCAGCAAGGTGGCGCGCCAGCTGCGCAAAAACAGCAACACCACCAGAATCACCAGACCCACAGCAATCGCCAGCGAGCGCTCAACCTCACGCAGCGAGGCGCGTATGGTGGGCGTGCGGTCGCTCAGCACGCTGATATCGATGGCGCTGGGAATGGACGCTTGCAGGCGCGGCAGCAGGTCGCGCACGCGTTGCACGGTTTCGATAATGTTGGCGCCAGGCTCCTTCAGCACAAACAGCACGATGGACGGTTTGCCATTGGAGACGCCGTAGTTGCGCACGTCCTGCACCGAATCGCGTACCTCGGCCACATCGCGCAGCCGCACCGCCGCGCCATTGCGGTAGCTCAGGATGATGGGTGCGTAGTCGGCGGCGGTGCGGGCCTGGTCATTGGCGCCCAATGCCCAAGCCCGGTTGCCGTCTTCGAGCGAACCCTTGGGACGGTTGGCATTGGTGGCGGTCAACGCCACGCGGATGTTGTCCAGCGCAATGCCCTGTGCTGCCAGTTTGTCGGGGTTGAGCTCCACCCGCACGGCTGGCAGGGCGCCACCGCCCACCGACACCTGCCCCACGCCATCCACCTGTGCAATGCGCTGCGCCAGCACGGTGCTTGCAGCGTCATACATCTGGCCGCGCGTCAGCGTGTCTGAGGTCAGCGACAGAATCATGATGGGCGCATCGGCCGGGTTCACCTTGCGGTAACTCGGGTTGCTGGGCATGCCGCTGGGCAGCAGGGTGCGCGCTGCATTGATGGCAGCCTGCACATCGCGCGCCGCGCCATTGATGTCGCGCTTCAGGTCGAACTGCAGCGTGATATTGGTGGAGCCCAGCGAGGAGCGCGAGGTGATTTCATTGACACCGGCGATGCTGCCCAGCACCCGCTCCAGCGGCGTGGCAACGGTGGCGGCCATGGTGTCGGGACTGGCGCCTGGCAGCGAGGCGCTGACCGAAATCGTGGGTATGTCCACCTGCGGCAACGGCGCAATCGGCAACAACCAGAAGCTTAAAAGCCCGGCCAGACCCACGCCCAGCGTGATCAGCGTAGTCGCCACCGGCCTTGCAATAAACGGTGCAGAGATGTTCATGGTTGCAACGCGGAGCGGCGTTCAGCGCGCTGCTTCCAGGCTTGCGCCAGCTTGGCAAATTCCAGATAAATCACCGGCGTGGTGAACAGGGTCAGGATCTGGCTGACGATCAGGCCGCCGACCATGGTCACGCCCAGCGGATGGCGCAGCTCATGTCCGGCGCCGGTTCCCAACATCAAGGGTAGTGCGCCCAAGAGCGCGGCCATGGTGGTCATCAGAATCGGCCTGAAGCGAAGCAGGCAGGCCTGGTGGATGGCGGCGCGCGGACTCAGGTCCTGCTCGCGCTCTGCGTCCAGCGCAAAGTCAATCATCATGATGGCATTTTTCTTGACGATGCCGATCAGCAGCACGATGCCGATGATGCCGACCACGCCCAAATCCTGGCGCGCCAAGAGCAGGGCCAAGAGCGCACCCAGGCCCGCCGAGGGCAGGGTGGACAAGATCGTGACCGGGTGGATATAGCTTTCATAGAGCACGCCGAGCACGATGTACATGGTCACCACAGCCGCCAAAATCAGCAGCAGGGTGCTTGAGAGCGAATTGCGAAAGGCCTCGGCCGCGCCCTGAAAGCTGGTCTCCACGCTGGCCGGCAGGTCGAGCTTGGCCTCCTCGGCCTTGATGGCATCCACCGCCGCGCCCAGCGACACACCGCTTGCCAGATTGAAGGACACGGTGGCCGAGGGAAACTGCGCCACATGGTTGATGGCCAGTGCCACCGGCTGCTCGACAAATTGCGCCACCGAGGACAGCGGAACTTGTACCGCTGTCGCTACACCGCTGGCATTGGTGCTGCTGCCCGGCACATACAGGCCGTCCAGTGCGCCCATGCCTTTGCGGTAGGGTGCAGCCGCTTCCAGCACCACGCGGTACTGGCTGGCCTGGGTGAAGATGGTGGAGATCAGGCGTTGCCCATAAGCGTTGTAAAGCGCGTTGTCGATCGCCGCCACCGTTACGCCGAGTTTGCCGGCTGCCTCGCGGTTGATCTGCACATAGGCTTGCAGGCCCTGGTTCTGCAAATCGCTGGCCACGTCCTCGAGCTGCGGCAATGTCTGCAGGCGCTCCATCAGGCGGTTGGTGGCGCTGGCCAGATCCTTGTCGTCGGGTGAACTGAGCAGAAACTGGTACTGGGTCTTGGAGATGCGGTCTTCAATGCTCAGGTCCTGCACCGGCTGCATATAGGCGGCAATGCCAGGCACATGCGAGGTGGTCTCGGAGAGGCGGTGGATGATTTCACTGGCGCTGTGGCTACGCTGGGCAAAGGGTTTGAGCGTGATCTGCATGCGCCCGCTGTTGAGCGTGGCGTTGGCGCCGTCCACGCCGATAAAGGAGGCCAGATGGTCCACCTCCGGGTCTTTCAAAATTGCCTCGGCCAGGGCCTGCTGGCGCTCGGCCATGGCGGCAAACGAGGTGGTCTGCGGGCCTTCGGTAATCACCTGAATCAGGCCGGTGTCCTGCACCGGAAAGAAGCCTTTTGGCACACCGATGTAGAGCATGCTGGTGACCAGCAGCGTCAGGGCAAAAACGCCCAGCGTCCAGAGTGGGCGGTTCAGCACCCAGTCCAGCTTGCGGCCATAGTTGGCAACCAGGGCGTCAAAGGCGCGACCGCTCCAAGCACCCAGGCGGCTGTGCTTGCGCTCCGATTCGGGCCGCAGCAGACGTGCGCTCATCATGGGGGTGAGCGTGAGCGACACCACGGCCGAGATCAGGATGGACACCGCCAGCGTAATGGCGAATTCATGGAACAGTCGTCCCACCACATCGCCCATGAACAAGAGCGGTATCAGCACCGCGATCAGCGACACGGTCAGCGAAATGATGGTGAAGCCGATCTGTTTGGAGCCCTTGAGCGCGGCTTGCATGGGGGTGTCGCCTTCTTCCACAAAGCGCGCAATATTCTCGATCATGACGATGGCGTCGTCCACCACGAAACCGGTGGAGATGGTCAGCGCCATCAGGGTGAGGTTGTTGATCGAAAAACCCGCCAGATAAATCACTCCAAAGGTGCCGACCAAGGAGAGCGGAACCGCCACCGCCGGGATCAGCGTGGCGCGGGCGTTGCGCAGGAACAGGAAGATCACCAGCACCACCAGAGCGACGGCCAGTAGCAGCTCTACTTCAGTGTCATCCACCGAGGCGCGGATGGTGGTGGTACGGTCGGCAATGATTTGCACATCCACGGAGGCGGGCAGCGTGGCTTTGAGTCGCGGCAGCAAGGCCTTGACGCGGTCCACGGTCTGAATCACATTCGCGCCGGGCTGGCGCTGCACGTTCAGGATCACGCCCGGCGTCTTGTCGGCCCAGGCCGCCAGGCGCAGGTTTTCGGCGTCGTCCACGATTTCTGCCACATCACGCAAGCGCAGCGGGTTGCCATTCTTCCAGGCAATGATCAGGTTCTGGTATTCAGCGGCCGATTTCAGCTGGTCGTTGGCGTCGATGGTGGAGGCGCGCTGGGCGCCGTCAAAGCTGCCCTTGGCCTGGTTCACATTGGCAGAAGCTATTGCCGTGCGGATGTCGTCCAGCGACAGGCCCAGACCGGCCAGCGTCTGCGGATTGGCCTGTATCCGCACGGCAGGCCTGCGCCCACCGGCAATGCTGACCAGGCCCACGCCGTCCACCTGCGACAGCTTGGGCGCGAGCCGGTTTTCGGTCAGGTCGTGCAGCTTGATCACCGGCAGCGAGGGCGAAGTCACGGCAATGGTGAGCACCGGCGCATCGGCCGGATTGACCTTGCTGTAAACCGGCGGCATGGGCAGGTCGGACGGCAGCAGGTTGCTGCCGGCATTGATGGCGGCCTGCACCTCTTGCTCGGCCACGTCCAGTGACAGGCCGAGCGAGAAGCGCAAGGTGATGGTAGAGGCGCCACCGGAGCTGGAAGACGTCATCTGTCCCAGGCCCGGCATCTGGCCGAACTGGCGCTCTAGCGGCGCCGTCACCGTGGTCGATATCACATCCGGGCTGGCGCCGGGATACAGCGTGGTGACCTCAATCGTCGGGTAATCGACCTCCGGCAGAGCCGACAAGGGCAGCAGCCGGTAGGCCAGGGCGCCGGCCAGCAGGATGGCCAGCATCAGCAGCGAGGTGGCGACCGGACGCTCAATAAAAATGCGTGAAGGATTCATGGCGCTTTTCTGAGCGCTGTTAGTTCGCCGTGCCGCCACGCTGTTGGCGCATCTTCTCGCGCCAGGCCTGGCGTTCCTCCGGGCTCATGGCCTTGAGTTTCTCGCGCTCTTGCGGGGACAGGCTCTGGAAAAAGGCTTTGCGGCGTTCGCTGTCTGCGTCGTTACCTCCAACAGCGGGAGCATCGCTTGTCGCACCGGTGCTAGGCCTTTGCCCAGCGCTGGAGCCTGCCGCAGCCGTGCCCGACTTCTCTGGGTCATGCCCTGCGCTTGCAACAGGCTTGTCACCGGCGCCTTTGCCTACAGCCGTTGGGTTTCCAGCGCTGGAGGGTTCGCTGGCGGCGCCGCTCTTGGCGTTCGCCCCGGGCTTGCCACCCCACTTGCCGCCGCCCGTTCCGCCACCCTTGAAGTTGGGGGTGATGACTTCTACTTTGGCGCCATTGCGCAGGCGGTCCACGCCGTCCACCACCACCTTCTCGCCCGGCTGCACAGCGCCTTCCACCGCCATCCAGTCGCCATCGACGACGCCGGGCGTGATGACGCGGGTGCTCACCGTGTTGTCGGTTTCCACCACATAGACATAAAAGCCCTGCGCCCCGCGCAACACGGCAGCCTGGGGCACGGTCAGTGCATCTTTGAGGGTGTCGAGTTGCAGGCGCACGCTCACCGACTGATTGGGAAACAGCGCATCGTCGGCATTCGGGAATATGGCCTTGACCTTGATGGTGTCGGTGGCAGGGTCAATCGCGTTGTCTATGGTGCTGACGCGGCCGCTGGCCAGTTGCTTCTGGCCGCTCTTGTCCCAGGCCTGGACCGTTAAAGCCTGTTTGGCCGCCAGGTGCGCCTGCAGCAGCGGCACTTGCGAGGCAGGCACAGCAAACACCAGGGCAATGGGCCGGGTCTGGGCGATGGACACAATGCCGTTGGCATCGGACGGCTGCACCACATTGCCCAGGTCGGCCTGCTTCAGGCCCACGCGCCCGCTGATGGGCGCCACCACCTTGGTGTAGGAAAGTTGCAGCTTGGCGCTATCCAGTGCGCCCTGGTCCACCTTGACCGTGCCTTCGAGTTGGCGCACCAGCGCGGCTTGGGTGTCGAGCTGCTGTTTGGGCGCGGCATCCAAGGCCTGTAGGTTCTTGTAGCGTGCCAGATCGACGCGGGCGTTTTCCAGTTGCGCCGTGTCGCGTGCCAGCGAGCCCTCGGCCTGGGTGGCGGTGGCGGCAAAGGCGCGCGGGTCAATTTGCGCCAATAGCTGACCGGCCTTGACCTGCTGGCCTTCCTGAAACCGGATGCTTTGCAGCACGCCGCTGACCTGGGCATGGACCACCGCCGTGTTGGAGGCGCTCAGGCTGCCAATGGCGTTGACGGTGACGCGGATATCCTGCTGACGCGCCGTACGCACCGATACCGGCTGCACTCCGTTGCCCCCGCCAAAGCGGCGAGAACCGCCCCCACCACCGCCCCCGCCGCCACCGTTTCCATTTGCCGCACCTTGCGTCACAGTGCTAGCCGGATTTCCGGCCGTGCCGTCTGCCGCACGCGAATGCCATTGCCACCAGCCTGCACCGGCTGCGGCCACAGCCACCAGTGCAGTCAATATCCAATAGCTGGCTTTGCCGGATGACGGATGCTTGTCGCCGTGTCGGCGTGCGATGGGGTGTAAGTGGCTGCGCATGGAATCTTTTCGTGAAGGGTGTGCAAGGGCTGCCAGGCTGGTTGCCCCGGTGCCGCGCTGCCACATTGTTGCAAGCTTGTCTTTCAATATCGTGGCTGTGATGCGAAGATTTCCAACTTTACTAATGCTTAACCTGGGGGGCGTTCAAGATCCTGCAGGGCTATCTACCCCTATGAAAACCCTAGTACGCAATCTAAGCATACTTGATCGGAATCAAAGTGTGCGTCTGTCCTAGGTCTATTCTCGGGAGCTTCAATCCATGGAGTGGCCCAGGCGGCAATACCGGGCGCCTCATGGGGTGACTTGTGAAACCAGGATAGGGGGAATCCAAATGCAGTCGATGATCTTGCGCTCCTTGCGCCGCCATGCGCTCGCTTATGGGCTGGTGTCGCTGGCCATGGCGCTGCTCCCGCAGGCCGCCCAGGCCTTGCCAACCTTTGCCCGGCAGACTGGACAAAACTGTGTGGCCTGTCATACCGGAGGCCAGTTTCCCGAGCTCACACCCTATGGCCGCATGTTCAAGATGACGGGTTACACCATCGGTGAGCGCACCATGCCGCTGTCGGTCATGGGCGTTGCCAGTTACGCTACGGTAGCCAATACCAGCAAGAGCGACACGGCTGATAGCGGCTTATCCACTTCCAATTCTGGTTCAGACTTTTACAAGAACGGTGAGCCTATTCTGGCGACCGGCAGTCTGTTTGCTGCAGGCAAGATCACCGACAACATTGGTGCCTTTGTGCAGATCACGCACGACCGTTACGCGTCTGCCAACTCGGACGGTTCATCGTCCGGCCATACCGTTGCCGACAATATGGACATCCGCTTTGCAGACCGGCTGATTGATGAAAAACGCGACCTGATTTATGGCGTCAGCCTGAACAACCATCCCTCGATGGCCGACCCCTGGAACACGGCGCCAACATGGATGCAATATGTGCCCGTTCCCTCACCAGGCAGCAACCAGTTTGTGGATGGATACGCGCCCTATCCCGCCTATGGTCCAAGTGGCAATGTGGTTGGCCTGACCGCCTACGCCTATCTGGACAGAAGCTATTACGGTGAAGTCGGCTTTTACGGCACAGCCGACGGCGCATTCCGCATGTTCCGCGAGGGAGTTGACGACTCCCAGATCACGCGCCTGCAAGGCTATAACCCCTATTGGCGCTTTGCCTATACGCGGGATTGGGGCGCCCATAATCTGATGCTGGGCACCTCCGGCATGCTGGCAAAGATATACGACGGCCAAGCCGGCAGTGACCCATCCGACTCCAATGCCTATAACCAGGTCAGAAACACAGGCTTGGATGCGCAGTACCAATACATTCTGGACCCGCATACCTTCACGGCCCAACTGGCCTATATGCAGCAGGTAACGAATTACTCGGCCAACACCATGGCTGGCGATCCTTCCTTGCAGAATTCTTCACTAAGCCCCTATAGCGCGAGCGACACGGTAAATACAACGCGTCTCAAATTGGCCTATACCTACTTGGCAAAGTACGGGGGAAGCGCTTCGGCATTTAGCGCCGACGGCACCTCCAACGTGTTGAATCAGGACCCAACGCGCGTTACCGGAAATGTGGCAGGTAAGCCCGGCACCGATGGATATACGCTGGAGGCCTTTTACCTGCCGCTACAAAACCTACGCCTCGGTGCGCAGTACACCGCATACAGCAAATACAACGGCGCATCGACCAACTATGACGGTTTGGGGCGTGACGCCAGTGACAACAACACCCTGTTCCTCTACGCATGGTTTGCGTTCTAAAACCCTATTCGGAGACTCGCAATGCATAAAACCATGGTGATGCTGGCCGCAGCAGCAATAGCGGTCGTGTCTGGCTGCTCCAATATCGAGCGTTCACGCAATCTTGCCAATCCGGAAGTGTCGGCCAAGACCCTTGCCGCCCAGGTCTGTTCCAACTGCCATGGACTGGATGGCAACTCGACCAGTCCGGCCTTTCCTCGCCTGGCAGGACAACAGGCAGACTACATCGTGAGCCAGCTGAACAATTTTCGCGACCACCAACGCATTGATCCACCCGGCTACCAGTACATGTGGGGCTTGAGTCGACACCTCAGCGATGAGCAGATTGCCGGCTTGGCCGGTTACTATTCCAAGCAGACGGTTCATCGACTCCCGGTGCCGCCCGAGGACGCCAAGCAATGGGCCATCGGCAAGAATATTTTTGACAAGGGTCTGCCCGACGAGAATGTGATTGCCTGCAGCGCCTGCCACGGTCCGACCGGACAGGGCATGGCGGCCTTTCCGCGCCTGGCCAACCAGCACGCGGACTACCTGCTCAAGCAGCTCGACATTTTTCAGAACACCCAGGGTCGCCCGGGCACGCCGATGGAGACAGTTAGCCACCCGCTGACCGGCCCCGACAAGGCGGCAGTGGCTGCCTACCTGCAAGCCTTTCCGGACTGATGCTGAGCGCCCACCCCAAGGAGATCGTTATGAACAAGAACCTCATCCTGTGCTGTATTGCGTCAGCCCTGGCCCTGCCGGTGTGTGCTGCGGACAGTTACACGATAGACCCGGAATACACCCTGCCCACTTTTGAGGTGGAGCATCTGGGCTTTACCACCCAGCGTGGACGCTTTGACAAGACCGAGGGGCGCGTGATGCTGGACCTGGCCGCACAAAAAGGCATTGTCGAATTCACCATTTACACCAACACATTGGACATGGGCTCAAGGGCCTGGACGGTGCATGTCAGTGGGCCGGGGCTGTTCAATATTGAACAGTTTCCGACCATGGGATTCAAATCGGACCAGTTGCAGTTCGTGGGTAGCAAGGTGGTCTCGGCGGACGGTCAGTTCACCATGCTGGGCGTGACCAAGCCGATTCATGTGACCGTGAACCACTTTGCCTGTGGTGCCAATCCGATCAACAAAAGGGCGATGTGCGCGGCCGATATCACGGCCGTCCTGAAGCGCTCCGATTACGGCATGGTGAAGTACATACCCACGGTGAGTGACGAGATCAAGATCAGCGTTCCGGTGGAGGCCTACAAGGACTGAGGCTCGGCCATTCCTTGCAAAGTGATGTCTGCAAACCGGCGCTGAACATGCGTTCCCATTTGATTGCATGGGGCCTGGTCTGCATTGCATTGCCCGGACTTGCCGCCGATACCTATCTGCTCGATGGGATTCACAGTGTGCCGGTGTTTGAGTTCACGCACCTGGGACTGAGTACGCAATCCGGCCGTTTTGACAGGGTCCAGGGGCGCATCGTGCTGGACCGTGCGGGGAAGTCGGGCTCGGTGGCTCTTACCATAGACGCCTCCTCGCTGAACATGGGCCATGGTACGGCTACACCGGAATCGCCCGGGTTTGAGCTTCTGAAGGTGCGCGAGTTTTCTAGCATTCAGTTTGAATCGAATCAGTTGTTCTTCGACGATCAATTGCGGGTGGTGGCTGCGGCAGGGCATCTCACCCTGCTGGGCGTAACCCGGCCACTGACGGTCTGGGTCAGCCGATTTTCTTGTGCCATGAGTACCTCGTTCAAGGTCGAGCTGTGTACCGGCAACATCACAGCCACCGTCAAGCGATCCGAGTTTGGCATGCTGGCTTACATTCCGGCCATCAGCGATGAGGTCAAGGTGTTGGTTCCGGTGGAGGCCTACAAGCAGCTTGCGGAAGCCGAGTGAAGCGGCAAACCTTTGTGAAGTTTTTCGACATCGCGCACCAAGCCGCGCGAGGCCATCAGCAGCACCAGACCGGTTGCCAGCAGCATGACGGGCACCATGAACATGGCCAAGTGCAGGCCCTGGCCCTTGAATGCATCGGTCATCGCTGCGGCACCGGCAGCCGCCATTTGCTGCTTGCCAAAGTAATCGGACAGGCCACCCACCAGCGTGGTGCCCAGGGTGGAGCCGACCAGGTATTGCGCTGCAAAGTAAACGGCCATGGCGGTAGCACGCAGACGCGGCTCCACCACATCCTGCACGGCGGTATAGACCGACACGTAATACATAAAGAACAGCACCCAACCCGCGCCGTATAGCAGCATGAAGACGCTCAGGTCACTGCCCCGTGGCTGGCACAGGGCCATGGCTACCAAGGGGGCTGCTGCCAGCAGGCAATAGGCGCCTAGTTTGAGGCGCCCGTTGACATTGCGCCTATGCGCCAGGTCGGCCAGATAGGCTCCCAAGGTCATGGCCAGCAGGCCGGTGAGGCCCAGCACGGCGGCGGCCATCCAGCCCGCGTCCATGGAGGCCACGCCGTAGTAGCGCTGCAGCAGGGAATTGAAAAAGGTGTTGGTGCCGTAGGACGCCATGTTGACGCTCACGCCCGATAGGCAAATCCACCACAGGGTCTTGATGGCAAAAACCTTGCGAAAGGGCTGATCCAACTTTTTCAGTGTGGCGCCTGTCTCTGCCTCCTGAGCGCCGCGCTGCGGCTCACGGATGAGCAGCAGCAGGCCACCCACCAGCAGACCCGCGACACCGGCCAGCACAAAGGGAGTTTGCCAGGAACCGGTCAACACCTTGATCTTGGAGATGACGATGAAGCTGAGTGAAATGCCAATCGGCAGGCCCAGCATGAACAGGCCCATGGCGCGACCACGCCAGGCCCTGGGAAACAGGTCGCCAATCAGGGACACTGCCGCCGGGCCGTAGCTGGCCTCGCCCAGGCCCACACCCAGTCTAGCCACATAAAAGCTCAAAAAGTTGGGCGCCAGACCGGACAGTGCCGTGAATGCGCTCCAGATCAGCACGCCGCCGGTCAGCACATGCTTGCGGATCCAGGTATCGGCCAGGCGGCCCAGCGGCAGGCCACCGAGCGCAAACGCCACCGTGAACGAGGACACCAGAATGCCCAACCACAGGTCGCTCAGGCCGTAGGCCTTGCGTATGTCTTCCAGCACCACGGCGGGAATCATGCGATCCACAAAGTTCAGCAGGTTGATGACAAATAGCAGGCACAGCACGCCCCAGGTAGCTGTGAAAGTAGTGGATGGTTTTTGCAATTGGACGCTCATGCGGCCTGCTTGAAGAACTGGGGTTCCTGGTCGGATTCCGAGGGATTCACCGTCGGCGTGGCCTGTAGCATCACCGTGCTCTGGGCGACAAATTGTTCGGCCAGAGCCTCGGCCGCGGCCCTGGTGTTGGCGCACACCATGACATAGCCGATACGGTCGGCATTTTCAGTCGGTGGTCGCACCGCGTCGCCGGGCTTCTTCATCAGCTCCACACAGCGTATGCGCGGGTCGGTTGCCACCGGCAGGGCGACATGGGCCAGCACACCGGCCTGGCTCGCCACGATCCAGCAGGTGACGGCAAACACCGGTTCGTCGCGCACAGCAGGCAGCTCTGGCTCCAGGCCCAGATGCACGTCAATCAGGGCCGAATGAAAAGACCAGTCCAGCGCGTAGTTCACCAGCCGGGCAATCTTGGCGCCCACCAGGCGGCCATTCACCTCGATCAGGCGTGGGCCGTCGGCTGTCAACATCAGTTCGGTATGGGTGGCGCCCCAGTTGAAGCGCAGGGTGTCGAGCAAGCCGAATACATAGCGCTCGATGGCATCAAACTGGGGATGGTCGGTGGCAAAGCAGCTGCCCTGAATCGCAAACGAGGGCGCTTCAAAAAAAAGCTTTTCATGGATGCCCAGCAGGCGGTGGTGGCCGTCCATGCTGAGCGTATCGCAACCGATTACCGTACCCTCCAGCAGACGCTCAACCATCAAGCGGTCGTTGGCGCGCACTCCCAAGCCATAGTCTGCACCCGAAGGCAGCATGTTTTCTAGCGGGCTCCACAGCGGGTCCAGGTCTTCCGGGTAACGCAACATGGCAATGTTTTGCGATGCGTAGCCGTCCGAGGGCTTGACCAACACCGGCAGGCCCAGTTGCGCCACGGCTTGCTTCAACTCGACGTTGGAACACGCCAGGGCAAATTCAGGCTGTGCAATGCCGGCCTCGGCCAAGCTGCGGCGCACGCTGTATTTGTCGCGCAGCCGCACGGAGTCTGCGGCCTTGACATGCTTGAGCGCCAGCATTTCGGCCAGGCAGGCGGCCTCCACCAGGCGTATATCGAGCAGGCACAGCACCGCGTCGATGGGATCTTTTGCGTGTACCTGCAACACCGCTTGCGTAACCGCCTCAAACGCAAAGTCTGGCAACTCCAGCAGATGCTGGGCCTGCACCAACCTGGTCCATACCGCGTCCTGCTCCATGTAATGGCCCAGATTGGCGCTGAGAAAGCTAAAGCGGTCGCCCCGGTCCAGCGCCGCTTGCACCAGGTCGCAGTCGTTGCCGCCGGGTAATTCAATGATGAGTAGGTGTGCCATGCTGCAATTGGGATGTGTCTAAACCTGCTGTGATCCGGGTTCGCCCATGGGCTGATAGTGGCTCGCCGCTTGCAGCAGGGCCGACAGCGCTGCCTCGATTTGCAACTCGGTGGAGTCGTCAAACTCGAATCCATCCGGGGTCCATCGGTCGGCTGCCCGTGCGATGCCGATGCTGGGCCCCACCACCAGGGCGCCCAGGTAGCCAAACAAGGAGCGCAGATTTTGAATCACCAATGCGCCACTGCTCCAGCCGGTGGAGGCGCTGCACAGCAGCATGGGTTTGTTATGAAACGGGTTGTCGAAGCGTGTGTCTAGGTGCGCCAGCCTTGACACCCAGTCGATGGTGTTTTTGAGCAGCGGTGTGGCCTGTCCGTTGTATTCGGGGCAGGCGACGAGGATGCCGCTGCAGTTGGCAAAGCGTGGGTACAGCCCGTCCAGGGCTTTTCTCACGGCTGCATCGGTCTCCAGATCCTGATCAAACAGGGGTAGGCCTATGCTTTTTGGCTCCAGCAGGTCGACCTCACATTGCCATTGCAGTGAAAAGGTGAGATGGTCCAGCAAGCGTGCATTCCACGACTCTGCCCGTTGGCTACCGCTGATCAGTAACAAGGGCGGCATTGCGTGCGCACGGTCTGTTGGAATATGGTTAGGCCATGATGCTCAGCGAGCCGGGACTATAGGAGGCAGCAGCGGGTGCCGCCGCAGCGCTTTGCGCACCCGCATGGTGGCCGGCGCGCTTGGCCTGAAAGTCTTGTGCTGCCTTTTGTGCTCCAGCCAAATCGCCCGACTGCAGTGCCTGGGCAATGGATGCCAATGGGCTGCTGCTGTTGACCGTGCCACCCGTCAGGCTCTTCAGCGCGGCCTGCGCCGAACTCAGGTTGCCGGATTGCAGGGAAGAAAATAGGTCTTTGAAACTTTGCTGTTTTTGCTGCCAATTGGCCATGGCAACGCCTTGCGTTGCGCCTGTGGATGCCGAACTGTCGATGCGCATACCCATGCCGAACTCCGATCTGAGTGCAAAAACGGAAGCCCAAGCCATAAGCTTCCTGATGCGATAGAGTCTGTGGCTGTTTGCGCCCCGGCATGCCGCGATAAGCGGGGTGTTTGCCGTCCTTTTTTCGGACTGTGTGCCCGATGTTTTAGGCCGGGTTTCAGTGGCAAATTTGATAGGCTTGGTGGGCAATGGTGATGGTGGCACAGGCTCCGCCATTGGAATGAATCGGGCTGGTGACCGTTGCCGTTGGCACTACCGAATTGGAGCCCGTGGCAGCGCTGGTTCCGCTGCTGTTTTTGGCGCTCACCGCAAAGGTATAGGCCGTGCCATTGGTCAGGCCGCTTATGGTGATCGGACCATAGGCCTGGTTCACGCTCGCACCCCCAGGCGTGGTCACCACGGTGTAGGAGCTTGCATTCAGGACGTTGCCGAAAGTTATCCGGGCCGAGCCATTGCCCGCGATGGCTGAGACGTTGGACGGTGCGGCAGGAGCCGGCAGGAAAGGCGTGACGCTGTTGGTGGTGGTTGCCGCACTGGTCCCCGCAGTATTTGTCGCCGTGATGCCAAAGCTGTAGGCGGTGCCGTTGTGAAGCCCGATAGCCGTCACCGGGCTGCCGAACACGCGCCCCGTCAGATTGCCGGGCATGGCGGTAATGGTGTAGTAATTCGCGCCCGCCTGGGTTGCAAACGTGATGGTGGCAGAGCCATTGCCGGCAACAGCCGACGCGCTGGCCGGTGCCACCGGGATGCCGAACGCAGCCACCGGCGTGACCGATACGGTGGTCTTCGCCGTACTGCTGCCCGCAGCGTTGGACGCGGTCACATTGAACGTGTAGGCGACACCGTTGGTCAAGCCTGTGACCACAATCGGTGAGGCCGTTGACGTGCTGCTGATGCCGCCCGGAGTTGAGATGGCCGTGTAGGAGGTGGCTCCGGTCACGGCGGCAAAGCTAATCGTGGCGGACTGGCTTCCAGCAACGACCGACACCGATGTCGGAGCGGCAGGTGGGGTTGGTGCTGGCGTGGGCACTGATGGCGTGCTCGGGCTCAAAATATCGGACAACAGGTTTGTGACGTCCGGCACTCCCAGGCCGGTCAGGTCGTCGTAGCCGGTGGTTGCAGAGCAGACGCCGCAGGGCGAATTGCCCGCATTGTTGGTGCCAGACACAATGTCCTGAAACGCGGAGTTGAGTTTGACCTGGTAGAGCACACTATTGAAGCCACCCACCATCGTCAATTGGGCGGGCAATGAGGTGCCTTGGGCTTGCAGATATTGCGCCAAGCGGGCTGCAATGGCCGCCCACTGCGGCGCCGCTGCACTGGTCCCCGCCACTGCCTGCCATGAGCCGTTGACCACGATGCCCACCGGAGTCCCGGCGTTGTAGGCCACGTCCGGCAGACTTCTGTGACCCTGGTTGAGCGCCAGGGTGGGATCGTTGGTGGCGTTCAGAAAATTGCTTTGAAATCCGGGCTGGATTTCATATTTGCTGTAACCGCCGCCGCCGCCGCTCCAGGCGATTTCGGACACAGGTGCCGTCAGGCTGTTGATGCTGGTTCCGCCTACCGCCGTGACATAGGGAGAAGCTGCGGGATAGATGGTGGACTGGTAGTTGGCCTTGTCACCGTTGTCTCCGGTGGCGGCAAAGTAAGCAATGCCCGGTTTTCCGGAGAACAGGCTGTCGTATTGGGTCTCTGACGCGAACTCCAGCGCCCCCCAGCTCATGGAAATTGCGACCACCCCGGGGATGGCCTGGGCTCGCTGGACCGCAGCAAACAGGTCGCTTGCGGAATCGCTTGCCGCCTGCACCAGAACGATGGTCGCTGCGGGTGCAATGGCGTGGGCCCATTGAATGTCCAGGGCGGTTTCGCCCTCCCAGCCCGCGACGGTTGTCGGGTTGGAACTCATGCTGATGGTTTGCAGGCAGGGGTTGGCGCTGTTGCACTGGGGCAGGCCGTAATAGCTGCTGAACGTATTCAGGTCTGCGGCAATGGGAGAGGTTTTTCCTACTGCATCCACGATGGCAATGGTTTGCCCCGCACCGTTGTAGTTGTTGATGATGTTGTAGTGGTTGATCAGGTCCGAGGGGCTCAGCGTGCCCCGGTACCCGCTAGCCCCAGAGACGGCAGGCTGGACGCTGGCGTGAAACTGCGGTGCAATAGACGCAGATGCCGTGGTGACATCGGTCGAGCCACCACCACCACCGCAAGCGGCCAATAAGACTGCGCTGGTCAGCGCCATCAGCAAAGCTGTATTTTTGAACATAGGTATCGCCCCTTCTTACTGCCATGGCCTTCGTATTCGCTGGAATTTTCGGCTTGAATGACACTCTTTGGCAGAACTTTACACACACATTTTGGTAACGGTTCGTGAAGTTCATTTTCGCTCCAATAATGAAGTCACCCCAACCTGCCCGCACCGTCATGACCTATTCCACGCCCGCAAGCAAAACCCCTGCCGAAGAACAAGCGGATTTGGTGGTTCGCGGGGACCTGATGGCGCGCAAAGAAGTGGCACTGGAAAGTCTCAACACCCGCATTGCAAGGCTGGCGATTGCACTGGGCCTGGAGCTCGGAACCGATGTGGGCTTGCGCAGTGCGCTGGCGCCGGGCTTGGCACTGACGCCGCATCAACAACCCTTTCTGGAGGAGCTGAGAGCCTTGCTGACGCTGCGCTACCAGATGGAAAAACAGCTGGTGGAGGAGCTGGGCAGTCAGACCCTGCACACCATGATCTTCAACGTGGAGCAGCACATGGAGCGCATGGGCTTCAAGCACGGCATGGATGGCATCCATGAAGGCCAGCTCTTTGACGCGTCAATCTAAGCCCATCTTTACAAAGCTGCGGTAAAGATAGGTAAATAGGGGTGTTAATGCCGCTTTTCATTTGATTTATAGAAATTTATGTCGAATTCAAATGGAGTCATACACTGCAACAAGGAATTTTCATGACCAGCATCAGCGGCCTTTCTTCTAATTACGTCCAGCCCTCCACTGCGCTGCAGGGCTCGCAGTCCGTACAGGGCAGTGGCTCCGATCCCGATGGCGACGCTGGACAAAGTGTCAAACGCCATGGCGGCCACGGCCATGGAGGCGGCCAGATGCAAGACGCGCTGGCGCAGGCCCTGCAAAGCCTGGGTTTGACGGCAGCCAGTGGTACCACTGCTACCACTGGCAGCACCAGTACGACCGGCACTTCCAGCACTGCCAGCGCAGATAGCGATGGGGATTCCGACGGCTCTGGCTCTACATCCGCCACCGGCAACATCAAGTCCGACATGCGCCAGTTCATGCAGGCCTTGTTTCAGGCGGCCAAGAGCCAGAGCGCATCGACTTCCAGCAGCACGGCTGCCAGCGGTGGCGCTAGCAACTTCGCATCCGGCTTGTCCGCACTGATTTCACAGGTCAGCAACGGTCAGGCACCGGCCGCCTTGCAAAGTGCTTTCACCCAATTGGCGTCCGATTTGCAGGGCAGCCGCAGCGCCACGGCTGGCACGAGCAGCGCCACCACCGGAACCGCCACCAGCACAACACAGGCCACGTTGCAGGCCTTGTTGACCCAGATGCAGCAAAACCTGGGTTACGGCTCCAGCAACACGGCGCTCAGCAATACGCTGATCGCGCAGGCCTAACTGGGGCAGGCGAGCCGACCCTTGAGCAGATCAGGGTAGTCGGCCAATAATTGCTGGCTAAGCTGCTGCACGCCGCTTGAGTCCAGGCAGCGCGGACGCGGCAGGTCGACCGGCACATCCAGCACCACGCGCGCAGGTCCAGCGGAAAGAAACAGCACGCGGTCGGCCAGCGACAAGGCCTCCTGCAGGTTGTGGGTGACAAACAGTACCGTGGGTTTCGTCGCCTGCCACAGCGACAGCAATTGCGCTCGCAACTGCTCGGCGGTAGGGTCGTCCAGCGACTGAAACGGCTCATCCATCAGCAGCAATTGCGGCTCCATCAGAAAGGCACGCAGCAGGGCCACGCGCCTTTGCATGCCGCCCGAGAGCTGGCGTGGAAACAGCTGCGAACAGTCCCCTAGCCCGACCCGCTCCAGTGCCTGATGGAGTCGGCTGCCGGTGGCGCTGGCATCGACCAAGGCCAGATTCTGCGCCACCGTCAGCCAGGGCATGAGGCGCGGCTCCTGGAACATAAAGCCCACGCGCGCTTGGCCCACAAAATCCAGCTGCCCGTCAAAATTGGTATCGAGCCCACTGATGATTTTCAACAACGTGGACTTGCCCGCACCGGACGGGCCGACGATGGCCACAAATTCGCCCGGTCGGGCGCTGAAAGACAGGTTTTCAATGGCGCAGCTGCCGTTGGAGTAGCATTTGGCGCGGACAGTGATGGACAGCATGTTCATAGGCGCCAGCGGTTGAGCCGATTCTCCAAGGGTCGCAGCAGCAGGGCCTCCAGCAAAAAGATAACGGCCGAAAAAGCCAGGGTGTAGGCCAGGATGCTGGTGATGTCGAAGAAGTGGAAAAAGCTGCCGATTTGAAAGCCCACACCGTCGCTGCGACCCAGCAGCTCCACCACCAGCACAATCTTCCAGATCAGCGCCAGCCCATTGCGCGCCGAGCTGAACAGATAGGGGTAGAGCTGGGGCAGGTAGACCATAAAAAATCGCTTCGACCGACCCAGGCGATAGACCTGGGCCACCTCCATCAGCTGGCCGTCTACGGCGCGTGCGCCCTCACGCAGATTGATCGCCACCATGGGAATTTTGTTGAGCACCACCGCCAGAATGGCCGCACTCTCGCTGAGTCCGAACCAGATAAAGCAGAGGATGGTGGTCACCAGCGCCGGTATGTTCAGGCCCAGAATCAGCAGGCTGTCAAGTGCCCGGTCCCAGCGCCGTGAGCGGCCCATCAGGATTCCTAGCGCTACGCCCAAGAGCATGGCCAGGCAAAAGCTGATGGTCACGCGGGCCATGGTTTTGCCCAGGTGAAACAGCAGTTCGCCCGACATCAGTTCGTTCACCAGAACTTCAAACACCGCCACCGGCGTGGGCAGCACTCGGCTATGTGCCTGCAAGGCCACAACTTGCCATAGCAGGGTCAGCAGCAGCAGCGGCCAGACGCGTGACCAGGCGCTGGCGGCGGACTGCGAACTCAATTCTTCGGACATGTGGGCAGTGGGCTGCCGTTCCAGAAAGTGCCTTCACTCAGTACCCGGGATTTGCCCACCAGCTTGTCACCACCGGTCTCTGCCAGTACCTTGAAGACGCTGGCTGCAGTGGCCTGGCTGTCAACATGCTCGCAGCTGGCAATACCGTTGCGGTAGCCATCGCGCAGCGCCAGAAACGTGGCCTGGTCTTCGACGTGCATCAAGGGCTTGAGGCGCTCCCATTCGGCATCGCTTTTGGCCATGATGCCATTGGCTTCCTGCGAGGCAGACAGAAAGCGCTCCAACGCCTCGCGATTCTGCTTGGCCCAGTCTTCCCGAAACACCCAGCCAATCAGCGGCATCGGTTTGTCCACTCCCAGGCCCGCCAGGATCTCGGGCAGTTTGATCAGCGCCCGCATGCCCTTTGCCTCCAGGCGGGCGTCGTAATGCCAGACGTTGAGCGCGCCGTCCACCTGGCCGCTTAGCGCCAGCTCGTTGAGCAGGGGTGGCGCGGCATAGACCGGGCGCAGCGCAGAGGCCAGGTCCAGGCCCAGCTTTTTGTTGGCGTAGGCGCGCAACAACAGCCAGGTCTTGTCATAGGGCCCGCCAGAAACCCCGATCGACTTGCCCTTCAGGTCTGCCAGGCTGCGCAGGCCGCTGTCGGCCTTGACCATCAGCGAACCCACGGCATTGGAGTAGGGGGCGAAGCTGACGTTCATGCCGTCGGCGCGCTGGCGCGTGACCCAGATCCAGTCCGACACGATGATGTCCACCGCGTCGCCCTGCAGGGCGACGGTGGATGCATCGCCGGAAGCCAGCGGAACGATCTTGAGGTTCAGTCCGCGTTTCTGTGCCAGATGGTGGGCTTGCATCACATCCAGTTCCCAGCCCACTGTTCCAAATTGGAGCACTCCCACGCGCAATGTGGCAGCTGGGCTGTCGGCGGCGTGGCACAGAGAGGCTGCCAAGGCCAGCAAAAAGCAGCTCAGCAGGCGGGGGAAAAAGCGCAAAGTCATGGCAGGCCGGGGCACGATTGTCTCTTGGTTTTTAAATAATGCTTCACACAGCGCAAGTGGCGTGCCAGCCCGGCGCCAACTCAGCGAATCAGCAAGCGGGTGATCCAGTGCGCTTCGGGCGTCACATCGTCGCGTACAGCGGCATTGTAGGGCGGTGTGAGCAGGTCATCGGGTGGAGCGCTGATCAGGTTTAGGTCCACCGCCTGGGGCAGGCCTACCAGGCCGGCCTCGTCGCGCTCCAGACGGAAATACAGGCCGTTCCACAGTTTGGCGCCAAAATCCCTAGGCTGCTTGAACAGAAACAGCAGGCTGTTTTCCAACCAGGCATAGTCTTTGTCGCTCACGGTGCCCGGAGTCTTATAGGGGTAGGGCACATGGCACAGCACCTCCTCGGCACTTTCCAGGCATTTGAACTCCTTCATGGACAGAAAGTGGTCGCTGAAGCGGCCATGGTCCATGGTCAGTTTGAATCCGGTCGCACCGTTGGGCAGCGGCTTGAATTCCACGCTGCCAATAGGAATGAGCTGCTGGTCCCGGGTCAGGGCGCTGATGGTTTTAATGCCCGAAAGCTCCCAGGCATGGGCCAGCTGCGCCAGGGTCAGCAGGAAAGCCAGGATAAAAAGTCGGTGCAGTCCGGTGGCTGCATTGTGCACGCGTGTCATGGTTGTTCGTAATGGGATGCCGCTGGGCGATGAGGGTGACCACCTTTATTTTTAAGCGTGAAATAAGCATCTTGCGTGCCACCATGTGCGAATTAGAGTAAGTGAATAAATCCCCAGGGATTTTTGAGCACGGCGACCGACGCAATCCAGGCCAGCACCAGCAAGGCAGCGCCGGCGAATGCGCCACGCGAGGGACGCGAAAGCCGTGGACGCAGGGCCAGCATGCCCAAGCCGATATAGGCCAGCAGGCCCAGAATCTTGGCCAACAGCCAAGGCGTTTGCGCGGGGTCGAGATGCAGCATCCAGGCCAGGGTGAGGGCCGAGGCCAGCAGCACCGTGTCGACGATGTGTGGCAGGATTTTGGCCGGGCGAGCCTGAACCCAGGTCGCCCCTTGCAGGGAGGCGATGGCGCGTGCGGCAAAGCCCAGGGCCGATAGCGCCACCGCGCCCAAGTGAATATGTTTGATTGTTGCGTAGTCCATTATTCAAGTTTAGTGGCTTGGCAGGTTCACGTGCCTCAGCCCTGACCATGTCCGTCGCTCAGCAAGGGCATGTTGTGGGTCGAGATTTCGCACTCTGATTGGCACAAGCACTGCTCTATCATGCAGCGGTAGTCGTGTCGGTACCTTGGTCCAGTGTTTTGGGCTGGACGGACTTACCGCTTTTTTTACAAGGTGTGCACGCATGGAATTCGATCAACCCGAACCCGCAGCGCCGGTTATGGCGGAAACACGGCTACGTCCCTGCTGGGTAAGCACCATGGCGCTCAAGCCCGACATGGTTCTGGCAAAGTCGGTGTCGGCCGCATCGGGCGGCTATGCCACCATGTCCCTGCCGGCTGGTGCCACCCTGGCCGAAGAAACCATAGGGCAGATGATCGTCAAGGGAATTGAGTGCGTGGCCGTGCTCAACACCGAGCCCATGAGCGAAGCGGACTACGCGCTGGCCACGCAATCCTACGAGGCGCGGTTGGGGCAAATTTTTGGACCTGAGCGCACCGAACACTGCCAGGCCCTGCTCGATGCCTTGCTGCGCCGCGGACCCATGCCATGCTGAACAGTGCGAATCTGGCCCAAGAGGTGGCCAAGATGGCCAAGAAGCTGCCTGCGTTTCCGACCATCGTCATCCAGCTGCTAGACATGTTGCGGGACGAGTCTGCCTCGCTCGAGGTGCTGGCCCGCATGGCCCGCAACGACCCCATCATCTCCGCCAACATTCTGGCCCAGGCCAACCATGTGCGCCGCATCCATGCGCAATCGGACCTGACTGATTCCTTTGTGGCGGCGTCCATCATTGGCGTCAACCGGGTGCGGCGCATTGTGGTGAGCACCGGCATGAACCGCTTCGTGTCTTCTGTGCCGGGTGGACTGTTTCTGTTTCAGCACTCTCTGGCCGTGGCCATTGCCGCGCAGGAACTGGCGGCGCTCAGTGGCGAGTCGCAAGACCTGGCCTATATCGCCGGCATGTTGCATGACGTGGGCCAGCTCGGTCTGAACATGTTGGACGAGCGCGCCTTCGAGAAAGTCTATATGGACTCTATCGCTGACGGACGGTTGCTGCTGCGCGAGGCCGAGGTGTTTGGCGTCGACCACTGCGCCGTGGGTGCGCAGCTTGCGCGCTACTGGAATCTGCCAGAGGAAATTTACTCTGCCATCCTCAATCACCACGACGAAGAAACCGTGACCTGCCCGCTACAGGCCGCGATTTGTTTGTCCGAGACCATCGTGCGCGCGCTGGACCTGCCGGCTTCGCCCAAGAACCGCGTCACCCTGATCAATCAGCACGCCGTGACGGAGCTGGGTTTGGACTGGAGTGACCCGGACATGGCCGACGTGTTTGACCGCTGCGTCACCCGCTTTCGCCTGGCCAGTCAGCCGCAATAGTTGCCGCAACCAAGGGCACTATATTAGAGTGACGTGCTCAAGTTTGCTGCAGTGCAAGGTAAATGTAGCCTGACTGCCCTACACTGGTATAAACCCTAGGCAACCGTGCCTGGTTACCGGAAATGTCCATGTTTTCTATCTTCAGTCTCAGCCCGCTCCAGAAAAGCCTACCCGCCGACCTGGACACGCAAGCCAAGCAATCCAACCGATTGCTCACCAGCGCCACCCACCATCGCCAAAAGATTGTCAAGACCCACGTGAAGCGCGGTCTGGACTTGTCGAAAGAGCTGGCCTTGACCCAACAGTCCATCCTTGCTGCCGTGGGCAGCGGTAGCCTCCTCCAACTGGCGAGTGATTACGGTCTGGACGCGGCTCAGCGCCTGGCGCTGACCGTCGATGTGCTGCGCGAGCGTGGCAACAATGACAAGAGCCACGAGGAGGCCGGCACACCTCCGGTGCTGAACTACGCTTATGAGACCATCTTCGATGGCCGCACGCTGGAGCATCCGGTGAACTACCAGCTGCTGCGCATTCTGCCGCCCGCTGGTGTGACCGTGGACGACGCCAAGCGCCCCTTCATGATCATTGATCCGCGTGCTGGTCACGGTGCGGGCATCGGTGGTTTCAAGCCCGACAGCCAGGTCGGCGTGGCCTTGCGCGCCGGTCATCCGGTGTACTTTGTGGTGTTTCGTCAACACCCCGAACCGGGCCAGACCCTGGTCCATGTGATGAACGCCGAGGCAGAATTTCTGCGCGAAATTGCGCGCCGGCATCCTGACTCCGGCATGCCGGTGGTGGTGGGCAACTGCCAGGGCGGCTGGGCTACTCTGATACTGTCAGCGTCGCACCCGAATTTGACCGGTCCGCTGGTGCTCAACGGTGCGCCGGTGGCCACCTGGTCGGGCCAGATTGGCGAAAGTCCCATGCGCTACAACGGCGGCCTGCTGGGCGGCGTGGTACCGGCCATGCTGACAGCCGACCTGGGCGCGGGCGAGTTTGACGGCGCGCATCTGGTGTCCAACTTTGAGATGCTCAACCCCAGCCGCAATTTCTTTGGCAAGTACTACGACCTGTTTGCCGATGTCGACAACAAGCGCGAAAGCTTTCTGGAATTTGAGAAATGGTGGGGTGGCTTCCATTTCACCAACGAGGCCGAAATCAGCTGGATTGTGGAGCAGTTGTTTGTCGGCAACCGACTGTCCAAGGGCCAGGCCCAACTGGAGCCTGGCAAGCTGTTGGACCTCAAGGCCATTCGCGCGCCGATCATCGTGTTTGCCAGCCGCGGTGACAACATCACGCCGCCGCAGCAGGCCCTGAACTGGATCGTGGACACCTTTGTTGACGAGCAGGAAATCCGCGTGCGCGGCCAGCGTATTTTGTACATGGTGCACGAAAAGGTCGGACATCTGGGCATCTTTGTGTCCTCTTCGGTGGCGCGCAAGGAACACGCCGAAATGACCTCCACGCTCCAAACCATTGAAGCGCTGGCACCGGGCCTGTACGAGATGATGATCGACGAAACGGCCGGCGACGAGGGCAACGAACACTTTTTCGTCAGCTTCCATGATCGCAGCATGCAGGACATTCTGAGTACGGTGGAAAACGACCGCGAGCAGGAAAAAGACTTTACCGCCGTGGCTCGCTTCTCGGAATTGGGCGCGCAGGCCTACAAGCTGTCGCTGCGTCCAGTGGTGCAGGCGCTGGTGACACAGGCCTCGGCCGATGCCTTGCGCGATGCCCACCCTTCCCGCGTCAGTCGCAAGCTGTTTTCGGACGCCAACCCCCTGCTGGGTCTGCTGGCGCCCAGCGTGGACTGGGCCAGGGACACGCGCCAGAAGGCCGCGCCCGACAACCCGTTTCTGGCACTGGAGCGCCTGGTGGCGAACGGCCTGATGCAAAGCATGGACCTGATGCGCGACCTGCGCGATGCAGCCTATGAGAACAGCTTTTTGTCCATTTATGGAACTCCCTGGATGCACGCCCTGGGCAAGGCCGGAGTGGCGGAGGTTGCGGTGGAGGATGCGAGCAATCTGCGCCACCTGCCCGAGGTGAAGGCGGCGCTGGCGAACATGGAACATGGCGATCTGGGTGCGGGCGTTATCCGCATGCTGATTCTCCTGGCGGGTTCGCGTGGTTCGGTTCGCAAGGACCGGTTGGAGCGTTCGGCCAAGGTGCTCAACGAAACCCATCCCTTCAAGGACATGGGGCCCGAGCGCCGTGCCGAGCTGATCCAACAGCAGTCGCTGATTGCCGAGTTTGAGCCCAAGCGTGCGGTGGACACGCTGCCCATTTTGCTCAAGACCGAGGCCGACCGGAAGATGGCGCTGGAGGTGGTCAACCACATTCTGGGCGCGCGCGCCGAGATGGAGCCACACTCGCTGAAATTGGTCCAGCGCATGGAGCAACTGCTCGGTGTGGTGAGCCAGGACGGCAAGCCGGTGGTGGCGAAAAATAAGGTGGTTGTGGTCAGCGCGGCGTCATCCAGCAAGGAAGGCTCCGCAGCCTAGCGAGCCGGTGAGCTTAAGCGCCGCGCCGTCCGTCACCCTGGTGCCAGCATCCATGAACAGTGCTGGCACCTGAATTGCCCACTATACTGTCTCACAATAGTAAAGTTGCGATCCAGCCAGGGAGCTTGCAGTGATCCATTTTGACGGGCCCGCGCCACAGCAATCCAAGGACTTCGAAGCGATCCCGACCGGGGATGTAAGCGAAGGTAATGAAGAGTCTGATTGGGCCGCGTGGGAAGATTCGGTTAGCTTTCAGGACAGCATGATGCCGGGCTACCAGGGCTCGGTTACCTTGTCGCAAAGCATGCAGGAGGCGTCCAATGCCTTGCCAGCCCCCCCATCCGAAGGCATGCTCGCCGTCGAGGTGATTGAGGGCGATGACGAGAGTGCTTGGGCCGCTTGGGAAGAGTCAGTGCATTTTCAAGAAAGCCAGTTGCAGACCGTTCAAGGCAGTGCGACTGCGTCAGGGTCTTCCCCTGGCGAAGTCAGCACCGAGCATGTGGATATCTTCTAGACCGCTCAGCCCTTATTGGCTTGCGCTGATCCTGCCAACCAGCGCCTTGGTGAATTCAGCGGTGCCGGCCCGTCCACCCAGATCGCCGGTGCGCACCTTGTCCACATTCAGCGTCTCATCAATGGCACGGCGCAATCGCGTTGCCATGTCGGTCAGCTGGCAATGGTCCAGCATCATGGCAGCGGCCAGGAGCAGGGCAGTGGGATTGGCAATGCCTTTTCCGGCGATGTCAGGCGCCGAGCCATGCACGGCTTCAAAGATGGCGGCATCGGCGCCGATGTTGGCGCCCGGCGCCATGCCCAGGCCACCGACCAAGCCGGCCACCAGATCCGACAAGATGTCGCCAAACAGGTTGGTGGTCACCAGCATGTCGAACTGCCAGGGGTTGAGCACCAGCTTCATGGCGCAGGCGTCGATGATGACGGTGTCGAGCTCAAACTGGCCCTTGTACTCTCGTTCATACAAGTCCAGCCCGGTTTCCAAAAAGATGCCGGTCAGCGCCTTCATGATGTTGGCCTTGTGCACGATGGTGACCTTTTTGCGGCCGGTGGACACGGCATGGTCAAACGCAAATTGGAGCAAACGGCGGCTGCCTGCCCGCGTATTGATGCCGGTGGCCATGGCCACGGCGTGTGGATCATTGTCGATCTTCACGTAATGCTCGTGGCCTATGTACAGGCCTTCGAGGTTTTCACGCACCACCACCAGATCTATCTTGTCAAAGCGTCCACCGGGAATGATGGTCAGCGCCGGGCGCAGATTGGCATAGAGCTGGAACTCTTCGCGCAGCCGCACATTGCTGGAGCGGTAGCCGCCACCCGACGGGGTTTCCAGCGGACCCTTGAGCGCCAGGCGCGTTTTGCGGATGCTGTCCAACGTGGCTTGCGGCAGCGGGTCGCCTGCGAGCTCCACACCGCCTAGACCTGCGATCTGACGGTCCCAGACAAAGGGGGCGCCTAAAGCGTCCAACGCGGCCAGGGTGGCGTCCATGATTTCGGGGCCAATGCCGTCGCCGGGAATCAGGGTTGCAGGAATGGGGGTGGACATGGAAACGCCTTTCAGTCGGGTGGATAGGGTGCAGTGTACGGCCGCAATCGCTGTGAAATGCTGACGGCAAGCGCTGGCCGGTATAAGCCTTCGCCCATTGATGCTTATCAATAAATTGCTGGGGCAGAGGCTCAGAATGCCGACATCCTTCGTTTCAGAAAAAGAGGAAGACAAGCATGCTGCAAATCCGTATCCATGGGCGCGGCGGTCAAGGCGTGGTGACTGCGGCCGAAATGCTGTCGCTGGCCGCCTTTGAGCAGGGCCGACACGCGCAGGCCTTTCCCAGCTTTGGCTCCGAGCGCACGGGCGCCCCGGTGGTGGCCTTTTGCCGCATCGACGACCAGGAGATCCGCCTGCGCGAACCCATCATGGCGCCCGATGTGTTGATCGTGCAGGACCCCACGCTGCTGCATCAGGTCGATGTGTTCCAGGGTCTCAAACCCAATGGCTATGTGCTGATCAACACCCGGCGCAGCTTTGACGAACTCGGTCTGGCAGACATCAGCCAGCGCTTTCGCCACGAGCGCCTGGTCACCGTGCCGGCCACCGACATTGCCCTGCGCCTGCTGGGCCGGCCCCTGCCGAATGCGGTGCTGCTGGGCGGTTTTGCGGCGCTGTCCGGTTTGATCACGCTGGAGGCGGTGGAACACGCCATCCGCCACAAGTTCAAGGGCAAGGTGGCCGAGGCCAATGTGGCCGGTGCCCACGAAGCCTATGCATATGTGCAGAACGAGATCAAGGAGTTGGCCCATGCTTAAGCAAGTGGAAGGCTCGGCCGCCGTGGCCGAAGCGGTGGCGCTGGCGCGCCCGGAAGTGATTTGCGCCTACCCGATCTCGCCGCAAACCCATATCGTCGAAGGCCTGGGTGAACGCGTCAAGGACGGCTCACTAGACAACTGCGAGTTCATCAATGTGGAGAGCGAATTTGCCGCCATGAGCGTGGCCATTGGCTCGTCCGCGGCTGGTGCACGCACCTACACGGCCACGGCCAGCCAGGGCTTGCTGTTCATGGCAGAGGCGGTCTACAACGCCTCGGGCCTGGGCCTGCCGATTGTGATGACGGTGGCCAATCGCGCCATAGGCGCACCCATCAACATCTGGAACGACCACAGCGACTCCATGAGCCAGCGCGACTGCGGCTGGCTGCAACTGTTTGCCGAGACCAACCAGGAGGCGCTGGATCTGCACATCCAGGCCTTCAAAATCGCCGAAGAACTCTCCATGCCGGTGATGGTCTGCATGGATGGCTTCATCCTGACCCACGCCTACGAACGCGTCGACATGCCCACGCAGGAGCAGGTTGACGCCTTCCTGCCACCGTATGAGCCGCGCCAGGTGCTGGACGTCAACGAGCCGGTGTCCATCGGCGCCATGGTCGGCCCCGAGGCCTTTATGGAGGTGCGCTACCTGGCGCATGCCAAGCAGACCATGGCGCTGGAGCGCATCCCCGAAATTGCCGCCGAGTTCAAGGAGCGCTTTGGCCGCGACTCCGGTGGCCTGGTGCGGACCTACCGCTGCGAGGATGCCGACACGGTGGTTATCGCGTTGGGCTCGGTGCTGGGTACCATCAAGGACGCGGTCGATGAGATGCGCACGGGCGGCGAGAAGATCGGCGTGCTGGGCATACAGTCCTTCCGGCCCTTCCCCTTGGATGCGGTGCGCAATGCGCTGCAAAACGCCAAGCGCGTGGTGGTGGTAGAAAAAAGTTTTTCTGTCGGAATGGGCGGTGTCGTCGCCACCGATGTGCGCATGGCCCTTTCGGGCTTGCACATGCACAGCTACTGCGTGGTGGCCGGACTGGGTGGGCGCGCCATCACCCAGGCTTCGCTGGTGCGCACCTTTGCCCAGGCGATTGCCGGCACGCTGCCGCTGTTGAGCTTTATGGACCTGGACTGGCGCATCGTCAACCGCCAGCTCGAGCGCGAAGCCACTATCCGCCGCAGCGGCCCGATTGCGGAAAACCTGTTGCGCGACGTCGGCTCTGTTGCATCAAAGGTGGCCTGACCATGAACGCACCCGTCAAGTTTTACCAAACCGGCACCTTCACCGTAGGCAACCGCCTGCTCGAGGCCGACCAGCGCAGCGTGCAATCCTCCGAGGCGCGCAGCAATTCGCTCAACTCCGGCCACCGCGCCTGCCAGGGCTGCGGCGAGGCGCTGGGTGCGCGCTATGTGGTGGACGCCGCCATGCGCGCCACCGGCAACCAGCTCATCGCGGCCAACGCCACCGGCTGTCTGGAAGTGTTCAGCACCCCGTACCCGGAAACGTCCTGGCAACTGCCCTGGATCCACTCGCTGTTCGGCAACGCGGCGGCCGTGGGCACCGGCATTGCCGCCGCACTCAAGGTCAAGGCGCACAAGGCCGGCAAGGCGCTGAGTGAGGTGCGCGTGATCGCCCAGGGCGGCGATGGCGGCACCACCGATATCGGCTTTGGCTGCCTGTCCGGCATGTTCGAGCGCAACGACGATGTGCTCTACATCTGCTACGACAACGAGGCCTATATGAACACCGGCGTGCAGCGCAGTTCGGCCACGCCCATGGGCGCACGCACCGCCACCACCATGGCCGTGGGGGCACACCCCGGCGCGCCGGCCGGCCAGGGCAAGAACCTGCCGCTGATTGCCATGGCCCACGAGATTCCCTATGTGGCCACCGCCACCGTGGCGGACCTGCATGACCTCGAAGCCAAGGTCGAGAAAGCCATGTCCATCCGTGGCGCGCGCTACCTGCATGTGCTGGTGCCTTGCCCGCTGGGTTGGGGCTCCGCCAGCCATGACACTGTTCTGCTGGCGCGCCTGGCGCGAGAGACCGGCATTTTCCCGGTGTTCGAAGCCGAGCATGGCGAGGTTACCTCCGTCACCAAGATCCGCCACCATGTGCCGGTGGAGGATTACCTCAAATTACAAAAACGCTTTGCCCATTTGTTCGGCACACCCGGCCAGCCCGAGATGGTGGCGCACATCCAGGCCGACGCCGACCGCAATATCCGGCGCTTCAAGTTGCTTGACGAGACAGGTGAATGACCATGGAAAAACCTTTTGCCATCACGCTCAACCCCGGCTCATCGCTGGCCAACAAGACCGGTTCCTGGCGCACCGAGCGCCCGGTCTATGTAGACCGGCTTCCGCCCTGCAATGTGCAATGCCCGGCCGGCGAAGACATCCAGGGCTGGCTGTTTCATGCCGAAAGCGGCAACTACCTGGAGGCCTGGCAGCACTTGGTGCAGGACAACCCCTTTCCGTCCATCATGGGCCGGGTCTGCTACCACTCCTGCGAAGGCCAATGCAACCGCGGCCAGATTGACGCGCCGGTGGGCATCAACTCGGTGGAGCGTTTCTTGGGCGATGAGGCGCTGAAGCACGGCTGGAAGCTGCCGGAGCCTGCAGCCGAATCCGGCAAACATGTACTGGTGGTCGGTGCCGGCCCCAGCGGTATGTCGGCGGCCTATCAGTTGCGCCGCCTCGGTCACCGCGTTACGGTGAAGGAAGCCGGTCCCTTGATGGGCGGCATGATGCGCTTTGGCATCCCCAAGTACCGTCTGCCGCGCGAGGTGCTGGAGGCCGAGATGCAGCGCATCGTCGCCATGGGCGTGACGGTGGAGCTGGGGGTCAAGGTCGACAACATCGCCGACACCATGGCCCAGGGGAAATTCGACGCAGCTTTTCTGGCGGTCGGTGCGCATATCGCCAAGCGCACCTATATCCCGGCAAAGGACTCCGCGCACATTCTGGATGCGGTCTCCGTGCTGCGCTCCATGGAGGGAGAAGACCAACCCATGCTGGGCCGCCGCGTGGTGGTTTACGGTGGCGGCAATACCGCCATCGACGTGGCGCGCACCGCCAAGCGCCTGGGGGCGACAGAAGCCATCATCGTCTACCGGCGCAACCGCGAAAAGATGCCGGCACACGACTTCGAGGTGGAAGAGGCGCTCCAAGAAGGTGTGATGGTCAAGTGGCTGTCCACCATCAAGCAGGCCGACGGCGGCACGCTCACCGTCGAGAAGATGGTGCTGGACGACAAGGGCAACCCGCAACCCACCGGCGAATTCGAAAGCCTGGAGGCCGACTCGTTGGTGCTGGCGCTGGGCCAGGACGTGGACCTGTCCTTGCTGGAAGGCGTGCAGGGGCTGGAAGTGAACAACGGCGTGGTCCAGGTGGACCCGCTGACCATGATGACCGGCCACCCCGGTCTGTTCGCCGGCGGTGACATGGTGCCAGCCGACCGCAATGTGACCATCGCCGTGGGCCACGGCAAAAAGGCGGCGCACAATATCGACGCCTGGCTGCGCGGGGAGTCTGTTGCAGCGGTGGTGAAGCACGCGCTGGCCAGCTTCGAGCGCATCAACAGTTGGTATTACAGTGACGCGCCCAAGACCGTGCGCCCGCAGCTCGAAATCGCCCGGCGCACCAGCAGCTTTGACGAGGTGCAGGGGGGGCTGACCGAAAGCAATGCCCTGTTCGAAGCGCGTCGCTGCCTGAGTTGTGGCAATTGCTTTGAGTGTGACAACTGCTATGGCGTCTGTCCGGACAATGCGGTGATCAAGCTTGGCCCGGGCAAGCGCTTCGAATTCAACTATGACTATTGCAAGGGTTGCGGCATCTGCGCCGCCGAATGCCCTTGCGGTGCTATCGATATGGTGGCAGAGGAGAGTTGAGCGAGGTTCGTCGGATAATTTTCCGGATAAAGAAACGTCCAAACACCGAGGCGCTGGATTTTAGGCAGTCAAAACTGAATCGATGCGCTGCGAGTGGTAATCTGTTGGCATGGCGCTTTTAGATGAAGACGTTGGGAATACCCGGGCACTGGTGATTGAAGGCAATCCATCCATGCGATCGCTGCTGGTTGCCCAGCTGCGGGATTTCGGCGTAAAGAATGTGACGCAATGCGGCCGCATTGTCGATGCGCGCAGGCACCTCGAAAGCATGAGCTTTGACTTCGTGCTGTGCGAGCAGCACTTTCCGACCGAAAACGCGTCGGGGCAGGATCTGCTCAACGACCTGCGCCGCAACCAGTTGCTGCCCTTCTCCACGGTGTTTGTCATGATCACCGGGGAGGCCACCTATTCCAGTGTGGCCGAAGCTGCCGAGTCGGCGCTGGACGGTTACCTGCTCAAGCCGCACAAACCTTCGCAGTTGGGCGATCGGCTGCAGCAGTCACGTCTGCGCAAGCTGGCTCTGCAGGACATTTTTCTGGCCATCGAGGAAGCCGACTTTGAGCTCGCGGCCACGCTGTGCCTGGGGCGCTTTGCCAGCAAGGGCCCGTACTGGTTGTATGCGGCGCGCATAGGCGCAGAGCTGTTGCTGCGCATCGACCGGCCAACCGAGGCCAGAATACTGTATCAGGCCGTGATCAAGGCCAAGACGCTGCCCTGGGCCAAGCTCGGGGTGGCCAGAGCCATGCTGGACGGCGGCCAGGCACAGGCGGCAGCCAGCACGCTTTCCAATCTGATCGCCGAAGACCCCAATTACACCGACGCCTACGATGTCATGGGCCGCGCCCAGTTTGAACTGGGCAAGTTTGATGAGGCCCTGGCGACCTACAAGATGGCCTGCAGACTGACTCCGGCTTCGGTAGGGCGCATGCAAAGCCTAGGCATGATGTCCTTTTATGCCGGCCATCTGGACGAGGCCGAGTCGATTCTGCGACGTACCTGCCTGATCGGACTGGAGTCCAAGATCTTTGACTGCCAGTCGCTGGTGCTCATGGCCTTTGTGCAATTTGAACGCAGTGACCACAAGTCGCTGCAGCGCTGCGTCCATGATTTTGAACGCCTGCTGGAACGAAACCCGGAACAGGAGCGTACCAAGCGTCTGGCAAAAGTGGTGCACGCCCTGTCCCTGATGCAGCACCACAAGATTGCGCTGGCGCTGGTGGAGGTGCGCCACATGATCAAGGCGGTGCGTCAGCCCGAATTTGATTTCGAATCCGCCACCAACTTGTTGACCCTGTTGGCGCAACTGGCCAAGCGCTCGATCCAGCTAGAGGAGGTGCTTGAGGTGGTGGACAGCCTGTCCATGCGCTATTGCTCCAGCCGTGCCATGAGCGAATTGCTGGCAGGTTCTGCCAAGGCCCATCCGCCCTACGCCGACCACGTCCGCACGTCCAATACCAAGGTGCTCAAGTACGCGGAATACGCCATGTCGCTCAGCATGGGAGGCAACCCGACGGCGGCGGTCGATGAACTGATTTTGCGGGGTCAGGAAACGCTCAACAGCAAGCTGGTGGAGTCGGCCTTTATGGTGATGGATCGCTACAGCGCCAAGGTCAGCGACATCCCGTCACGTATGGAGCGGGCAGAAATCCTGCGCATCCAATGCGTGGGAATCAAACAGCGCACCAGTCTGGATGAGGGACCGCGCAAGGCGGGAGCCCTGAGCCTGCGCGTGGGCGGCGCCAACGCCAGGGCGCGCGCAGCCAAGACCTCAGGGCACTGAAGTCAGTGGGCCTTGACGGCAAGAATGGGGCAGGAGATGGACATCAGGATTTCCTGCGCCATGCTTCCCATGATCAGCTTGCCAACGGCCGTGCGCTTGCGCAGGCCAATGACCAGCATGGACGCGTCTTGTGCGGCCACCAGATCGTCCAGTTCTTCCACTGCATTTTTGCCGCGCACAAACTGCTTGAATTCGAATTCGATGTCGGAGTCGGATAGCAATTTTTCGATTCGCTCCACGTCCTGTGCATCCGCGCGCGAAGGGTCTTCACCGGTTCCGCCTGGCGTGGCATTCACCACGATCAGAAATTCATTGCGCTCCTTGGCCAGTTCAATGCCTTTTTCCAGTGCGGCCTGACCTTCGGGACGGGGAACATAAGCGACGAGGATAGTCATGAGAAAAGCTCCTATGTATGGTTTTTAAGCGTGGTCGAATCATAGCCATTCGGCCTCTTGTGCGCTTGACCTATGTCACATTGCGACATCAGCTTAGCGGCGCGCCAAATAGACGCCGCCTACCGTCAGGGCCATGCCCCCTAGCGCCAGGCCCGACAAGGTGTTGCCAAACAAGCCCCAGGCAAACAGTGCGGTGCAGGGCGGCACCAAATAGAACAGGCTGGCCACATGAACCGCATTGCTGTGGCGTATCAGCCAGTTGAGCAGGCTGATGGCACCAATCGACAGCACCAGCACCAGCCAGCCCAGGGCAAAGAAAAGCTCGCCACTCCAATCGATGCGGGCGTGCTCGGTCAGCAAGGCGGCCACGCCGGTTAGCACCGTGGTTGGCAGGAACTGCGCGACTGCACCGCTGCGCCAGTCAAATACTGGGCAAAATTTCTTTTGGTACAGCGTGCCTGCGGTGATGGCTAGCAGTGCCACGACGGCTGGCACCAGGGCCTGTGCACCAAACTCCTGTCCCAGCTTGTCGGACAGCACCAGTGCCACACCGACCAGGCCCAGCAGCAAGCCCAGCCATTGGCGCAGCGTGACCGTGGCACCCAGAACCAGGCCGGCAGCGATAGCCGTCAGCAGGGGTTGCACACCGACCACCAGACTGGCCACGCTGGCCGGCAGTCCCAGGGAAATGGACATGAACACGCCGCCCAGGTACAGACCATGCACCAGCAGTCCGGCCACACCGATGTGCAGCCACTGCCTGCCACCTTGCGGCCAAGGTGCGCGGCTGACCAGCGCAATCCCGGTCATGCAGATCAGCACGGCAATGTAGCGGATCAGCAAAAAAGTCAGCGGCTGGATATGCGGCAATCCCAGACGCGCGCCGATAAAGCCGGTCGACCATAGCAGCACAAACACAAAAGGGAGGACGCGGCTGATGGAGAAGGAAGGGTTCATGGATGCGGGGGCAAAGGGATGCCTGAGCATACAGGGCAGTTATCGCGAGGCGGCACCGCTAAGTCCTGCGCGGGACACGCATAATTACCTCAAGCACTAGAAAGGCCGGCCATGTCCAGCACGCGATTTCCCACCCTGTTCGTCTCTCATGGCGGTGGCCCCTGGCCCTTTGTGGATGGCATGCGCGAAATGTTTGCCAAGACCGCGCAGGAGTTCGCGGCGTTGCCCGGGCGTCTGCCTGCGAGACCCAAGGCGGTGCTGGTGATCACCGGCCATTGGGAGGCGCCCGAGTTCAGCGTCTCCAGTTCCGACCATCCCCCCATGGATTACGACTACAGCGGCTTCCCGCCCCACACCTACCAGCTGCAATATCCGGCGCCTGGCTCACCGGCGCTGGCCGCCCGTGTGACCGAGCTGCTGGCCTCCGGCGGCATAAGCTGCCGCCAGGACGCTGCGCGCGGCTATGACCACGGCACCTTTGTGCCCCTGGGCCTGATGTACCCGAAGGCCGATGTGCCGATCGTTCTGCTCTCGATGAAGTCGGGCTATGACGCGGCCGAACACATCCGCGTCGGGCACCTGTTGTCACCCTTGCGCGACGAAGGCGTTCTGATCCTGGGCAGCGGCCTGACCTATCACAATATGCGTGGCTTTGGTAACCCGGCCTCTACCCCGGTTGCTGCGGCCTTTGAGAACTATCTGAACGATGCCGTGACGCAGTCCGACGCCGCCGTGCGCGAGACCCTGCTGGTGGACTGGGCGCAGGCACCCTTTGCCCGCCAGGCCCACCCGCGCGAAGACCATTTGATTCCGCTGATGGTGGTGGCTGGAGCCGCCGGTGCTGATCGGGGGCATCGCATTTTTGTCGACCATGTGATGAGCGTGGCCATGGCCAGCTACCAATTCGGCTGATCAGACCGGCTAGTCCAGGATGACTTGGGGTTTGGCCATAGCCGGTTTGGGCTGCCCGGTCAGCACGCTGCGCCATGACGGAATTGCAGAAAACGCGTCCGCTTTTTTGTCCAGTGCGGCGTCCATCTGTCCGCCGAATTTCAATGCCCAGGCACCCAGCGCATCAATGAATTGCTTTTTGGCCGGATCGTTGAATGACTGGGTTTTGTGCCAGGGGTTGCGAGCCCAGTTGGGTTCCGTTTCTCGGGAAAAGCCCATCAGTTCCGGATTGACATACAGAATGGTGTGGAGGAAGTTGCCGTTGCTGCCGTTGCGGGTGAACTCGATCTGCAGGACGGTGGGTGGTATTTCGATTCCCTGTTCCTTGAGCAAGGCATACAGCGCCACACCGCTTGCGGGTGGATTGGCGTAGAAGCCGGAAATATGGTTGATCATCACGCAATTGTCTTGCCAGACGGACTTGCCAATATTGGCCTTGTACAGCGTGTTGTCTCGCTTGCAAGGTTCCCCCAGCCACTTCACGCTGGCCGAGCCCAGATTGGCAGAGACCCTCATCATGGCAACAAAATTCTTCCCCTCGGTTTGAAACAACTCCAGATTTCCGGCCGGAACGGTACTGGAACCGGTGGTTTCCCGCTTGGAAATGTCAAAAATTCGCCACTTGCCTTCGCCATTCCAGATCGGATAAGCGCCCATGCTGGCGTCCGGTTCAAGGGTATCGGCCAGGGCAAAGGGCCTGGCGTTTAAGCCGTTGAAGAGATCCCCTGCCGTGGCGTAGTGGCTGAAGACAAAAATGAGTGCGAGCAGAAGTTTTTTCATGGCGTGTGTTGGCGGAGGTGTAAAAAGCGGGATTCAAAAGTCTGTGCATATTCGCTACCCCCTGAAATCCACCACGCAGGTGAATGCCCGCGCTAATGCGCCGGCCTGGAAAATTATATTATCCCAGCGCGTCGTTTACCTGTTCGTTGAACTCGGCCAGACTGGCCGCCGCATTGAGCTCGCGCGGCAGGGCATCGCGCGCCGAGAACACGCCCAAAATCTTGCCCTCGGCGGTGATCACCGGCAGGTTGCGAAAGCCGCGCTCTATCATCAGCAAGACTGCGTCGGCCACCTTGGTTTCGGGTGGCACGGTGCGCGGGCCGCGCGTCATCACCGCCGAACAATGGGTGGTAGCCGGGTCCAGCCCCTTGGCCATCACCCGCGTCATCAGGTCGCGCTCGGTGACTATCCCTAAGAGCGTGTTGCCGCTGTCGATGATGAGCACACTGCCACAGTTGGCACGCGTCATCACACAGGCTGCGTCATACAGGCTGGCATTCGGCCCCACGCTGATCACGTGGCGCTGCGACATCGACTGGAAAACGGTACGTTCGGGCATGGCGGCCTCCTGTGCGGACGTGATAGGGGTGGGCGTGAGAAACTTATCTTAGCGAGGCGTTGATTTTTTCCAAGGCCTTGTTGCCCGGGCAGAGCTCGGGCGCATGGAAGCCGTTGAGTGGATGCACACTGGTGTTGAGCGCCTGGTGCAGGTCGGTGGCCAGCGGGTCCATGTACAAGAGGCCGGTGACGATCTCGCCGCGCGCCGAGTGCTGCTGCATGTAGTTCATGGCCACATTGCGGTCGGTGGGGTCATAGTCGGCGTGTAGTTTTCGCAGTCGCAGGATGCTGCCGTCATGCTGGGCTACGTCCACCACTTCGCCGGGCGCATAGCTGGTGGTGATTTCCTCGCCGGGCACCATGAAGTCTATGCGGCTTACCGCCTCGTTGTGCTGGCGTACATAGTCGTAGCTCTTGGTGCTGCCGCCGTGGTTGTTAAAGGTCACGCAGGGGCTGATGACGTCGATAAAGGCCGCGCCACCATGGGCAATCGCACCCTTGATCAGGGGAATGAGTTGCGCCTTGTCGCCGCTGAAGCTGCGCGCCACATAGGTGGCACCGAGTTGCAGCGCCAGGCCCACCAGATCTACCGGGCTGTCGCTGTTGATCACGCCCTTTTTGCTCTTGGAGCCGCGGTCTGCGGTGGCGGAGAACTGGCCCTTGGTCAGGCCGTAGACGCCGTTGTTTTCCACGATATAAGCCATGCGCACGCCGCGGCGCATGGCGTTGGCAAATTGGCCCAGTCCAATGGAGGCCGAATCGCCGTCGCCCGAGACGCCCAGGTACAGCAGGTCGCGGTTGGCCAGATTGGCACCGGTCAGCACCGAAGGCATGCGCCCGTGCACGGTGTTGAAGCCGTGCGAGGCACCCAGAAAATAATCCGGCGTCTTGGAGCTGCAGCCAATGCCCGAGAGCTTGGCCACGCGGTGCGGCTCGATGTCCAGCTCCCAGCAGGCCTGGATGATGGCCGCCGAGATCGAGTCGTGGCCGCAACCCGCGCACAGGGTGGAGATGCGGCCCTCGTAGTCGCGCCTGGTGTAGCCGACCTTGTTGGTGTGCAGGGTAGGGTGGTGCAGACGGGGTTTAGCGATGTAGGTCATGCCACTTCCTTTTTCATCTGCGCTTCCATGCGCTTGGTAATCGCACCGGCGATAAAGCGCGCGGTGATCGGTGTGCCATCGTAGTGCAGCACACGCGGCAGTTTGGCCGGATCGAAATCGAGTTCGTTGACCAAGAGCGAATGCATCTGGCCATCGCGGTTTTGCTCCACCACAAACACCTGGTCGTGCTCGGCAATAAAGGTCTGCACCGAATCCGGGAACGGATAGGCGCACAGGCGCATGGCGTCCAGATGAATGCCTTGCGCCTCCATCACATCCAGGGCCTCGCGCATGGCCGGGCTGGTGGAGCCGAAATAGATGACACCGAAGCGGGTGGCCTCCGGCGCTTTGCGCACAATGGGTTGCGGCACCAGATTGGCGGCTGTTTTGAACTTGCGCAGCAGGCGCTCCATGTTGTAGATGTAGTCCGGGCCGCGCTCGGAATACATGGCGTAGGGGTTGCGCGTGGTACCCCGCGTGAAGAACGCGCCCTTGGTCGGATGGGTGCCGGGCAGAGTGCGCCAGGGAATGCCGTCGCCATCCACATCCTTGTAGCGGCCAAAGTCTTTGCCGGCTTCCAGCTCCTCGGCAGTCATCACCTTGCCGCGGTCGTACTCTTTGTTCTCGTCCCAGACAAAGGGTTTGCACAGGCGCTGGTTCATGCCGATGTCCAGATCGGTCATCACAAAAATCGGCGTCTGCAGGCGGTCGGCCAGATCGAGTGCGGCGGCGGAATGCGTGAAGCATTCATACGGGTCCTGCGGGAACAGCAGCACATGCTTGGTGTCACCGTGCGAGGCATAGGCGCAACTCAGGATGTCGGCCTGCTGCGTGCGCGTGGGCATGCCGGTGCTGGGCCCGCCGCGCTGCACGTTGATGATGGTGACCGGAATTTCGGCAAAGTAGGCCAGACCAATGAACTCGGTCATCAGCGAGACGCCGGGCCCGGAGGTGGCGGTAAAGGCGCGTGCGCCATTCCAGCCTGCGCCCACCACCATGCCAATCGAGGCCAACTCGTCCTCGGCCTGCACGATGGCATAGCGGTGCTGGCCGGTCTCGGGGTCGACCCGGAATTTTTCGCAGTATTTCTGGAAGGCTTCGGGCACCGAGGTGCTGGGTGTGATCGGGTACCAGGCGGCCACCGTGGCGCCGCCATAGACCAGCCCTAAGCCGGCGGCACTGTTGCCATCGGTAAAGATCTGGTTACCCACCGCGTCAGCCCGCTGCACGCGGATGCCCAGCGGGTAGGCCATGTGCGCCTTGACGTAATCGCGTCCCAGATGCAGGGCCTGCACATTGGATGCCAGCAGGCGCTCCTTGCCCTTGTACTGCTCTGCAAACAGCTTCTCGAACACCTCGGCCTCCACGTCCAGCAGGGCGGACAGGGCACCAACGTAAATAATGTTCTTGAACAGCTGGCGCTGGCGCGGCTCAGAATAGGCGGCGTTGGCAATTTCGGTCAGCGGCACGCCAATCGTCAGCACGTCGTCGCGGAATTTGTTCGGCGGCAGCGGTCTGGTGCTGTCATAGAACAGGTAGCCGCCACTCTCGATCTCGGCCAGGTCGGTGTCCCAGGTCTGCGGGTTCATGGCCACCATCATGTCCACACCGCCGCGACGACCGTGGTAGCCCTTTTCGCAGACGCGGGCCTCGTACCAGGTCGGCATGCCCTGGATGTTGCTGGGAAAGATATTGCGCGGGCTAACCGGTACGCCCATGCGCATGACGGCCTTTGCAAACAGCTCATTGGCCGAGGCTGAGCCCGAGCCATTGACGTTGGCAAACTTGATGACGAAATCGTTGACTGCTGCTATGCGCTTCATGCTGTCTTCCCCGCGTTTTTGCGCTGGTCACGGGCGCGTGGCCCGGCCTGCGTGGTCGAAAAAAGAAACTTCTGCATATCCCAGGCGCCGGTAGGGCAGCGCTCGGCGCACAGGCCGCAGTGCAGGCACACGTCCTCATCCTTCACCATCACATGGCCGGTCTTGAGTACACCCGATACATACAAGTCCTGCTCCAAGTGGGTGGCTGGCGCCTTCAGTCGGGTGCGCAGATCGGCTTCTTCGCCGCCGGTGGTGAAGGTGATGCAGTCCATCGGGCAGATGTCCACACAGGCATCGCACTCGATGCAGGTGTCGCGGTTGAACACGGTCTGTACATCGCAGTTCAGACAGCGGCTACTCTCCTTGAAGGCCGTCGCCGCGTCAAAGCCCAACTCGACCTCTACCTTGATGCTGGCCAGGGCGATTTCAGCCTGCGCCCATGGCACCTTGAAGCGCGTGTCGTTGGACACGTCGTTGCGGTAGCTCCACTCGTGGATGCCCATCTTCTGCGACATCAGGTTCACCGTGGCGGCGGGGCGCTTGCCGACAATTTCGCCATGAAGGAAGCGGTCAATCGACACCGCGGCTTCATGGCCATGGGCCACGGCGGTGATGATGTTCTTGGGCCCATAGGCCGCGTCACCACCGAAGAAGACCTTGGGCCGCGTGCTTTGGAAGGTACCCTCACCCAGCTTGGGCAGACCCCATTTATCGAATTCAATGCCGCATTCGGCCTCGATCCAGGGGAATGCGTTTTCCTGGCCCACGGCCACCAATACCGTGTCGCAGGGCACGCGCACCTCCGGCTCGCCGGTAGGCACCAGCGTGCGCTTGCCCTTGGCATCGTATTCGGCGCGCACGACTTCAAAGCGCATGGCGGTGAGCTTGCCGGCATCAACTTCAAAGGCCACCGGCACATGGAAGTTCAGGATGGGGATGCCCTCGTGCACCGCGTCTTCCTTCTCCCAGGGCGAGGCCTTCATTTCCTCAAAGCCGCTGCGCACAATCACCTTGACGTCGCGTCCACCCAGGCGCCTGGCCGAGCGGCAGCAGTCCATGGCGGTGTTGCCACCACCCAGCACTATGACGCGCTCGCCCACGCTCGTGACATGGCCGAAGGAGACCGAGGCCAGCCAGTCGATGCCGATGTGGATGTTGGCAGCTGCTTCCTCGCGTCCGGGGATGACAAGATCGCGTCCGCGCGGTGCACCGCAGCCGACAAAGATGGCGTCATAGCCTTCTCCCAGCAGCGCCTGCATGGATTCCACACGCGATCCGCTCTTGAAGTCCACACCCATGTTCAGGATGTAGCCGGTCTCCTCGTCAATCACCGACTCGGGCAGACGAAAGCGCGGAATCTGCGAGCGGATAAAGCCACCCGCCTTGGCCTCGCCTTCAAAGATCGTGACGGCATAGCCCTGGGGCGCCAGGTCGCGCGCCACGGTCAGCGACGAAGGGCCGGCACCTACACAGGCGACGCGCTTGCCGTTGGGCGGCGCGATGGCGGGCATGCGGCCGGTCACATCGACCTTGTTGTCGGCCGCCACGCGCTTCAAGCGGCAAATGGCGACTGGTTCCGGCTTTTCGCCGTTATTTTCTTCGACCCGTGAGCGTCTACACGCGGGCTCGCACGGGCGGTCGCAGGTGCGGCCCAGAACGCCCGGGAATACGTTGGACACCCAGTTGACCATATAGGCGTCGTCAAAGCGACCCTGGCCGATCAGGCGTATGTATTCGGGAACGGGGGTATGGGCCGGGCAGGCCCATTGGCAATCGACGACCTTATGGAAATAGGCCGGATCATTGACGTTTGTTGCGTTCAATTTGTCTCCTTGCTCCGTGCGCCTGTCTTGAGCGAACCGCTACGGGAAGTTTTCAGTCTAGCGTTGCAGGCTTGCTGGCGTAAGAGGGGGAATCCACGATTCGCTCACGGTTTGACCCTCGTCAATAACATTTGCGATTCACGCTTCCCGCGAACCAAAAATAAAAACATGATCGATGTCAGTGACACCTATCTAAGTCCCTATTTTTTATCTTTCTTGGAGAACGCCATGTCCACACCCGCACCTACCGAGCAATTCAAAGCACTGGATGCCTGCCATCAGCAAATCCAGGAGCATCTGGTGGGCTTGCAGCGCATGGCCTCGCATATGGAAAGCCAGGGCCTGAACGATGCGGACCGCCACCAGGCAGGCGAGATCGAGGCCTTTTTTTCCAGCACCTCGCGCGAGCATCATGAACAGGAAGAGAAGCATGTGTTCCCGCCGCTGCTGGCTACAGGCAGCGAGGAAATGAAGTCCGTGGTGCGCAGCCTGCAACAGGACCACGGTTTTATTGAAGAGAACTGGATCGAATTAGGTCCGCAACTGCGCGCCATTGCAGAGGGAAATGACTGGTTTGACGCGGCCGAGTTTCAGCACAACGTCTCCTTGTTTCTGGAGCTGATGAATGGACATATTGCGCTGGAAGAGTCGATGATCTATCCGGAGTCCAAGGCCATCTGGGCCGATGCGATCGCCAAGCGCATTGCGCGCTAAGTACCTAGTGGTTTGCTGCCGGTGACACAGCGCGCTATGCAATCCCATGCATAGAGGCTGGGCGCGACAACTGTCCAGTTGTTCAACAGCTGTCCAATTTTGGAGCATGCCCAGCGTGCCATCCGCACGCAACAGTGGCTGAGCGCATGGGAAAAATCCCAATGAAATCAAGGCAGCAGCAGCAATTTTAGGTCATGGCACGCGACTTGATAACAAAGGAACACCCGCAAGGGAAAGTTCCAACCGTTATTAAATTCTGGAGACATTCATGATCTACGCGTTCCCCGGTGCCGTCGGTGCCACGATTGCCTACAAGGCCCAATACAACAACTTCATCGGCGGCCAATTTGTGCCCCCGGTGAAGGGCCAGTACTTTGATGTCATCACCCCCATCACCGGCAAGGTTTACACACAGGCTGCGCGCTCCACCGCAGAAGACATTGAGCTGGCGCTGGACGCAGCCCACGCCGCTGCCGACGCCTGGGGCAAGACCGATGCCGCCACCCGCGCCAATCTGCTGTTGAAGATTGCCGACCGCATCGAAGCCAACCTGGAGCTGCTGGCCTACGCCGAAACCGTGGACAACGGCAAGGCCATCCGCGAAACCTTGAACGCCGACATCCCGCTGACCGTCGACCACTTCCGTTACTTTGCAGGTTGCCTGCGTGCGCAAGAAGGCGCGTTGTCCAACATTGACGAAAACACCGTGGCCTATCACTTCCAAGAACCCCTGGGCGTGGTCGGTCAGATCATCCCCTGGAATTTTCCGATCCTGATGGCCGCCTGGAAACTGGCTCCCGCCATTGGCGCCGGCAACTGCGTGGTGTTGAAGCCCGCTGAATCCACCCCCATCAGCATCCTGATTCTGGCTGAGCTGATTGCCGACATCCTCCCGCCGGGCGTGTTGAACATCGTCAACGGCTATGGCCGTGAAGCCGGTATGCCCCTGGCCACCAGCAAGCGCATCGCCAAGATCGCCTTCACCGGTTCCACCACCACCGGCCGCGTGATTGCCCAAGCCGCTGCCAACAACCTGATTCCCGCCACGCTGGAACTCGGCGGCAAGTCGCCCAATGTGTTC
>CAIMZI010000022.1 GCA_903845935.1 uncultured beta proteobacterium | reverse complement strand
GCTGCTGCGTAGCTCGGGAACTCGATGACCTAGGGTCGCCCCGGCACCGAACCCTCGACGACCCGGGCCACGTCACCGCGGGCCAAAACGCGACCGCCATGAGTAGCAATTAGTGGCCCCGCCACCGAGGTGTAGTGGCCGAAGCGCAAGGGCTCGTTGACGGTGGCGAGGACGATCCAGTAGCCCTTGGCAGCGGTGTTTGCCGAATTTTTAGGTTGGAATGGCGTCATGGTGCGTTTGCCTTCAGGGTGTCTTGAATAAACGAAGCCATGATTGCCAGCGCTTCATCGGCTGCCTTCAACGTCCCCGCCATGGAGGGGAATACATGTGGCATGCCTTGCCAAGTGTGCATGGTGACTGCAACCCCGGCCTCCCGCGCGCGTTCGGCATAGCGTACAGAATCATCTAGGAGTATTTCGCTGGTGCCCACATGAATTTGAAGCGGCGGCAATCCAAGAAGATTGGCGTACAGCGGCGACGCCTGGGCCAAGGTGGATGCCTGATGATTCAAATACAGGGCGGCATTGGCGGCAAGCATGTCGCGGGTCAGCATCGGGTCCTCTATGGCCTTGTCCACCATCGACTTTCCGGTCAGCGCCAGGTCGGTCCAGGGCGACATCACCACGGCAGCAACGGGCTTGACACCATCCGATGCGGTCGCATCTTGCAAGTGCGAGAGCAGGGCAAGAGTCAGCCCTGCGCCCGCCGAATCGCCCACCACGATGATTTGCCGGTAGCCCGCGTCCAGCAGACCAAGGTACGCCGCCTGCGCATCTTCCAGCGCTGCCGGAAAGGGGTGCTCCGGCGCCAGCCGGTAGTGGGCGACAAAGACCGGCAATTGCGTGCGCGCGGCAAATTGCCCTGCAAAATGCCGATAGGCCTGTGCCGTGCCCAACACATAGGCGCCTCCATGCAGATAGAGGATGACCGCACCCGTTGTGGCTACCGCAGGGCGACACCAGACACCTTCCATGCCGCCCATCCGCCCTTGCGCGTAAAGCACACCCCCGGCGGCAGGGATGGCTTCAAATATCGGGTCGTAGGCACTGCGCGCCAATGGGCCGACCAGTGCGCCTTTGTAAGGAGCTGTCTTTGAGCGAACGGCTTCGACCACATCCGCATCCTGTACGTCAAGCGGGTGATGAACGCTGTTTGGGGCAGTTATGCCATCAGCATCAGGCATATTCGAAGCAAGCACGGTTGTTTCTTTCAAGGTCATTTTTTATTCAGGCGCAATCAGCCTTGCCACTTCACCAGCGTTTCGGCAGCAAAGTCCTCATACGAACGCGCCTTGCGCCCCAGCAGCTTCGTCATTTTGTCTACGTCTGCAGAAGTTGCCGCCATGCCGTCCGAGCAAAAGCGGTCCAGCATGAGGCGCATGTCCATGGCCATCCAACCCGGCGCGTGGTGGGCAAGCCGCGCTTCAAACGGCGCCGTGTCATGGCCGGTATAGGTCACCGGTTTGTCCAGTAGTTGCGCCCAAATCTTTGCGATACCCGAGCCGGTCAATGCATCCGGGCCTACCAGGTTGATGACTTCGCTGGGCAAGGCCTGCGTTGCTTGCTCACGCTGCAAAACGGCCCCAGCAGCAATCTCGGCGATGTCACGCACATCGACCATGGAGACGCCCTTCTCGCCAATCGGAAAGGGGTACAGGCCCGGCCCCAGCAAGGCGTCCTTGAAAAACAGGGCATCGTTCTGCATGAAACAGTTGGGGCGCAGGATGGTGGCGGGTATCCCCATCTGCGCAATCATGCGTTCAATCGTGTACTTCGACGTAAAGTGCGGCACGTTGGTGAATGACTCGCCATTGAATACAGAAAAATAGACCACGCGCTCAATACCGGCCTCACGCGCCAGGTTGAGCGTCAATACCGCCTCCGTCAGTTCCTGGGTGGATACGGCGTTCAACAAAAATAGCGTACGCACTCCCTTCAGCGCCTTGCGCATGGACTCCACATCCAACATGTCGCCTGCAACAGGGGTGACCCACGCAGGTAATTTCGCCTTGCCCGGATCGCGCGTCAAAGCGTTCACTGCCAAGTGCTGATCAGCCAATTGATGCACAAGCGCTGAGCCAATAGTTCCGGTTGCACCGGTAATGAGGATGGTCATTTCAGTTTCCTTTTAAAAGTGATGGCCACTGAGAGTGGTCGAGCTTCTGTCCGAATCTTAGGGTGATAAAATAGCGATCACATAACAGAAAACAGGATGCTTCATCCCAAATATGGAACACTTATGAATCTCGATGACTTGTCCGACTTTCTTCTGGTGGCGACTCACGAAGGATTCGCACAAGCCAGTCGTGCGAGTGGACGGCCCAAGGCAAGCCTGTCGCGCAAGGTCATGGAACTCGAAACCGCCTTGGGTGTGCGGCTATTCGAACGCGGGGCAAGGACTGTCCGCTTGACGGAAGAAGGCGCGCTGCTAATGGAGCGCACCAGCGGGCCCATGCGTGAGATCAACGAGACCGCTGATGTGCTGCGGAACGGTCGGACACAGCCCCATGGCCTGCTGCGGATCAACGTGCCGACTCTGATTGGCCAACTGATGCTGGGCCGACTTGCAGCGAAGTTCACCATGTCCTATCCCGACGTCGAGTTGTCGATCACTCTGGAAGATCGCCAGGTGAATCTGGTCAGCGAAGGTTATGACCTTGTCATTCGGGTCAATCCAGAGCCCAGTTCTGAACTCGTCGGTCGGTGCTTCGCCCGAGATCAAGTTCTGATCGTCTCCACGCCGGACCTCAAGAAGCGATTCACACGGGTTGGCCAAAAAACGGTGGGGGCCCTGCCTGTGATCGTTCGCAGTTCGCCTCGCGGCACGAGCAGTTGGCGAATCACTGGACCCAATGCCAAAGATATACCGGTACAAACGGTCTTGCAGCTTCCTCTTTTTACGATGATGCGTGATGCTGCACTGACCGGACTTGGAGCGGCAAGACTTCCACATCTGGTCGTGGCTGAAGACTTGGCTGCAGGCCGCCTGGTTTCCTGGGGTGGGGCGACCGATCAACCGTCAGAACTTTGGGCTCTTCACACTTCCAGACGGCTACCGAGCGCCAAGGTCAATGCGTTCATGAATTTCTTGGGAACCGAGTTTAAAAAAACTTGGCCTGATTAGACTGATTTAAAAGCTCCTGCAAATACAAAGTACTCTCCAAAAAATAGAAAAATCTAGATCGTCGGTGAGTGTCCGCTGCGAAGATTAGGGGGACGGTTACGGCTGCATTAGAGAAGAAAAATTACCAAACAGTCTGCGCTTTCAAACTTAAGAAACCGGGTCAGGTGGAAGCCAGCTATCGCGGCGGTGGCTACCTTGCTTGCCCTCCAGCAAGCAGGCGCAATCACTTAAACAGGAAAAAGCCCGAGCCTTTTCAGACCCGGGCTGCTCAAGCAAAGCTCAAAAGGCTTACTTGTTACTCAGGCATTCCTTCATGAAGGCCTTGCGCTCGTCGCCCTTGAGTGCCTTGGTCTTGGCATCGGCGTTACAGGTCTTCATCTTGTTTTGCTGGGTGGTGCCAGTAGCGGCAGCTTCAGCGGCGGCGGGCTTGGCGCTCAGACATTCCTTCATGAAGGCCTTGCGCTCGTCGCCCTTGAGTTCCTTGGCCTTGGGATCGGCGTTGCAGCTCTTCATCTTGCTTTGCTGGCCGGATGGGGCGGCTACAGCGTCGGCGGCATGGGCTGCGCCCAGAGTCAAAGACATGCCCAAAGCCAGGAGAGTCAGTAGTTTTTTCATTGGTATTCCTCAAATGTGTTGGGCAGAAGGCCTGCCGTTTCGAATAAATCCCGACGGGATTCCAGCACATAACGCCTGCTTTGGCAAACCGGTTGACCTTGCATCGCAAGCACACCATAGCGCCCGCTTAAAATCGCTGCCATGTTGTCTGTAAAAAACGAACTCCTGCTGGCATTAGCCGCCTGCTTGGAAAATATCTCTGTCGGCTCCGGTGCCAAGGCAGCCTTTGAATCGCCCAAGGTGGCCGCTCATGGCGACCTGGCCACCACGGCCGCCATGCAATTGGCCAAGCCGCTGAAGCGCAACCCGCGCCAGCTTGCTCAAGAGCTGTGCGCCGCCCTGCTGGCCGACGCCGCCTATGTGCGCTGGGTGGATGCGGTGGAGATCGCCGGGCCCGGCTTCATCAATATCCGCCTGAAACCTGAAGCCAAGCAGGAAATCGTGCGCGAGGTGCTGGGTCAGGGTCTTAAATTCGGTGAGCAAACGTCGAACGGCCAGCGCCTGCTGGTGGAGTTTGTCTCTGCCAACCCGACCGGCCCGCTGCACGTGGGCCATGGCCGCCAGGCCGCGTTGGGGGACGCCATCTGCAACCTGTTCCAGACCCAGGGCTGGGACGTGTACCGCGAGTTCTATTACAACGACGCCGGCGTGCAGATCGCCACCCTGGCCACCAGCACGCAGCTGCGCGCCCAGGGCTTCAAGCCCGGCGACACCTGCTGGCCCACCGACCCCGATAACCCCGCCAGCAAAGCCTTCTACAACGGTGAGTACATTGCCGACATTGCCGCCGACTTTCTGGCAGGCAAAACCGTGGAGTCGGATGACCGCAGCTACACCGCCAGCGGCGATGTAAACGACCTTGACGGCATGCGCCAGTTCGCCGTGGCCTATTTGCGCCACGAGCAGGACTTGGACCTGAAGGCCTTTGCGGTGAAGTTTGACAACTACTACCTCGAAAGCAGCCTCTACACCAGCGGCCGGGTGGCGGCCACCGTCCAGCGCCTGCAAGAGGCCGGCAAGACCTATGAGAAGGACGGCGCACTGTGGCTCAAGTCCACCGACTACGGCGACGACAAGGACCGTGTGATGCGCAAGCAGGACGGTACCTTCACCTACTTTGTGCCGGATGTGGCCTACCACATCGCCAAATGGGAGCGCGGCTTCACCAAGGTGGTCAACATCCAGGGCACCGATCACCACGGCACTATTGCCCGTGTGCGCGCCGGCCTGCAAGCGGCCAATGTGGGCATCCCCCAGGGCTATCCGGATTACGTGCTGCACACCATGGTGCGGGTGGTCAAGGGCGGCGAAGAGGTCAAGATCTCCAAGCGCGCGGGTAGCTATGTCACGCTGCGCGACCTGATCGAGTGGACATCGAAGGATGCGGTGCGCTTCTTCCTGCTGAGCCGCAAGCCCGACACCGAATACACCTTTGACGTCGATCTGGCCGTAGCCAAGAACAACGACAACCCGGTGTATTACGTGCAGTATGCCCATGCCCGTATTTGCTCGGTGCTGGCGGCCTGGGGCGGCGATCGCACCATGCTGGGCGCGGTGGATCTCTCAAACCTCACCAGTCAGCAGGCGCAGGCCTTGATGCTCTTGCTGGCCAAGTACCCGGAGATGCTGTCGGCCGCAGCCATGGGCTTTGCCCCGCACGATGTCACCTTTTATCTGCGCGAGCTGGCCGCCTGCTACCACAGTTATTACGATGCCGAACGCATCCTGGTGGACGATGAGGTGGTGAAGCTGGCACGGCTGGCGCTGGTGGCAGCCACGGCGCAGGTGTTGCACAATGGTCTGACGGTGCTGGGCGTGAGCGCTCCGCAGAAGATGTAATTCATTCAAAAGAACGAGAAGCAAGGCATGAAGAAACAGCGCGGCGGAACCATTCTGGGTTTCATTATTGGTGTGGTGGTCGGACTGGCGGGAGCCCTGGCGGTGGCGGTGTACGTCACCAAGGTGCCTGTGCCATTTATGAACAAGGGCCAGACGCGCAGCGCCGACCAGGATGCCGAAGAAGCCAAAAAGAACAAGGATTGGGACCCCAACGCCCCCTTGTATGGCAAGAACCCGGTGGCCAAGCCGACGCAGCCGGCCGCATCGGTGCCGGTGGTGGCCCCCGTGGCAACGCCTGCCCCGGCTCCGGCTGCAGCGCCTGCCGCCCCTGCACAGGCCAAGCCGGAAGCGAAGGCGGTTGAAAGTAAGGCCGCGGACAGCAAAGCGGCTGATGCCAAGTCGGCAGATACCAAGCCAGCGGATGCCAAAAAGGCCGAGGCCAAACCTACCGCATCTTCCGACCCGATTGGCGATCTGGCCAAGGCCAAGTCCGCTGCCGATGGCGGAGCCTTTATCTACTGGGTGCAGGTGGGCGCTTACCGTACGCCCGAAGACGCCGAAAGCCAGCGCGCCAAGCTGTCGCTCAGTGGCGTGGAAACGAAAATTTCCGAGCGTGAACAATCCGGGCGCACGGTGTACCGCGTGCGCGTGGGGCCGTTTGACAAAAAGGAAGAGGGCGAAAAGGCCAAAGAGAAACTGGACAAGTCGGGGCTGGAAACCGCCCTAGTGCGTGTGCAGCGCTAGGCCAATGGCCTGTGTGCGTGGCCTGGCCCTGGCACGTGTTGCGTTACTAAGCTAAATTGGAGTGTTATGAAACGTCGTGAATTTTCCCTAATGACCGGTGGCGCTGCTGCGGTCGCAAGCACCCTGTGGGCCACGGCCGCGCGGGCCGATCTGGCCAAACCCGAGTCCGGAACCGATTATTTGGTGCTGGATCCACGTGCAGCGGTGGAGGCACCCGAAGGCAAGATCGAGGTGGTGGAATTCTTCTGGTACAACTGCCCACACTGCAACGCGTTTGAGCCCAGCCTGGAAGACTGGATCAAAAAGCTGCCCAAGGATGTAGCGTTTCGCCGCGTGCCCGTGGCTTTTCGCGACGATTTTGTGCCGCAGCAGCGCCTGTATTACGCGCTGGAGGCCATGGGCCTGGTGGACAAGCTGCATGCCAAGGTGTTTACTGCCATTCACGTTGAAAAGCACGATCTGTCCAAGGCTCCCGCGATCGTGGATTGGGTTGCCAAGCAGGGCGTGGACATGGCCAAGTTCAACCAGCAATACAGTTCTTTCTCAGTGGCCACCAAGGCGACCAAGGCCGCGCAACTGCAAAACGCCTACAAGGTAGAGGGCGTGCCCGCACTGGGTGTGGCCGGACGCTTTTACGTCGATGGCGACCGTGCCAAAAGCATGGCCAATGCGCTCAAACTGGTGGAATATCTGGTGGCGGGAATTCGCAGCGGCAGGTAGTTCATTGCGGCAGTGACACAGGGCAGGGCGCCGGTCTAGAATGACGCCAACATCAATTACCGAGCGGAGTGCGTCCTATGTCGGAATCCAAATTCAGGCTGATTACCCGTAGCGACTTTGACGGCCTGGTCTGCGCCGTGCTGCTCAAGGAACTGGATCTGATTGACGACATCTTGTTTGTCCATCCCAAGGACATGCAGGATGGCAAGATCGCGGTCAGCGATCGTGACATCAGCACCAATTTGCCCTATGTGCCGGGCGTGCATCTGTGCTTTGACCACCATGCCTCGGAGACCCTGCGCAACGCAGTGCATGCCAAGCATGTGATTCACCCAGATGCGCCCTCGGCGGCCCGCGTGGTCTTTGAGCATTACGGTGGAAACGGCCGCTTTGGCACACGTTTCAATGAAATGATGGTGGCCGTCGACAAGGCCGACTCGGCGCAATTCAGCAGCGAAGAGATTCTGGCACCCAAGGACTGGGTGCTGCTGAACTACCTGATGGACTCGCGCACCGGTCTGGGCCGGTTCCGAGAATTCCGCGTCAGCAATTACCAGCTGATGATGGACCTGATTGATTACTGCCGCAGCCACGGCATTGCAGATATCTTGAAGTTGCCCGATGTGGTGGAGCGCGTGGAGCTGTATCAGGAGCATGCGCTGCGGGCTCGGGCTCAGCTGCAACTTTGCACCACGGTACATCACAACGTGGCCGTGATTGATCTGCGTCAGGAGGAAACCATTTTTGCGGTCAACCGCTTCATGGTCTACGCCCTGTATCCACAGACCAATATCTCGATCCACGTGATGTGGGGCGTGCAAAAGCAAAACACGGTGTGTGCCGTGGGTAAGTCGATTACCAACCGCTCATCCAAGGTGAACATCGGCGCCATGATGCTGGCAAACGGAGGTGGTGGCCATGAAAATGCCGGCACCTGCCAGGTGGCCAATGAGCGCGCCGATGCGGTGTTGCAGGAACTGGTGGCCCGTATCAACGCCGTGGGCTGATGGAAAACGGGGATAAATCCCCGTTCTGGAGCGAATCAATGGAGCGCAAGGCATGAAACATGCCATGCGCTGGCTACAATGGGCACAATGCTTTATGAGCAAGTTTCGTGCCTTTATGAAAAATCACTCCCTTACTGCCTTGCTGATTGCGGGCCTGCTGTGCCTGGCGGGTTCGGTGCAGGCCGAAAAAGCGGACCGCAACAAGCCCATGAATATTGAGGCGGATGCTCTGCGCTATGACGACCTCAAACAGATCAGCGTGTTCACCGGACGCGTGGTTCTGAGCAAGGGCACGATTCTGATTCGGGGCGAGCGCCTGGAAGTGCGGCAAGACCCGGACGGCTACCAGTTCGGCGTGGCCACTGGAGCCGCCGACAAGCCCGCCTTTTTTCGCCAAAAGCGCGAAGCGCTGGACGAGTACATCGAAGGCGAGGGCGAAACCATTACCTATGACGGGCGTGCCGACAGCATTCGCTTTAGTGGCAAGGCGCAACTGCGGCGCCTGCGTGGCACCTTGCTGGCCGATGAAATTACCGGCGGCAACATCGTGTATGAAAACTTGACCGACCTGTTCACCGTGGATGGAGTGGCCAAAAACGGCCCCAGCGGTGCCTTGGGCAGTGGCAGGGTGCGCGTCATGTTGACACCCAAACCCGAGCCTACAAGCGCGGTGTCGGACCCCGCCAAGCTTAAGCCTTCGCCCACACTGGAGGGGCAGTCCAAGTGAGCGAATTCGCTGCCGGAAGCTTGTCGGCGCAGCACCTGCAAAAGTCGTATGGCAAGCGTCAAGTGGTCAAGGACGTGTCTCTCACGGTGCGCACCGGTGAGGTGGTAGGTCTGCTGGGGCCAAACGGCGCCGGCAAGACCACCTCCTTCTACATCATCGTCGGACTCTTGCGTGCCAGTGGCGGCGACATTTCCATCGATGGCCAATCGATTGAGCATATGCCGATTCACCGGCGTGCGCGTCTGGGCCTGGGCTATCTGCCGCAGGAGGCGTCGATCTTTCGTAAGCTCAATGTCGAAGACAATGTGCGCGCTGTGCTGGAGCTGCAGTTGGACGAACAGGGCGTGCCATTGAAGTCGGCCGAAATTGAGTCTCGCCTGACCAATTTGCTGCAGGAATTGCGGGTGGAGCACTTGCGTGAGTCGCCGGCATTGTCCCTCAGCGGTGGCGAGCGCCGTCGCGTGGAAATTGCCCGCGCCCTGGCGACCCGTCCACGCTTCATTTTGCTGGATGAGCCCTTCGCCGGTATCGACCCGATTGCCGTGATCGAGATTCAGCGCATCATCAATTTTCTCAAGGCGCGTGGCATCGGCGTGCTCATCACCGACCACAACGTGCGCGAAACCCTGGGCATTTGCGACCACGCCTACATCATCAGCGATGGCCGCGTGCTGGCCGAGGGCACGCCGTCCGAGATCGTCAACAACGCCGAGGTGCGACGCGTGTACCTGGGCGAGCACTTCAAAATGTAGCTGGATGAAACAAGGCCTTTCATTACGGGTTTCGCAGCATCTGGCGCTGACGCCCCAGTTGCAGCAATCGATCCGTTTGTTGCAACTCTCGACCCTGGAGCTGAGCCAGGAAGTGGATCAGATGCTCGACGAGAACCCGTTTCTGGAACTTACCGAAGACAACGCCGAGCGCGAAGAGTTTGGCGTGAGCCAGGCCGATACACCGGTTAGCGAGGGCGATCGCGAAACGGACCACGACACCGAATTTGCCAGCGCAGTCATGCCCGACATGGGCAGCGCCACGGTCACCAGCACCCATACCGACGAGGACAATGCTCCGCTGGGTGGCGACGAGGGCATTGACTGGGATGGCGACGGCAGTACCGAGATGTCGCCCGACGATGGCGAATGGGGGGTTGACGCCAAGGCGCGCAGCAACAACCTCAATGGCGATGAAGACAAGGACGCGACCGAACTGGCCCGCACGCAGGAAAGCCTGCAAAGTTTTTTGCATCGCCAGGTCCTGGGCCTGCGCCTGTCGGCCGAAGACAGCGCCGCGCTGCGCTTTTTGATTGAGTCATTGAATGACGACGGCTATCTGGAAGAGCCGCTGGAGGAACTGGCAGCTACTCTGAATCCGCCGGACGACGAGCAATTGCAGGAGCTGGTGCACCATTTCACCGTGGCCCTGGGGCTGTTGCACAGCCTGGAGCCGGTGGGCGTGGGCGCACGCGGGTTGGCCGAGTGCCTGCGATTGCAAATCGCTGCGCTGCTGCAAGATGTGGAACTCGATTGGGACGACCGCGAGGTGCTGGACGTGGCACTGCGCATCTGCCAGCAGCCCATGGAGCTGCTGGCCAGGCGCGACATCAAGCGTCTGGTGCAGCTCGGCGTCGGCAGCGATGCGCTGGTGCGCGAGGCGATTGCCGCAATAGCCCGGCTGGAGCCCAAACCGGGCCGGCGCTTTGTCGATGTGGAGCGCAACATCGTGGTGCCCGACGTGCTGGTGATCCAGGTGCCCAACACCAACAAGGCGGCGCAAGCCAAGTTCCGCGTGATGCTGAACCCGGAGGTGATGCCGCGCCTCAAGGTGCACGACATTTATGCCAATGTGCTGCGCAACCACCGGGGCGGCAAGGACAGTGCCAGCCACGCAGCGCTGCAGCAGCGCCTGCAGGAAGCGCGCTGGTTTATCAAAAATATCCAGCAGCGCTTTGACACCATTCTGCGCGTCAGCACCGCCATCGTGGAGCGGCAAAAAAGCTTCTTCACCCATGGCGAGTTGGCCATGCGTCCGCTGGTGCTGCGAGAGATTGCCGACGAGCTCGGCCTGCACGAATCCACCATCAGCCGCGTCACCACGGCCAAGTACATGTCCACGCCCTTTGGCACGTTCGAGTTGAAATACTTCTTCGGCTCCGGCCTGGGCACCGAATCCGGTGGCAATGCGTCGAGCACGGCGGTGCGCGCGCTGATCAAGCAATTCATTGCGTCCGAGAGCGAAAAGAAGCCGCTCTCAGACAACCAGATTTCCGAGATGCTCAAGGAGCAGGGCATTGAATGTGCGCGCCGTACCGTCGCCAAATACCGCGAGGGCCTGAAGATCGCCCCTGCCTCTCTACGCAAGGCGCTGTAACTTACATGAACCAACTCCAACTCTTTTTGCCCTGCGCCGCCGGCGTGGAGGACTACCTGGCTCCCGAGGCCCTGCGCATCACGGGCCTGCCTCCCGGCTGCGTGACCAAGCAGCGTGGCGGTGTGGCGGTGCGCAGCTCGCTGAACGATGCGATGCGTCTGAATCTGTATTGCCGCCTGGCGCAGCGCGTGCTGGTGCTGGTGAGTTACACCGAATACCGCAGCGAGAATGACCTGTACCGTGCCGCCATGGCCGTGCAATGGGAGCGCTGGTTCACCCCGAAAGAGAGCATCAAGATTGAAGTGACGGCGCAACACAGCCCGCTGACTTCTCTGAACTTTGCCGCGCTCAAGGTGAAAGACGCCGTCTGCGACCGCTTCCGCGAAGTCGCAGGTGGTGTGCGGCCCAATGTCGACACGCAGTGGCCCGATGTGCGCATCTACGCCCACCTGACCACCGACAACTGCTCGCTGTATATCGACACCTCGGGCGAGCCGCTGTTCAAGCGCGGCTGGCGCGAGGACAAGGGCGATGCGCCGCTGAAAGAGACCTTGGCTGCCGCCATGATTGCTGCCAGCGGCTGGGCCGATGGCGATGCGGACCTGATGCCGCTGTACGACCCTTGCTGCGGCAGCGGCACCATCGCCATTGAGGCGGCGCAAATCGCCTGCAATATCGCCGCCGGTTCGTTGCGCCGCTTTGCCTTTGAGAAGTTTGTGCCGTTTCGCCACCAGGTCTGGTCCGACATGAAGAAGGAAGCGGCTGATGCCGTGGTCAAACCCGAACCGGGATCGAAGGCGCTGATCTACGGCAGCGATGTGTCGCACCGCATGGTCGACTTTGCCCAGCGCAATGCCCAGCGCGCCGGTGTCGCCGATGTCATCGAGTTCCGTGGTGGCGACGCCCTGCAGCGCATGCCGCCGATTGAAGGCGGTGGCGTCATGGTGCTGAACCCGCCCTACGGCGAGCGTATCGGCATTGGCGGCGTCGCAGGCGAGGGTGTGCAGGCCCGCTACGGCGCACGCGAACTGGCCGAGACCCAAGACGGCGGCGAGTTCTTCAGCCAGCTGGCCAGCCACTGGAAGAAGAACTTCTCCGGCTGGCAGGCCTGGGTGTTGACGCCCGACCTCAAGCTGCCAGGCAAGATGCGCCTCAAAGAGTCGCGCCGCGTGCCGATGTGGAATGGCCCGCTGGAATGCCGATTGTTCAAGTTCGACATGGTGGCCGGGCGCATGGCCCGGGACAAGGCACTGGGGACATCCTGATGGAGCAAGCTGGCGTGCCAACGGTTGTGTTGGACACGAATATTGTTCTGGACCTGTTCATCTTCGCCGACCCCGCCACGCCAGCGCTGCGTGCGGCGCTTGAGGCCAAGTCCCTGCGCTGGATTGCCACGCAGGTCATGCGCGACGAGCTGGAACGGGTGCTGGCCTATGGTCACATCGTTCCACGCATGCAGTTCTACAAACTCAGTGCCGGGGATGTGTTGGCCCGTTTTGATGCCCATGTACAGATGGTCGAGGTGGCTCCCAAGGCGTGCTATATGTGCAAGGACGCGGACGACCAGAAGTTCATCGATCTGGCTGTGGCGTATCAAAGCCTGCTGCTGAGCAAGGACAAGGCCGTGCTGACGATGCGAAAGCGCTTGCAGACCTTGGGAGTGCAGACCGCTGCGAAGTTTGCTGCGCTGCAGAGTCGCGCCGAATAAGGTTTGTGGGGAAAGTCCCTCGGTCGCATTCGCGCAGTCAGATATTTATTCATTCTAGCTATTGATTCAAAGATTGACCTGGATCAGAGCCTGAATCAGGGTGGTGCAAGGATGCGAACATAAAGTTCCGGCCTGGCCCATCTATTCAAAGAGTAAATATACAAAATATGCAATCGAAAACTGTGACAGAAACAAAAATTATCATGTCTGATCCGACCGCACTTGGCGTGTTTGGACTTGCCATGGTTACCCTGGTTGCAGCTTCAGCAAAAATGGGTTGGACCACCGGCGTCACCTACATCATTCCTTGGGCACTGTTTCTCGGATCTGGTGCGCAAATATGGGCATCGACCGTTGACTTCAAAAAGAATAATTATTTTGGCGCCATCGTACTCGGTGCCTATGGCCTGTTTTGGGGCGCGGTGGCCATGCATTGGGCCATTACCCAAGGTTGGTTTGGCGTGATTGATCCTGCCAAGGCAGATCCCAAGCAGTTGGCTTTCGCCTGCATTGGTTACTTTATATTTTCGATATTCATTATGTTCGCAGCTTTTGAAGCGAACAAGGTATTTGCAATAATACTGGTGTTGATCAACGTACTTTTACCCTCTCTTGCACTTTCTATTCTGGGAGTGAATGCGCCACTTTTCAGCGCGCTCGCCGCATATTCCGAACTGGGAATTTCCATGTTTGGCTTTTATGCTGCCGGTGCGGTGTTTTTAAATAGCTATTTTGGTCGTGCGATTCTGCCGATGGGCGCTCCCATGGGTTTCATTAAGAAAGCTGACGCATCAGTCAAGCCGAAATGAGCTGCTCCCCGGTGCTTGCATGCTGAGCAACAGGACAAGGCAGCCCAGCGCTAGGTAAAAGGTGGGGGAAAATTTATCGCGCTTCAATCGTGCGGGCCCTCTCGGGGCCCGACAATAGCAGCTACTTTTTGATTTTCACAGCCCATGACTACCCAACCTTCTCCCGACAGCCTCACACCGCCCGCAGCAGCGCTGTCCATCAGCCCCGAAGAGTTTGACGAGATCGACGCCATTCTGGACGACCTGCGCCAACGCTTTGACGAAACCCCGCAGTGGGAATTTTGTGAAGGTTTTATGGCCGCGCTGATCGTCTGTCGCCGTGCCATACCTCAGAGTGAATACCTGCCGGTATTGTTGGATACCGGCGAGCAGGATGGCGAGGTTGACGATGGTCTGGGATCTTTTGCCGATGCCGCGCAACGTGAGCGCTTTCTGGAGCTCTGGCAGCGCCGCTGGAACGATATCGCGCAAGGTCTGGCTGCCGAAGTCAAGAGCTTGGACGACGAGCGCGCCTACCATCCCGAGGTGATGGATGTGCGCGGCGCTGTGGCCGCCTTGCCCGAGGCCGAGCGTGCCGAGATGGCCGGCGAGATCTTGCCGTCCTTTGCCCAGGTCTGGGCGGTGGGCTTCATGTACGCGGTGGAAAACTGGCCCGAAGAGTGGCAGCCGCCGCGCGACAAGGAAGGGCGCAAGTGGCTGGACGAGGCCCTGCAGCGCTTGGTGGCACTGACCGAAGACGACGAAGACGAACCCACCCTGTCGGTGTTTGACGACGAGGGTGTGCCTACCGTCAGCGTGAATCGATTCAATGCCTTTGCCGACGGGGTGTGGGCTATTTATGACCTGCACGAACTCTGGCGCAACATCGGCCCACGCGTAGAGACGCTGCAAAAGGCCTCACTGCCCGGTCGCAATGAGGTTTGCTTTTGCGGTAGCGGCAAAAAATACAAGAAGTGCCACGGCGCCTGAGTCTAAGCGCGCTTAAAACTTGTAACCGACGCTCAAGGTAACTACGTCGCTCTTGCCCTTGACCTTTTCGGTGGGGCTGTAGTCCTTTTGGCCATAGTCATTGGACATGTATTCAAACTGACCAAACCAGTTCTTGGTCATCAGGACCTGGGCGCCAATGCCATAGCCCCAGCCATTGTCAAATTTTTGACTGTTGCCATAGGCATCCTGGGCGTTGGCATACAAATACGCCACTTTTGCATAGCCGAGCCAATTGCTGTTGAAGGCGTAGCCTGGAGCGATATAGAGGGAATAGCTATCCTTCACCTTGGTTTGGTCAGTTCCAAATTTTCCGGACTTCTGGTCACCCATATTGACCGTTGCGCCAAAGCCCAGCAAAAAGCTTTCGGTCATCGGGCTGCTGTACTGCAGCTGTAATGACACGTTGTTGTCGGTGTCGGAGCCGCTCAGTGCAAGGCGTGGCGCAGCGTATTCGCCGCGTGTGTTTGCGATATTCGCGCCAATGCCCGCGCTGAAACCTGCGAAGTTGCTGGATTGGGCAAACGCCTGTGGTGCGACACAAGCGGTGATGACGGCGGTAGCTATTATTAGTTTTTTCATGGATGCATTTCCTTGCAAGGGATTGGTAAAAAGGGCACGCCTAGGGAGCGTGCCCATCGCCCCGCGAAAGGGTTTCGCAGAGCGTTCCAATCTTGCGCAAAAATGCCGAGAAAATCTTGATCAGATTCTGATGGCCGGCTTCAGCTCACCATGCCCATCAGCGTCGGGAACCATAGCGTGAGACCCGGCCAGAAGGTGACCACCAGCAAGAAGGCTATCATGGTCAGCAGCCAAGGCCAGACCGCAATCGTCAGCTCGGTAATGCCCATTTTGGTAATGCCCGATGACACATACAGGTTCAGCCCCACCGGCGGATGGCACAGGCCCACCTCCATGTTGACCGCCATCAGGATGCCGAAGTGCACCGGGTGCACGCCCATCTTCACCGCCACCGGGAACAGGATCGGTGCCATGATCAGCACGATGGCTGCCGGGTCCATGAAGTTGCCGGCCGCCAGCAGGATGAAGTTCACCAGCAGCAAAAAGGCCACTAGGCCAAAGCCCTGGCTGGTCATCCACGCGGCCATGCTTTGTGGGATCTGCTCCGAGGTCATCAAAAAGGAGAACAGCACCGCATTGGTCACGATGTACAGCAGCATCGAGCTCATGGCCGCTGCGCTCAACAGCGACTTGGGCACATCGCGCAGTTTGAGGTCCTTGTAAACAAACACCGAGATGAAGAAGGAATAGACCGCCGCCATTGCCGCCGCTTCCGTGGGCGTGAACTTGCCGCTGTAAATGCCGCCAATCACCACCACGATCAGCAGCAGGCCCCACAGGCTTTCGCGAAAGGCCTGGTAGCGCTCGCCCCAGGTCGCCTTCTTCATCCGTGGGTAGTCAAACTTCTTGGCACGCCACCAAGTGGTGAGTCCGAGCAGAAAGGACAGGCACAGGCCGGGCACGATGCCGGCGATAAACAGCTGGCCGACCGAGGCCGAACCGACCGGTTGCCCATCCGGGCCGACCGCGTTCATGCCGGCCGTGGCAATCGCGTACATCACCAAGTTGATCGAGGGCGGAAACAGAATGCCCAAGGCGCCCGAGGTGGTGATCACACCCGCACCAAAGGCCTTGGGATAGCCCTGTTTGACCATGGCTGGAAGCATGATGGAGCCCACCGCCACGACAGTGGCCACGGAGGACCCGGAGATGGCCGCAAACAGCGCACAGGCCAGTACGCCGGCCAGTCCCATACCGCCATACCAGTGGCCTATCATGGATGTGCAGAAGTTGATCATGCGCTTGGCCACGCCGCCGTGCGTCAGGAAGTTGCCCGCCAGAATGAAGAACGGGATCGCCATGATCTCGAACTTCTCAATGCCGGTAAACAGCTTCAAGGCCACCGATTCAATCGGCACATCGGTCAGCGTGAACAAAAAGGTTAGAACCGTCAAACCTAGCGAGATCGAGATCGGCATGCCGGTCAGCATCAGGCAGACCAGCAGGGTGAAGATAATGAGGGTATTCATTTGGATGTACCTCCAGCCTGCTGGAAGTCCGCGTCTTCAAGGACTGGGTCATCCACACCCGCCACATGGTGTTGTGCGTGCGGCACTTCGCCGGTTTTTAGAAAGCCCACCGCCACCTGCAAAAAACGAAAGCACATCAGGTAGGAGCCCAGCGGCACGCAGGAGTAGGCGATCCAGGTGGGTATCTCCATGTCGGGCGAGGTCGGGCCTTCGGGCACATCGCCCACGTCCCAGCCCATGTGGGTGAAAAAGGACCAGTGAAATCCGTTTTCCCAGACAAATCGCGCACCCAGCGTACCCACCGTGCCGGTGAACAGCGCACCGGCCAGCAGGCTGAACAGCACCAGCCACTTGGCCTTTTCCGGTGACAGCTTGCGCACCAGCACGTCCACACCAACGTGGGTGCCATTGCGCACCCCGTAGGCGGCGCCGAACTTGGCCATCCATACGAACATGTAGATGCACAGCTCCTGCGCCCAGCTCACGTCCATGCGCACGGCATAATCCTGGACCACCGGAATGCCCGATAAAAAGCGGTGCAGCACGGCGATAAAAATCACCATCGTGGCGGCACCAATGAGGAAGGTAATCAGCCATTCCTCCAGGTGGTTAAGCAGTCGGTTCAACATGCGCGCTTGCCTGTTGGCTTATTTGGCGGGAACGAAGCCGGCGGCCTTGTAAGCGGCCTCGATGGTGGCCTTGCCCACGCGCGATTCCATGTCCTTGTGCACCGGCGCCAGTGCCTTCTTCCACTCGGTGGTCTCGGCCGGGGTCAGTGTGTAGACAGTGGCCTTGCCGCTGGCCTTGATCTTGTCCATGGCCTGTGCGTTTTCAGTGGCAGCAATGGCGTTGGCATAGGTGGTGGCGTCCTTCACCGCGCTATCCAGTGCGGTGCGGATGTCGGCGGGCAGTCCGTCCCAGAACTTCTTGTTGACGATCACTGCGTAGGCCAGGTGGCCATGGTTGGAGATGGTCATGTGCTTTTGCACCTCGTAGGTTTTCTGGGTGTAGAAGTTGGAAGCCACGCCCTCGGTGCCGTCCACCACACCGCTTTGCAGTGCCTGGTACAGCTCGCTAAAGGCCATCACCTGCGGGATCGCGCCCAGGGCACGCATCTCGGCGTCCAGCACCTTGGAACTTTGAATGCGCATCTTCATGCCCTTGAAGTCTTCCACCTTGTGCAGCGGCTTGTTGGCGCTCATCTGGTGGAAACCATTGTCCCAATAGGCCAGGCCCTTGATGCCCTTGGGCTCGAGCTTCTTAAACAGCTCGGCGCCCAACGGTCCTTCTGTAATGCCACGGAAGGCAGCGTCGTCCTTGAACAGAAATGGCAGGTCAAACACCTCAAACTCTTTCACTCCCAGTGGGCCGAACTTGGCCAGCGAAGGCGCCAGCATCTGCACCGATCCCAGCTGCAGTGCTTCCATCTCTTCCTTGTCCTTGTAGAGCTGGCTATTGGGGTAGATCTCCACCTTGACGCGGCCATTGGTGCGCTGTTCGGCCAGTTCCTTGAAGCGCAGCGCGCCCTTGCCCTTGGGCGTGTCGGGCGCCACCACATGGCTGAATTTGATGACGATGGGAGCCTGCGCCAGGGCGGTCATGCCGGTGAAGGCGGTGGCGGCCAGCACGGCGGCCTGGACGATGGTGCGGCGGGTAAAGAACTTCATGGTGCGGTCTCCTGATCGGTTGGAATGGTGCGAGTGTGCTGCAGCACTGCCTGGGGCGGCAGTGTGGTTTTCCACATTTTCGCCCGGGGTACCTGCGTTCTAGGGTAAACCCCTGGCCCGGTGCGGGGGAAAGCGGCAGCCGACGGCTAGACTGCAGCCATGCCTGTCCTTCCAAGCCCTGCGTCCGAAGCCGTAGCGCATGCCCGTTGGGCAGCGTTGCGTCGCGGTCTGTGGCTGTTGCCGCTATTGGCGTCACTGTTGTTTGTAATCGGCGTTTTGGCCTGGGCTTACCGCGCCGACCTGGCCGAACGCGAGGACCGGCGTACTACCCTGATTGCCGATGCCCTGAGCAGCGAGGCCCAGTTGCAAGGGATGTTGGGCGCGGAAATGGCGCATGTGCAAGACCTGGCCCGCCAGCTGCCACGCCGCGCGCGCAGCGCTGAAGGCCTGCTTGCCAGCCCGGACGTGAGCGAGGGGCTGCGCAGACTCTGGCTCAGCGTGACCTGGCTGGATGACAAGAACCGCATCCTGGCCCATGTGCCGGACCAGAATGCCCTGGCCGGCCTGCTGCCCGGTGAACTGGCCGATGGGCCGGGCCTGTCGGCGCACCTGACGCAAGCCATGGGAGTTGAGAGCCTGGTGGTGCGCTATTCGCCCACGCTGCTGCTGCGCCGGGGCATCCCCTGGTGGCTGGCGCACAAGTACGACATGCAGCTGATTGACTCCAGCGAACAGGTGATCGCGTCGTTGGATCAGACCCCGCTGCGCACCGATTCACCGGGGCGGGAAAGCTATATGGTCTCGGTGGGCGGCAATATGCCGGGCGCCTTTTTGGAGCTGAGCCTGCGCGAAGCGCCGCCACCTTTCTGGCGCACCCTGCCGCTGGTGCTGATGGGCGGCTTTCTGGGCCTGATGCTGGTGGCCACACAACTCTTGCGCCGCCAGGTGCAGCGCATCTCGCGCACTGAGGCCGCCTGGCGCACCGAAGCCGCCTGGCGCCAGGCCATGGAAGATTCGGCCCTGGTGGGCCTGCGCGCACGGGACGCGGAGGGCCGCATCCTGTACGTCAACCGCACCTTCTGCAGCATGGTGGGCTTGAGCGCCGAGCAACTTGTAGGTTTGCAGCCACCCATGCCTTATTGGCCCCCTGATGCGCTGGATGAAGTGATGCTGCGCCACAAGCGCAACCTAGAAGGACGGGCGCCGCGCGACGGTTACGAGGCGCTGTGGTGCCACCAAGACGGCCGAAGCCTCAACGTGATGGTGTTCGAGTCGCCACTGATCGACGCCCGTGGCCAGCAAACTGGCTGGATGGGTTCCATCATCGATATCACCGCGCGCAAACGCCTGGAAGAGCGCGAACGCCACCAGGCCGAAGCCATGGCCCAGCAGTCACGCCTGACTACCCTGGGTGAAGTGGCCTCGGCACTGGCGCACCAGCTGAATCAGCCGCTCACCGTCATCATGGGCTACAACGCCGGCCTGCAGCGCATGCTGCTGGATGCCGGCTACGACAACCAAGCCGTGCTGCACGCGCTGGCGCAACAGGGCGACCAGGCGGCCGAGGCCGGTCGCATTGTGCGCCGAATCCGCGAGTTTCTGACACGCCGCGCACCCCAGCGCGAAGCCTGCGATCTGGGGGCCGTGGCCAGGCGCGCGGCAGCCCTGCTGCAACGCGACCTGCAGGCCGCCGACGTGCAGCTGCAGTGGGCCTTGGCACCCGGCTTGCCGCTGGTGTTTGCCGACCCGATCCTGCTCGAACAGGTGCTGATCAACCTGCTGCGCAATGCGGTCGATGCCATCCGCAGCCAGGTGCCGACGGACCGGCCAGAGGCCACCGGGCTAGGCAGCATTCGCATCACGGCGCAGCCCAGCGGCCAGCGCTTTGTGCGCCTGGATGTGGAAGACAGTGGGCCAGGCCTGCAGGGGCGCACGGTGAAACATTTAAGCGCGCCGTTCTATTCCACCAAGTCCGATGGCATGGGCATGGGACTGGCGATTTGCCGCTCGGTGATCGAGGTGCACCATGGCGGCATGGATGCCGGCAATAGCAGCCTGGGCGGCGCCGGCTTTTCATTTACGCTGCCGGTGTTTGATGCGCAGCTGCACGAGGCCAGTTTGGCGGAGGAAGACGCGCGCGCCAGTCTGGAAAGTGAAGGCCGAACATGAACTCAGCCCCCGATCGAGCCGCCGTACATCTGGTGGATGACGAAGCCGCCGTGCGCGCGGCGCTGGAATTTTTGTTTGCCTCGCATGGCTTGCGGGTGCACAGCTATGCCAGCGGCGGCGCCTTGCTGGAGCGGCTACAGCAAGGCCCGGCACTGGTGGGCTGCATTCTGCTTGACGTGCGCATGGAGCCGCTGTCGGGCCTGCAAGTTTATGACGAACTGGTGGCGCGCGGTGTGCGCACGCCAGTGATCTTCTTGACCGGTCACGGCGACATCCGCATGGCCGTGGCGGCCCTGAAAAAAGGCGCGTTTGATTTTGTGGAAAAACCGTTTGGCGACGCTGCCCTTGTCGAGCGCGTGCGCGACGCCCTGGCTTTTGACGCCGAGCAACGGATACGGCGCAGCGATGGCGATTCGCGCGACGCCCGGCTGGCGGCGCTTACGCCGCGCGAGCAGGACGTGATGCACCGGGTGGCGGCCGGCAAACTCAATAAGGTGATTGCCGACGAGATGAGCGTCTCCGTGCGCACGGTGGAGGTCTACCGCGCCCGCGTCTACGCCAAGCTGGCGGTGCGCTCGGCAGCGGAGCTGGCTACGCTGCTGGCGCGCGCCCCCCACGGAAACAGTTGAAGGCCATCTCGGCTTTGGGCTAGCAGCAGTCTTTCACGCGGTTCCAGAGGTAGTCAAGTCCGCCCGGCCCCAGTAGCGCCAGGCAGCACAGGTAGCCACAGCATTTCAATTGCTTCCAGCACGATTTTTACGTTTTTTTTATACCAGCCAGTCAATTCTCAACAACACTTTTACGCACCGTAAACCAAACTCCGTGCACCAAATTGAACAAGAGGTGCGATATGGATGCGGTATTTGTTGCGATGGGCGCGGGCCTTTGGTTGGCCTTGATGCTGATGGTCTGGGGGCTTGCCAAACTGGAAAAGCCCCAGGGAGAGCGGTCATGAATCTGCTGAACGTTTTGTATGGCGCGGGCGGCCTGTGTGCCGTGCTGTTGCTGGTGTATCTGGTTTACGCGCTGTTTCGCGCCGAGGAGTTCTAATGGCTAGCTCTGCCTGGGGCCTGTTAGGCCTCTTCCTGATTACCCTGTTCGCTGCCGCCTGGCCGCTGGGCCTTTGGCTGGCACGCTTGTGTGGCGGACGCCTGCCGCGCTGGATGCACGCGGTTGAGGCACCACTGTATCGGCTGGCGGGCACCGCGCCCGAGCAGTCCATGCGCTGGACGCAATACAGCCTGGCGCTGCTGGCCTTTAACGCTCTGGGCGTGCTGGCGGTGTATGGCATACAGCGCATCCAAGGCATGCTGCCATTCAATCCGGCGGGCATGGCTGCGGTCTCCACCGATTCAGCCTTCAACACCGCTATCAGCTTTGTCACCAATACCAACTGGCAGGGCTATAGCGGTGAGTCCACCATGAGTTACCTGACTCAAATGCTGGCACTTGCCGTGCAGAACTTCTTCTCGGCTGCCACCGGCATTGCCGTGGTGTTTGCGCTGATACGCGGCTTTGCCGCCCGCTCCACGGCGGTCATCGGCAATTTCTGGGCCGACATCACGCGCATCACGCTGTGGCTGCTGCTGCCTTTGTCGTTTGTGTTTGCCATTTTTCTGGTGGGCCAGGGCGTCATCCAGAACCTTGACGCCTACAAGGATGTGAGCACCGTGGAGGTGACGAAGTTCCAGAATCCCAAACTGGATGCCGCGGGTCAGCCGGTGCTGGACGCCAAGGGCGTGGCAGTGACAGAGGATGCCCAGACGACCACGCAAACCTTGCCCATGGGCCCGGTGGCCTCGCAGGAGTCCATCAAGATGCTGGGCACTAACGGTGGTGGCTTCTTCAACGCCAACTCGGCCCACCCCTACGAGAACCCCACTGCATTAGCCAACTTCTTCCAGATGCTGGCAATCTTCCTGATTCCGGCTGCGCTGTGCTTTGCGTTTGGAGCCGAGGTGGGTGATAAGCGCCAGGGCTGGGCGGTGCTGTCGGCCATGACGCTGATGTTTGTCATTGCCGTGATCGCCATCACGCCCGCCGAGCAGACCGGTAATCCGTTGCTGGCAGCGCAGGGCGTGGACCAGTCGGCCAGCAGCCTGCAGTCCGGCGGCAATATGGAAGGCAAAGAAACGCGCTTTGGCATCAACGCCACCAGTCTGTTTGCCGTCATCACCACGGCGGCCAGTTGTGGCGCTGTCAACGGCATGCACGACTCACTCACCCCGATGGGCGGCATGGTGCCGATGGTGATGATGCAGTTGGGCGAGGTGGTGTTTGGCGGTGTCGGCACCGGCCTCTACGGCATGCTGGTATTTGCCATTCTGGCCGTGTTTATTGCCGGGCTGATGATCGGTCGCACACCGGAATACTTGGGCAAAAAGATCGAGTCGCACGAGATGAAGCTGACCTCGGTGGCGATTCTGGTGACGCCCATTCTGGTACTGGTGGGCACCGCCATTGCAGTGATGAGTGATGCGGGCAAGGCGGGCATTGCCAACCCCGGCGCCCATGGTTTTTCCGAAATCCTGTATGCGCTGAGCTCGGCCGGCAACAACAACGGCAGCGCCTTTGCCGGTCTGTCGGTCAACACACCTTTCTACAACGGCTTGTTGGCCGTGGTGATGTGGTTCGGCCGCTTTGGTGTGATCGTGCCCGTGCTGGCAATTGCCGGTGCCCTGGCGGCCAAGAAACGCCTGCCCGTCACCGCCGGAACCCTGCCCACGCACGGGCCCCTGTTTGTGACGCTGCTGATAGGTACGGTGTTGCTGGTGGGACTACTCAACTACGTGCCGGCCCTGGCACTGGGCCCGATGGTGGAACACCTGATGCTCTGGCCCGCGCATTAAGCGCCGCCGCTCCCATGGATTGAGAAACACAACATGAAAACCCATACTTCTTTGACCCTGATGGACCCGGCCCTGGTCGGTCCTGCCATCAAGGCTTCTTTCAGCAAACTGAGTCCGGCCGTACAGTGGCGCAACCCGGTGATGTTTGTCGTCTACATCGGCAGCATTCTGACCACCTTGCTGGGCGTGCAGGCCCTGCAAGGCCAGGGCGAGGCTCCGGCCTGGTTCATCCTGTCGATTGCCGTCTGGCTGTGGTTCACCGTGCTGTTTGCCAACTTTGCCGAGGCCCTGGCCGAGGGCCGCAGCAAGGCACAGGCCGCATCGCTGCGGGGCCTCAAGCAAAGCACCTGGGCCAAAAAGCTGACCGAACCGGACAGCGTGACAGTGGCAAGGCCTTTGGATGCAGAGACCGGCCTGCCCACCTACCACTGGGTCCCGGAACAGGCCGAGAATCTGCGCAAGGGTGATGTGGTGTTTGTGGAAGCCAGCGAGATGATCCCCGTGGACGGCGAGGTGATTCAGGGTGTGGCTACGGTGGATGAGAGCGCCATCACCGGCGAATCGGCACCGGTGGTGCGCGAGTCCGGTGGCGACTTTGCCTCCGTCACCGGTGGCACCCGGGTGCTGTCGGACTGGCTGGTGGTGCGCATCGCCGTGAACCCCGGCGAGTCGTTTCTTGACCGCATGATCAGCATGGTCGAAGGCGCCAAGCGCCAGAAGACGCCCAATGAAATTGCGCTGACCATTTTGCTGGTGGCCCTCACCATCGTGTTTCTGGTGGTCACCGTCACGCTGCTGCCTTTCTCGCTGTTCAGCGTGGGGGCGGCACAATCCGGCAGCCCGGTCAGCATCACTGCCCTGGTGGCCTTGCTGGTCTGCCTGATCCCCACCACCATCGGCGGCCTGTTGTCGGCCGTGGGCGTAGCGGGCATGAGCCGCATGATGCAAGCCAATGTGATTGCCACCTCGGGCCGCGCCGTCGAGGCCGCCGGTGACGTGGACGTGCTGCTGCTGGACAAGACCGGCACCATCACCCATGGCAACCGCCAGGCATCGAGCTTTATTCCGGGCCCCGGCGTCAGCGTCGCACAGCTGGCAGATTGTGCCGCCCAGTCATCGGTCGCCGATGAAACCCCTGAGGGCCGCAGCATCGTCGTGCTGGCGCAGCGATTAGGCCATGTCACGGCGATTTCCGGCGCCGTGCTGGAAGTGCCGTTCACCGCGCAAACGCGCATGAGCGGTGTAGATATCACGCAAGCCAACGGCAGCACGCGCCAGTTACGCAAGGGCGCGGTGGATGCGGTGCGCAAATACGTGCTGGCCCTGGGCGGCACCATGCCGGCCGAACTGCTGGTAGCCGCTGACGACGTAGCGCGCCGCGGCAGCACGCCGCTGGCGGTGGCCGATGGCAACAGCGTGCTGGGCATTGTCGAGCTGAAGGACATCGTCAAGGCCGGTATCAAGGAACGCTTTGGTGAACTGCGCCGCATGGGCATCAAGACTGTGATGATCACCGGCGACAACCGGCTCACCGCGTCGGCCATCGCCGCCGAGGCCGGTGTCGATGACTTTCTGGCCGAGGCTACGCCCGAAGACAAGCTGGTGCTGATCCGCAAATACCAGGCCGAGGGCCGCTTGGTGGCGATGACCGGCGACGGCACCAATGACGCCCCGGCCCTGGCTCAGGCCGATGTGGCCGTGGCCATGAACAGCGGCACGCAGGCCGCCAAGGAGGCCGCCAATATGGTGGATCTGGACTCCAACCCGACCAAGCTGCTGGAGGTGGTGGAGACCGGCAAGGCGCTGCTGATGACGCGCGGCTCGCTCACGACCTTCTCGATTGCCAATGACGTGGCCAAATACTTCGCCATCATCCCGGCGATCTTTGTCACCACCTACCCGCAACTGGCGGCACTCAATGTGATGCACCTGGGCAGCTCGAATTCGGCGATTCTGTCGGCCGTGATCTTCAATGCGCTGATCATCGTGTTCCTGATTCCCCTGGCGCTCAAGGGCGTGAAGTACCGCCCCATAGGGGCTGCCATTCTGCTGCGCCGCAATTTGACGGTCTATGGTTTGGGCGGACTGATCGTGCCCTTCATCGGCATCAAGTTGATCGACATGCTGTTGGTCGCCATGCACCTGGTCTGAACTTCGAAAGTCCCTTATGAAAAATACCATTCGTCCGTTGCTGGTGCTGTTTCTGGCGCTCAGCCTGATCAGCGGCTTGGCCTATCCGCTGCTGGTTACCACCTTGGCGCAGGCCCTCTATCCGGCGCAGGCCGCCGGTAGCCTGATTGTCAAAGACGGCAAGCCGATCGGCTCGCTGTTGATCGGTCAGAATTTCAGCGACCCCGGCCATTTCTGGGGCCGCCCCTCGGCCACCAGTCCACAGCCCAATAACGCGCTCTCCTCCGGCGGCTCCAACCTCGGTCCGCTCAACCCGGCGCTGATCGATGCGGTCAAGAGCCGCATGCAAGCCCTGCGTGATGCCGACCCAGGCAACACCGCGCCTGTTCCGGTGGACCTGGTGACGGCGTCGGCCAGCGGCCTTGATCCGCACATCAGCCTGGCGGCTGCACGCTACCAAGTCAATCGAGTAGCCACTGCGCGCAAGCTGGATGTGGCGCGTGTTGAGGCGCTGATTGAGCCAGTGACCGAGCGCCCATTGCTGGGACTGCTGGGTGAGCCGGGAGTAAATGTGCTGCGTCTGAACCTGGCGCTGGAAGACCTCAAGCTCTGATCGCCACACCAGTGCTACCCTTGAACACCATGCGAAACCGGATCCGCTGACGTGGCCGCCACCTCCGATAACCGCCCCAACCCTGATGCGCTGCTGGCACAACTGCGCGAGGATGCAGAGGCCGTGGCGCGCGGCAAGCTGCGGATTTACTTTGGTGCCAGTGCCGGCGTTGGTAAAACCTTTGCCATGCTCAGCGCGGCACAGCGCGCCAAGACGGCAGGGCAATCGGTACTGATCGGCCTGGTCGAAACGCATGGTCGACGTGAAACCGAAGAGCTGCTGAGCGGTCTGCCCCGGCTGGCTTTGCAGGAAGTTGCCTACCGTGGCCAGGTGCTGGTGGAGTTCGATATCGACGCAGCGCTGCAGGCCAAGCCCGAGGTACTGCTGCTCGACGAACTTGCCCACAGCAACGCGCCCGGCTCGCGCCATCCCAAGCGCTGGCAGGATGTGCAGGAATTGCTGGATGCCGGTATCGATGTCTGGACCGCGCTCAATGTTCAGCACCTGGAAAGCCTGAACGGCACGGTCGGCGCCATCACCGGCATCCGCGTCAACGAAACCGTGCCCGACACGGTGCTCGACAATGCCGATGAACTGATCCTGATTGACGTCACCGCCGATGAGCTGCTGTCGCGCCTCAAGGCCGGCAAGGTCTATGTGCCGCAACAGGCCGAGCGCGCCACGCAAAACTTCTTTCGCAAAGGCAACCTGTTTGCTCTGCGTGAGATTGCGTTGCGGCGCACCGCCGAACATGTGGGCGACGACGTGCGCAGCTACCGCGCCCGCCAGCATCGTATTGCCAGCCAGGGACAGGCCAACAGCTCGGCGGCATGGAACACCTCGGGCGCGCTGCTGGTCTGCGTCGGACCGGATCTGGGTGCCGAACATGCGGTGCGCAGCGCCGCGCGCTTGGCGGGCCAACTCAACGTGCGTTGGCATGCTGCCTATGTAGAAACATCGGCGCTACAGCGCCTGTCCTCAAGCGAGCGCGACCGCACGCTGGCCGTGCTCAAACTGGCCCAAGAGTTGGGTGGCGCACCGGTGGTGCTGACCGGCAACGATGTGGCACGCACCCTGCTGGAGCAGGCCCGCGCGCTCAACTGCGCCACTCTGGTGGTGGGGCGACCCGTCAAGAGCGGTTGGAGCCGAATGCGGCGTCTATTCAGCACCACTTTGACGCTGCAGTTGGCCGACCTGGCTCACGAACTCGATATCGTGGAGATTGGATTCACCGAGGCGGTACGTCGCATTGCACCGGCAGTTCCAGTCGATTCCAGGGATGGCAGCGACCTGGGCGCGGGCCGGGAATCCTGGTCGCGCTATGCCTGGGCGCTGGCCGCCTGTGTGGTCACCACGCTGCTCACCCTGCCGATGCTGGCGCTGTTTGACCTGGCCAATATTGTCATGTTGTTTTTGCTCTGTGTGGTGCTGGTGGCGGTGCGGCTGGGTCGCGGCCCGGCCATGCTGGCAGCGGTGTTGTCGGTGGCCGCCTTCGACTTCTTTTTTGTGCCACCGCGCTTTTCGTTTGCGGTAACCGATGTGCAGTATTTGGTCACCTTTGCCGTGATGCTGGGTGTGGGTATGTTGATAGGCCAGCTCACGGCCAACCTGCGCTTTGCCGCCAGTGTGTCGGCCAGCCGGGAACGCCGCGCGCACGCCTTGTTTGAGCTGACGCGCGACCTGTCGGCGGCGCTGCAAACCGTGCAGGTACTGGAGCTGGGTGAGGCGGCGGTGACACGCACCTTCGGTGGACTGGCCAGGGTATTTATCACCGATGCCCAGGATCAACTGGAACTGGGCGGCAATTTGCCGGAGGGATTGGATGCCAGTATTGCCGATTGGTGCTTTCACCATGGCCAGCGCGCCGGACTGGCTACAGCAACCCTGCCGTCCAACCCTTGGCATTACGTGCCGCTGCAAGCACCCATGCGCATCCGTGGCGTGCTGGCCCTGCAGCCCGGCCAGGCACGCTGGCTGTTGATTCCAGAGCAGGTGCAACAACTCGAAACCTTGGCGCGGCAAATCGCCATTGCGCTGGAACGCGTGCACTACGTGGACGTGGCGCAATCGGCCGTCGTACAAATGGAGTCCGAGCGTTTGCGCAATACCCTGCTGGCGGCCATGTCGCACGATGTGCGCACGCCCTTGACCGCGTTGATTGGTCAGTCGGAAACGCTGGAGCAGCTGGGCCCGCTGAGCGCCGAGCAGCACTCCATGGTGCGCTCCATAAGCCATGAGGCGCGCGAACTCAGCGCCTTGGTCGGCAACCTGCTGGACATGGCACGCCTGGAAAGCGGTCAGGTGCAATTGCGCCGCGACTGGCAATCTGTCGAAGAGGTCGTAGGCAGCTCCATTCGGTCCGCGCGCCATGCCCTGGGATCGCTGACCGTGCAAACCGACTTGCCGCGTGAGCTCCCGCTGGTGGAGTTTGACGCAGCTCTTATGGAGCGGGTGTTGGTGAATCTGTTGGAGAACGCCTGCAAGTACGGTGTGACGCAGCCGGTACATGTTCCGGCCATTTGCGTGTCGGCTCGCACCACTGCGACCACTCTGGAACTGAAGGTACGCGACTTCGGAGCCGGCTTGCCGGTCAGCAGCCACGGGCAGGAGCAAACCCTGTTTGACAAGTTCACACGCGGCCAGACCGAGTCCAGCACCCGTGGAGTCGGCCTTGGCCTGGCTATTTGCAAGGCGATAGTCGATGCCCACAAGGGAAAAATAAACGCAGCCCAAGCCGACGGCGGTGGCGCAGAATTCAGCATCAGCCTGCCGCGCACCGCGCCGCCGAAATCGTTTGAAGACTCAGACCCTTGAACCCCGCAAAGCCCAAAGCCCCATGTCCTGCCCGGTTGCCATCCTGATTGAAGACGAGCCGCAAATTCGCCGCTTTGTGCGCCTGGCGCTGGAGGCCGAAGGCTGGCAGGTGCATGAGGCCGACACTGCCAAGCGCGGCCTGCTGGATGCCGGCACGCGCAAGCCGGACCTGCTGGTCGTGGATCTGGGACTGCCCGATGGCGACGGACTGGACCTGATACGCGATGTGCGTACCTGGTCCAACGTGCCCATCGTGGTGCTGTCGGCGCGTTCCGACGAGTCGGACAAAATTGCCGCGCTGGACGCCGGAGCTGACGACTACCTGACCAAGCCCTTCGGCGTGGGTGAATTGCTGGCCCGTGTGCGGGCCAACCTGCGCCGTCCGCGCAAGCATCCGGATGCTGCGGACGCTGATCTTGCCAGCAAAGAAGACGCCCTGTTTGCCTTTGGCGCTGTGGAAGTGGATCGCCAGGCACGCATCGTGCGCCGCCAGGGCGCCGAGGTCCATCTCACGCCGATTGAATACCGGCTGCTGTTGGCACTGATCGCCAATGCCGGACGCGTCATGACGCAGCGCCAGTTACTTAAAGAAGTGTGGGGTCCGTCACACACCGAGCAGAGCCACTACCTGCGCATTTACATGGGCCACCTACGGCAAAAACTGGAGCGCGACCCGGCCCAGCCCGAGCATCTTTTGACCGAGACTGCGGTAGGGTACCGATTGATGCGCTAGTGCGGTTCGTGATCAGGTGCACAGCGTCGAAAGTTGCGCTTTTGTTCCCCCGCTTGTTGGGGATATCGGTCTGGTGGATGGGCCACGGGGCGAAGCCCGTTGTGGTGTCGCTGCAATGGGCAACAACTGGTGCCCTTGTAATTGCGTGAAAGCACCCAAAATCCCAGGCTGATCCATTTGGAGTGAACGCATGACTGACCTGATTAGCAAACTGAACTGGCGCTACGCCACCAAGAAAATGAACCCCGCCAAAGTGGTTCCACAGGAAAAAGTGGACCGCATTTTGGAAGCCATTCGCCTCACTGCATCCTCCAGCGGCTTGCAGCCGTATGAGGTGTTTGTGGTGACGAACAAAGAGGTCCGCGAGAAGATCAAGCCCTTGGCGTGGAACCAGCAACAGATCACCGACTGCTCGCATCTGCTGGTGTTTGCGGCCTGGGACAACTACACCGCGGAACGCATCAACACGATGTTCGACCTGGTGAATGAACAGCGCGGAATCAAAAGCGAAGGCTGGGAAAACTACCGCCAGATGTTGCTGGACACCTACGTGCCCCGCGATGCCGAGGTGAACTACCAGCACGCTGCCCGCCAAGCCTACATTGGCCTGGGTACCGCCCTGATTGCGGCCGCTGAAGAGCAGGTCGACGCCACCCCTATGGAAGGCTTTGACCCCAAGGCGGTAGACACGGTGTTGAACCTCAAGGAGCGCGGTTTGCGCAGCGTGGTACTGCTGCCGCTGGGCTACCGTGCGGAAGAGGGCGACTGGCTGGCCAAGCTGCAAAAAGTGCGTCGCGGTCGCGCCGCCTTTGTGACCGAAGTCGCCTGATGGCGTTGTCCCTGCCCTGCACGTCGCAACACGCGCTGTGGGGCGGGGGAACTTCAGCCCTTTGCGATGCTTACTTTGCGTAAGTCAGCACGAAAAATCGGTCGGGGAAAAAGGTGTTGGCGTAAGAGGGCGATACGCTGGTAGTGATTTTTTTCGAGTAGTCGGCGCTGCCTTCGGCCGTCACTGCGTACAACTTTTTGGTCTTGGGGTGCATGACCATGGTGCGCACACCGGCCTGGGTGCCCAGGGCTTCTAGGTGTTTGTAGCTGTCCGGACCGGTTTGTTCGAATATGTTGAGAACCGCGTTGACTCCATTGGCCAGAAATATGCGTTTGAGATCCGCGTCAAAAACCACCTCGTCGTTACCCGCACCGATTTCGGCGGTGTAGATCACCGCACCCGTATCGGCATTCATCACCGCGAAGCTGGGTTTGCTGCTGGCATTGCCACGGCAACCTAAAAATAGGCGCTTGTTGGCGGCGTCGAGCGCCAGGCCATTGGTCTGGGCGCAGCCTGGCGTGGGCCACTTGGCCGTGACGCTCAGGTCTTTCACGTTCAGGCGGTAGACCACGTTTTCATCGCGCGCGGCGAGGTAGAAATTGCCCCGTCCATCGGCCTCTGCATGTTCGGGCTTTTTGGCCGAAACATGGATGGCTCCCACGGTTTGCAGCGACGGCAATTGCAGTACGACCAAATCCGTACCCGACTCGCCTGCCGCCATGTTCACCACCAAGCGCTGGCTGAATGCGTCGTAATGTGCGGAATCCAGCTCGTCACCGAGTTTGATGTCTGTGCCCGCCTCCAGAGTGGACAGCTTGAAGGGCGTCAACGTTCCGTTCTCGTTGTAGGACAGGCCGAGGTCGAATTCGGGAATAAGGGTTGCACCGTTGGCGCTGTTGGCTGCTGTGTGCGCAATCGTTTGGATAACCTGGGCCGTGGCCAGGTCAAACACTTGCAGACCATTGCCGCGTCGGCCTATAAATAGGTGGTTGTTGGCGGTGTCCAGCGATACATAGTCCCAGGCCGAATTCTTGCCTGGGATGGCGCTGCTGCTTTCCAGCTTCCAACCGTCGAAGGCCATGCTGGGGCAGGCGGCAAGCGCCATGCCGATGGCTGCAGCTTGGGTCAGTCGAATCAGGTAGTTCATATTTTCTTTCTTGTGTCTGTGTGGATGGACGGGTGGATCACCGAGCCCCATCTCACCACAGATAGTCCGACCTTGATCTTCGGGATTTCCCGCTGCCCAGCCGCCTATTTTTCGAACAGCAGGCTTGTCGCAAGGGCCAGCATGACCAGGGAAATCAGGCTGTCTAGGATGCGCCAGGCCAGGGGCTTTTCAAACCAGGGCGCCAGCAGGCGCGCACCAAAGCCCAGTGCCGAAAACCACAATATGCTGCCCAACATGGCGCCGACGCCAAATACCCAGCGTCCTTCGCCTCGCTGGTTGGCCACCGAGCCCAACAGCACCACCGTGTCCAGATAGACATGAGGATTCAAAAAGGTGAAGGCAAAGCAGGCCGCAAGGGCCGCGCCCAAGCTGCCACTGCTTTTCGCTTCCACCTGCAAATGGCCGCCGATCCAGGCGCGACGTGCCGCCAGCAGGCCATAGCTGCCCAGAAACAGCGCGCCGCCATAGCGGGTGAGGTCAATCAGCAGGGCATTGCCGCGCAGCAGCGCTCCGGTGCCGCCCACACCTGCGGCAATCAGCAGGGCGTCGGAGGCGGCGCAGAACAAAACGATAGGCAGCACATGCTCGCGTCTTATGCCACAGCGCAGAACAAAGGCATTTTGCGAGCCGATGGCCACAATCAGGGCCAGACCGGTGGCCAGGCCGGCCCAGAAATCAGCGTTCAATGCGCAGCTTTCAATAGCGTGAGTAGACGGTTCAGCGCATGCTGCACGGTGGCGACGCGAACAGTGGCGCGGTCACCGGCAAAGTGCCTCACTTCGCTGAAGATGCCCGATGGCAGACCCCAGGCCAACCACACCGTGCCCACCGGTTTGTCCGCACTGCCGCCACTGGGCCCGGCCACGCCGGTCACGGCCACCGATACCTGGGCCAGCGAGTGCTGTAGGGCGCCTTGCGCCATGGCCCGCGCCACCGGTTCGCTGACGGCGCCGTGGGTGGCAATCAGTTGCGCATCCACGCCCAGCATCTGCGTTTTGGCTATATTCGAATAGGTGACAAAGCCACGTTCAAACCAGGTGCTGGAGCCGGCCAGATCGGTGCAGGCGGCTGCGATCAGACCGCCGCTGCAACTCTCGGCCGTGGCCAGCATGCGCTGTTGTGCGGACAGCAGCGCGGCCAGTTGCGCGCAGCTCTGGGCAATCGTCAGGGTGTGCATCAGAAAAATTTCCAGAGCGCAATCACCAGCAGCGTGCAGGCGGCGGCCACCAAATCGTCGAACATGATGCCAAAGCCGGCCTTGGTCCAGGCATGGCGGTCGGTCTGCGGATCGACCGCGTGGAACAGGGCATCGGCCCAGCCCACCGGCCCCGGTTTGACGGCATCGAAGAAGCGGAACAGGGCGAAGGCCATGGCCTGCGCCCAAAGCCCTGCCGGCATCACCAGCCATAGCACCAGCCAGAAGGCGGCAATCTCGTCCCAGACGACGCTGCCGGGGTCCAGCACGCGCATGTTGCGGGCCGTCACCGTGCAGGCCCACCAACCCAGCGGCATGGACAGGCCAATCACCCAGGCCCATGCTGCATCGTCCAGCCAGCGCGATAGCACGAGATAGGCAACCCAGGCCCAGAGCGTGCCCGCAGTTCCCGGCGCCACGCGCGACAGGCCGGAACCAAAGCCCAGGCCCAGCCAGTGCGCCGGGTGCGACAGCATGAAACGCAGCGTGGGGCGTGCCATGGGCGCGCCCTGGGAGGGAGTGTCCGGAATCACCGAGGCGGTGACATCGATAGGGTCGGAGGCCGAATAGTCTTGCATTCGGCCATTATCCGAGACCTGCCAGGAATTCATTCCTGTTGGGAGCCGAAATGGTCGAAGGAGTGGAAGCGGTGGTCCAGTAGCCTGCCCTGCGCGTCGAGCAGGCGCAAGCCCGGTGCGGTCTCAATCTGCCCTATGCGTGTGACCGGGGTGTTGCTGGCCAGCGCCGCGGCCTGCACCGCGGCCCGTTGCGATACGGGCGAGGTAAACACCAGCTCGTAATCGTCGCCACCGCTGAGCACATGCTGCAGCACGGTTTGGCGCAGCGCCTCGGACGCCAGCAGGGCCCGCGTCTGCGGCGTGTAGCGCCGGATGTCGAGCAGGGCGAAGGCCAATGCCGTATCCAGCGTCGCGCCCACGCATGAGCGCTCCAGGATATGGCCCAGGTCGCCCAGCAGACCGTCGCTGATGTCGGCGACTGCGCTGGCAATGCCGCGCAATGCCAGGCCCAGCGCCACCCGTGCGGTGGGCTGTTCCAGGCGCTGGCGGGCCAAGGTCAGGTCGGCGGGGTCCAGCAGTGCCTGTGTTGCGGGTGCATCACCGCGTTCGTGCAGCAGTTGCGCCAGCGCCAGGCTGGCGTCGCCCAAGTTGCCGCTGACATAGACATCGTCACCGGCCTGTGCGCCGCTGCGCAGCAGGGCCATGCCACGTGGCACTTCGCCAAACACCGTGATGCAGATGTTGAGCGGACCCTGGGTGGTGTCGCCGCCAATCAGCTCGCAGCCATGTGCGTCGGCGAGAGCCAGCAAGCCTTGGGAAAACGGTTCCAGCCAGGCTGCATCCGCCGCGGGCAGGGACAGCGCCAGGGTGAAGGCCAGCGGCTTGGCTCCGCAGGCTGCCAGGTCGCTCAGGTTGACGGCCAGGGCCTTGTGGCCCAGCGCGCGCGGGTCCACGTCGGGGAAGAAGTGGCGTCCGCTCACCAGCATGTCGGTGGAGATGGCCATTTGCATGCCGGGCGCACTTTGCAGCAGGGCGCAGTCGTCACCCACACCCAGCACAGCGCGCGGCGTGGCGCGGGTAAAAAAACGCTTGATCAGGTCGAACTCACCCATGGTGCTTCATCGCGGCAGACCGCTGGCCGACTAGTGCAGGGTGCGCGTTCTGCCAAGCCCATGGTCGCCGCTCAAGGCGTCGAGCACAAACATGGGCACATCGGCATCGAACTTCTCGCCGTCTTCGGCGACGCAGAAAAAGCTGCCGTGCATGGTGCCGGTGGGCGTGCGCAGACGCGTGCCACTGGTGTATTCAAACGACTGGCCGGGCTTGAGCAGGGGCTGCTGACCGACCACGCCCAGTCCACGCACCTTCTCGGTGTGGCCATTGGCGTCGTTGACATTCCAGACGCGCGAAATGAGCTGGGCCGCCACCTCGCCGGTATTGGCGACCCGAATGGTGTAGGCAAACACGTACAAATCTTCCTCCGGATTGGATTGGTCGGGGAGGTATTGCGGTGTGACTTCCACCAGAAATGCATACTTGGACATAGTCCCAATGCTAACTGCGAAAATATGGCTTGCGCTTTTTCGCCTTCAATGTCCACTCGGTACTCAACCCTATGACCTTTCGCATCGCCCCCTCCATCCTCTCCGCCGACTTTGCCCGCCTGGGCGATGAGGTCAAAAACGTCATCGCAGCCGGTGCCGACTGGATTCACTTTGACGTGATGGACAACCACTATGTGCCCAACCTGAGCTTCGGCCCCATGGTCTGCGCGGCACTCAAGCCCCATGCCAAAACCGCCGCCGGTGTGGCCGTGCCAATTGATGTGCACCTGATGATTTCGCCGGTGGACGCGCTGGCTGCCTCCTTTGCCGACGCCGGTGCCGACCTGATCAGCTTCCACCCGGACGCCAGCGGCCATGTGCACCGCAGCATCCAGGTCATCAAGTCCAAGGGCGTCAAGGCCGGTCTGGTGTTCAACCCGGCCGAGCCGCTGGATGTGCTGGACTGGGTGATTGACGACATCGACCTGGTGCTGATCATGAGCGTCAACCCCGGTTTTGGCGGCCAGAGCTTTATCGATTCGGCTCTGCGCAAGATTGAGGACGTGCGCAAACGCATCACGGCCAGCGGCAAAGACATCCGCCTGGAGGTGGACGGCGGCATCAAGACCGACAACATCCGCCGCGTGGCCGATGCCGGTGCCGACACCTTTGTGGCCGGCAGCGCCATTTTCGGCAAGCCCGACTACAAGGCAGTGGTGGACGCCATGCGCCTGGAGCTGGCCGCTTAAGGCCGGCAGTGACGCCAAGACCCATATGGATCGCAGCGCAGGCTTGGCAGTACACTGTATCCATGTTTATTCACCGCATCAGCATTACGGGTCTTAGCGACCGGGGGGCCTGGCCCTGGCGGACTTGGCCTGCCCTGCTTGAGCGCGCCCCCGTCTGCACCGCCTGATCGCGCTGAATCCGGGGCTGGTGTGCTCGCAACCTGCGGCACACGCATTCCGGGAGGATTGAGAATTCCCCAAGATTTGCCTGCCGCGCCCTGTTGAATCCCGCGCCTGCGGGGACCCCATCTTGCATAAAGGCACGACCGACGTGATGACCGAAACACAATTCCTGGCCCTGCGCGAACAAGGCTTTAACCGCATCCCGCTGATGGCTCAGGCCTTTGCGGATCTGGAAACCCCGCTTTCTCTCTACCTCAAGCTGGCCCGTGCCCCGGGTCAAAGCGAGCCCGCCCCCTTTAGCTTTTTGCTGGAGTCGGTGGTGGGCGGCGAGCGCTTTGGGCGCTACAGCTTTATCGGCTTGCCGGCCCGCACGCTGTTGCGCGCCAGCGGCTTTGGCGTTGCCGCGCGCACCGAGGTGGTGACCGATGGCGTGGTGGTGGAGACCTCCAGCGCCAATCCGCTGGACTTCATCGCGCAGTACCAGGGCCGCTTCAAGGTGGCGCTGCAGCCCGGCCTGCCGCGTTTTTGCGGTGGACTGGCGGGCTACTTTGGTTACGACGCGGTGCGCTATATCGAGAAAAAGTTGGAGCAAAGCTGCCCGCCCGACGAGTTGAACTGCCCGGACATCTTGCTGCTGCAAACCGAAGAGCTGGCCGTCATCGACAACCTGTCGGGCAAGCTGCACCTAATCGTGTATGTGGACCCGGCGCAGCCCGAAGCCTTTGCCCGTGGCCAAGCCCGTCTGGCAGAACTGCGCGCGCAACTGGCCCAGGCGGTGATCGCACCTGCCGTCAAGCCGACGCAAGGCCACGAGGCCGTTCGCGACTTTGCCAAGGCCGATTACATTGCCGCCGTGGAGCGCGCCAAGGAGCTGATTGCCGGGGGCGACTTCATGCAGGTGCAGGTCGGCCAGCGCATCAAGAAGCGCTACACCGAGTCGCCCTTGAGCCTGTACCGGGCACTGCGCGCGCTCAACCCCAGCCCTTACATGTATTACTACAACTTCAGCGGGGCGGATGGGCAGGGCGGCGACTTCCATGTGGTCGGCGCCTCGCCGGAGATTCTGGTGCGGCAAGAGCAAGTGACCGTGGACGGCGTGACCGAACAAAAGGTCACGATCCGTCCGCTGGCGGGAACGCGCCCGCGCGGCACCACGCCGGAACTGGACAAGGCGGCCGAGGTGGAACTGGTGAACGATCCCAAGGAGCGCGCCGAGCATGTGATGCTGATCGACCTGGCGCGCAACGACATAGGCCGCATTGCCAAGACCGGCACGGTGCAGGTGACCGACGCCTTCTGCGTGGAGCGTTACAGCCATGTGATGCATATCGTCAGCAACGTCGAGGGCACCTTGCTCGACGGCATGACCAGTATGGACGTGCTCAAGGCCACCTTCCCGGCGGGCACGCTGACCGGCGCGCCCAAGGTGCACGCCATGGAGCTGATCGACCAGCTCGAACCCATCAAGCGCGGTATTTACGGCGGCGCCTGCGGCTACCTGAGCTATGCCGGTGACATGGACGTGGCGATTGCCATACGCACCGGCATCATCAGGAACCAGACTCTGTATGTGCAGGCCGCCGCCGGTGTCGTGGCCGACTCCGTGCCCGAGCTGGAATGGAAAGAAACCGAAGCCAAGGCCCGCGCCCTGCTGCGCGCCAGCGAGCTGGTGGAAGAAGGACTGGAGTAATCACCATGGCAAACAATATCAAACTCCTGATGATCGATAACTACGACAGCTTCACCTACAACATCGTCCAGTACTTTGGCGAGCTGGGTGCCGAGGTCGAAGTCTTCCGCAACGACGAAATCACGCTGGAAGAAATCGCCGCGCGCAAGCCCGACCGCCTGGTGGTGTCGCCCGGCCCCTGCTCGCCCAGCGAGGCGGGCATCTCGGTGCCGGCGATTCGCCACTTTATGGGCAAGCTGCCGATTCTGGGCGTCTGCCTGGGCCACCAGAGCATTGGTGCGGCGCTGGGTGGCAACATCGTTCGCGCGCAGCAACTGATGCACGGCAAGACCTCGGTCATCACGACGACGCAAGAGGGCGTGTTTGCCGGTTTGCCCAAACAGTTCACGGTGAACCGCTACCACTCGTTGGCGATTGAGCGCGCTACTTGTCCTTCGGAGCTTGCAATCACCGCCTGGACCGACGACGGCGAAATCATGGGCGTGCGCCACCTTGGCCTGCCGTTTGAAGTGCGCATGGAGGGCGTGCAGTTCCACCCGGAAAGCATTCTTACCGAGCACGGCCACGCCATGCTGAAAAACTTTTTGGAGTGAGCGAGATGGCAAATACAGCCGACTTCCGCAGCGACACCGTGACCCAACCCACGCTGGAGATGCGCGCAGCCATGGCGGCAGCTCCGCTGGGCGACGATGTGTTTGCCGACGACCCCAGCGTCAACGCGCTGCAGGACAAAATCGCAGCCATGCTGGGTTTTGAGGCGGCGCTGTTCATGCCCACCGGAACGCAGAGCAATCTGTGCGGCATCCTGGCCCATTGCCAGCGCGGCGATGAATACATCGTCGGTCAGCTCGCCCACACCTACCGCTGGGAAGGCGGCGGAGCTGCAGTGCTGGGCAGCGTGCAGCCGCAGCCGCTTGCCCACCAGCCGAACGGCACACTGCTGCTGGCCGACATCGAGGCGGCCATCAAACCGGATGACGCGCATTTCGCCAAGACCAAACTGCTGACGCTGGAGAACACCTGGGGCGGCAAGCTGCTGCCCTTTGCCTATGTGCAGGCGGCCACCGATCTGGCCAAGGCGCGCGGCCTGAGCCGCCATCTGGATGGCGCCCGCCTTTTCAACGCGGCTGCTGCTCAGGCGGCGCAGAACGGAACCGATCCGTATTCAGAAGCCCGCGCCATTGCCTCCTGCTTTCACAGCGTGTCGGTCTGCTTTAGCAAGGGCCTGGGCGCGCCCATCGGTTCGGCCCTGTGCGGCGGCAAGGAATTCATCGCTCGCGCCCACCGCATCCGCAAGATGGCTGGTGGCGGCATGCGCCAGGCCGGCATGTTGGCGGCTGCCGCGTCTCACGCGCTCGATCACCATGTGTTGCGACTTGCGCAAGACCATGCGCTGGCAGCGCGCTTGGCGGAGGGCTTGCGCGGCATAGCCGGGCTGGAAGTGGAGGCTCCGCAAACCAATATCGTGTTTGTCGATCTGGTGGGAGCGGCGCGTGAGAAGTCCGCCGCCTTGCAGGAGTACCTCAAGGCACAGGGCGTGCTGATCACCGGTCTGTACCGGCTGCGCTTTGTCACGCATCTGGATGTGGATGCAGCCGCGGTGGACCGCGCCGTCGCTGCGGTGCGCAGCTTTTTTGCATCTTAAGGAGAGCTTATGC
>CAIMZI010000021.1 GCA_903845935.1 uncultured beta proteobacterium | reverse complement strand
TGCTCGCCCGCACCGACCACGGCCAACCAGGCATCAGCCGGCAACAGCGGCATGGCATCCAGCAGTGCCGGCAGCCCCTTTTTGCGAAAATCGTTTCCGACAAACAACAGGCCCCGTCCATCCAGGGGCAGCTTCAGTTGCAGGCGGGCACTTCGTCGCAGGTCGTCGCTGGCGGCACCCGGCAGCTCCGAAACGCCGGGCGCAATCACCTGCAGTGACGCGCGTGCAGACGGATAGGTCGCGGCCATTACCTCACGCAGCGTGTCCGAGGTCACCACTACTGCACGCCGAGGCTGGGTCGCATAGCGCGCAGCCTCCAGCAACAAATAGACCATCAAACGTGGGCTAGTGCAGACCTTGAACCAGCGCAGCCACTTAGCCACGCCCGTCTTGCCTGCAAACAAATTATGTTTGACGGGTAGCACATGCACAGTCTGCACATTGCCGTGCCAGCTGTTTTCGTGCGAATGCACGATGTCAAAGCCCGTACGTGTTGCGCGCCAAGTGGCGTAGGCAAACCAGAGCTGGTTGATCCAGCGCGGTCGCTTGCATGGCAAGGAGATCGTGTGGTACTGGACACCTGCTTGCTGGTGCGCGATGGTTTGCGCAAACACATGCACCTCATGGCGGGCCGCCATTTGCTCCACCAGCGCGATGGAATAGCGCTCCGCCCCACCTCCGGTGCTGGAAAAGTTTCGACTCAGAACTGCAATGCGCAAAGCTGCTTACTCCTGCTGGGCGTCAGAGCAACACAATGTCGTACTGTTCCTGCGCCATGGCTGCCTCGCTTTGCAGCGACACCGGTTTGCCTATGAATTCGCTCAAACCCGCCAGGTGCTGGCTTTCCTCGTCCAGAAACAGCTCGATCACCCTGGGCGACGCTACCACGCGAAACTCGCGCGGGTTGAACTGGCGCGCCTCGCGCAGAATCTCGCGGAAGATGTCGTAGGTCACGCTGCGCGCGGTCTTGACAATGCCTTTGCCCTCGCAGATGGGACAAGCTTCGCACAGCATATGGGCCAGCGATTCGCGGGTCCGCTTGCGCGTCATCTCCACCAAGCCTAGCTGCGAAAAGCCACCGGCCGAGGTCTTGACGCGGTCACGCGCCAGCTGTTTACGAAACTCCGCCAACACGGCATCACGGTGATCCTGGCGCAGCATGTCGATGAAGTCGACGATGATGATGCCGCCCAGGTTGCGCAGCCGCAACTGGCGGGCGATGGCCTGCGCCGCCTCCAGATTGGTCTTGAAAATCGTGTCATCAAAATTGCGAGCACCGACAAAACCGCCGGTGTTGACGTCCACCGTGGTCAGCGCTTCGGTCTGGTCGACGATCAGGTAACCGCCGGACTTGAGTTCGACGCGACGGCCAAGGGCCTTGGCGATTTCCTCATCGACAGAATACAAATCAAAGATCGGGCGCTCACCTTTGTAATGCTGCAGCTTTTCGGCTGCCGCTGGCATGAACTCGGCACCAAAGGCCTTGAGCGCCTCAAATTGTTCGCGCGAGTCCACGCGGATGGTCTGGGTGGCCTCGCTGACCAGGTCGCGCAGCACCCGCTGCAGCAGGCTCAGGTCCTGGTGCAGCAAGGTCTTGGGCGGCAGCCGCAGCGACGCGTCCTTGATGCGGGCCCAGGCCTTGCGCAAATAGCCTATGTCCTCGGCCAGTTCCGCATCGCTGGCGTCCTCGCCATTGGTGCGCAAAATGAAACCACCGCCCTGGCTGCCCGCCAGGGTCAGCAGGCGTGAGCGCAAATCCTCGCGCTGCACCAGGGGAATTTTTTGCGACACGCCGATGTGATCGTCCTGCGGCAGAAACACCAGCAGTCGTCCCGCTATGCTGATCTGGGTCGACAGCCGCGCGCCCTTGGTGCCAATCGGATCCTTGATCACCTGCACCAGCAGGGCCTGTCCTTCAAACACCTGCTTTTCTATCGGTATCAGCGCCGCTGCACCGCGCGCCGCGCTAATGGTTTCACCCTCCTGCGGCGGGTGCCAGACGTCGGCCACATGCAGAAAAGCGGCCCGCTCCAGGCCGATATCGATAAAGGCGGACTGCATGCCCGGCAGCACCCGGGCCACCTTGCCCAGGTAGACATTGCCAACCAGTCCGCGCTCCAGCGCACGTTCTACGTGCAGTTCCTGCACCGCGCCATGCTCCATGATGGCGACCCGCGTTTCCTGCGGTGACCAGTTGATGAGAATGTCCTGTGATGGCATTAGCCAAACCTTTTGAGCAGTTGAGCGGTTTCATAGAGCGGCAGGCCCATGATGCCAGTGTAACTACCCGCAATGCGCGAAATATAGGCCGCAGCCCCACCCTGTACCGCATAGGCACCGGCCTTGCCCATGGGCTCGCCGCTGTCCACGTAGGCACGAATTTCCGATTCACTCATGGCGGCGAATGTCACGTCCGACGCACTGCAGGTCTGCTCGCACTGCGTGGCCGTGCCGATAGCCACAGCCGTCAGTACCACATGGGTCTGGCCCGACAGGGCGCTCAGCATGCGCACGGCATCCTCGGCATCCGCAGGTTTGGCGTAAATTCTGTCGCCCAGTGCCACCGTGGTGTCGGCGCACAGCACCGGCGCGGGTGGCAGGCCGCGCTTATGCAGGCGCTGGATTGCGGCATCGAGCTTGAGCCGGGTGACGCGCTGCACATAGTCGAGCGGGCTCTCGCCCTGAATGTGTTCCTCCAGGGACTCGGCGTCTTCATTGGCGTCGGCCAGCAGCAATTCGTGCGCAATGCCGAGTTGGGTGAGTAGCTGGCTGCGGCGCGGACTTTGCGAGGCGAGGTAAATAAAGGCAGGCATAGTTCGATTCTCGTTTCGCTTTCAAACCAATCACTCGCGGTGGTAGGGATGGTTGGCATTGATCGACCAGGCCCGGTAAAGTTGCTCGATCAGCAACACCCGTGCAAAGGCATGCGGCAGGGTCAGGTCCGACAGGCGAATGCGCTCATGCGCGGCCTGCCTGAACGCCGGGTCCAGACCATCGGGTCCACCAATCACCAAGGCCACATCGCCACCGCCGAGCTGCCAGTCGGTCAGTCTACCGGCCAGCGCCTTGGTCGTGAGGTTGCTGCCGCGCTCGTCCAAGACAACGATGCGCGTGCCTCGGGGAATAGCTGCCTCGATGCGGGCGCGTTCACCCGCATACAGCGCCTCCAAGGTCTTGGAGCCACGCGGCTCGGTCTTGACGGCCTTGAGCTCGACCTTGATCTCAAACGGAAAGCGCTTGGCGTAATCGTCCCAGGCGGTTTGCGCCCAATCGGGCACACGCAAGCCAACAGCCACGATCAGCAGCCGCATGGCGTGAATCAGGCCTTGCGGCTGACCGTCTTCTTGGCGGCAGGTTTGCGCACTTCCGCCTTCTTTGCGGCCACGCGTGCCACGGTCTTGGCGGGGGCCTTGACCACCAAGGTCTTGGCTGCCACCTTGACTGCGGGTGCCTTCACAGCGACTTTTTTGGCGGCGACCTTCTTGGCGGGCACGGCCGGCGCACGCGTGCTGGTGGTCCTTGCTTCAGCCGTTTTGGCTGGCGCAGCACCTGTAGTCTTCTTGGCAGCAGCCTTCTTCACCGCAGCGGCCTTGATGGCGTCATTCTTTTTGACCTGGGCCTTGGACGGGAAGGCTTCGGCCACACCCTTCTTGGCTGCGCTGGAGCGCTTTAAGGTTCCGGGCACCTCGCCCTTGGTGACAACCGCTTCTTCCTTGGACGCGGTGGCTGGCTTGGCCGAGCCCAACTTCAAGCGCACGGGCTTTTCGCCCCACAGCTCTTCGAGGTGGTAGTACTGGCGGAAGGTGGGTTGGAAGATGTGCACCACGGCCTGGCCGCAATCCACGATGATCCATTCGCCGTTGGTTTCGCCTTCAATGCGCGGCTTGCCAAAGCCCCCCTCGCGCACGGCGTCGCGTACGCTGGCGGCCAGCGCCTTGGTCTGTCGGTTGGATGTTCCGGAGGCAATGATGACACGCTCAAACAGGGCCGACAAATGCTCGGTGTCAAACACCACAATGTCCTGCGCTTTCACGTCTTCAAGGCCATCGATGATGGCGCGCTGGAGTTTTTGGATGTCTTTTTTTGCTACGGGAGAGGTGGTCATCAATCGGCTTGGTAAAGGTGGTGTTGGTCAATATAACGCGCAACGGATTCAAAGACCAGAGGAGCAACGCTTTGACCACGCGAGAGAAGATCGCGGATTTCAGTGGCATTCAAGGGGCTTGGGGGCAATTGCAGCGGCTGCAGCGTGCTGCCGTGCAGCGGGAGCGAGCCATCGGCCGAAGCTGCGACCGTACCCACTTCTGCGCGCGAAGCTACACAAATTATAGCAGCGCGGCCCAGCTCATCGGCATGGTGCCAGCTAGCCAGGGCCTTGGCCTGGTCTTGGCCCATGATCAGGTAGAGCTGCGCACCCTGATACTGTGCCTGCAATTCATGGAGCGTATCGATGGTGTAGGTGGGGCCACTGCGCCGCGTTTCACGGTCATCGACCACGGCTCTATCGACAACGGCAAAGGCCAGGCGGCACATTTCCAGGCGGTGTTCTGCGGCTGTCAACAGACGCTGCTTGTGCCAGGCAAAGCCGGTGGGAACCACGTGCAAAATATCCAAGCCGAGCTGCTCAAGCGCAGCCTGCGCCACGGCCACATGGGTTCTATGCGGCGGATCGAAGGCGCCACCAAACAAGCCGATTTTCCGTGCTTGCAGACCGCTCACACCCAATCCCGGCGCGGCAAAAAGTCGCTATACAGCGCGGCCTCCGGCGTGCCAGTTTGCGGCACATTCTGGTACGACCAACTCGCGTGCGGCGGCATGGACAGCAAAATCGATTCGGTCCGTCCGCCAGACTGCAGGCCGAAATGCGTGCCCCGGTCCCACACCAGATTAAACTCCACATAGCGCCCGCGCCGGTAGAGCTGGAAGGTCCGCTCACGTTCGCCGTAGGGCGTGTCTTTGCGCCGCTGAACGATGGGTAGGTAGGCACTTAAAAAACCGTCGCCCACCGCCTGCAGCATCTCCAAGCTGCGGGCTTGGCCCAGCTCCGAGAAGTCATCAAAAAACACGCCCCCCACGCCGCGCGCCTCGTTGCGGTGCTTGAGAAAGAAATAGTCATCGCACCAGGTTTTGAAGCGTGGGTATTTGTCCTCGCCAAAAGGCTGTAGCGCGCTCTTGCAAACCTGGTGAAAATGAATGGCATCGTCTTCAAAACCGTAAATCGGTGTCAGATCCATGCCGCCACCAAACCAGCAGACCTCGGCACCGTCGGCTGTCTTGGCGGCAATCATGCGCACATTCATGTGCACCGTGGGCACATAGGGGTTGCGTGGGTGAAACACCAGCGAAACGCCCATGGCCTCAAACGGCGCGCCAGCAAGCTCCGGCCTGTGCTGGGTCGCACTGGGCGGGAGCCGGGGCCCGCGCACATGGGAAAAGCCGCAACCGGCACGCTCAAACACGGCGCCGTTTTCAAGGATCTGGGTGATGCCGCTGCCCTGCAGGGTCTCGCCCGCCGGCTTTTCCCAGGGGTCCACCAGAAAGCTGCCGCCATCGATTTCGGCAATCGCCGAAGTGATGCGCGCCTGCAGCCCTTGCAAATAGTCACGCACCTGGACAGATGCAATCGTCGTGCTTAGCGATGGTGTCGTCATGTCTCGCTCAGCCCTTGAGCGCGCGAAAGCCAATGTCACTGCGGTATTGCATGCCATCAAACTGGATGGCCTTGATCACCTGGTAGGCCTTTTGCTGCGCCTGCCTTACGCTGTCGGCCAGGGCCGTGACGCACAGCACCCGGCCACCCGAGGTAAGCAGCGTCTCGCCCTCCAAGGTCGTGCCCGCATGGAAGACGACGCAATCATCCGTTTGCGCCGGGATGCCGGTAATGGCATCGCCCTTGCGCGGGTTGGCAGGATAGCCGGGTGCTGCCAGCACCACACCCAAGGCGGCGCGGCGGTCCCATTGCAGCTCGATGCCGTCGAGCTTGCCGTGCGGACCGGGCTCGGTGGCGGCCCACAACACGTCGACCAGATCGGTCTTCAGGCGCATCAGAATGGGCTGTGTTTCCGGATCGCCCATGCGGCAGTTGAATTCCAGCGTCTTGGCATGGCCCTGGGCATCAATCATCAGACCGGCGTACAGGAAACCGGTGAAGGGAATGCCGTCCTGCTCCATGCCCTTGATGGTGGGCAGAATCACCTCGCGCATGGCGCGTCCATGCACCTCGGGCGTGACGATAGGCGCGGGCGAATAGGCTCCCATGCCGCCGGTGTTGGGCCCTTGATCGCCATCCTGCAGGCGCTTGTGGTCTTGGCTGGCGGCCAGCGCCAGCACATTCTTGCCGTCGCACATGACGATAAAGCTGGCCTCTTCGCCCTCCAGAAATTCTTCAATCACCACCCGCGCGCCGCCCTGGTTGTGCGTCACGCCCAGCGTGTTGTCCAGCAGCATGAAGTCAATCGCCTCATGCGCCTCCTGCAGGTTCATGGCCACCACCACGCCCTTGCCGGCAGCCAGACCGTCGGCCTTGACCACAATCGGCGCGCCCATCTTGTCGACATAGGCGTGGGCTGCCACCGGGTCGGAAAAGCTGTCGTATTCGGCCGTGGGAATGCCGTGGCGGCGCATAAAGGCCTTGGAGAAGGCCTTGGAGCTTTCCAGTTGCGCGGCCGCCTGGGTCGGCCCGAAAATGCGCATGCCGTGGGCACGAAACTCGTCCACCACACCGGCAGCCAGCGGACCTTCGGGGCCCACCACGGTCATGCCAATCTTGTTGGCCTGGGCCCATTCGCGCAGTTCCACGATGTCGGTGATCGGCAGGTTCTTCAGACGCGGATCGGTGGCAGTGCCACCATTGCCCGGAGCCACATAGACCATCTGCACCTTGGGCGACTGCGCCAGTTTCCAGGCCAGCGCGTGTTCACGCCCGCCACCGCCGATAACCAAAATATTCATACGCAAATTAGAGTGCGGCATTGTGGTAAACCTCCTGGGCATCGTCCAGATCTTCCAGCACGTCCAGCAGTTTTTGCATGCGATCGGCGTCCTCGGGGCTGAGCTCGACGGTGTTTTCCGGGCGCATGGTGATGCCGGCCAACTCGGCCACCAGACCGGCAGCTTCCAGCGCGGCCTTCACGGCTTCAAAGTCGCCCACCGAGCTCAGCACCTCCACGGCACCGTCGTCATCGGTGATCACATCATCGGCACCGGCTTCCAGCGCCACCTCCATGATCTTGTCTTCGCTGCTGCCGGGCGCATAAATAAGCTGACCGCAATGCTTGAACTGAAAAACGACGGAACCTTCGGTGCCCATGATGCCGCCATTGCGGTTGAAGGCATGGCGCATTTCGGCCACGGTGCGCACGCGGTTGTCGGTCATGGTGTCCACCATGATGGCCACGCCGCCAATGCCGTAGCCTTCGTAGCGGATTTCCTCGTAGCTCACACCCTCGGCATTGCCGGTGGCCTTGTCGATGTTGTACTTGATGCGCTCGGCCGGCATATTGGCGCCCTTGGCCTTTTCCACCGCCAGGCGCAGGCGCGGATTGATCCCTAAGTCACCGCCGCCGGCGCGGGCCGCGACCGTAATTTCACGGATGATGCGCGTCCAGATCTTGCCCCGCTTTTCGTCCTGACGACCCTTGCGGTGCTGAATATTGGCCCATTTGCTGTGTCCTGCCACGCGAAATCCTTTGATAATTCGTTACCCTAGAGCGTAGATTGTACTTTTCAGGACTATGGGTTCGCCGAGCAAGCATTTCAGCGACTACGCCGCGAGCCGTCCCCTTCGACAAAGAGAGACTTCCATGATTCCGATAGATCCCGCAGCCCGTGCCAACGTGCATTTGGTAGACCATCCGCTGGTGCAGCACAAGCTGACCCTGATGCGTAAAAAGGAGGCCAGCACCAACAGTTTTCGACGCCTCTTGAATGAACTCAGCAGCCTGATGGCCTATGAGGTCAGCCGCGATATGGCGCTGCAGGACGTGGTGATAGAGACCCCGCTGGAGACCATGACGGGCAAGATGATTGACGGCAAGAAGCTGGTGTTTGTCAGCATTCTGCGCGCCGGCAACGGCATTTTGGATGGCGTGCTGTCGGTCGTTCCCGGAGCGCGCGTGGGCCACATCGGCCTGTACCGCGACCCCAACACCCTGCAAGCGGTGGAGTACTACTTCAAGATGCCCAAGGACATGGAGGAGCGCGACATCGTGGTGGTCGACCCGATGCTGGCCACCGGCAACTCAGCCGCCGCCGCAGTGACCCGTCTGAAGGAATGCAAGCCCAAGTCGATCAAGTTCCTGTGCCTGCTGACCTGCCCCGAAGGCATCAATGCCATGTTCAATGCGCACCCTGATGTGCCCATTTATACCGCCGCGATTGACCGCGAACTCAATAGCCACGGCTACATACTGCCCGGCCTGGGAGACGCCGGTGACCGCATTTTCGGGACCCAATAATGAGCACTATCGAACAAGATTTGCAGCGCCTGGCGCTACAGGAGCAGGTGCTGCAACTGGAGCGCTTTGACGAAACCGTAGCCTGGGAACTGGGAACGCGCATCAAGGCGATCTGTGAGGCGCGAGCGGTAGGTGTCACCATCGAAATTCGCCGATCCAAGGAAACCCTGTTTTTCTACGCGATGCCGGGCACCACGCCCAACAACGCCGAATGGGTGCGGCGCAAGCGCAACACGGTGGACCTGTTGCAGTGCAGCTCCTACTCCAGCGGCCTGGCCAATCAAAAGGCAGGCAGCTCCCTTTCGCAGCGTACCGGTGTGTCCCTGAACGACTATGCCGAGCATGGCGGCAGCTTTCCGGTGCGCGTCAAAGGGGTGGGTTGTGTGGGCACGGTGACCGTGTCGGGTGTGCCGCAGCGCGAGGACCACGCCATCGTGGTCGAGGCACTGGCCGCGCAATGTGGTGTGACCCCGGCCGAGGTTTGTCTGGATTAGCGCCTTCGCGCGGACCGCACTCCGGCCAGATCGCTAACGATTCCCAACACCTTGGCCAACCGCCCCGACTCCGACACCTCCACGGTAAACGTCATCCAGGCCGTGCCCTTGATCGACTGGGTCTGCACGCCGATGACGTTCATTTTTTCCTTGGTAAACACCTCGGAAATGTCGCGCAGCAGTCCCTGGCGGTCATGGGCTTGCACTGCCACATCCACCGGATAGACACTGCCACTCTTGCCTGGCGCACCGCCCCAGGCCACGTCAATGCAACGGTCGCCGCTGCGCAGAATCATGTTGCGCAGGTTGGAGCAATCCGAGCGGTGCACGGCCACACCCTTGCCGCGCGTCACAAAGCCGGTAATCAGATCCGGAGGCGCCGGTTTGCAGCAGTTGGCCAGCTGCGTCATCAGCGAGTCCACGCCCACCACCAGTACGCCGCCACTATGACCGGCCGCGCTGGGCTTTTTCAGCTGCGGCACCTCGCCCTGCTCGGGCGGAGGCTCCGGCGGACGCAACACGATTTCGATATTGCGCAGCGAGAACTCGTCCTTACCCACCACCTCAAACAATGCGTCGGCCGAGTTGAAGCCCAGCAGTGCTGCCAAATCGTCCAGCTTGACCGAGGTTTTTCCCTCGCGCTGCAACAGCCGCTCCACGGCCTCGCGGCCCTTGGACAGGGTCTCGCCCATGGCCTGCACATTGAACCAGGCGCGCACCTTGGAGCGGGCGCGGTGGCTGGCCAGAAAGCCAAGTTCCGGGTTCAGCCAGTCGCGCGAAGGGCCGCCCTCCTTGATCGTGCTGACCTCGACGGTCTGTCCGTTCTTGAGCGGCGTATTCAGCGGCAGCATTTGGCCGTCGATCTTGGCGCCACGGCAGCGGTGGCCCAGGCTGGTATGCACGCTATAGGCGAAGTCCACCGCGGTTGCGCCCTGGGGCAGTTCCACCACGGCGGCATCCGGCGTCAGCACGTAAATACGGTCGTCCAGCAGGGATGCGTCCCGGGCGGAGTCGCTCTGCCCTGCCCCTGCATGCGCCCCCGCCAGATCGCGCTCCCAGGCCAGCAACTGGCGCAGCACGGCAATTTTGGCGTCGTAGTCGCTGCTGGCGGACACGGCCCCGGCGTAACCCTTAGTTCCGGCCTCCTTGTAGGCCCAATGCGCAGCCACCCCATGTTCGGCGTGGTCGTGCATGGCCTGGGTGCGCAGTTGCACCTCAATCGGCTTGCCGGACTGGTCGCGCACCACGGTGTGCAGCGACTGGTAGCCATTGGGCTTGGGTCGCGCGATGTAATCGTCAAATTCGTCGTTGATCGGCCTAAAGTGGCTGTGTACCCAGGCCAGCGCGGCGTAGCAATCCGGCACCGTGGGCACCACAATGCGCAGGGCACGCACGTCATACACCTGTTCAAAGCCCAGTGACTTGCCGCGCATTTTTTTGACAATGCTGTAGATATGCTTGGGCCTGCCCTGCACCGTGGCCGTGATGCCCTGCGCCGCCAGATCCTCGGCCAAGTGCAGGCGCAGGGCTTCGATCGAGGCCTCGCGTTCGCTGCGCTTTTCATCCAGCAGGCTGGCAATCTGGCGGTAGGTGTCGGGCTCCAAAAAACGAAACGACAGGTCTTCGAGCTCCCACTTGATCTCCCAAATACCCAGGCGATTGGCCAGCGGCGCAAACACCTGCAGCGACTCCCGGGCCAGGCCGGCCGGCACCGGCAACTTGCTGGCGGCAAAAAAACGCAGGGTCTGCATGCGCGATGCCAGGCGCAGCATGACCACGCGCAGGTCGCGCGAGAACGCCAGCAGCATCTTGCGCACGCTCTCGGTCTGCGCCGCAGCGGTCTGGGCCATGGGCGCATTGCCGAGCGCGTGGGTGGCCGAGGCCTGGGTGATGCGCGCCATGCGCTGCACCCGCACCAGCTTGGTGGTTTCCATCGCCAGCTTGGCAAAGCTTTCGCCAAAGGCCTTGGTAATCACCTCCTGTGGCTTGTTCAGGTGGTCGCAGGCATAGACGAGGAAACAGGCCGCCTGCATCGCCTCGGAGCCGCCAATGCGCTTGAGAATACCGGCCACGGCATCGGCATGGGCCAGGATGTTCTCGCCGGTGTCCAGTGTCTCGCTGGTCAGCAGGGGCTCGGCGAAGGCGCGCGCCCGAGCCAGCGCACCGGCCTGTTCGGGCAGACCTTGCGATGTAATGGCCACCAGAGGAGCGGGCGCCACGCTGCCATATTCGGCAGAGCTACTTTTCATATTCGAGGCTTGAAATGTGTGGCCCTAGGAGCCAAGCAAAAACGAGGCCACGGCATCCACCTGGTCGTCGGCCACCAGAGTCGGGGCATGACCGACGCCGACAAACTCCAGTAAAAGCGCCTTTGGGCCACGTTGCTGCATTTGCAATGCCGTCTGCTCCGACAGCAGGTCTGACTCGGCGCCGCGCACCAGCAGGGTTTGCGCCGTGATGCCGTCATAGAGTGACCACAATGCGGCCTCGCCCTGCAAGGCAAGCTCTTGCGTAATCTCCTGAAACGGCAGGGCAATAGCCGGGTCGTAATGCAGGCTTACGCCGCCATCCACGCCCGGTTTGATCATGTGGCGCGACAGTTCTAGCCATTGCGACGGGGTGTGTGGGCCAAAGCTGCTGGCAATCGCCCACAGGGCATCGGCGGCCTGTTGCAGCGAATCGAAATGCATGTCGCGCCCCAGATAGCTGCCTATGCGCAGCAGCGACTGCCATTCCAGCACCGGACCGACATCATTGAGCACCAGACGCCGCACCGCGGCGCCAACCGACGGCGCATGCGCGCACACGCCAATGCCAATCAATCCACCCATGCTGGTGCCCACCCAGTCCAGCGTCTGGGGCTTGAGTTCGGCCAGCAGGGTCAGCAAATCGCCCACATATTGCGGTATGGCATAGCCCTGTGGATCGGCCAGCCAATCGCTCCTGCCCCGCCCAACCACGTCCGGGCAGACCACACGGACGGGATGGTCCGCGCGTGCCACCAGCGCCCGGGCCAGCACATCAAAGTCCCGGCCCTGACGCGTCAGCCCGTGTACGCAGACCACGGTGTGCGCGGCCTGGCTATCACCCCAAGACCAATACGCCATGCGATGACCATTGGCGGCGTCGGGGCAGGAAACGTAATTTAGCGTCGGGTCAGCCATGCTGGAGCTCGGTGTTTGATAATGTCCCATCCTAATTCAAACCTCACTCCATTTCAGAAGGAATCTCCCATGTTGAAAGGTAAAACTGCCCTTGTCACCGGCTCCACCAGCGGCATCGGCCTGGGAATTGCAAAAGCGCTGGCGGCGCAAGGCGCCAACATCGTGCTCAACGGCTTTGGCGATGCCGAGGGTCCCAAGGCCGAAATTGCCGCTTTAGGCGTGCAGGTGGCCTACCACGGCGCCGATATGAGCAAACCCGGTGAGATTGAGGACATGGTCCAGTTCACCACTCAGACTTTTGGCGGCGTCGACATACTGGTCAACAACGCCGGCATCCAGCATGTGGCGCGCATCGAAAACTTCCCCGTGGAACGTTGGGATGCTGTCATCGCCATCAACCTGTCCAGTGCCTTCCATGCCACGCGCGCAGCGCTGCCCGGCATGCTGGCCAAAAACTGGGGCCGTATCATCAACGTGGCCTCGGTGCACGGTCTGGTCGGCTCGGCTGAAAAATCTGCCTATGTGGCGGCCAAGCACGGCGTGGTCGGCCTGACCAAGGTCACCGCGCTGGAAAATGCCACCAGCGGCATCACCTGCAACGCCATCTGCCCGGGCTGGGTGCTGACCCCTTTGGTGCAAAAGCAGGTGGACGCCAAGGCCGCCACACTGAATATCTCCAATGAGGACGCCAAGGGCCTGCTGTTGGGTGAAAAAGAGCCCTCCAAGCAATTCACCACCACCGAAGAACTCGGTGCTCTGGCAGTGTTCTTTTGCTCCGCAGCGGCCAACAATATCCGCGGCGTGGCCTGGAATATGGACGGCGGCTGGGTCGCCCAATAAATTTTTCGCCAAATCAACCTTGCACTTTGTCGGCCCACCTTGCCGTGCTGTGAGCACTGTCTGCGGCAGGGCCTTCGCGTTCAGGGCCGATGTGGCGAAGAATTGGCGTGGGGGCTGCTATTTATCTCGACTGTTTGAAGGCCATGATGGCCTGGTTGCGCAGGGTGCGCAGCAGGCCCAGTTCCTTTTCGTCGAGTTCCAGCGCAGCGGTCTTGTCGGCGTAGATAAGGCCAAAGGGCGCGCCCTTGATCTGCAAGGGAAGCAATAGAAACGCTGGCGCATTGAGCGAAGCGAGGTACCAGGCCGGCAGGCGCTGCACGATATGCAGCTCGCTGGCGTCGCTGACCATGCTATCGATGCCCTTGATGCAAACCAAGCCAAACAGATCGGGCGTGGCCGCCTTGAGCGGCACTCTGAAGCCCTTCACATGGACTTCCACGCCATCGCCCAGGCCAAAGCGACCGGTCACGGTTTCGGTCTTGGGGTCACGCATGCAAAATATGATGCGCTCCAGTTCCAGCGCACGGAACATGGTTTCCAGAATCATGCGCAACACATCGGTGAGATTGAAGTCCTCCACCATGGCATTGGTGATGTCCTGAATGCCTGCGGCCAAGATCTCGGCCACCCTGGGCGACTTGTCGGCCAGCGCACCCAGGGAAGGCACCGGCGTGGCCTGCAACTCCAGACCCTTGATACCTTCGGGCAGCGGTGAATCCGGTACTGGCTTGGGCAGGGTACTGTGGAGTAACTTGTGCGCTGCCGAATCGGGCGCCACCCGGATCTCCATGGCGACGGCCATCTCCACCAGTTTGATTTTGGCCTGCGCAACCACCTTGCTCAGGCTTTTCTCGGAACTGCCGATCGCTTTGGCATACTTTCTAGCCAAGCGCTCCAAGTGCGGTGCGGCCTCTTGCATTTCGTACTTCAGCAACACATCGGCGATTTCATTGGCTGCTGCAGCCACCCAGCGCAGATGCTCTGTGCTGTCGCAGGACAGGCTGCTGGATGGGCCGCCAAGCGGATGGCGCATGCATTTTTGTATGCTTTCTGGCAATCCCCAGGACTTGGCAATGCCTATTCCCAAGTCCTCAAAACTCAGGCCCAAGACCCGCAGCGATGCGCTGGCCTCGGTGGTGGCGGTCTGGTCGAAGCGCAGCAGTTTGCGCACCTCCTGCGCCTCCTGCGGGAAATAGAACTGTGTCAGCAGACGCCCCATATTCTGGAACATGGCGCCTATAAACGCCTCCTCAGCGTCATACGAGCCCACACATAGTTCGGCACCCACGGTGCCGGCCAGCAGGGAGCGAATAAACTCCTCCTTGAGCTGCACCGCATGTGACTTGTCCTGCATATGCTCCAGCAGCATCAGGCTGAGCGCCATATTGCGGATGCCGTTAAAACCCACCAGACTGACCGCGCGCGACACTGTGTTGATGCTGCCGCTGTGTCCGTAGTGGGCGCTGTTGACCACCCGCAGCAGCTTGTTGGTCAAGGCCACGTCCTTGAGAATCTGGTTGGTCACGCTGCCCACACTTTCGGTGTCGGAGCTCGCCATGGACTGGATGCGCAGCACCGACTCTGACAAGGCTGGAAAGTCGCTTTTGTGCCGCATGCGGCGCATCAAAAACTCCAGCGTTCCACCAACATGGCTGGCTGCCGTCACGCTGTCAGCGGACGACTGGCGCCAGTCGGCCAACGCTTCGAAAAACGCACGCGCATCGACAAAACCTTGCTGCGGCTGGAGCGCCCGATTGACGATGGCGCGTAGGCCCTCATCCACGTCCGCTGCCAGATCCTTTGGCAGTGGCCCATGGGACACGCGATTGGCAGCAGTGACCTCAAGCAGAGGCTGGCCCAGCAGCATTTCCGCAAAAACCAGAGCGCAAGCCAACAGGTCCAAGGCAGGGCTGGGCTGGGTTGCAGCAGAGCCGCTACGCTCGAGTGCCCCGGTGCCAAAATTCATGATGCGTGCCCGTCCGCTCATGTCCACCAGAATCTGCCAAGGTGTGAGGCCGCCATGCATCACACCCTCGCCGTGAGCCACGGCCAAGGCATCCAACAAGTCCAGCATCAAGGCCACTGCCTCGCTCGCCACCAGAGCCCCCTTGCGCGCCAGCAGCTGGGCCAAGGTCTCGCCCTCCACGTATTCAGAAACTAGGAAGGCATGCTGCGCATGCATGTCTGCCTCCAGCACCGGAACAATGCTGGGGTGTTTCACCCGGCCCAGGCTAAGCGCCTCCTGCAGCCACTGCCGGATGGCAGGCTCGTTGCCGCCAGCGCGCAACACTTTGAGGATCACCTCGCGCTGCATGCGCGGGTCGAAGGCCAGCCAGTCGGTGAACTGTGCGCCCTGGCTCAGTTGGCGTCGCAGTTCAAAACGGCCCAAGGTGCCAGAGGGGTTCAGCCCGGATGCTGCTGAACGGGTGCTGCTTAACGGAAACGCGGAAATGTCGGCCATGAGCCCAATGCTACTTGAGTTGTACGCCCCCCGACACATTGGCAACGACCAAGGACTTGCCACTTTCCATCGGCAGGGGTGGCGCGTCGGCCACCAAGGCGCGGCTGCTCATGGCCAGCATGCGCGGAACCGGCATGCCCTGGTCTGCGGTGTTGACATTGACCTCACGCAGCTGGTAGTCGGAAAAGCCAAAGCCGCGCGCAATCTGAGCTGCCTTTTGCTTGAAGTTGTCAATCGCCAGCGTCTGCGCCTGGATCTCTAGTTGCTCGCGCAGTTGTCGGCTCAGGCCAAAGCCTATGCTGCGAACCGTCATGCTCGGTACCTTGGCTGCGGCCGCGCTGATGCGGGCAAAGTCGAGTCCCTCCAACAGCAGCTCGGTGCTGCCACTCCAGCCGTTGATCTTGCCCTCATTGGTGTAGCGCGGCTGCAAACTAAAGCTGCCGCTGCGCAGCTCCATGGCGCCGGGTGTCGCTGTTTTTTTAACCTCATTCATCGCCGCCTCCAGCGCCTGGCGCAGACTGGCTTGCACAGAGGCTGCGTCGCTGCCATCCCTGGAGGTGGACAAGGTCAGGGTCAACCAGTCCTGCTGGGCCTCCACCGTGCCGCTGGCAGACAGCTGCACGATATTGCGGGGCTCCGCGGGCCCTTGGGACTGCGCGCTGGCGGTCAGCGCTGTTGCGGCCAGGCCAAGCGAAAAAAGGCTTCGGGTGATGGCGATGTTCATGGGGCAAGCCTCGTGTTTTGTGGCAAGTCCAGCGGCTGCTGGCGCAAAGTCTGGCGCAACTCGGCTCTTTGCTGCGCACTCAACTGGCGCGCTGGCAAGGATGCATCTTCCACCGGCTGCTTGAGCGCCTCGCGCAAAACCATGCGCCGCTTTTGCGCCAGCTCGGCCGCGCTGGCATCGCCATCCTGTGAGACGCCGCCAATGTGCCGAGCACCGCCAGCCTGGGCTTCACAACTGAGCACCAGGGCAATGAACAAGGCAAAGCGCAACATAAGATGGAAATGCGTGGATAGGAAACTGCGCCTATTGTCAACAATGACCGGCTCCACCGTCGCAGTTATTTGTAATATTGTGTCAACAATCCCCGTCACCCGCCCGGCAAGGCCCCTGAGTCGCGCAAAATTCGCGCTGTTACACATCTGAGGCTTCCATGACCCAAACGCCCGATAGACCCGACAAAATTCTGGTGGTAGACGACGACACCCGCATCCGCGATCTGCTCAAACGCTATCTGGTGCAAGAAGGTTTTGAGGTGCTGCTGGCCGAAGATGGCAAGGCACTGAACCGCGTGATGATGCGCGATACCGCCGACCTGATCGTGTTGGACCTGATGATGCCCGGCGAAGACGGCCTGTCCATCTGTCGGCGCCTGCGCGCCGCCAATGACCTCACGCCCATCATCATGCTGACCGCCAAGGGCGAAGACGTGGACCGCATTGTAGGCCTGGAGCTAGGCGCGGATGACTATCTGGCCAAGCCCTTCAACCCGCGCGAGTTGCTGGCTCGCATCCACTCTGTGCTGCGCCGCCGCCCGGTGCCCGAGGTGCCGGGCGCACCTTCTGCGGAACAGGAAGTGCTGCGCTTTGGCGTCTTCAGTTTCGATCTGGGCGCGCGTACCTTGCACAAGGGCGGCGAGCCGCTGACGCTGACCACCGGCGAATTCGCCATGCTCAAGGCCCTGGTGCGCCATCCGCGCACGCCGCTGTCACGGGAAAAGCTGGCGCAGTTGTCGCGCGGCCGCGAGTTCGAGCCATTTGACCGCAGCCTGGATGTGCAGGTATCGCGCCTGCGCAAGCTGATCGAGACCGACTCCAGCAACCCGCGCATGATCCAGACCGTCTGGGGCGTGGGCTATGTCTTCATACCCGAAGAGGCCGTGTGAACCTGACCCAGCCGCCAGAGTTTGAGGACACTGCCGAACTGCCGCCGGAGCAATCGTCGGGTCCGCGCGCCCGGATCGCCTTGGGCGGCTTGAGCCTGTTTTGGCGCACCTTCTTTATGCTGGCGCTGTTGCTGCTGGGCAGCATTCTGGCCTGGCTGCAAACCCTGCGCGCCTTTGAGTTTGAACCGCGCGCGATCCAGACCGCGCACCAGATTGCCTCGCAGGTCAACCTCAGCCGTGCCGCGTTGATCAACGCCGATGCCATCGCACGCGTCACCCTGCTCAAAACCATGTCCCAGGAAGAAGGCCTGCGCATTATTCCGCGCGAAAGCAGCGACCAGGTGGGTGCGCTGGATGCCGACATCTATGTGCAGGACATGGCGCGTGAACTGCGCCAGCACCTGGGCGCAGGCACCGTGGTTGCGCGCCAGGTCAATGGCAGCAACGGCCTGTGGATCAGCTTCGAGATGGATGGCGACCCCTATTGGTTTCTGACCGATCCGGAGCGTTTTAGCCCCGCCGCCGGCAAAACCTGGGTGATCTGGCTGATCGTTGCCACCGGCCTGTCGCTGATGGGTGCAGCCCTCATCGCACGTCGCATCAACCGGCCGCTGCGGGCACTTTCGTTTGCCACCAGCCGGGTGCGTGACGGCGACTTCAGCGCCAGCCGCCTGGACGAAACCGTGCACACCAGCGAAATTCGCGCGGTCAATATCGGCTTTAACCGCATGGCGCAGCGCCTGTCGAAGTTGGACCAGGACCGGGCCCTGATGCTGGCCGGCATTTCACACGACCTGCGCACGCCTCTGGCACGGCTGCGGCTGGAGGCCGAACTTAGCGTGTCCGATCTGGACGCGCGAGCCCACATGGCCGCCGACATCGCGCAACTCGACGCCATCATCGACAAGTTTCTCGACTATGCGCGCCCGGACCGGGTCGAACTGCTCGCAGTGCCGCTCAAGGAAATCGTGCAAAACTGCGCCTATCCTTTTTCCGACAAGCCCGATGCACAGGTCACGTTGCAAATCGAGGACGGACTTCAGGTGTTGGCCGATGGGGTGGAGCTAGGCCGGGTGATTTCCAACCTGCTGGAAAACGCCCGCAAATACGGAAAGTCGGTGGACACCGGTGTGGCCCAGATGGAGGTGATCGCATTGGCACAGGGCAAATGGGTGTACATCAAGCTGCGCGACCACGGCATTGGCGTGGCGCCAGACCAGCTTGCCCATCTGACCCAACCTTTTTACCGGGGCGAGGCGGCACGCACGGCCGCCAACGGTGCCGGTCTGGGCTTGGCGATTGTGGAAAAAACCATAGCCCGCATGGGCGGCGCCTTTTCGCTCAAGAACGCCAGCAATGGCGGCCTGGCGGCCCATATCAAGCTGCAGCGGGCGCCCTGAATAGCAGCACCACGGCGCGGGCCTCCATGGCCAGGCCCTCGCCCACAGGGCCCATTTTTTCGGCGGTCTTGGCTTTCACGTTGACCTGATCGACTGCGACACCCAGAATCTCGGCGATGCGCTCACGCATAGCGGGTTTGAATGCGGAGAGCTTGGGTGCCTGGGCAATCACGGTGCAATCGATGTTGCCGATTTCAAAGCCCAGAGCCCGCACCCGCGCGCCAGCTTCAGTCAGCAACAGTGCCGAATCTGCGCCCAAGAATTGCATATCGGTATCCGGAAACAGCGTGCCAATATCGCCCAGGGCGGCTGCGCCCAAGAGCGCATCGGTAATGGCGTGCAACAAGGCATCCGCGTCCGAATGACCCAGCAGGCCCTTGTGAAACGGAATTTCTACGCCGCCCAGGATGAGCTTGCGGCCCTCCACTAGGGCGTGGATGTCCCAGCCCTCCCCAACACGAAACTGCATGTCTAAACCCCTTTTACGCGGGTTTCAAGCAGCGCGACGACGTTGTTGCCAAGCCAGCAATTCACCCACGATGCCCTTGCGAAAGGCAATCACACAGAATACAAAAATGGCACCGATGATCACCGTGACCCATGAGCCTACCCGATCGGCCAGGAAGTTCTGCAATCCGATGATGGTGAAGGCCCCGACCACCGGACCGGCAAAGGTGCCCATGCCGCCCAGGAGCGTCATCAGCACCACCTCGCCAGACAGCGACCAGTGCACGTCTGAGAGCGTGGCAAAGCCCAGCACCACCGTCTTGACCGAGCCGGCCAGACCGGCAATAGTGGTGGACAGCACAAAGGCCAAGAGCTTGTAGCGGTCCACGTCATAGCCCAGGGAGATGGCGCGCGGCTCGTTCTCGCGGATCGCCTTCAAGACCTGGCCGTAGGGCGAATAGACAATGCGCACCACGCCTAAAAACACTGCCACAAAAATGGCCAGCACCACAAAGTACATCACCAGATCGTTATCCAAGGGCAACAGGCCCAAGAGCTTGCCGCGCGGCACACCCTGCAGGCCGTCTTCGCCACCGGTGTAGGGCACCTGCAGGCAGATAAAGTAAATCATCTGTGCCATGGCCAGCGTCACCATGGCAAAGTAAATGCCCTGGCGTCGGATGCCAACCAGCCCCACCAGTAGGCCCAGCACGGCCGCCGCCAGGGTGCCCGCCAGCACCGCCACCTCGGGCGCCCAACCGGCGCTGCGCACCAGCCAACCGGTCACATAGGCGGCCGATCCCATGAAGGCGGCGTGGCCAAAGGACAACAAGCCTGTGTAACCCAAGAGCAAATTGAAGGCGCAGGCAAAGATGGCAAAGCACAGCGCATTCATCAAAAATACGGGGTAGATGCCAACAAAGGGCGCTGCGATCAACAAGGCCAGGCCGAGCAACCAGAGCTTGCGGCCTTGGCTGGAGGCCGTCACGGCAGAGGCTGAAACGGCAGAGTAAGAAGCGGACGCACTCACGTTATTTTTCCTTGCCAAAGAGGCCAGCCGGGCGGACCATCAACACGATCACCATGATCACAAACACCACGATGCTGGAAGCCTCGGGGTAAAACACCTTGGTCAGCCCCTCCAGCAGCCCCAGCATCACGCCGGTCAGTATCGAGCCCAGAATCGAGCCCATGCCGCCAATTACCACCACGGCAAACACCACGATGATCAGGTTGGAGCCCATCAGCGGCGTGATCTGAATCACCGGTGCCGCCAGCACGCCAGCGATGGCCGCGAGCGCGGCACCACCGGCATAGGTCAGGGTCACCATCAGGGGAACGTTGATGCCAAAGGCCTGCACCAGTTGCGGGTTCTCGGTGCTGGCGCGCAGCGTGGCACCCAGGCTGGTCTTTTCGATCAGAAACCAGGTGCCAAAACAAATCGACAGACAAGACACCACGACCCAGGCCCGGTAATTGGGCAGCACCATAAACCCTAAGTTGGTCGCGCCCTGCAACAGGTCCGGCACCGGATACTGTTGACCGGAGACGCCAAACTGGTCCCGGAACACGCCTTCGGCGATCAGCGCCAGGCCGAAGGTCAAGAGCAGACCGTAAAGCGGGTCAAGCTTGTAAAGGCGCTTTAAAAAAAGACGTTCAATCAGCACCCCCAACAGGCCCACCACCAGCGGTGACACGATCAGCGCCACCCAGTAGTTCAGCCCGAATTTCTCCAGGCTGAACCAGGCCACGTAGGCACCGATCATGTACAGCGCGCCATGCGCAAAGTTGACGATACCCAGCAAGCCGAAAATCACCGCCAAGCCCAGGCTGAGCATGGCGTAAAAAGAACCGTTGACCAGCCCCAGCAGCAACTGCCCGAGGAAAGCCTGAATCGGTATGCCGAATATCTCGCTCATTACACTTCCTTGATACATGCGCAAAGGGGATGTTGCGCCGCCGGGCCGCCCCAAGGCGCAACGCGGCCCCCTCGGGGGGCAGGGCGCCACACGCCGTGGGCAACCGTGGGGGCCATTATTTCCAGGCAGCGCACTTGGACTCGGCCTTGGTCGTGAACGCCACATCGCCCTTGATGGTTTCCATCACGTTGTAGTAATCCCAGGGCTCCACCGACTTGTCCGGTGCCTTCACCTGCATCAGGTACATGTCGTGCACCATGCGGCCGTCGTCGCGGATGTAACCGCCCTTGGCAAACACGTCGTTGATCTTGGTCTTCTTCATCTGGCCCAGCACCTTGTCGGCATCATCGGTGCCAATGGCCTTGACGGCCTGCAGGTATTGCAGCGTGGCGGAGTAGTCGGCTGCCTGCAGGCTGGACGGCATGCGCTTGATCTTCTCAAAGAACTTGCGGCTCCAGGCGCGGGTCTCGGCGTCCTTGTTCCAGTACCAGCTATCGGTCAGGTACATGCCCTGCGTGGCCTTGAGGCCCAGCGAGTGGATGTCATTGATAAACACCAGCATGCCGGCCAGCTTCATGGTCTTGGTGATGCCGAATTCGTTGGCGGCCTTGATGGAATTGATGGTGTCGCCACCGGCATTGGCAAGCCCCAGAATCTGGGCCTTGCTGCCCTGCGCCTGCAACAGGAAAGAGGAGAAATCGCTGGCGGACAGAGGATGCTTGACCGAGCCAACGACGGTGCCGCCTGCGGCCTTGACCACGTTGGAGGTATCGTTTTGCAGCGAGGCACCAAAGGCGTAATCGGCTGTCAGAAAATACCAGCTCTTGCCGCCGGCCTTGACCACCGCGCCGCCGGTGCCCTTGGCCAGGGCCACGGTGTCATAGGCGTAATGTACGGTGTAGGGGTTGCACTGCTCATTGGTCAGCGCCGAGCTACCCGCACCAATGGCAATAAACAGCTTTTTCTTTTCGGCAGCAACCTTGGCCATGGCAAGGGCGGTGCCGGAGTTGGTGCCGCCGATCAGCATGTCCACACCCTGGGTATCAAACCATTCACGCGCCTTGGCAGCAGCCACATCGGGCTTGTTCTGGTGGTCGGCGCTCAAAATTTCGATCTTCTTGCCATTGATGGCGCCGCCCATATCGGCGATGGCCATTTTGATGGCTTCGGCACCGGCCGGGCCATCCAGATCGGAATACAGGCCCGACATATCGGTGATGATGCCGATGCGGATCACGTCACCCGAAATCTGGGCTTGGGCCGGTGTAGACACGGCAGCCAGGGCGGCACAGCTGATGGCGCAGGCGGCGGCAAGTTTTTTCAGTTTCATTGAGTTCTCCTCGTTCTTGGTTAGTGACACATCAAACACCCAGGTATTCATGCAACTTGGCCATGCGGTCCGGCAGTTGCGCCTGGGTAAATTCCTGTTGAATCTCGCCGTGCTCCATGACCATGAAGCGGTCGGCAAGAGGCGCTGCAAAGCGAAAGTTCTGCTCCACCATGACGATGGTGTAGCCCTTGGTGCGCAGCATTCTGACCATCTCGGCCAGCTTTTGCACGATCACTGGCGCCAGGCCTTCGGATATTTCATCGAGCAAGAGCAGGCGCGCGCCAGTGCGCAGAATGCGGGCCACTGCCAGCATCTGCTGCTCGCCACCCGACAGGCGAGTGCCCTGGCTGTTGGCGCGCTCCTGCAGGTTAGGGAACATGGTGTAAATCTCGTCTATGCCCATCCCACCCTTGGCCAGCTCGGGCGGCAGCATCAGGTTTTCTTCGGTGGTCAGGCTGGAAAAAATGCCCCGCTCTTCCGGGCAGTAACCAATGCCCATACGTGCAATGCTGTGGGTGGAAGCGGCAATGGTTTCCTTGCCATGCACCTTGATCGAGCCCTTGCGGCTACCGGTCAGCCCCATGATGGCGCGCATGGTGCTGGTGCGCCCTGCGCCGTTGCGGCCCAAGAGCGTTACCACTTCGCCCTCGTTGACGTCAAAGTTCACGCCATGCAAGACATGCGACTCGCCGTACCAGGCGTGCAGGTCGCGGATTTCCAGGTAAGTTGTGGTCATATGGACTCCCGCCGGGCCGCCTCAAGGGAGGCCAATGCCCCCTCGGGGGGCAGTAAATACACGTAGTGATGAACGTGGGGGCTCATTAATGGGCTCCGACAAGTTCGGTATCGGCGCTGCCCATATAGGCTTCGATCACGGCGGGGTTTTTGGAAACTTCGCCATAAGGGCCTTCGGCCAGCGTGGCGCCACGCTGCAGCACGGTGATGGTGTCGGCAATGCTGGAGACCACGCTCATGTTGTGCTCAACCATCAGCACGGTGCGGTTGGCAGCCACCTTCTTGATCAGCTGGCGGATGCGGTCCACGTCTTCCAGACCCATGCCCTGCGTCGGCTCATCCAAGAGCATCAGCTCGGGGTCCATGGCCAGGGTGGTGGCAATCTCCAACGCACGCTTGCGGCCGTAGCTCAGCTCTACGGTCGGCGTGTAGGCATAGCTTTCCAGATCCACCGCGGCCAGCAGCTCAAGCGCCTGGTCGTTCAGGCTGTGCAGCGAATTCTCGGAGCGCCAGAAGTGAAACGAGGTGCCGATCTTGCGTTGCAAGGCCACGCGCACATTTTCCAGCACCGAGAGGTGCGGGAACACGGCCGAGATCTGGAACGAGCGGATGATGCCGCGCCGCGCAATCTGCGCCGGTGCGTCCTGGGTAATGTCCTGTCCGTTGAACAGGATCACGCCCGAGCTGGGCTTGAGAAATTTGGTCAGCAAATTAAAGCAGGTGGTCTTGCCCGCGCCGTTGGGGCCAATCAGCGCGTGGATGCTGCCACGGCGCACGGAAAGGTCCACCCGGTCCACTGCCACAAAGCCTTTGAACTCTTTGCTCAGTTTTTGTGTCTGGAGAATGCAGTCTGTCGTCATGCTCCATATGGTGCCGGTGAATTGACTTATGCCTGCTAGGGCAAACCCCCGAACTGCGAATCGCGTCAGAAAAACGTCAGACTGCAATGCCCCGCGACAACAGCACGCTTTCAGCCAGTGCAAAGTCCTGCGGGTAGGTAACCTTGAAATTTTGTGCCGAACCTTCCACCAGCAGCGCACTCAAGCCCACAAACTCCATCGCGCTCGACTCATCGGTAACGGCATCGCCTGCAGCCAGCAGCGCCGCCTTTAGCTCGCCCAGGCGAAACATCTGCGGCGTCTGCGCCAACCACTTGTCGCTGCGCTCCAGCGTAACCGCTACGCGACCATCCTTTGCCGCCTTCAAGGTATCGGGCAGCGGCAGGGCCAGCAGGCCGCCTACTGCGTCGGGCAGGCAGGCGTCAATCAAGGTGTTGATCTGCTGCGGCGTGATCAGGCAGCGCGCGGCGTCATGCACCAGCACCCAGTCTTCGGGCATAGCACCGCGCTGCAACAAGGCACCCAGTCCATTGGCCACGCTTTGGGCGCGGGTAGCGCCGCCACAAGGCGCCACTTGCACGGGCAAGGCATCGAAAAAATTATCTCCCTCGGACACCACCACCATTGTCCCCGCGAGCCTTTCCACTGCTGTAAAGGCGGCCAGCGTGTGCAGCACCATGGGCTTGCCGGCAATTTGTTGGTACTGCTTGGGTCCAATGGCGCCCGAGCGCGAGCCATTGCCCGCACAGGGAATCAGGGCCCACAGGCGGGGATTCGGCGGGGCGGATTGGTAAGAGTGCAGGGTTGTTTGGGGCATGGGCGGCGCTTTGTTGCTGCCCCATTCTAAAATCCTATCCAACTATGGATCTTCCGAAACTCAGCAGCGGCAAACGCTACACCCTCCCCCGTCCTGCGGGTTCTGCAGACGCCCTGCTCCTGGCCCAACTCGGAATGCGCGAAAAAGCCGCCGGGAAACCGCTGGCCATCGTCACGGCCGATGCCAACGACGCCCAGCGCTTGCTGGAAGAAATTGCCTTCTTCGCCCCCACGTTGCGCTGCGCCCTGTTCCCGGACTGGGAAACCCTGCCCTACGACAGCTTCAGCCCGCACCAGGACCTGATCAGCGAACGCCTGGCCACGCTGTGGCGCATCCAGCAGCGCAACAAGGAGACCGGAGCCGATGTGATCATCGTGCCAGCCACTACCGCGCTGTACCGCTTGGCGCCGCCCAGCTTTCTGGCCGGTTACACCTTTGAGTTCAAGGTCAAACAAAAGCTCGACGAGGCCAAGCTCAAGGGCCAACTCACGCTTGCCGGCTACAGCCATGTGACGCAGGTGGTCAGCCCCGGCGAATACGCGGTACGCGGCGGCCTGATTGATTTGTTCCCGATGGGCTCGCTGGTGCCGTTCCGGGTGGATTTGTTTGACGACGAGATCGACAGCATCCGCACCTTCGATCCCGACAGCCAGCGCAGCCTCTACCCGGTGCCCGAGATCCGTCTGCTGCCCGGACGCGAATTCCCCATGGATGACGATGCCAGAGCCCGCTTTCGCAGCCGCTGGCGCGAACTGCTGGATGGCGACCCGACCAAAAGCCGCATCTACAAGGACATCGGCAATGGCGTGGCCACCGCCGGTATCGAGTACTACCTGCCGCTGTTTTTCGAGCAGACGGCCACCGTGTTTGACTATGTGGGCGCTGACGCCACGGTGGTGCTACACGGCGACCTGGAGCCCGCCTTGCATCGCTTCTGGCAGGACACCAAGGACCGATACCGTTTGGTGCAAGGCGACCCCGAGCGCCCGGCCCTGCCGCCCGAAAGCCTGTTTCTGGGCACCGAGCAGTTTTATTCCCTGGCCAATGGCCACGCGCAGCTGGCACTGAAATCCAACACCGCAGAAGAAGCAGCCTCGGCCTATGCCGACATCAGCGCCCTGCCCGCCATGGCCGCGCTGCGCGGCACCGAAGACCCGCTGGCCAAGCTCAAAGACTACGCACGCAACACCCAGCAGCGGCTGTTGGTGCTGGCCGAGAGCGATGGCCGTCGCGAAAGCCTCTTGGACTTTTTGCGCGCCTCGCAAATCAACCCGCCCTCCTTTGACTCGCTGCAGGAATTCATAGCCAGCAGCGAAAAATGGGGCATTGCCACGGCCGGCCTGACGGTCGGCTTTGGCTGGCTGGAGGCCGGTGTCGATTTGATCACCGAGACCGAGCTGTTTGCAGCCGGCCCCGTGACGCGCCGGCGCAAAAAGCAGGAGCAAGTCAGCGATGTCGAGGCCTTGATCAAGGACCTGTCCGAGCTGACCTTGGGCGACCCGGTGGTGCACTCCTCGCACGGCATAGGCCGCTACCGGGGCTTGATCCACATGGATGTGGGCAACAAGGATGCCAAGGGTGAGCCGGAGTTGCAGGAATTCCTGCACTTGGAATATGCCGACGCGGCCACGCTGTATGTGCCGGTCAGCCAGTTGCAACTGATCAGCCGCTATACCGGCGTCTCCGCCGATGAGGCGCCGCTGCACCGGCTGGGTTCTGGCCAATGGGAAAAGGCCAAGAGGCGCGCTGCCGAACAGGTGCGCGATTCGGCCGCCGAACTCTTGAACATCTACGCCCGTCGGGCCGCCCGCGAGGGCTTTGCCTTCCGCTTTTCGGCCAGCGATTACGAGACCTTTGCCAACGACTTCGGCTTTGAGGAAACCGCCGACCAAAAGGCCGCCATCCACGCCGTCATCCAGGACATGATCAGCCCGCGCCCCATGGATCGGCTGGTTTGCGGCGATGTGGGCTTTGGCAAGACCGAGGTGGCCCTGCGCGCGGCTTTTGTTGCAGTCACCGGCGGCAAACAAGTGGCCTTTCTGGCGCCCACCACACTTCTGGCCGAGCAGCATTTCCAGACCCTGACCGACCGCTTTGCCAAATGGCCGGTGAAGATTGCCGAAATGAGCCGCTTCCGTTCGGCAAAGGAAATCACCGCCGCACTCAAGGGCGTCAAGGACGGCACCGTTGACATCGTCGTCGGCACCCACAAGCTGCTCAGCCAGGACACGCATTTCAAGGACTTAGGCCTGCTCATCATCGATGAGGAACACCGCTTTGGCGTGCGCCACAAGGAGGCCATGAAGGCGATGCGCGCCGAGGTCGATGTGCTGACGCTCACCGCCACGCCGATTCCCCGCACGCTAGGCATGGCGCTGGAAGGCCTGCGCGATCTGTCGGTGATTGCCACCGCGCCGCAGCGCCGCCTGGCCATCAAGACCTTTGTGCGCTCCGAGAGCAACGGCATCATTCGCGAGGCGGTGCTGCGCGAGCTCAAGCGCGGCGGCCAGGTCTACTTTTTGCACAACGAGGTCGACACGATTGAGAACCGGCGCGCCAAGCTCGAAGAGCTGCTGCCCGAGGCCCGCATTGCCGTGGCCCATGGCCAGATGCCGGAGCGCCAGTTGGAGGCGGTAATGCGCGACTTCATCGCCCAGCGCTACAACCTCTTGCTTTGCTCCACCATCATCGAGACCGGCATTGACGTGCCCACCGCCAATACGATTGTGATGAGCCGCGCCGACAAGTTTGGTCTCGCCCAGTTGCACCAGCTGCGCGGACGCGTCGGGCGCAGCCACCACCAGGCCTACGCCTACCTGATGGTGCCCGACATCGAGGGCCTGACCAAGCAGGCCAAGCAGCGCCTGGACGCGATCCAGGCGATGGAAGAACTGGGCAGCGGCTTTTACCTGGCCATGCACGACCTGGAGATTCGCGGCGCCGGTGAGGTGCTGGGCGAAAACCAGAGCGGCAACATGCTGGAAGTGGGCTTCCAGCTCTACAACGAAATGCTCTCCGAGGCGGTGCGCTGCCTCAAGGCCGGCATCGAGCCGGATCTGCTCAACCCGCTCAATGTGTCCACCGAAATCAACCTGCATGGCCCCGCGCTCTTGCCGGACGACTACTGCGGCGATGTGCACCTGCGATTAAGTTTTTACAAAAAGCTGGCCACGGCCAAGAACACCGACCAGATCGATGCCCTGCTGGAAGAAATCGTCGATCGCTTTGGCAAGCTGCCAGCCCAGGCCCAGACCCTGATCGATGTGCACCGCCTGCGTGTCATCGCCAAGCCTTATGGCGTGGTCAAGGTGGACGCGGCACCGGGTGTGATCACCATCACCTTCAAAAAGAATCCGCCGATCGACCCGATGCGCATCATCGCCCTGATCCAGAAAAACAAGCACATCAAATTGGCCGGCAACGAGAAGCTGCGCATCGAGCGCAACCTGCCCGAAGTCAAGGAGCGGGCGCAGATGGTGCGCGACATTTTGAAATCGCTAGGGCAGCCGCTGACGGCGGAAGCTGCGTGCTGAGATTGCGAGGGCCTGGCACGGGCCAGGCGCCAGTTACAAAGTTTGCGCGTGATGCTTCAACGCGGCTTGCGTGCGGTCTTGGCGGCCGCACCCGTCACGCGCGGTGGCAGGCCGGTGTGCTGGGTCAGCAGCCGCCCCTTGACTGGCTGATTCGACGTTTTTACAGGCGTTGTTGTGACGGCCGCCTTCACCGGTGTCGGCGTCGAATTCTTTTTGCGCGCGCTCTGGTAGGCACCGTCGTTTAGCGGTTGGAAGGTCGGGATCAAATGGTGTTTGCCGTTGCCGACCAGATCGGCCCGGCCCATGGCCTTGAGCGTCTCGCGCAAAAGCGGCCAGTTGGCCGGATCGTGGTAGCGCAGAAAGGCCTTGTGCAGGCGGCGGCGCTTTTCACCGCGCACGATATCCACTGTCTCGTCGTCGCTCTCGGCCTTGCGATGGATCTTGCGCAGCGTGTTACGCCCGCTGTGGTACATGGCCGTGGCGGTGGCCATGGGGCTGGGATAAAAGGTCTGCACCTGGTCGGCCCTGAAGCCATTTTTCTTCAGCCACACCGCCAGGTTCATCATGTCGGAGTCGGTGGTGCCGGGATGGGCCGCGATGAAATAGGGCACCAAGAACTGCTTCTTGCCGGCCTCCAGGGAAAACTTGTCAAACAGCTGCTTGAACTTGTCGTAGGTGCCGATGCCTGGCTTCATCATCTTGGTCAACGGACCCTGCTCGGTATGTTCCGGCGCAATCTTGAGGTAGCCGCCCACATGGTGCTGGACCAGTTCCTTGACGTATTCCGGGCTCTTCACGGCCAGGTCGTAGCGCAGGCCGGAGCCGATCAGGATTTTCTTGATGCCCTTGAGCGCCCTGCCCCTGCGGTACATCTGGATCAGCGGGCCGTGGTCGGTGCCCAGGTTCTGGCAGATGCCGGGGTAAACGCAGCTCGGCTTGCGGCAAGCCGCTTCAATCTCGGGGCTTTTGCAGCCCAGGCGGTACATATTGGCGGTGGGGCCGCCCAGGTCGGAGATGGTGCCGGTAAAGCCCTTGACCTTGTCGCGGATATCCTCGATCTCCTTGATCACCGACTCTTCCGAGCGGCTCTGGATGATGCGGCCCTCGTGCTCGGTGATGGAGCAAAAGGTGCAGCCGCCAAAGCAGCCGCGCATGATGTTGATGGAGAAGCGGATCATCTCCCAGGCCGGGATCTTGGTGGCGCCGTCATGGCTGCCGTTCTCGTCCGCGTATTGGGGATGCGGGCTACGCGCATAGGGCAAATCGAAAACCAGGTCCATCTCGGCGGTGGTCAGCGGGATGGGGGGCGGGGTGATCCAGACATCGCGCGCGGTCACACCCTCACCATGCGCCTGCACCAGGGCGCGGGCGTTGCCGGGGTTGGTTTCCAGATGCAGGATGCGGTTGGCATGGGCATACAGCACCGGGTCGCTCTTGACCTGCTCGTAGTTGGGTAGGCGGATCACCGAGCGGTCGCGCGGCGGCACCTTCAGCTTGCCCTTGAGCGCCGGATTGGGGTGGAAGGTGATGGGCAAACTGGCGCTTGCAGGCGCCTTGCCTGCCACCGCTTGTGTCTTGGCACCTGCGCTACCGGCGCTTTGCGCAGCCTCAGCCACCGCCTTGGCATCGTCTTCCTTGGCACAAGTTGCGCCCTGCTCGGCCGCCTGCTCGCTGGTGGTCATGTACGGGTTGACGTGGGCCTCGACCCGGCCGATCTCGTCCACGCTGCTGGAGTCAATCTCGAACCAGCCTTTGCCGGTCTCGTCATCGGGCCGGCGCACAAAAGCGGTGCCGCGCACATCGGTAATGGAATGCACCGGCTCGCGTGCCGCCAAACGGTGCGCAATTTCCACCAGGGCGCGCTCGGCATTGCCATACAGCAGCAGGTCGCACTTGGCGTCCACCACGATGGAGCGGCGCACCTTGTCGCTCCAGTAGTCGTAATGGGCAATGCGGCGCAGGCTGCCTTCAATGCCGCCCAGAATCAGCGGCACATCCTTAAAAGCTTCGCGGCAGCGCTGGCTGTAGACAATGGCCGCGCGGTCGGGGCGCTTGCCGGCCACGTCGCCGGGGGTGTAGGCGTCGTCCGTGCGAATCTTGCGGTCCGCGGTGTAGCGGTTGATCATGGAATCCATGTTGCCGGCCGTCACACCCCAGAACAGATTCGGTTTGCCCAGGGCCTTGAAGGCTTCGGCGCTGGTCCAGTCGGGCTGGGCGATGATGCCGACGCGAAAGCCTTGGGCCTCCAGCATGCGGCCGATCACGGCCATGCCAAAGCTGGGGTGGTCCACATAGGCATCGCCCGTCACCAGGATCACATCGCAGCTGTCCCAGCCCAGCTTGTCCATTTCGGCGCGGCTCATGGGCAGGAACGGGGCCGTGCCAAAGCGGCTCGCCCAGTACTTGCGGTAGCTGGACAGCGGTTTGGCGGCGCGCGCAAAAAAGGAGACGTCTAAGGGGGCGTTCATCAGGGATACCGGGGGGAAATAAGGGGCGAGTGTAAGGTTTTACGCATGCCATTGAGCGGCCCAAGGGTACTGCGCACGGTACAAACCCCAAGGCTTTAGTTCTGACCGGCACCAAAATTGCGTGCTTTGGATCGTAGAATCGATTTTTCACGTCCACCCATTCGCTCGCAGCGCCGCTGCGGGTCACTTTAAGGAAACCCCATGAAGAAACTGCTTTTGACGCTGGTCGCCCTCTCTGCACTCGCCGCCTGCGGCAAGAAGGAAGAGCCCGCTCCTGCCGTTGCCCCCGCCGCTCCGGCCGCGTCGGCTCCAGCCCCTGAAGCAGCCGCGCTTAAGGTCGCCATCGACCCCACCTACGAGCCCTTCACCTTCAAGACCGCCGACGGCAAACCCACCGGCTTTGACGTGGACATCGCCACCGCCCTGTGCGAGCAGATCAAGCGCAAGTGCGAATTTGTGGAGCAGGTGTGGGACGGCATGATCCCCGGCCTCAACGCCAAAAAGTACGACGTCATCATCTCCTCCATGTCGATCACCGATGACCGCCTGAAGGAAGTGGACTTCACCGACAAGTACTACAACACGCCCAGCCGCATCGTCCTGAAGAAGTCCTTCAAGTTCACCGATATCGCTTCGCTCAAGGGCAAGAAGATCGGCGTTCTCAAGGGCAGCACCAACGAAAAATACGCCATGGGTGACCTCAAGCCCGCCGGTGCCATCGTGACTTCCTACGAAGCGCAAGACCAGGTCTATCTGGACATCAAGTCAGGACGACTGGACGGCACCGTGGCCGACTACCTGGAAGTTGCTGGTGGTTTTCTGGGCAAACCCGAAGGTGTCAACTACACCGTGGTCGGCCCCGAGCTGAAGGACCCGAAGTACTATGGTTACGGCATCGGCATTGCCCTGCGCAAGGGTGAAGACAAGCTCAAGGGCGAGTTGAACGAAGGCATTAAGGCCATCCGCGCCAATGGCAGCTACAAGGCGCTGAACGACAAGTACTTTGCCAAGTACAACATCGACGTCTACGGCGAATAAGCCAAGCCCAAGTACAGCGCAGCCACCGCGCTGTACTTGTCTACTGGGCCATCCATGAACGGTTACTATTTCACGATCCTGCACGGCGCCGTGCTGACAGTGGGAGTCTCGCTGCTGGCACTGTTGGTGTCGATTGTGCTGGGCCTCTTGGGCGCGGCTGCCAAGCTCTCGGGCAACAGGCTGCTGGTGGCCGTGGCCACCGCCTACACCACCATCATTCGCGGCATACCGGATCTGGTGCTGATGCTGCTGGTGTTTTATGGTGGCACGATTGGTCTGAACCACTTGCTGGCCGCCCTGGGAAGCAACGGCAATGTAGACATCAATCCATTTTTCGCTGGGGTGCTGACCATCGGCTTTATTTACGGCGCCTATATGACCGAGTCATTTCGCGGCGCCATTCTGAGTATTCCCAAGGGACAAATGGAAGCCGCCTGGGCCTTTGGCATGAGCCGGGTGCAGACCTTTGTGCGCATCACGGCACCACAAATGGTGCGCTACGCCCTGCCCAGCTTCACCAATAACTGGCTGGTGTTGATCAAGGCCACGGCCCTGGTCAGCCTGATCGGCCTGAAGGAAATGACCTATGTGGCCAAGCAAGCCAGTGCCGCCACACGTTCGCCCTTTGCCTTCTTTTTGTTTACTGCGGCGCTGTTCCTCGTCTATACCACCGTCTCCCTGTACGCGCTGCGCAAGCTCAATGCGCGCTTCAGCCTGGGTGCCAAACGGGCTACGCTATGAAGTGGTCGGTCATTTTCGAGCCACAAAACCTGGCGCTGTACGGCAATGGCATTCTGACCACGCTGGGCCTGCTGTTCTCTTCACTGGGCATTGGCGCCGTGCTGGCGTTGATTTTTGCGCTGGCCCTGACCGGCCCCTGGGCGCCCTTGCGCTGGATCGTTGGCGCCTACACCTATGTGGTGCGCGGCACGCCGCTGCTGATTCAGGTCTACATGATTTATTACGGCCTGGGCCAGCTGGAATGGATTCAGGAACGCTGGAACGATATCTGGCCCTGGACCTATTTCAAGGAACCCTTTTTCTGCGCCCTGTTTGCCTTTAGCCTGAACACGGCCGGCTATACCGCCGAGATGCTGGCCGGCGCCATTCGCGAAACCAATGCCGGCGAAATCGAGGCGGCACAGGCCTTTGGCATGAGCCGCTTCCAGGTGATGTTGCGCGTGGTCTTGCCCAGCGCCCTGCGCCGCACCCTGCCCGCCTATAGCAATGAGGTGGTGATGATGCTGCAAAGCACCAGCCTGGCCAGCGCCGTTCCCAGCATGCTGGACGTGACCGCCGCCGCCAGCCGGGTCTATTCCGACTACTACTTGCCTTTTGAGGCTTATATTGCGGCAGCATTCATCTACTTGGTCGCGTCGTTCTGTCTGATTGCCGTGTTCCGCCTGGCCGAGCGCCGCTTCCTGGCCTATCTGGCGCCGCGCAAGCACTAAGAAATCATGCACCGCATAGACCACGCTTTGTTGTCGCCCAGTCTGGGCAGCCACAAGAGCCTCACCAGCTTCCACTTTGGCCGCGCGGGCGCGGGGCCCAAGATTTACATCCAGGCCAGCCTGCACGCCGAAGAGCTGCCGGGCATGTTGGCCGCCCACCATCTGCGCCCACTGCTGGAAGCGGCAGACGCCGCTGGGCAGGTCGCAGGTGAAGTGGTGCTGGTGCCGGTCTCCAATCCGATTGGACTAGCGCAGCGCCTGGACCACAAGCCTATGGGCCGCTTTGAGCTGGGCAGCTCGGAAAACTTTAACCGCCATTACCCGGACTTCGAGACGGAAATTCTGCCGGAGATTCTTGGCAAGCTGGGTACGGATGCGGACACCAACGTGCGGGTCGTGCGCGCCGCCATGGCCACCCATCTGGCCGCCTGGACCCCCAGCACCGAGTTGCAGAGCATGCGCAAGACGCTGCTGAGTCTGGCCTTTGATGCCGACATCGTGCTGGATCTGCATTGCGACTGCGAAGCCGTGATGCACTTTTACTGCGAAGAAAGCTGCTGGCCGCAACTGGAGCCCATTGCCCACTTCATGGGAAGCCAGGCCATTCTGCTTGCCAAGGATTCGGGCGGCGGACCGCTCGACGAATGCCTGTCGGGCGTCTGGTGGCGCTTGGCCGAGGCGCTGAAAAAACGGGGCCTGGACCATCCCATTCCTCAGGGCTGCTGCACCACCACGATTGAGTTGCGCGGCGAGCTCGATGTGTCCCACGCCCATGCGGCGCAAGACGCCCACGCGATCTTTTCCTACTTGGAACATCTGGGCGTGCTGCAGACCGGCCATCAGCCAGAAGTTCCCGCGGCGCTGTGCCAGCCGACGCCGCTGGCCGGCTCCGAAACCTTGCGTGCGCGCGGCCCCGGCGTCGTGGTCTTTTTTGCAGAACCGGGACAGATGCTCAAAATGGGCGACCTGGTGGCCGAGGTCGTCGACCCGATTGCAGGTGTCGCAAGCAAGGTGCTGGCCGGTGTGGATGGGCGGTTCTATGCCCGCATACGCGACCGCTATGTCACTGCCGGTTGCGAAATCGGCAAGATTGCTGGCCCCACCCCGTTTAGAACCGGTCCCCTGCTGGGCAACTGACAGCTTGTTGCGAATGCCTTTATGCCGCGAATGCTTTTTTGAATAGCCAGATCCATGCCCACTTCCGCACTCAAACTCCAGGTCGAAAACATCCACAAAAGCTTTGGGCCCAACGAGGTGCTCAAGGGCGTGTCGCTCACGGCACATGCCGGCGATGTGATCAGCATCATCGGCAGCTCGGGCTCGGGCAAAAGCACTTTTCTGCGCTGCATCAATCTGCTGGAAAAGCCCAACCAGGGCCGCATCGAGGTGGCCGGAGAAAAGCTTCTGCTGGTCAAAGGCAAAAACGGCGAACTCGAAGCGGCAGATGCCAAACAATTGCAGCGTCTGCGCACCAAGTTGGCCATGGTGTTCCAGCACTTCAACCTGTGGGCGCACATGACGGTGCTGCAAAACATCATTGAAACCCCGGTACACATCCTGGGCGTGCCCAAGGACGAGGCGATTGAGACCGCGCGCAAATACCTCAACAAGGTGGGCCTGTCCGGGGTGGAAGACCGCTACCCGGCGCATTTAAGCGGCGGCCAGCAACAGCGCGTGGCCATAGCCCGCGCCCTGGCCGTGGAGCCCGAGGTGATGCTGTTTGACGAACCCACCAGCGCGCTCGACCCCGAGCTGGTGTCCGAGGTGCTCAAGGTGATGAAGACCCTGGCATTGGAGGGCCGCACCATGGTGGTGGTGACGCACGAAATGGGCTTTGCCCGCGAGGTGGCCAACCACCTGATTTTTCTGCACAAGGGTGTGGTGGAGGAAGAAGGCAATCCGGCCGAGGTGCTGGCTAAACCGAAGAGCGAGCGGCTGGCTCAGTTCCTGTCCGGCAGTCTGAAGTGATTTAAGAAAGCCATGCTCAACCGCCTGCCTGCACTGCTGCTCGGAGTTCTGGCGTGCGCGTTGCTGCTGCTCAACATTCTATTCTGGGTGCCGATTCTGCTGGTGTTCGCCCTGGTCAAACTGGTGCTGCCATTCCAGAGCGTGCGCCTGGCGCTGGACCCGGTGCTGGTGGGCATTGCCGAAAACTGGATTGCCTGCAATAGCGCCTGGATGTCCCTCACCCAAGCAACGCAATGGGATGTGCTGGGCATGGAAGGGCTGGACCCAAACCACTGGTACTTGGTCAACAGCAACCACCAGTGCGCAGCCGACATCTTTGTGCTGCAACACCTGCTTAACCGGCGCATCCCGCTGCTCAAATTTTTCATCAAGCAGCAACTGATCTGGATGCCCATCATGGGCCTGGCCTGGTGGGCGCTGGACTTCCCCTTTATGCGCCGCCACAGCGATGCCTATCTCAAGAAGCACCCGGAGATGCGCGCCAAGGACCAGGAGGCCACAAGGCGCGCCTGCGCAAAGTTCACCCTGATACCCACCAGCGTCACCAACTTCATGGAGGGCACGCGCTTCACCCCGGCCAAACATGCGCGCCAACAGTCGCCCTACCGCTACCTGCTCAAGCCCAAGGCCGGCGGCGTGGCGCTGGCACTGAACGCCATGGGCGACAAATTCCAGTCGATTCTGGATGTGACCATCGTCTATCCCGACGGCATTCCCGGCTTCTGGACCTTTTTATGCGGGCGTATGCGCCGGGTCATCGTGCGGGTGCGCAGCATCCCCATTCCGCCGGAGTTGTTGGCCGGTGATTACGGCAATGACCCGGCATTTAGAGAAGCCTTTTCGACCTGGGTGCAGCAGCTCTGGCAAGACAAGGACGCGCAGATTGAGGCGTTGCTGAAAAACAGGAACTAAAGCAGATGCTGGCCCGCACGCTTCGTCTTGCCATTGCCCTGCAGACGCTGGTGGGTGCGGCGCTGGGCTTCTGGCTGGGTTTCCGGTTCGCGCCGACATGGACCTTGCTCACCATGGTCTTTACCGCCTTGGCGGTGCCTGTAGCCGTGGCATTGCTGGCCGTCCTCTATAGCTGCTCGGTCTCGCGTTCGGATGAACCTGCCGCCCTGTGGTGGCGTTCGCTGGCCGGAGAATGCTGGGCCGCCATCCAGGTTTTTTTGCTGCGCCAGCCCTGGGCCTTGGCTGCACCGCAAACCCAAATTGGCGTTGGTGGGCAGGCCAAGATTGCGGTGCTGCTGGTTCACGGTTATGGCTGCAACTACCGCCTCTGGGACGCAATCGCTGCGGCATTGCGAGCCCAAGGCCATGCGCTTCTGGCTATCAACCTGGAGCCGGTGTTTACCTCGATCGATGACTATGCGCTAGGGGTCGAAACTGCGGTGCAGGCCTTGCTTCAGCAGACCGGGCAGCAGCGACTGGCGCTGGTAGGCCACAGCATGGGTGGCCTGGCCATGCGCGCCTGGATGCGCCGTTTTGGCACTGCACAGGTGGCGCGCGCCATCACCCTGGGCACACCGCATGTGGGCACACAAATTAATCCTGTCATTGCCACACCCAACGCGCTGCAAATGGCCTGGCAAAGCCCCTGGCTGCAAGACCTGGCGGCCGCGGAGACCGAGGCCACACGCAGCCTGTTTCGCGTGGCGCTCACGCCGCAGGACAACATCGTCTTCCCGCAACGTGCACAAACCCTGCAAGGCGTCAGGCCCGTGGTGTTTGAGGGACTGGGCCATTTGCAACTGTGTACCGATGCGAAAGTAATCGCTTGGGTCTGTTCGGAGCTGGCGCTGCTGTAAGCTCCATGTCCATGCGACCCAGCTCAAAATCCGATTTATTCTGGTCCTTCTCCTGGCTGGCCTTGCAGGGCTTTGGCGGCGTGCTGGCCGTGGTGCAGCGCGTGCTGGTGGAAGAAAAACAATGGCTTTCGCGCGAGGAATTTGTGGAAGACTGGGCCGTGGCGCAAATCCTGCCTGGACCGAATGTGGTCAACCTGTCCCTGATTCTGGGTGACCGCTACTTTGGCACGTCCGGGGCCTTGCTGGCCATGGCCGGCATGCTGTTTTTTCCTTTGCTGATCGTGCTGGCCATGGTGCTGCTGTATTCCGGCGTTGCCGACCAACCGCAAATCCAGGGCGCGCTGCGTGGCATGGGTTCGGTAACCGCCGGCCTGATTACCGCCACCGGATTCAAACTGCTGCCAGCGCTCAAGAATAACCCGATAGGCCAGAAGCTGAGCTGGCTATTCGTGGCCTGGGGCTTTGTCGCCATCGCCCTGCTGCGCATTCCCCTGGTGTGGGTGCTGCTGAGCTTGGGGGGCCTGAGCTGCACCCTGGCCTACCGGGCACTGCGCCAGGTTCGAGCTCCGGCCACCGGAACGAGAGCAAAGCCATGAGCATTGTTCTGAGCGCCATGGACTGGTGGCAGATGCTGGGACATTTTCTGTCGCTGTCGTTGCTGGCCGTGGGCGGAGCGATTGCCACCGCGCCCGACATGCACCGCTATCTGGTGGAGCAACAGCATTGGCTGAGCCAAAGCCAGTTCAGCGCCAGCATGGCCCTGGCGCAGGCAGCACCCGGACCCAATCTGCTGTTCATACCGCTGATGGGCTGGAATGTGGGCGTCAATTCGGCCGGTGGTACGGCCAGCGGCATGGCGGCCTGGCCCTGGGGTCTGTTGGGCGTGGCCACCAGCATGGTTGGCATGTTGCTGCCCAGCACCACGCTGACGCTGGCAGCGGCCCGCTGGGGCCACCGAAACCGCGAACGTTTGGGCGTGCGCGCCTTCAAGTCCGGCATGGCGCCCATCGTCATCGGCCTGCTAGGAGCAACCGGCTGGATTTTGTCGCACGCACAGGACCGTTCCGGCAACAACTGGCCCTTGTGGCTGCTGACCATTGCGGTGACGCTGCTGGTCTGGCGCACCCGCATCCATCTGCTGTGGCTGTTGGCCGCAGGTGGATTGCTGGGCTGGTTCGGATTGGTATAAAGAGGACACAGTGAATCCGTACCATGCCGAACCCGTCGCATTTAAACTGCAGCACATGTCTAAGCTCAACGAAAAAGAGTTAGCAGGCGCTAACCGGCTAACTCTTTGAATAATGGTCGGGGCGAAAGGATTCGAACCTTCGACCCTCTGGTCCCAAACCAGATGCGCTACCAGGCTGCGCTACGCCCCGACTCCCATATTCTAACCGCTGGACTGCCCACAGCCCTTGGGCACCGCAGTATTTTTCACCTACCCGTCATAAGCCGGTTCCACATGCCAACACCGCCCCCACTTGCCTGGCTCGATCCAGGCGAACACTTTCCCGACGTCATGCAGGCATGGCCAACTGACTCCGACGCGCCAGGGCTGCTGGCCGCGGGCGGCAGTCTGGATGTGGCCAGCCTGCTGCGTGCCTACGCACACGGGATTTTTCCCTGGTACAGCCAGGGTCAGCCGATTCTGTGGTGGAGCACGGACCCGCGCATGGTGCTGGATACCAAACGCTTCGTGTTGCACCGTTCGCTCAAAAAAACCATACAGCGGTTTCGCGCCGACGCGCGCTGCGAGATTCGCATCGACTCTGCCTTCGACCGCGTCATCGAAAGCTGTGCGCATAGCGAGCGCCGGGGTCAGAGCGGCACCTGGATTGTTCCGGAGATGGTTGCTGCCTACCAGGCTTTGCACCGCGCGGGCCATGCACACAGTGTGGAGACCTGGGTCGATGGTGAACTGGTGGGCGGACTGTATTGCGTCAGTCTTGGCCAGGCGGTATTCGGCGAGTCCATGTTTGCCCGGCGCAGCGATGCGTCCAAACTGGCACTGGCCGCCCTAGTCGCCTTTTGCCGTGCCCAGGGTGTGGCGATGATTGACTGCCAGCAAAATACCGCGCACCTCTCCTCCCTTGGCGCCACAGAGACGCCACGCTCCGTTTTTCTGTCGACGGTATCCCGTGCGATGACTCAGACAGCACCGGCTTGGCGGTTTGAGCCTCTATACTGGACGCACCTACTGGATACCTGACGATTTTTGTGACCGATCTCAAGGAGCTTCCTCTTCAAACCCTGCAGTTCTATGCAACTGCACCCTATGAATGCAGCTATTTGCCGGCGCGCATGGCGCGCTCTCAGGTGGCCACACCCAGCCATTTGATCAACAACTCCACCTATTCCGAACTGGTGGATCGCGGCTTTAGACGCAGTGGAATGTTCACCTACCGTCCGCATTGCGATGGCTGCCAGGCCTGCACACCCTTGCGGGTGCCCACGCAGCACTTTCGGGCCAAGCGCAGTCAGCGAAGGGCCTGGAGCCAGCACCAGCAACTGGTGGTGCGGGTGCTCAAGCTGGGGTTTGAAGCGGAGCACTACGCGCTTTACTTGCGCTACCAGAACAGCCGTCATGCCGGTGGTGGCATGGATGAGGACAGCGTCGACCAGTACACCCAATTCCTGCTGCAAAGCCGCGTGAACTCCCGGCTGGTGGAGTTTCGTGAGCCCGGCCTGGATGGCGCTGCCGGCACCTTGAGGATGGTCTCCATTCTCGATGTGCTGGATGATGGGCTGTCTGCCGTCTACACCTTTTACGAGCCTGAGCTCCACGCCAGTTACGGCACCTACAACGTGCTGTGGCAAATCCGGCAGGCCAGACAATTAGGGCTGGGCTATGTGTATCTGGGTTACTGGATAGAGGACAGCCCCAAAATGAACTACAAGTCCCGTTTTGCACCCTGCGAGATCTTGACGAATGGAAAGTGGCGCATTCATGAGGCCACATCGGCCGGTTTGGCCTGATACTTCGGCATGGCAAAAAAAGACCCCGACCTACCCAGCGTACCGGCAGTACAGGTGCTGGAACGCATGTTCACGCTGATTGACGTGCTGGCCTCGCGCGAAGAAGCCATCTCCCTGAAGGAAATCAGCGAAAAGGCGGGCCTTCACCCGTCCACCGCCCACCGCATCCTCAACGACCTGGCGACTGGCCGTTTTGTTGACCGCCCCCAACCCGGCAGCTACCGCCTGGGCATGCGCCTGCTGGAGCTAGGCAACCTGGTTAAAAGCCGGCTCAACGTGCGCGATGCGGCGCTCACACCCATGCGTGAGCTGCACAAGCTGATACAGCAACCAGTGAACCTGAGCGTGCGCCAGGGCGACGAAATCGTGTACGTGGAGCGCGCCTACAGCGAGCGCTCGGGCATGCAGGTGGTGCGCGCCATTGGCGGACATGCGCCCCTGCATCTGACATCGGTGGGCAAGCTTTTTCTGGCCGCGGATGACCCCCAGCGCACCCGCGCCTATGCCACCCGCACCGGCCTGCAAGGCCACACCAAAAACAGCATCACCTCGCTGGAGGCATTGGAGCGCGAGCTCGGCAAGGTCCGCCAATATGGCCAGGCCAGCGACAACGAGGAACTGGAATTGGGCGTGCGCTGCATGGCCGCAGGCATTTACGACGACCAGAACAAACTGGTGGCCGGGCTTTCGATCTCGGCACCCTCCGGTCGACTGGAAGACGAGTGGCTGCCCAAGCTCAAGGAAACTGCCAGAAGCATTTCAGAGGCCTTGGGTCACAAGGCCAGCGGCACGCGCTAGGCCCAGCTCGGGCAAGCCCCGCCAGACTAATTGACGACGACGCGTTGGTCCGGCTGGCGGCTGGCCAGCGGTGAGCCCTTGCGGCTCAACAGGGGATTGGTTTCAACCCAGTGGCGCACGCGCTCAGCATCGGCAATGCGGCTGAGTTTGCCGGCCGAGTCCAGAAACACCATGATCAGCTTGCGTCCGGCAATTTTTGCCTGCATCACCAGACATTGACCGGCTTCGGTGATGTAGCCGGTTTTTTGAATGCCAATGTCCCAGGCCGGATTCTTGACCAAGCGGTTGGTGTTGTTGTATTGCAGCGTGCGGCGACCCACCTCCACCTGGTAGCCGGTAGATGTAGAGAGTTCACGCAAGGTGGAGTCGCCATAGGCGAAGTTCACCAAGGTTGCCAAATCGCGCGCACTGGATTGGTTCTTGCTAGACAGCCCGGTGGGCTCCGCATAGCTGGTGTCGTTCATGCCCAGGCTCTTGGCACGCGTGTTCATGAGCTCAACAAAGTGCGTCAAGCCGCCTGGATAGGTCCGGCCCAGGGCATGGGCAGCACGGTTTTCACTAGACATCAGCGCCAGGTGCAGCAGTTCGCCACGGCTGAGCGTGGTACCCACGGCAAGCCTGGAGGAGCTGCCTTTTTCGGTGTCGACATCGGCCTGGCTGATGGTGATTTCCTCATCCGTGGGTAAATGGGCCTCGCTGACCAGCAAGCCGGTCATCAGCTTGGTAATCGACGCAATGGGAACCACCGCGTGGTCGTTTTTGCTGAACAACACTTCCTTGGTATCCTGGTCTATCACCAGCGCCACGCTAGACTTCAGAGCCAGCGCATCGTGTTCACCATGCAAGCCCGCTAGCTGCCCGAATGAGGGCTGAGCTGGCACACCAACTAGCGCCGCATGGGCCACATGTTTCAGCGCATGCGTCCTCAGTACATGCTTCTTGACGGGATGCTTGACATGCTCGGCACCTTGCACCGCGTTGGCGCACAGGGGCGTAAGCGCCATGACTCCAAGCAAGGCTAAGCGGCGCATACACAGTTTATGTTGGTTCACGGTGATTTCCATTCATTCGGCCAGGTCGCAATGACGCCGACGGACGCCTGCAGATGGCCCTGAGTGTAATCAAGAAAGTTCCACTAGATCAAGTACTTGCAAAACAAACTTAATGAAAAAATAGGGCCGGCTCGCGATTAACCTTGGGCAGCAACCCGGTCGGCCTTGCTTTGCAGCTTATTGAGCGCACTCAGGTACGCCTTGGCCGATGCCACCACGATGTCCGGGTCGGCGCCCACGCCATTCACCACCCGGCCGCTGTTTTGCAACCGCACCGTCACTTCACCCTGGCTCTCGGTAGAGCCGCTGATGGCATTGACCGAATACAAAACCATCTCGGCCCCGCTCTTTACGTGCGATTCGATCGCCTTGAGCGATGCGTCCACCGGGCCATTGCCCTCGGATGTGCCCTTCACTTCTTTTCCGTCCACCGTGAATACGATGCTGGCCTGGGGTCGCTCGCCGGTCTCGCTGTGCTGCGACAGCGACACGAAGACAAATTGTTCCTTGTGCTGGGACACGTTTTCTTCGCTGACCAGGGCCAGAATATCTTCGTCAAATATCTCGCTCTTGCGATCTGCCAGCTCCTTGAAGCGGGTAAATGCGGCGTTGATGTCGGCCTCGCTTTCCATCTGCACGCCGAGCTCCTGCAGGCGCTGTTTGAAAGCATTGCGGCCGCTGAGCTTGCCCAGCACGATCTTGTTGGCGCTCCAACCCACATCTTCGGCGCGCATGATTTCGTAGGTGTCGCGCGCCTTGAGCACGCCATCCTGGTGGATGCCGGAGGCATGGGCAAAGGCATTGGCACCGACCACGGCCTTGTTAGGCTGGACCACAAAACCGGTGGTCTGGCTGACCATGCGGCTGGCGGCCAGGATGTGGCGCGTGTCGATTCCGAGTTCCAGACCAAAATAGTCGCGACGCGTCTTCACCGCCATCACCACTTCTTCCAGACTGCAATTGCCGGCCCGCTCGCCCAGGCCGTTGATGGTGCATTCCACCTGGCGTGCGCCACCAATCTTGACACCGGCCAGCGAGTTGGCAACGGCCATGCCCAGGTCGTTGTGGCAATGCACCGACCAGATCGCCTTGTCCGAATTGGGAACGCGCTCGCGCAGGTCCTTGATGAAATTGCCGTACAGCTCTGGGATTGCGTAACCCACGGTGTCGGGCACATTGATGGTGGTGGCGCCCTCCTTGATGACGGCCTCGATCACGCGGCACAAAAAGTCGGGGTCGCTGCGGTAGCCGTCTTCCGGGCTGAATTCAATGTCTTCCACCAGATTGCGCGCAAAGCGCACCGCCTGCTTGGCCTGCTCAAACACCTGCTCTGGCGTCATGCGCAGCTTCTTTTCCATGTGCAGCGCCGAGGTGGCGATGAAGGTATGGATGCGGGCACGGTTGGCCCCCTTGAGCGCCTCGGCCGCACGCGAGATATCCTTGTCATTGGCGCGGGACAGCGAGCAGATCGTCGCATCCCGGATGGTGTTGGCAATCAGCTGCACGGCTTCGAAGTCGCCGTTGGAACTGGCGGCAAAACCGGCCTCAATCACGTCCACCTTGAGCCGCTCCAACTGGCGCGCAATGCGCAGCTTTTCGTCGCGCGTCATGGAGGCGCCGGGCGACTGCTCACCGTCGCGCAGGGTGGTATCAAAAATAATCAGTTTGTCGGTCATTTGTTGTTTCCTGTATCAATGCAAGCCGCGTTCGTCGGGCTCGTCGGTGGAGGTGCTAATGACGCTGGTCTGCACGCCGCGCGACTTGCGCACGCCATACACCACATAGCCACTCAGGCCATAAAGCACAAACAAGCCAAAGATCACCTTGGGCGGATCCAGGTTGACCAGGGCAATCGCCAAGGCAATCGCAACGATCACCGCAAACGGCACGCTGCGCTTCATGCTGACATCCTTGAAACTGTAAAAAGGCACATTGGTGACCATGGTCAGGCCGGCATAGAGGCACAGGATAAAGGTGGGCCAGGCAAGCTCTGAGCCCTTAAAGCCCAGATCGGTGGCCAGCCAGATAAATCCAGCGATCAGGGCGGCGGCGGCGGGCGACGGCAGGCCTTGAAAATAACGCTTGTCCACGACCGCGGTATTCACATTGAAACGGGCCAGACGCAGGGCCGCGCAGGAGCAGTAGACGAACGCGGCAAACCAGCCCCAACGCCCCAGACCATGCAAGGCCCACACATAGGAAATCAGCGCCGGTGCGGCGCCAAAGGAGACCATGTCGGAGAGTGAGTCCATTTGCTCGCCAAACGCGCTTTGGGTGTTGGTCATGCGCGCCACGCGGCCATCCAGACTGTCCAGCACCATGGCACAGAAAACGCCCACGGCTGCCAGATCGAAGCGGCCATCCACAGCCATCACAATGGCATAAAAGCCGCCGAACAGCGCTGCCAACGTAAACAAATTCGGGAGTATGTAAATGCCCTTGCGCGGCTTGCGCACAGCGACCATGTCACTGTCTTGAGCGGCGGGATCATTTCCATCTTGCATAAGTGTTCCTGAGCTTTTTCCAACATCCAAAAATAAATGCTTGCGGCCTGTCTGCCACAAACCTAGCACCAAGTGTAAGCCAGCGCTCATTGTCGCAGGCCTTACGCCGCCCCCACGCTCGCCCTCTGCATGTGGCTCTCTGCCCCCCAGAAGGGCGCTTCCGCCTAGGAGCGGAAAAACCTTGCCGCCGCCATAGAAAAAGGCCACGCAAGGTGGCCTTTTCGCGGGCAATCAAAAAGATTAATTGCGGGTCTTGTCCACCAGTTTGTTCTTGGCAATCCAGGGCATCATGGCGCGCAGCTTGGAGCCCACCACTTCGATCTGGTGCTCGGCGGTCAGGCGGCGGCGAGCGGTCATGCTGGGGTAGCCGGTGCGGCCTTCCAGAATGAACATCTTGGCGTATTCGCCGGTCTGGATGCGCTTCAGCGCGTTGCGCATGGCTTCACGGCTTTGGGCATTGATGACTTCGGGGCCAGTCACGTACTCGCCATATTCGGCATTGTTGGAGATCGAGTAATTCATGTTGGCGATGCCGCCTTCATAGATCAGGTCCACGATCAATTTCAGTTCGTGCAGGCATTCGAAGTAGGCCATTTCGGGCGCGTAACCGGCTTCGACCAACGTCTCAAAGCCCATCTTCAACAGTTCCACCGCGCCACCGCACAAAACGGCTTGCTCGCCGAACAGATCGGTCTCGGTTTCTTCCTTGAAGTTGGTCTCGATGATGCCGGCCTTGCCGCCACCATTGGCCATGGCATAGCTCAGGGCCAGATCACGGGCCTTGCCGGACTGGTCCTGGTGCACCGCCACCAGGTGGGGCACGCCGCCACCTTGGGTGTAGGTATTGCGCACGGTGTGACCGGGCGCCTTGGGAGCGACCATCCACACGTCCAGATCTGCGCGGGGCACGACCTGGTTGTAATGCACGTTAAAGCCGTGGGCGAAGGCCAGCGAAGCGCCCTGTTTCAGGGACGATTCAATCTCTTGGTAGACACCCGCAATGTTTTCGTCAGGCAACAAAATCATAACCACATCGGCGGCCTTCACGGCGTCGTTGACTTCCATGACCGTCAGGCCAGCCTTGGCAACCTTGTCCCAGGAAGCTCCGCCCTTGCGCAGACCGACCACCACCTTCACGCCGCTGTCGTTCAAGTTTTGTGCGTGGGCATGGCCCTGGCTGCCGTAACCGATGATGGCCACCGTCTTGCCCTTGATGAGGCTCAGATCGCAATCCTTGTCGTAAAAAACCTTCATGTCATCTCTCCGTTAAAAAATTTAAACGCGCAAAATGCGCTCACCGCGCCCGACTCCACTGGAGCCGGTACGCACAGTTTCCAGAATGGCGGACCGCTCAATCGCGTCCAGGAACGCATCGTTCTTGGATTGGTCGCCGGTCAGCTCGATGGTGTAGCTCTTCTCGGTAACGTCAATAATGCGCCCCCGAAAGATGTCTGCCATGCGCTTCATTTCTTCGCGCTCCTTGCCCACGGCGCGCACCTTCACCATCATAAGCTCGCGCTCGATGTAGGCGCCTTCCGTCAGATCCACCACCTTGACCACCTCGATCAGACGGTTCAGATGCTTGGTGATCTGCTCGATCACGTCTTCGGATCCAGCGGTCTGTATCGTCATGCGCGACAGACTGGGGTCTTCGGTCGGAGCCACGGTCAGCGACTCGATGTTGTAGCCACGGGCCGAGAAAAGACCAACGACGCGAGAAAGAGCACCGGGCTCGTTTTCCAGCAGAACTGCAATGATGTGTTTCATAAGAATAGATTCCTCTTTTGGCTACGGCTCACATGCTGCGCAGATGTGAACCTGCGTTTGAGCATTCCGTTTTCGCCGCCCTCATCCGCACACGGTAATGCGCAGGTTTGGCGGGCCATAGATTCGTCAAAAAGTAAATGGTTATGGGGACTACAGATCTTCAGCGCCGAGCAGCATTTCGGTGATGCCCATGCCGGCCTTGACCATGGGGAACACATTTTCAGTCGGGTCGGTGCGGAAGTCCATGAACACCGTGCGGTCCTTGAGCCTGCGGGCCTCGCGCAGTGCGGGCTCCACATCTTCAGGTCGCTCGATCAGCATGCCGACATGGCCATAGGCCTCGGCCAGCTTCACAAAATTGGGCAGCGCGTCCATGTAGCTGTGGCTGTAGCGGCCTTCGTACTCCACTTCCTGCCACTGACGCACCATACCGAGGTAACGGTTGTTGAGCGAGCAGATCTTGATCGGCGTGTTGTATTGCAGGCAGGTGGAGAGTTCCTGGATGCACATCTGCACCGAACCTTCGCCGGTGATGCAGAACACTTCGCTTTCGGGCTTGGCCAGCTTGATGCCCATGGCGTAGGGAATGCCCACGCCCATGGTTCCAAGGCCGCCGGAATTGATCCAGCGGCGTGGCTCGTCAAAGCGGTAATACTGTGCGGCCCACATCTGGTGCTGGCCCACGTCGGACGTGATGTAGGTGTCCGCATCCTTGGTCATGTTCCACAGCGTTTCCACCACATACTGAGGCTTGATCACGTCGCCCTTGCCGTGGTCGTACTTCAGGCAATCCTTCTTGCGCCAGGCTTCGATCTGGTCCCACCAGGCACCCAAAGCGCCCCCATCGAGCTTGGTCGTGCTTTCCTTGATCATGGCGATCATTTCACTCAGCACGTCTTTCACGTCGCCGACGATGGGAATATCCACCTTCACCCGCTTGGAGATGCTCGACGGGTCGATGTCAATATGGATGATCTTGCGTTCGTTTTGCGCAAAGTGCTTGGGGTTTCCAATGACGCGGTCGTCAAAGCGTGCACCCACAGCCAGCAGCACATCGCAGTTTTGCATGGCGTTATTGGCTTCCACCGTGCCGTGCATGCCCAGCATGCCCAGGTACTTGCGGTCGCTGGCCGGGTATGCACCCAGGCCCATCAGGGTGTGCGTGACCGGGTAGCCCAGCATGTCCACCAGGGTGCGCAGCTCGGCCGAGGCATTGCTCAAGAGCACGCCGCCACCGGTGTAAATGTAGGGTCGTTTGGCCGCCAGGAGCAATTGGAGCGCCTTGCGGATCTGACCGCCATGGCCCTTGCGCACCGGGTTGTAGGAGCGCATCTCGATGCTGCTCGGATAACCGGCGTAGGCCACCTTCTTAAAGGACACGTCCTTGGGGATGTCCACCAACACCGGCCCGGGACGGCCGCTGCGCGCGATGTGGAAGGCTTTTTTCAGGGTTTCCGCCAGATCTCTGGCGTCCTTGACCAGAAAATTGTGTTTCACCACCGGACGTGTGATGCCCACGGCGTCGCATTCCTGGAAGGCATCCTGGCCGATGGCGTGTGTTGGCACCTGTCCGCTGATGATCACCATCGGAATGCTGTCCATATAGGCGGTAGCAATACCGGTCACGGCATTGGTGACGCCGGGGCCGGAGGTAACCAATGCCACACCGACATCGCCGGTGGCGCGGGCATAACCGTCGGCCGCATGCACTGCCGCCTGTTCGTGGCGCACCAGCACATGTTGAATGCTGTCCTGCTTGAAAAAAGCGTCGTAAATGTGCAGCACGGCACCGCCTGGGTAACCCCAGACGTACTTGACGTTTTCGGCTTGTAGCGCCTTGATCAGAATCTCCGCACCGCGAAGTTCAGGAGTAGAGGCAGATTTTTGTGCGGCAGTGGCCGCTGAAGCGATTTCAGCTTTGGATATTTCCATGATGAACCTTTGTGAATTTCTCTAACGAAAAACCTTGGGTGCCCCTTCACAAACACTTTTGGCGTCGCGTCGGGACTTAAGGACCAAGACATGGACGCAGTGAATATTGCGCCGGACCAGGACCCGTTTGCCTTTTGATGAGCAATGCGGATTATGGCACTCCTGCGGCCCGCTCTGCCAAATCGCTGCGAATTTTCTGCCGTCATAGTGCGATAATTCGCGTTTTTTCAAGCGAACTTTTGTCTTGGCATCCGAATCCGAACTCAGCGATTTCCTGAAAAGCGTAGAAAGGCGGGCCTTCAAACGCTCGATTTACCACGTTCGCAACGAAGAGTCGGCTCTGGATATCGTGCAGGACAGCATGATGAAGCTGGCCGAGCATTACGGCCACAAGCCGGTGGGAGAACTGCCCATGCTGTTTCAGCGCATCCTGTCGAACTGCACGCTGGACTGGTTTCGCCGTCAAAAGGTCCAGAACGCTCTGTTTTCCAACATGAGTGACTTTGAATCATCCAATGAGGACGAAGACTTCAACCTTTTGGAGACGCTGGACGCATCCTCTGGCAACGACATGGGCGAGAGCGCCGAGAACATTGCAGACCGGGCACAAACCTTGCGTAGCATCGAAGCGGAGGTGCAGCAACTTCCAACGCGTCAACGGGAAGCCTTCCTGATGCGTTACTGGGAGGAGATGGATGTTGCGGAAACAGCCGCTGCCATGGGCTGTTCGCAGGGCAGTGTAAAAACACACTGCTCAAGGGCGGTGTCGGCACTTAGCCAGGCTTTGAGAGCAAAGGGAATTAGATTATGAACACGCGGGCAGAAAATGTTTTGGCAGCTGATGGCGATGCTTTCGGGATGGCAGTTGCAGCACGCTTGTCGGAAGGAGCGGATCTGCTTCCTCACGATTTCAGCGAACGCCTGAGAGCCGCCCGTAATCGAGCGGTTTCAAAGCGCAGAGTAGAAAGCATGCAAGTCGCCACTGCGGTTTCCGTATCTGGCGTTGAGGCCGTGCTGCAGTGGGGTGGTCACCAAGAAGGTTTCTGGAATCGGCTTGCGTCCCTGTTGCCCTTGCTGGCCTTGGTGCTTGGGCTGATCACGATTGTCGTGTTGCAAGACGAGTTGCGCGCAAGGGAAGTGGCCGAAGTGGATGCCGAACTTCTCACCGATGAGCTGCCGCCTTCTGCCTATGTCGATCCAGGGTTTGCGCAGTATTTGCGAGCCAACAAAACCAATTAACCCGTCACCTTCATGCTTTCAAGGTTAGGTTCGAACTTGCCTATACGCCATTGCGCATTCGCCGGGAGTTGTTGCGCGGCCTTGCTGTGCATGGCCATGTTGCCGCTGACTGCGTGGGCTCATCCCGTGGCAACCCCGACGCCAAGTAACAACAATCCGGCTGTAGCCGAGACTACCGGCGCATGGTCCTCTCTGAGCAAGGCCCAGCAGCAGGCATTGAAACCATTGAAAGAGGCCTGGGGCGGCCTGAGTGAAGGCCAGAAGCGCAAGTGGCTTGCAATAGCAAAGACTTACCCCAGTCTGGGCGCCGCGGATCAGGAAAAGCTGCACAGCCGCATGGTGGAGTGGGCTGGACTTTCCCCCAGAGACCGCGAGCTGGCACGCTTGAACTTTGCTCAAACGAAATCCCTTGCCAAGGAAGACCGCGCAGCCGATTGGAAGGCCTATCAGGCACTGAGTCCGGAAGATCGCAAAAAACTGGCGGACGGCGCAAAGGTCAAACCGGTAGGCGCTGCGGTTGCCATCAAACCGGTGGCACCTGATAAAATGGCCACGGTGCCGGTCACCAGACACACGCCTGAAACCGAGCGCGCCGCAGCAGCCAAACAGAAACCACTGAATCGCAATACGCTACTGCCGCAGAATGCGGAACCGGCGCCAGCTGCCGAGTCAGAGCCAACCCCTCCCAAACCCTGATGGCACCCGGAATCTGGCGCCGAATGGCCTGTTGGGCCTATGAAGGGATGTTGATGTTCGGCGTAGTCTTTATTGCTGGCTACCTGTTTGGCACGCTCAGCCAGACGCGCAATGCCATGGACAACCGCAATGCACTGCAGGCATTCCTGTTCGTCATCTTCGGGATTTACTTCGTCTGGTTTTGGGCCAAGGGCCAGACCTTGGCAATGAAGACCTGGAATGTCCGTGTGGTGGATCGTGTCGGCAATCCCATCAGCCAAGCGCGGGCGCTGGGGCGCTATCTCTTGGCTTGGGTCTGGTTTCTACCGCCCTTGATTGCAGCCGCACCGTTCCACCTCACGGGATCGGAGCTGGGCCTTATCGTAGGGGGCTGGATAGCGGTCTGGGCCCTGCTCAGCCGGTTTCAGCCACAAGGCCAGTTCTGGCACGACGTCTGGGCCGGCACGCGGCTGGTAAGCTCGCAGCCTCGAAGCTGATAAACCAAACCCCATGCAAGCTCCAGACCCAACCGCCGTGGTGAACCCGCAAAAGGAACGCAAGGGCCTTAGCCGTGTCTGGCATGCAACTGGCTATTCAGTTGCCGGCTTGCGCGCCGGCTGGGGTGAAATCGCTTTTCGCCAAGAGGTACTAGCCGCAATGGTCTTGTTGCCGCTTTCATTTTGGCTGGGATCCAACTGGATCGAAACCGCCTTGCTGGCCGGTAGCGTGATCGCCTTGATGGTGGTTGAACTGCTGAACACGGCCGTTGAAACCGCCATCGACCGGGTTGGCCCCGAATGGCATGACCTCTCAAAGCGAGCCAAGGACATGGGCAGCGCAGCCGTGCTGCTCAGTCTGATTTTTTGCGCCTGCGTGTGGCTGGCCGCGCTCTACCAGCATCTGGCGTGAGCACAGCCAAATATCCGGCTTTGTAGAGCTTTAGACTGCAGACTCGTCCTGTTCGCCGGTACGGATACGCACCACGCGCTCCACGCTGGTCACAAAAATCTTTCCGTCGCCGATCTTGCCGGTGCGAGCAGCCTTGACAATCGCGTCCACACATTGGTCCACGTCCTCGGTCTTGACCACTGCTTCGATCTTTACCTTGGGCAAAAAGTCGACCACATATTCGGCACCCCGGTACAACTCGGTATGGCCCTTTTGGCGGCCAAAGCCCTTGACCTCGGTCACGGTCAAACCGGTCACGCCACAGGCGGCCAAGGCTTCTCGCACCTCTTCCAATTTGAATGGCTTCACGACAGCGGTAATTTGTTTCATCAATAATTCCAGGAAAAATCAGGCCCTAAAGCGGTTAGTTATAGGATACCGCCAATCCTTGCCAAAACTGCGGTGGGTAACCCGAATACCCACGGGCGATTGGCGGCGCTTGTATTCGTTGACCTTGATCAGGCGCGTCACCTTCTCTACGTCTTCCTTGGAAAAGCCGTCCGCGATGAGTGCGTCTATGCTTTCGTCGTTTTCCATGTAGCGCTCCACAATCGCATCCAAAATGTCGTAGGGCGGCAGGCTGTCCTGGTCGGTCTGATCAGGGCGCAACTCCGCGCTGGGGGCGCGCGTGATGATGCGATCCGGTATGGGATTGGCGCAGGTGTCGTAGGGATCATGGGCATTGCGCCAGCGAGCCATTCTAAAGACCTGAGTCTTGGCCAGATCCTTGATCACCGCAAAGCCGCCGGCCATATCGCCATACAGCGTGCAATAGCCCGTCGCCATCTCCGACTTGTTGCCCGTGGTCAGCACAATGCTGCCAAACTTGTTGCTCAGCGCCATCAGCAAGGTGCCACGAATGCGGGCCTGAATGTTTTCTTCGGTGGCGTCCAGCGCCAGGCCAGCGAACTCGCCCGCCAGCGAGGCCTTGAAGGCCTCAAATTCCGGCACTATGGAAATCTCGTCGTAGCGCACGCCCATGCACTGGGCCATCTCGCGTGCATCCAGCCAACTTATATCCGCCGTATAAGGTGAGGGCATCATGACGGTGCGCACTTTTGAGGCACCCAGGGCGTCCACCGCCACCGCCAGCACCAGGGCCGAGTCAATGCCACCGGACAAGCCCAGCAAGACACCCGGAAAGCCATTCTTGCCAATGTAGTCGCGCACGCCCAGCACCAGCGCGTCCCACAGATCCGCTTCCGGACTGCGCACCGGCTCCACGCCGCCCGTGAGGCGCAAACCATTCGGCCCCTGATCCAACTGCAACTCAAACAGTTGCTCCTTGAAGCTGCTGGCACGTCCGGCAAGCGACGCATCGGAATTCAGTGCAAACGAATGGCCTTCAAACACCACCTCGTCCTGGCCACCGACCAGATGGGCGTAGACCAGGGGCAGACCGGTGGCTTGCACACGCTGCGCCATCACGGCCTCACGCTCATAGCCCTTGCCGATATGAAAGGGCGACGCGTTGATCACTGCCAGCAGCTGTGCGCCCGCTTGCCTTGCCAGTTTTGCCGGCTCTTCAAACCAGGCATCTTCGCAAATCAACAGGCCCACACGAACGCTATCGGCACCCTCACCTGCTTCAAATACGCATACGCCATCACCCGGTTGAAAATAACGGCGCTCGTCAAACACTTGGTAATTGGGCAACTCGCGCTTGGCATAGCTGGCCACCACCTGGCCTTCGCGCAACACGCTGGCCGCGTTGAAGCGACGCTGGGTTGCAACCGAACGGGTGCGCGTCTCGGTGCCTCCCGTGGGATGCCCGACCACCACGGCCATGCCTTTTAACCCAGCCAACTGCGAGGCCAAGCGCAACAAGGCATCATCACAGGCCTGAATGAAGGCAGGACGCAAGAAAAGGTCTTCGGCGGCATAGCCGCACAGAGACAATTCGGGTGTCAGCAGCAAGCGGGCGCCGCTGGCATAGGCCTGGTGCGCCGCATCCACTATTTTGCGGACATTGCCGTCCAAATCACCAACGAAAAAATTAAGTTGCGCAACGCACAGTTTGAGAGTCATGAACCACTTTGTAAGCAGCCCCAAGAGAGATGGGACCGTCGTGCCCGGGAGCAGAGCATGAATGATTATGTCATTCAGGTCGCGACTTCGCCGCTGGAACTCGACGCGCAGGCCTGGGACGGCTTGCTTCAGGAGCAGTCTCATGCCACGCCGTTTATGCGTCATGCCTACCTGAGCGCGCTGCATACCAGCGGCAGTGCCTGCACGCGCACCGGCTGGGAGCCTCGTTTTGTGACCTTAAGCGATGACCAGGGGCTGGCCGCCGCTGCCGCGCTCTACGTGAAAGGCCATTCCATGGGGGAGTATGTGTTTGACTGGGCCTGGGCCAACGCCTACCAGCAGCACGGCCTGCCCTACTACCCCAAAGCCGTGGTGGCCGTGCCCTTTACCCCAGTGCCAGGCAGCAGATTGCTGGCGCGTGATGCGCAGGCGCGGGCTGAACTGGTACGAACGCTGGTGGACCTATGCCACCAATGGAGGCTATCTTCCCTGCACCTGCTGTTTGGTGCCCAGGACGATATCGCGGCCTGCGCGCAGGCCGGTTTGATGCTGCGCCACACCGTGCAGTTTCACTGGACCAACACGGCACCAGGCTATGCCGACTTCGATGCCTTCCTGGCCTCGCTGTCCCAGGAAAAGCGCAAAAAAATCCGACAGGAACGGCGCAAGGTCCTTGAGGCCGGTGTGACTTTTCGCTGCGCCGAGGGTATAGAAATCAGCCCACAAGACTGGGACTTTTTCTACCGCTGCTATGAACGCACCTACCTGGAACATGGCAATGCGCCCTACCTGAATCCTGGCTTTTTCAAGCGCATGGCCCAGGACATGCCGGAAAACTGGTTGCTATTTATTGCCCAGCGCGACGGTCAAGCGATTGCCAGCAGCCTGATTGGCATTGGCAGCTATCGCGCCAACAGCTTAGTGGCATCGGATCCCAGGCTGGAAAAAGTAGCTTATGGCCGCTACTGGGGTGCGCTGGAACGGGTGGACTGCCTGCACTTTGAAGCCTGCTATTACCAGCCGCTCGATTGGTGCATTGCCAATGGCTACCAGCGCTTTGAAGGCGGAGCACAGGGCGAGCACAAGATGGCGCGTGCACTGCTGCCGGTCAAGACCAGCAGCGCCCACTGGGTCGCCCACCCGCAATTCAGCGACGCCATCGCCAACTTCTTGGAAAGAGAAGGCAATGGCATAGCGAACTACATGGATGACCTGGACACACGCACGCCCTTTCGCAAGGACTAGCGCGCGTTGCCTATCAGGCTTGCAGCTTGTTGTAGGCAGCAATGCCGTCCATGATTTCCTTACGGGCAGCGTCTGGGCCTTCCCAACCAATGATCTTGACCCACTTGCCTTCTTCCAGGTCTTTGTAGTGCTCAAAGAAGTGGGCGATTGTCTTCAGGCGCAGGGGCTGAAGGTCTTCCGGCTTTTCCCAGCGGCTGTAGAGCGACAGAATCTTGTTGGTGGGCACGGCCAGCACCTTGCCGTCCATACCGGCCTCGTCTTCCATCATCAGAATACCGATAACGCGACAGGGCACCACGACTCCGGGAATCAGGGGCACGGGTGTAATCACCAGCACGTCCACCGGATCGCCATCGCCCGACATGGTCTTGGGTACATAGCCATAGTTGGTGGGGTAATGCATGGCCGTGCTCATGAAACGGTCCACAAAAATAGCGCCTGTAGCCTTATCCACTTCGTACTTCACCGGATCGGCATTCATCGGAATTTCGATGATCACATTGAATTCTTCGGGGCACTTGGGGCCGGGGGTCACGTTGTCTAAGGACATAGATGGTCTCTTTACTGATGAAAATCAAAAACTGTCAGGATTAACCCTGATTTTACTGACTCCGCCCTTGCGATTAGCCATAAGCGTCATTTTTTAACGCTACAGTTCGCCGGTTGGCCAATCTTCTCCTGGAGAAATGTTGAGCAGGAGCAACGAGGAAGCAACGCAGCGGGACAGCGCATGCGTTGGCCCTTTTTTGCGAATCAACAAGGAGACTTCATATGATGGGTAACTCAGCGCTGACATTGGCGCTTGTATGTGGCTTGATCGCCGTGGTGTACGGCGTTTGGGCACGCAGTTGGATTCTTTCCCAGGATGCAGGCAACGCGAGGATGCAGGAGATTGCGGCCGCCATTCAGACCGGCGCTGCCGCCTATCTTTCACGCCAATACCGCACCATTGCGATGGTCGGCGTGGTGCTGGCGATCCTGATTGCGGTGTTTCTGGACCCCATGAGTTCGGTCGGCTTTGTGCTGGGCGCGGTGCTCTCGGGCGCCTGCGGCTTTATCGGCATGAATGTGTCGGTGCGCGCCAATGTGCGTACCGCACAGGCCGCCACCAAGGGCATTGGGCCGGCGCTGGACGTGGCATTTCGCGGCGGCGCCATCACCGGCATGCTGGTGGTCGGCCTGGGCCTGCTGGGGGTGACGGGCTTTTACATGTTTCTGGTGCCGGACGGCGCGGTCACAGCCGCCAAGCTCAATCCGCTGATCGGATTTGCCTTTGGATCCTCGCTGATTTCCATCTTCGCCCGTCTGGGCGGCGGCATTTTCACAAAGGGCGCTGACGTAGGCGCCGATCTGGTCGGCAAGGTCGAGGCTGGCATCCCGGAAGATGACCCGCGCAACCCGGCCGTGATTGCCGACAATGTGGGCGACAACGTGGGCGACTGCGCCGGTATGGCGGCCGACCTGTTTGAAACCTATGCCGTCACGCTGATCGCCACCATGGTGCTGGGCGCCCTGCTGCTGGGCGCCGGTGGCCCCAATGCCGTGCTCTACCCCTTGAGCCTGGGCGCCGTGTCCATCGTGGCGTCCATCATCGGTTGCTTCTTCGTCAAGGCCTCGCCCGGCATGAAGAACGTGATGCCGGCCCTGTACAAGGGTCTGGCCGTGGCCGGTATCTTGTCGCTGATTGCCTTCTACTTTGTGACGCAGTCGCTATTCCCCACCGCCCTGACCCTGGCTGATGGACGCGTCATCACCTCAAGCTCTCTGTTCGGCGCCTGCGCTGTGGGCCTGATCCTGACCGGCGCCCTGGTCTGGATTACCGAGTACTACACCGGCACGCAATACGCTCCGGTGCGCCACATTGCACAAGCCTCCACCACCGGTCACGGCACCAACATCATTGCTGGCCTGGGTGTTTCCATGCGCTCCACCGCCTGGCCGGTGCTGTTTGTCTGTGCTGCGATCTACTCGGCCTTTGCGCTGGCTGGTCTTTACGGCATCGCCATCGCCGCCACCTCCATGCTGAGCATGGCCGGCATTGTGGTAGCCCTGGACGCCTACGGCCCCATCACCGACAACGCCGGCGGTATTGCTGAAATGGCCGAACTCCCGGCCGGCGTGCGTGACATCACCGACCCGCTAGACGCCGTGGGCAACACCACCAAGGCCGTGACCAAGGGCTATGCCATCGGTTCGGCAGGTCTGGCCGCCCTGGTGCTGTTTGCTGACTACACCCACAAGCTCGAGGGCCTGGGCAGCCACGTCAAGTTCGACCTGAGTGATCCTATGGTCATCATCGGCCTGTTCATTGGCGGTCTGATTCCCTACCTGTTTGGTGCCATGGCCATGGAAGCCGTGGGCCGCGCAGCGGGCGCGGTGGTGGTGGAAGTGCGCCGCCAGTTCCGCGACATCAAGGGCATCATGGACGGTACCGGCAAGCCCGAGTACGACACCGCGGTGGACATGCTCACCAGCGCTGCCATCAAGGAAATGATGATCCCCAGCCTGTTGCCCGTAGTGGCTCCTATCCTGGTCGGTCTGATCCTCGGGCCAGCGGCCCTGGGCGGCCTGCTGATGGGCACCATCGTGACCGGTCTGTTTGTAGCCATCTCCATGTGTACCGGCGGCGGCGCCTGGGACAATGCCAAGAAGTACATCGAGGATGGCAACTTTGGCGGCAAGGGCTCTGAGACTCACAAGGCTGCCGTCACCGGCGACACGGTGGGCGACCCCTACAAGGACACGGCCGGCCCGGCCGTGAACCCGCTGATCAAGATCATCAATATCGTGGCCTTGTTGATCGTGCCGCTCATGATGAAGCTCCACGGCGTTTAATTGACGCAACAATGGTTTTTGCAAGGCCCGCGCAAGCGGGCCTTGTTATTTTCACTGGCGAAAGAATTTGTATGCCTGCGGATTCAAAATGCACTAGCATTGACATGTAATCAATCAAGTCGTCCTAAAAATAAAGAGTCGCTGGTGAAAATACTCGTCGTTGATGACCACGCCTTGGTGCGAGAAGGGCTTCGCCAGGTGCTTAAAGGCCTGGATGAGGACCTAGAGGTGCTGCAGGCTGGAACCTGTGCCCAAGCCTTTGGCCTGGCTCAAACCCATGGCGATCTCGATCTGGTGTTGCTGGATTACCACTTGCCGGACATGAACGGTCTGGATGCCTTGCCCATCTTTGGCGAGCGGCATCCGGAATTGCCCGTTGTACTTTTGTCAGGCTCGGCCAATACCCATATCATGCGTCAGGTGCTGCAAGCGGGTGCAGCCGGTTTTGTCACCAAGTCCAGCGTCAGTGACGAGTTGCTGCGCGCCGTGCGCAATGTGCTCAATGGCGACATCTACCTGCCCTCCGAACTCAACGCCAGCACTTCCATTGCCGAGAAGGTGACCGAGGGGCCCGCCCTCACACAGCGACAAGAACTGGTGCTGCGCTGCCTGCTCGATGGCCAGTCCAACCGTGAAATTGCAGACCATTTGCGGGTCTCTGAAGAAACCGTTAAGAGCCATGTGGCGGCCATTCTGCGCCAGTTCGATGTACAAAACCGCACCCAAGCCGTGGTTATTGCCGCGCGCCACGGTTACCAGCCACTGAGCCGACAATAGGGCATGGCAGAAAATTCACCCCAACGCGTCATTCCACTGATCGACCAACGTGCGCGCGCGCCCTCGGCAGGCGCGCTGACATTCGGTGCACTGACACCAGCCACCGGTTTGCTGACGGACAGGCGCGGCCGGGCGCTGCGGGACTTGCGCATCAGCGTGACCGACCGCTGCAACTTTCGCTGCAGCTACTGCATGCCCAAGGATGTTTTCACCAAGGACTATCCCTATCTGCCGCATTCCGCGCTGCTGACATTCGAGGAAATCACCCGCATTGCCGGACAATTTGCGGCGCATGGCGTGCAAAAAATCCGTCTCACAGGGGGCGAACCGCTGCTGCGCAAAAATATAGAAATATTGATTGCGCAACTGGCGGCGTTGCATACACCCGAAGGCCGAACGCTGGACCTGACGCTCACCACCAATGGCTCGCTGCTCAAGCGCAAGGCGGCGGCGCTCAAGGCAGCAGGACTCAATCGCCTTACCGTCAGTCTGGACGGGCTGGATGACGCCGTGTTCCGCGCCATGAACGATGTGAACTTTCCGGTGCAGGATGTACTGGACGGGATAGCGGCCGCACAGGCGGCGGGCCTGGGGCCCATCAAGGTCAACATGGTGGTCAAGCGGGGCACCAATGACCATCAAATTCTGCCCATGGCCAGGCACTTCCGGGGCACAGGCATAGTCCTGCGCTTTATTGAATACATGGATGTGGGCGCCACCAACGGCTGGCGCATGAACGACGTGCTGCCCTCGGCTGAGGTGATTGCCCTGTTGCAACAGGAGCTTCCACTGATTCCCCTGGAAGCGGCGCAGCCGGGTGAAACCGCCCAGCGCTGGGGCTATGCGGATGGCCGGGGCGGGCACGACGCTGTGGCCGGCGAAATTGGCGTGATCAGCAGCGTGACGCAAGCCTTTTGCTCGGATTGCAACCGCGCGCGACTGTCCACCGAGGGCCAGCTCTATCTCTGTTTGTTTGCCTCACAAGGCCACAACCTGCGCGATCTGGTACGAGGTGAACAATCCGACGCCGAACTGGCATCGGCAATCGCCCATATTTGGGGCGAACGCAGCGACCGCTACTCCGAACTGCGCGGCTCCGAAGCTGCTGCGCCCCCCGGCGATGGCAAACGCAGGGTCGAGATGAGCTATATAGGCGGCTAGGCGTGGACACTCCACAGATTCCTGCAACATCGGTTTGCGCCGTGGTTTTGGCGGGTGGGCGGGCCACGCGCATGGGTGGCGTGGACAAGGGCCTGCAAGTTTTTTGCGGCAAGTCCCTGGTGGAAACCGCCCTGCAGCGGCTGCGTCAGCAGGCCGGGGGGGCGCCTGGACAGATCGCCATCAATGCCAACCGCAACCTGGCGCAGTACCAGTCCATGGGCGTGCCGGTGTGGATCGACAGCATGCCGGACTTTGCTGGCCCCCTGGCCGGCTTTCTGACCGCGATGCGCCAATGCCAGGGCAGTTACGAATTCCTCCTCTGCGTGCCCTGCGACTCGCCCCTGTTTCCACTCGATCTGCTGGCACGCCTGTCCTGCGCCCTGACTGCGAAGCGGGCCGACATTGCCATGGCGATGGCACCCGAACTGCAGGAGAATGCCAGCACGGTGCTGCGGCCTCAACCGGTCTTCTGTCTGATGCGCACCAGTCTGGCCGACAGCCTGCAAAGCTTTATGGACGGTGGTGGCCGAAAAATTGGCGCATGGACCGCCAGCCACCGGCAGACCAAGCTGGCCTTTGACGCGGTGCACGATGAGCCGCGCGCATTCGCCAATACCAACACCCTGAGCGAGTTGCACGATCTGGAACAGATATGAAGACCCTGAAACAAGTAGCCGACAGCCTGCAGGGCTACGACCCGCAGGCCCTGCGCGCCGACACCGCTCTGGAATTTTTGCAGACCCTGGTGACGCCGGTGCTGCAGAGCGAAAGCGTCGAAATCAAGGCCGCCTTGGGGCGGGTCTTGGCCAGCGACGTGGTATCTCCCATCGACGTTCCGGCGCATGACAACTCGGCCATGGATGGCTATGCCTTTCGTGGCGAATGGCTGCAAGCGGGTACCGAACTGAACTTGGAAATAGCAGGCACCGCCTTCGCCGGCAAGGCCTGGAGCGCGCCCCTGGGGCCGCTGCAATGCCTGAAGATCATGACCGGTGCTGTCATGCCCTCGGGTCTGGACACGGTGGTGCCTCAGGAACTGGTGCAAGTCACTGGCCAGTCCATCCGCATTCCGGTGGGCGCACTACAGCGCGGCGATAACCGGCGCTTCCGGGGTGAAGACCTGAGCCTGGGCAAACCAGCCTTGCTGGCAGGTACAAGCGTGGGACCAGCAGCTCTGGGTCTGCTGGCCAGTCTGGGCCTGGCCCAAGTGGAAGTCCGGCGCAAGCTCAGGGTGGCATTTTTCTCCACCGGAGACGAAATCCTCAGCCTGGGCCAGTCGCCGCGTGAAGGCGCGGTGTACGACAGCAACCGCTACACCCTGTTTGGCCTGCTGACGCGCATGGGCGTGGAGGTGATAGACATGGGCGTGGTGCGCGATGACCCGCAGGCGCTCGAGGTCGCATTCAAACAGGCAGCAAACGAAGCGGATGCCATCATCACCAGCGGCGGTGTCAGCGTCGGCGAGGCCGATCACACCAAGGCCGTGATGCGCAAACTCGCCGGTGGCGAAAGCGGTGTCGCATTTTGGAAGATTGCCATGCGCCCGGGCCGCCCCATGGCGGTGGGCCGCATCGGCGATGCCATATTGTTTGGCCTGCCCGGCAACCCGGTGGCAGTCATGGTGACCTTTCTGGCCTTTGTGCGCCCCGCCCTGCTCACCATGATGGGCGCGGCGGCAAAAGACACGCCGCTGCTCAAGGCCCATAGCCTGGAGGCGATTCGCAAGAAGCCAGGGCGCACCGAGTTTCAGCGCGCCATTGTGGCAAACGCCAGCGACGGCAACCTGCAGGTGCGCACCACCGGTCAACAGGGTTCGGGCGTACTCAGTTCCATGGCCTCAGCCAACGGACTTTTGTTGCTACACCACGATCAAGGCAACGTAGCAATTGGCGAGGAGGTCGATGTGCTGATGTTTGACGGAGTGATTTAGGAGCCCCCACGTTCGCCCACTGCGTGTGGCTCTCTGCCCCCTCAGGGGGCCAACCCGGCTTGGGGCGGCCCGGCGCCGGGTTATCAAGGGCCTCCACGTTCGCTCAGCCCCGCCCCAGCGCCTTTTCCACGCCCAAGTTGGCCAGGGTATCGGCGCGCTCATTGCCGGGGTCGCCGGCATGGCCCTTGACCCAGCGCCAGTCAATGCTGTGACCGGCCGTCGCCACCAACGCATCCAGACGCTGCCACAGGTCCACGTTTTTTACAGGTTGCTTGGCGGCAGTCTTCCAGCCCTTGGCCTTCCAGCCGACCAGCCATTCGGTCATGCCCTTGAGCACATACTGGCTGTCCAGGTGCAGCACCACGACACAGGGCCGTTTAAGCGCGCCCAGTGCCTCGATCACCGCCATCATTTCCATGCGATTATTGGTGGTACCCAGTTCACCGCCGCACAGCTCTTTTTCAGAGCCATCGGCCGAGCGCAGCAGCGCGCCCCAACCGCCTGGCCCCGGGTTGCCCTTGCAGGCACCGTCGGTATAAATCACCACATTGTTCAATCGTATTTCTCCCCATTTAATCGATCCGTCACGCTATGGGCCACGGACACCGGCTTTGCCGCCAGCGTCGTCTTGGACTTCCAGGCCGTGCCCAGCAGGCGCATGCCGCGCACCCGCTTGACCGCCACCAAAAAATACGCAGCGCCCAGTATCGGCCACCAGCGCGCACCGGCACGGTCCATACAGTCAAAGCGCTGCAGCCATTTTTCGCTGCGCAGAGCCGGCTTGTAGCAACCGAACTCACCCTGCTCCACCTCCAGGCTGAGCAGGCGCAACCAGTCGCGCAAGCGCCAATAGCCTATGAATTCACCGCCCTCGGGCAGAAACAGGTTGCCCAGGCCCAGGCGCGCCCGAACCTGCTTGAGGCCCCACAGGCTGAACGGGTTCAAGCCACAGATCACCACCCGCCCCTCGGGCACCAGCACCCGTTCCACCTCGCGCAGCGTGGCGTGCGGGTCGGCACTGTACTCCAGTGCGTGTGGCAAGACGACCAGATCCAGACTGCTGGACGGAAACGGCAAGGCGCAAAAATCGGTGAATAGGGCCGGCGACCAGGACTGCCCTTGGTGCATCTGGCCCCACTGGTCCAGCGCCAGCCACTGGTGCGACATCCGGTTAGTATGGAGCCCGTTCAGTTGCGGCAGGCCCAACTGCAGCGCATGGTAGCCAAAAATGTCTGCCACCGCGGCATCCACCCGCGAGCGCTCCCACGCCAGCAGGTACTGCCCTGCAGGCGTCTGCAACCATTCGTACAAACTTATAATGGATTCGCTCATGACCTTGATTCCGCTGCCCGCCTTTGATGACAACTACCTATGGATGCTGCACGACGGGCACAAGGCCTTGGTCGTTGACCCGGGCGATGCGCGGCCCGTGCTGGACGCCCTAGAGCGCCTGGGCCTGCAGCTCGAATCCATTTTAGTCACGCATCACCACGCCGATCACACCGGAGGTGTGGCCGAGCTTCGAAACGCCACGGGTGCACAGGTGTTCGGCCCGGCCGCTGAAGACATTCCCGAACCCCTCACTCGGCTCAGCGGCGGCCAGACCTGCAAGGCCATGGGGCTGCAGTTCACGGTGATGGACGTGCCGGGCCACACCGCGGGCCACATCGCTTATTTCTGCGCAGCCATGGACGGCGCTCCGCTGCTGTTTTGTGGCGACACCTTGTTTAGCGGTGGCTGCGGTCGGCTGTTTGAAGGCACGCCGGCGCAAATGCTGGTGTCGCTGGACAGCCTGGCAGCCCTGCCTGACGACACACGGGTCTGCTGCACCCACGAATACACCCTGAGCAACCTGAGGTTTGCTCGCGCTGTAGAGCCCGACAACGCCGACTTGCAGCAATACCAGGCCCACTGCCAGCGGCTGCGTGACCAGGGTCTGCCCACCCTGCCATCGCACCTGCTGCTGGAACGCAAAATCAACCCTTTTCTGCGCAGCCGTGAGCCTGGCGTCATCGCCGCAGCAGCAGCCCATGACGCGGCCATGACCCAAAGCGTAGGCGCCTTTGCCTGCTTGCGCCAATGGAAGAACGACTTTCGATGAACTGTTTAAAACTGCTCGGCATTTGCGCCCTGCTCTGGCTCACCGGCTGTGCCAGCACGGCTGATCACACAGCCCCCAGCGCAGATGCCGACAGCATCACGCTGGTACCCAGTCGGACGCTGAACGCCCAGCTGCTGGAGCCCTCCGCAGGCCCCAGGTTGCCTTCCGCAGGTGCCGGGGCGGTGCCGCAAATGGACTTTAGCGCGCAGGCCAAGGCCAATCGCGAAGCCGACCAGCGCGCCAGTTCCCGCGCCATCGCATCCCTGTCTCCGCCCAAAGACCTGTGGGAACGCATCCGCCGCGGCTATGCCATGCCCGATCTGAACAACGACCTGGTACATGACCGCGAACAGTGGTATGCGGCGCGGCCTGACTATATCTTTCGCATGACCGAGCGCTCCAAGAAGTATCTGTTCCACATCGTCGAGGAGCTGGAGCTGCGCAATATGCCGACCGAGCTGGCCTTACTGCCGTTTGTGGAAAGTGCTTTCAATCCGCAGGCCGTGTCAAGCGCCAAGGCGGCGGGCATGTGGCAATTCATGCCGGCTACCGGACGCACCTTTGAGCTCAAACAAAACGTGTTTCGCGATGACCGCCGGGATGTGCTGGCATCCACCCGCGCAGCCCTGGACTATCTGCAAAAACTCTACAACCTCTTTGGCGACTGGCATCTGGCACTGGCCGCCTACAATTGGGGCGAAGGCAGCGTCGGCAAGGCCGTTACAAAGAACCAGCACGCGGGGCTGAACACCGGCTACCAGGACCTGTCCATGCCGATGGAAACCCGCATGTATGTGCCCAAGTTGCAAGCCATCAAGAATATCGTGTCCCTGCCGCAAGACTTCAACTCGCGCCTGCCCGACATTGGCAATCACCCCTACTTTGACACCGTCACCATACGCCGGGACATCGATGTGGCGCTGGCCGCCAAGCTGGCGGAAGTGCCCATGGAAGACTTCAAGGCCCTGAACCCCTCGGTCAACAAGCCGGTCATCCTGGCCGCAGGTACGCCCCAGATCCTGCTGCCCTGGGACAATGCCAAGGTGTTTCAGAACAATCTGGATGGCTACACTGGCGGCAGACTCGCATCCTGGACCGTGTGGGTGGCACCGACCACCATGCGGGCGGCCGACGCCGCCAAAAAGGCCGGTATGGGCGAAGCCGAATTTCGCGCCGTCAACAACATTCCGCCACGCATGATGATCCGCCCTGGCTCTGCCCTGCTGGTGCCGCGCGGTGCCAACACCGAACAGGATGTCACCAGCCATGTGGCGGATACCGGACAGGTGTCGCTGGCGCCAGAAATCGTGTTGATCAAAACCATCGTGCACGCTGGCAAAGGCGCAAGTGTGGTGAACATCGCGCAGAAATATAAAGTCAGCGCTGCCAGTGTGGCGCAGTGGAATAACGTGCAAACCACGGCCGGCTTCAAAAACAAACAGGCAGTGATCCTTTTCCTGCCGCAAGCGCAGGCCGCCGCAGCGGTGAAAGCAGTGACCGCACGGCCCGCCGCGCATGGAGCCAAACCTGCTGCCACCGCGACCAAGCTGGTACACGTCGGCCTGGCCGTCAAAAAGAAACCAAAAAAAGGCTAGATTGTGGTGGACGGCTTAACGCCGGTCCACAAGCGCATGGGCAATGGTGCCCAGGTCCACATATTCCAGCTCGCTGCCCACCGGAACGCCGCGCGCCAGCCGCGTCGGTTTGATGCCACGGGACTTGAGCGCCTCGGCAATCACATGGGCCGTTGCCTCGCCCTCGGCGGTGAAATTGGTGGCCAGAATGACCTCCTGCACGACGCCGTCACCGGCCCGTTCAAACAGTTTTTTCAGGCCCAGCTCGTGCGGGCCTATACCGTCGAGCGGGCTGAGCTTACCCATCAGCACAAAATACAGGCCGTGGTAGGCAGCGGTGCGCTCCAGGGCCGCCTGATCGGCCGGGGTCTCCACCACGCACAGCTTGGACTGATCGCGCTTCTCGTCCATGCAGGTGGCGCAAATGGCGTGCTCGGTAAAGGTGTTGCAGAGTTCGCAATGCTGCGTCAGCTTGCAGGCATCGTCCAGCGCACGCGCCAGATACTGCGCCGCTGCACGGTCATGCTGCAGCAAATGAAAGGCCATGCGCTGCGCCGACTTCACGCCCACGCCGGGCAGGCGCTTCAAGGCCTGGATCAGCGCGTCTAGCGAATGGGCGTCGGACATGCAGCGCTAGGAAATCAGAACGGAAACTTCATGCCACCGGGAAGCCCTGGCATACCGGCGGTGATCTTACCCATCTTCTCGGTCGAGGTTTCTTCGGCGCGGCGCACGGCGGCGTTAAAGGCGGCAGCCACCAGGTCTTCCAGCATGTCCTTGTCCTCGGCCAGCAGGCTGGGGTCAATGGTGACGCGCTTGACCTCGTGCTTGCAGCTCATGGTGACCTTGACCAGACCGGCGCCGGACTCGCCGGTGACATCAATCGTACCCAGTTCATCCTGGGCCTTTTTCATATTGTCCTGCATCGCCTGGGCTTGCTTCATCAGGCCGGAGAGTTGTCCTTTATTGAACATGATTTTCTTTCTAGGGTTTAAAAATTAGAGGGGCTTGATGGAGCCGGGCACGATTTTCGCGCCAAAGTCTCGCATCATCGCCTGCACAAAGGGGTCGTCCAGAATAATCTTCTCGGCCGCGCGTTGCTTCTCTTGCGAGGCCGCCGCATTGCGCCGCGCCGGGCAGTCGCTCACATGGCCAATCTCCACCGCCAGCTGGACCGCAAAACCCGCGTTGCCCAAGGCCGTGGCCAGGCGGTCGCGCGAACCCGCATGGTTAAGCGTCTCGCGCTCCACGCGCAGCAGCCACTGGTCGGTGTCGCGCGCCACCAGTTGCGATTGCAAGGCCAACTCGCGCACCATGGCGGTAATGGCCTCGGCCGCCACCAGTTGCTGCACCGTGGCAAACCAGAAGTCGCCCTCCTCGTCCGGAATCAACACCGGCGCGACGGGGCTGAGCGCCATGTCCATGCGGGACTCCGCATGCTCGCGCACGGGCATGGCAAGTACCCGGGGCACTGGTGCCGCCAGTCTCACGGGCGGTTGTTGCGCTGGCAGATCCTCCTCGTTGGCAGGCTCATCGGCATGCGGGGCGCTATCCAATACCGCAAGCATCTGCCCACCTGGCAAGCCATGGTGAGGCGCCACTGCCACTGCCAGAGGCACAGGTATTGGCTCGCGCGCGGCTACAGGCGCTGGGGGTTTGACGGCTGGTGCGACCGGCTCGTCTTCCCAGGGCTGCACGGCGCGCGGCAGTGCAGTCGGCGCAGCATCAACAGGCACTGACACGGTGCGCGGCGCGGCGGCTGAGGCAGGCGGGGCTAGCGCAGCCCGCGGTTCAGCGTGCGTTAGAGTTTTTTTTTCCGCCGATGGCTTGAAGGCCAGCAGTCGCAGCAGCACCATGGTCAGCGCCGCGTATTCGTCGGGTGCCAGGCCCAGGTCGGCACGACCGTGCAGGCAGATGCTGTACAGCAGCTGCGTTTCGTCCACCGGCATCAGGTCGGCCAGGCGCACCAGGTCTGCGGCCTCGGGGTCAGACTCGTCACCGGCCACGGGGCCGGCGGCCTGCAACACCGCCATGCGCTGCAGCACGGTGGACATTTCCTCCAGCGTGGAAGCCGCGCTCAGGCCATTTAGACGCAGCATCTCGGAGGTCTCCACCACAGAGCGGCCATCACCGTTGGCCAGGGCCTCGATCAGACGGAACACATAGCTGCGGTCCACGCTGCCCAGCATCTGGCGCACGGTGGCCTCCTGCAACTGGCCCGAGCCAAAGGCAATCGCCTGGTCGGTCAGGCTCAGCGCATCGCGCATGGAGCCACGTGCGGCCCGTGCCAGCAGGCGCAGAGCCTGGGTTTCGGCACTGACATTTTCCAGCCGCAGCACCTGTTCCAGATGCTCGCGAATCGTCTCGGGCGCCATCGGCCGCAGATTGAACTGCAGGCAGCGCGACAGCACCGTGACCGGAACCTTTTGCGGGTCGGTGGTGGCCAGCACAAATTTCAAATACTCGGGCGGCTCTTCCAGCGTCTTCAACATGGCGTTAAAGGCGGTGTTGGTGAGCATGTGCACCTCGTCGATCATGAAGACCTTGAAGCGCCCCTGCACCGGCTTGTAAACCGCCTGTTCCAACAAGGCCTGTACCTCGTCCACGCCGCGATTGGAGGCGGCATCGAGCTCGGTGTAATCGACAAAACGGCCGCTGTCGATATCGGTACAGGCCTGGCAGACGCCGCAGGGTGTGGCGGTGATACCGCCGTTGCCGTCCGCGCCCTGGCAATTCAGCGACTTAGCCAATATGCGCGATACCGTGGTCTTGCCGACGCCACGCGTGCCGGTGAACATATAGGCATGGTGCAGGCGCTGGGTTGTGAGCGCGTTGCTGAGGGCCTGCACCACGTGGTCCTGCCCCACCATTTCGGTGAAATTACGGGGACGGTACTTGCGGGCGAGCACGAGATAGGACATGCAGCGATTCTACGGGCTGGCCAGTCGCATTGCAGATAGCGCACCCGCACCCGGAGGAAGGACAAATCGCTAGACTACAATACAGCTTGACGGGCCTCCCCGCATGGCAAAGCGGCCAACCGGGTCAGGTGGGGAACCAAGCAGCCCTAACTGTGGAGTCAGTGCCGGGGTAAGGCTCGTCAACCCGTTTTTTTGTCCTGTTGGGCACTCCGCTCGAACCGGCCGTTTTGTCACCAGGTATTTTTCACTGCCTTAGAGTCCCTGAACCATGTCTGCCAAGCCATTGTCCCAACGGACCCTTCTCTGGCTCAAAGCGCACTTGCCAGGGCGAAGCCCACCGACTCCCGAGCGACGCGCGCAAGAATTGATCGCCGCCATTGATTCCGGTGGTCTGCCTCTGCATCCGGCGCTGGTGAACGACATTGCACGGCAACTCGGTCTGGAAGTTTCCAGCCGCGCACCCATGCCGCAGACGATTGAGCGGATTCGCCAGGCGCTGGGGCGCTGCTGAAATAAGTCTGCGCCAGCGCGCAAGCCAGCCGGGCATCGGCCGGATAATGGCGCATCGAATAGAAGGGCTCATCACATGCAAATCGTTCTTGCCTACAGGCGCTTGTTTCTGAGTGCCGTCTTGTGTTTGGGTGCGACGCTTGCCGTGGCCCAGACGCCGGCCACTTTTCGACTGGGTATCGCGCCCCACACCAGTGCCCGTGTGATTCTGGAGATGTACCAACCTCTGCGGGCTCAATTGGAGAAGGCGCTAGGTGTTCCGGTGGAGGTGGTCACGGCCCCGGACTTCACCGAATTTGCCAGGCGCATGCTGCACCAGGAATACGACATTGCGGTCACCACCGGACACCAGGCAAGGCTGGCCCAGACCGATGGCGACTACATCCCCTTGACCACCTACAGTGCCGATTTTCGTGCCGTGGCACTGGTGGCCGATGCCAGCAAGTTCAAAACCGCAAGGGACCTAAAGGGTAAACCGGTGTTGGGGCTGTCGCCGACCTCGCTAGTGACGCTGTGGGGCCAACACTGGATGAAGCAAAACGGCAATCCGGACACCCTGCGCTACGTCAGCGCGTCTGACAGCGTGGCCCGCTTGGTGCTGTCCGGTGAGGCTGCTGCGGGCTTCACCTCGCTGGCCAATTACCAGAGCCTGAGCCGGGACCTGCAGGGGCAATTGCGCTTTTTGGTGATCAGCGAGTCCTTGGCCGGGCGTGTCTACATGCTCAATAAACGCCAGGCGGCGCGCAGGGATCTGATTGATGTGACGCTGAACGCGTTTGCCGCCAGTTCCGAGGGCAAGGCCTATTTTGAAAAATACAAGCTCGAAGGCTATCGCAAGCTCAAACCCAAGGAACTTGAAGCCATGGAGCCCTACGCAAAGGAAGTGCGCACCTCGCTGCAATGACGCTGAGTCCGCTTTACATGCCAGGGATGCACAGCGCATGAGCCTGCCGGGAAAATTTCGCATGCCCTTTCAATCGGTGCGGGCCCGCTTTCTGCTGGCTGCGGTGCTGGTGGAGGCAGTCATGCTGACGCTGCTGGTCAGCAACAGCCTGCGACTGATGAACTCCTATTTGGTGGAGCAGGTGGAACAGCACGCGCGACAAATCATCCCGATTCTGAGCGCCGCCACTGTGGCGCCCATGGCCCAGCGTGACTATGCGACCGTGCAATCGGTGTTGGATGAAAGCCTGAGCCAAAAAGGCGTGAGCTATTTGGTGGTGTTGGACGCGCAAAACAACCGTGTCGCCAGCAGCGGTTGGCCCAAGGAGGCGCCGTTGCCGCTGGCGGACCAGGGTTTCGAGCTAGCCCTCAAAGGGGCCAACCCGGTGCACCATGTGCAAACACCGATCCTGATGTTCGGCCAACGGTTGGGTACCCTGTACATGGGCATGGACCTGTCGCATATTCTTGCCGCACGACAGGCGCTGCTGACGCAAGGCACCCTGATTGCCCTGGGAGAGCTGATGCTGTCTGCGGTGCTGCTGATGGTGCTGGGCCTGTGGCTCACCCGCCATCTGGTGGACCTGACGCGAGCCAGCCGCGAGGTCACCGCCGGCAACCTGAGCCCGGCCCCGGTCAATGAAGGCGAGGACGAACTGGGCCAGCTCGGCGCGGCCTTTAACGCCATGTCCCGCACCATCAAGCAGCGCGTGCTGGATCTGGTGCAAGCCAAGGAGCAGGCAGAACAATCCAACCGCGCCAAGAGCGACTTTCTGGCCACCATGAGCCATGAAATCCGCACCCCCATGAACGGCATCATGGGCATGACCGACCTGGTGCTAGACACGCCACTGAACGAGGAGCAACGTGAACTGCTGCTGGTGGTCAAGTCATCGGCGACGTCCCTTTTGAACATCATCAACGAGATCCTGGATTTCTCCAAGATCGAGGCCGGCAAGATCGATCTGGAATCGATCGAATTTGACCTAGACCAGTTGATGCGCCACTGCCTGGCGCCGCTGCGGGTGCGCGCCCAGGCCAAGCGACTGGAAATCCTCACCCAGTCGCAGGCCAAGCTGAACCACTATCTGGTGGGTGACCCCAACCGCTTGCGCCAGGTGTTGACCAACCTGGTCGGAAACGCCATTAAATTCACCTCCGAGGGCCAGGTCACCGTAGGCTGGGAATGTGTCGCCGATACCCACCCTCTGTACCGTTTCTGGGTCAGCGATACCGGCATTGGCATCCCCCCTGAAAAGCAGCACAGCGTCTTCGAGGCATTCACCCAGGCCGACAGCTCTACCACCCGTACCTACGGCGGCACCGGCCTGGGCCTGACCATCTCCACCACCCTGGTGCGTCTGATGGGCGGTGAAATCAGCCTGAAGTCGGCCTTGAATCAGGGCAGCACCTTTGAATTTACGGTTCCGCTCAAGACCGGACGATCCATGGAAGTGTTGCCCGACACCAGCCGCCTGCCTGCCAAGCTTGCGTCAGCGGGCAACACCCCGGCGGTCGGTCTACGCGTGCTGCTGGTGGAAGACCATCCGATCAATCAGAAGCTTGCCATCAGCCTCATCGAGCGCTCGGGCCACCAGGTGACGCTGGCGCAAAACGGGGAAGAGGGCTTGCATGCCGCCATGCAGCACAGCTTTGATCTGGTGTTCATGGACATGCAAATGCCGGTCATGGACGGGCTGGAGGCCACCCGTGCCATTCGCGCCTATGAAAGCTCGCGGAGCTTGCCGCATGTTCCCATTGTCGCCATGACAGCCAATGCCCTGCCCAGCGACCGCAAGGCCTGCGAGGACGCTGGCATGAACGGCTTCCTGTCCAAACCCTTCAAGGCCAATGAACTGCGGGATCTGCTCCATCTGACGCAGGCTCGCTTGGCCGCGGGCGAGCCTGCAATCTAGACCTGGCTCTCCAACCACTGCAGCGCGCCCCTCCCTGCGGCGCGCCCGGTGGCAAAGCAGGCTTGCAACAGGTAGCCTCCGGTGGGCGCTTCCCAGTCCAGCATTTCGCCGGCGCAAAACACGCCTGGCATTTGCTCCAGCATCAGGCCTTGTGTCAGCACCTCAAACAAGACGCCCCCGGCACTGCTGATCGCCTCGTCGATCGGACGCGCTGCCTGCAGGGTGATGGGCAAGGCCTTGATGGCTACGGCCAATTGGACTGGATCGTTGATGGCGCTCTTGTTAAGCAACTCATGCAGGATGGCGGCCTTGATGCCGTCCAGGCTCAAACGGCTTTTGAGGTGACTCGATAGTGAGCGTGAACCGCGCGGGTGGCTCACCTCCTGCAGCACTTTGTCAAACGACATATCGGGCAATAAGTCCAGCTGAAAGGTCGCACTGCCGCTGCGTATGATCTCGTCGCGCAAGGCGGCCGATGCGGCATACACCAGACTGCCTTCCACGCCCAACTCGGTGGCGACAAACTCGCCCTTGCGCCGCCAGTTCGGGCCAGCGGCCGATACCAGGGAGATCGCCACCGACTTGAAGGCTTGACCGGCAAAGCGGCTGCGAAAATGTTCGCTCCAGCCGCACTGCACTTCAAAGCCGCAATTGGACGGCAAGAGCTGCGCCACCGACACCCCCTTGTCAGCCAGCAAAGGCACCCAGGCGCCGTTGGAACCCAGGCGCGCCCAGCTTCCGCCACCCAAAGCCAGCACCACGGCTGCCGCCTTAACCTGGATTTCCCCCTGAGGCGTGTCAAATTGCAGGCTGCGGTCTGAGCCCCAACCGGTCCAGCGGTGGCGCATGTGAAACTGCACACCAGCGCCCTGCGCGGGGTGGCGCAGGCGGTGCAGCCAGGCACGCAGCAGCGGCGCTGCCTTCATGTCCTTGGGAAAGACGCGCCCGGAGCTGCCGACAAAGGTCTCAATGCCCAGGCCTTGCGCCCATTCGCGCAGAGCATTCGCGTCAAAGTCCTTTAGCACCTGTTCGATGGCATCACGGCGCTCGCCATAGCGGCCAGAAAAAGTGTCGGCACCCTCCGAGTGCGTCAAGTTCAGCCCGCCCTTGCCGGCCAGCAGGAATTTACGCCCCACCGAGGGCATGGCGTCAAAGAGATGGACGGTGTGGCCGGCCTCGACCAACATGTGGGAGGCCATCAGGCCGGCAGGGCCGCCACCGATAACGGCCACGGGAATGGAAGGAGTCATAGGGTATTTAGTTCAATCAGCGCTTAAGCAAGGAGTGGAGCACAAAATTCGGTTGCAATCGACCTGACCGCCGCCAAGCATCAATTTTGTCTATGCTGTTCATAGCGCGCGCCGTGAACTATGAACGCTTGCTTTCTGTCACAATGCCGCAACTTTAGATGCATCTGAAACTCTCAAAGGAAAGCCCATGGCCAGCGATCTCATCAAACACGTCACCGACGCTTCCTTTGAAGCCGACGTTCTGCAAGCAACCCAACCCACCTTGGTGGACTACTGGGCCGAATGGTGCGGTCCGTGCAAAATGATTGCACCGATTTTGGACGAGGTGTCCGTCAGCTATACGGGCAAGCTGCAAATTGCCAAGATGAATGTGGATGAAAACCGCGACATCCCGGCCAAATTCGGCATCCGTGGCATCCCCACGCTGATGCTTTTCAAGGACGGCCAACTGGCAGCCACCAAGGTGGGCGCCATGAGCAAGGCCCAGCTGACGGCCTTTATCGACCAGCAACTGGCCTGATCCCAGCCGCTAAAAACCCGACGACCGTGACACTGCCGCACGGTCGTCTTTTCCTGTCATAATCAGGTCGGTTCACTGCCCTCATCAAGGACAGACGCCCATACCGGCGTAGAACACCGAGGCGCTAGCAATCCATCTGCCTCTCCCTCCCCTGATTTTCGAATTTTTCCGGTCTTCCTCCGACATTTCGGCAAACCCCCTACGGGACCCAATCCATGCATTTAAACGAACTCAAGGCACTGCACGTGTCGGAAGTCCTGAAGCAGGCTGAAGAGCTTGAAATCGAAAACACCGGCCGCATGCGCAAGCAGGAGCTGATGTTCGCCATCATCAAAAAGCGGGCGCGCACCGGCGAGCAAATCATTGCCGATGGCGTGCTGGAAATCCTGCCCGACGGCTTCGGCTTTTTGCGCAGCCCCGACACCAGCTACACCGCTAGCACCGACGACATCTACATCAGCCCGAGCCAGGTGCGCCGATTCAATCTGCACACCGGCGACATGATCGAAGGCGAAGTGCGCACGCCTAAGGATGGCGAGCGCTACTTTGCACTGAACAAGCTCGACAAGGTCAACGGCGACCTACCCGAGAGCAACAAACACAAGGTGATGTTCGAGAACTTGACGCCGCTGTTCCCCAAGGTGCAGATGAAGCTGGAGCAGGACACCAAGGCAGAGGAAAACATCACCGGCCGCGTCATCGACATCATTGCGCCCATCGGCAAGGGCCAGCGCGCCCTGATCGTGGCCCAGCCCAAGAGCGGCAAGACGGTGATGATGCAGCACATTGCGCACGCCATTTCGGCCAATTACCCCGACAGCTACCTGATGGTGCTGCTGATCGACGAGCGTCCGGAAGAAGTGACCGAAATGCAGCGCACCGTCAAGGGCGAGGTGATTGCCTCCACCTTTGATGAGCCCGCCGCCCGCCACGTGCACGTGGCCGAAATGGTGATCGAGCGCGCCAAGCGTCTGGTCGAACTGAAAAAAGACGTGGTCATCCTGCTGGACTCGATCACGCGTCTGGCACGCGCCTACAACAACGTGGTGCCGTCTTCGGGCAAGGTCTTGACCGGTGGTGTGGACTCCAACGCCCTGCAGCGCCCCAAGCGCTTCCTGGGTGCCGCCCGCAACGTGGAAGAAGGCGGCTCGCTGACCATCATCGCCACGGCGCTGGTCGACACCGGCAGCCGCATGGACGAAGTGATTTTTGAAGAGTTCAAGGGCACCGGCAACTCCGAAATCCACCTGGACCGCCGCCTCTACGAAAAGCGCGTGTTTCCGTCGATCCAACTCAACCGCAGCGGCACACGCCGCGAAGAATTGTTGCTGCAACCCGAAATTCTGCAGAAGACCCGCATCCTGCGCCAGTTCCTCTACAACATGGACGAAGTCGAAGCCATGGAAATGGTTCTGAAGCAAATGCGCGCCACCAAGACCAATAGCGAGTTCTTCGACATGATGCGCAGAGGTGGATAACTAACGATAGGTTATAATTTGAGGCTTTACGCGATAAGTACCCCGGAATAGGCCGGGGCGGCTGGCGCAACTGATGGAGAAGATATGAAGGCTGGCATTCACCCTAATTACCGCGAAATTTGCTTCCAAGACATGTCCAACGGATTCCAATTCGTGACACGTTCTTGCGCAAATACCAAGGAAATGATCAAGATGGAAGACGGTCGCGAACTGCCGTTGTACAAGCTGGACACCACCAGCGAATCCCATCCTTTCTACACTGGCACACAAAAATCCGTGGATAACATGGGTGGCCGTGTCGAGAAATTCCGCAACCGTTTCGGCAAAACCGCCGTCACAGCGAAGTAAACTGGATTCAGGTTTCGGCCTGATCCCCCAAAAAAAGCAGCCCGGGTTTCCGAGCTGCTTTTTTTCTGCCTGTCGCAAATTACACTGCAAGCCGCGTGAACCAACCTAATCCTGCCATCGTTTCGCAATCCGCTGCCCGGCGCCTGCCGCACGGCGCCTTGCTGTTGTTTTGCCTGGCCTACCTGCTGCCCGGTTTTCTGGGGCGCGATGCCTGGAAAAGCGCGGACGTCTCAGCCCTGGGATTCATGAGCGAACTGTTGCAGGGAACTTCTGCCTGGCTGAATCCCACGCTGATGGGCCTGACGCCAGAAAATTCGGCCTTACTTCCCTACTGGCTGGGTGCCTGGGCCATGCAATGGGGTCCGGCCTGGCTGCCTGCCGACCTGCTGGCGCGCCTGCCCTTTGCGCTGCTGCTGGCATTGGCCATGGCGGGCAGCTGGTACGGCACCTATTACCTGGCGCGCAGCCCCAGGGCACAACCCGTCGCCTTTGCCTTTGGCGGCGAAGCCAGCCCCAAGGACTATGCCAGGGCCATGGCGGATGGCGGACTGCTGGCCCTGATCGCTTGCCTGGGTCTGGGGCAACTGGGGCATGAAACCACACCGGCCCTGGCGCAACTGGGATTTTCCAGCCTGCTGTTTTATGCGCTGGCCTCGCTTGCCTTCCACCCGCGCACATCGATGGTCTCGGCCTGCATAGGCGTGGTGGGTCTGGGCTTGAGTGGTGCCCCTACCCTCTCCATGCTGTTTCTGAGTGGTGGTCTGCTGATTCACCTGCTGGACTGCCCTTCTGAGGCGGATGAGCGGGACACCCACCGTGGGCTGACGGTTGCCGTCCTGATCGTCTGTGGCATGGCAAGCAGCTATCTGTGTCAGCGGCTGGACTTGTGGCACTGGAAGGTCGAAATCCCGCAGGCGAGCTGGGTCGAGTTCAACGGGGCCATGCAGCTGCTCACCTGGTTTACCTGGCCGGCTTGGCCGCTCGCGCTATGGACCGTATGGCGCTGGCGCCGCCAGCTGTTTAACCGCAATATCAGTCGGCACTTGGCCCTGCCGGTCTGGTTTGTGCTGGTAACGTTGGGCTCCACGCTGACGACCAGCGCACCCGACCGCACCCTGTTGCTGGGTCTACCGGCTCTGGCCGCACTGGCAGCCTTTGCTCTGCCCACACTCAAACGCCAGGTGGCGGCGCTGATCGACTGGTTCACTCTGATCTTCTTTTGCGGCTGCAGCTTCACCATCTGGGTGGTGTGGATTGCCATGCTGACCGGTTATCCTAGCCAACCGGCGGCCAATGTGCAGCGCCTGGCGCCCGGATTCGAGCCCCATTTTTCGGCATGGGCTTTCGCCATCGCCCTGGTCGCAAGCGTGGTCTGGGCCTGGCTGGTGAAGTGGCGTGTGGGGCGCCACCGCGCCGCCATCTGGCGCAGCCTGGTGCTGCCTGCCGGTGGCGCCGCCCTGTGCTGGCTGCTGTTGATGACGCTGTGGATGCCCTTGCTGAATTACACCCAGAGCTACAACGCGCTGGTAGAGCACACGCTGGAGCAGTTGCAACCCAGCGCTTGCGTGCAAACGCAGGGTCTGGGGCCGGGCAAGATAGCGGCCTTAAGCTTCTATGGCAAGCTGCAACTGAAGGCGATGGACGCACAAGCAAACTGCCCTTGGCTGATCGCCGAACCCCGCGCCGATCTGTCTGCGCCCGCAGCAGTTGACTCCAACCAATGGACGCTGATGGCTCAGGTGCACCACCCGGCCGATGGCAACGATACCGTGCTGATTTTCAGGCGCAGACTGCTACCCTAGTGCGGCCCAGGCCTGCAAGGCTCAGGCGCTGCTTTTTTCAGCCACCGGCACCAGGGGCTTGGCGGTCAGGCGGTAACCGGCACCGCGCACAGTCTCCACCATGGTGCCCGCAGCACCCAGCGCTTCACGCAGACGCTTGACATG